>CBDIBP010000043.1:0-150837 GCA_965276955.1 Flavipsychrobacter sp.
GCAGCGAGTCTGAAATGATGAATGACGAAACACCAGAGTAGTTGATGACAATATTTTTCTCTTTCAGCTTCTCGATAGCTCCGGCCAGTTTTTCATTGTTCACCAGCGCCTCGTTAAGTGTTTTGCCTTCCGATACGAGGTATACACTTTGCAGCGCATATTTATTGATCTTGTTCAGCTTGGCCTCCGCTGCTTTTAAACGCGGCGGCATGTAGTTCATGGCATTCATGTCAAACTCGAACTTCACATTGTTGGCCGTAAAGCTGAATGCGATAGTGAGCAACACGATACCTATTATGATGTACTTATTGAACTCCAGGGTGTAGGAAGCCACTTTCTCTATCCAGGAGAACTGGGTCATAGTGTGATTAGCCTGCTCCTTGCGCGATGCTATGAATTGCGGCAGGAATACCAGCGAGCAAAATGATGCACCTATCAAGCTAAAGGCCGCGAAAAGCCCCAGGTCTTTCAGCATTTCAGACGCCACGAATTCCAGGCATAGGAAACCGCCAATAGTGGTAAAGCTGCCCACAGTAAGTGGCAGTACCAGATCCTTGAGCACCTGCTCCACACTTTTGGTATGGCGATAGTGGTTGAAAACATGCAGTGAATAATTGACCGCTATACCCAGCACCACAGAGCCCGTGCCTAACGCTATTACCGAGATACTGCCCTTTATGAAATAGATGAGCGTAAGCGCGAACAATGACCCGAACAATACCGGTATCAAAATAACAATGGGCGCACTCTTTTTGCGGAAGTACAACCCTAAGAAAACGACCAGTACCAGTACGGTGATACCTTGTGTTAATAAAGTATCGGTGCGCAGTTGCCCTGCGTTGCCGGCAAAAACAGCAGCGGAGCCAAAGTAGCTTGCTGTGGTACCTTTAAATGTATTGGCACTGAGATTATGGATGATACTATCGAGCCCCTTAAGTAATACCACATTCTTCCCTGTGTTGTTGGGTGGGTAGGCTGGGGTGATGAACATGAGCAAGGTCTTATGGTCCTTGGTCATCACATAGCTATCGTACAGCTCAAAGTTCTTATCGTACTGCAGCTGCTGTAGTTTCTTTAGCCCTATAAAGGAGATGCCTACAGGGTCATTACTGATCACCGTCTTCAATGCAAATCCCGCTGGCGATGATAACGTGCGGTAATCGTATTGCAGGGTTTGTTTCACCTTTTCAGGAGCTATAAGACTGTCAATGCTCTGGTAGTCCTTTTCGGTAAGGTATATAGGCAGGCGCTGGCTTATGGCGCCAAACAGCTTCATTATCAGCTCATCATCTACCTTAAAATTTACTTTTTTTATGTACGGCGCCAGTTGCGCCTTGTCTTGCACTTGTGTAGCAAATTCATCTGCAAAAGCTACAAGACTATCGGGCCGCTGCGCGGTGCTGTCCCTCAGCGATACCATCACTACCAGCTTGTCTATGAACTTTGAGTTCTGGAACACCTCGTTCAGCTTCTCTATCTTCCTGTCCTTGGGTATTACTTTCGATATGTCTTCTTCAAACTTTACCCGGCTCGAAAAATAGCCGAGGAAAAGAAAGGAGGCAATGAAGGAAACAAAAAAGATCAGCTTGTTCTTCGCGAAAAAATGATATATACTTATAAGGCCTTTTTCCATGTGCCGGTTAGCTTATGTTGTAGGGTTTGGTTCTTTCTGAATAGTTTAAGCATTGTAAAGGTCGCCAAACCAAACGCTATGGCCGCAACAAATGCAAGGGTAATGCTGCCATAAATATATTGCTCCAGGTGCTGGTGTATGGTGGATAGCGATATGTTGCGGCTTAGCGCTATGTGCGTGCTCCTGCTGCCCATCCAGTATCCCCCGGCCTTGTAGCTCAGGAAGATGATAAGCGGTATCATAGGGGGTATGCTGATGTTGGCGAACACCACCACTAACGCTTTATTCATTTTAAGCAGTACCGCAAAGAAAATAGCTATCATCAACTGGAAGCCCCATAATGGGATGATACCTGTAAACACCCCGAACGCTACCGATGCGGCCTTCATCTGGTCGCTCTGGTTAGGGTCGTACAGCTGGTCTATCAGTTGCTGGCGACTTTTTTTTTTAAAGAGTGCTTTTATAAAGTCGCGTGGCTTGATGTATGCGAAAGCAATGACGACCAGGAAAGTATTTAACACACTCACGCGGCTAAAATCCTGGAATGGCCTGAAGTGAGAGATGCGGGTTTCTTTTGGCGCATAGTAAACAGTTACCGGCACCGAATCCATCTTTATTCCTTTCCAGGCTGCGCGCACTATTACCTCTATCTCAAATTCATATTTCCAGGTGTAGAAACGCATGCCTTTCAGCAGGTATAAGGGGTATAGCCTGAAACCTGATTGGGTATCAGGGCAATATATTCCTGTTTCTACCTTGAACCAGAAGTTGGAGAATTTGTGCCCGAAACTGCTCTTGCCTGGTATGGACGCCTGGTCCATATTGCGCGAACCAATGATCATGGCATCGGGTTCGGTCTCCAGTTTATTTATAAATAGCGGTATATCCTTAACAAAGTGCTGACCGTCAGAATCTATAGTGATAGCATACTTGTATCCTTTCTCCATAGCATATTTGAATGCCTGGCGAAGCGCCCAGCCCTTGCCAACGTTAGTTGCATAACTGACTTTTTGCAGGTTGGAGAACGAATCGATAATGGATTCAGTATTATCCGTAGAGCCATCATTTACCACTATTATCTGGTGGGTATATTTACTTACATCTTCTATTACACCCGCCAGTGTACCACTATTATTATAGGTAGGAATGATGACGCATACCTTCAACTCGTTGAACATGACGCCACACGTCTCTTCATTCATAACTTGCGGATACATGAAAAATAATAATACGGGTTTGTTTAAGGAAGTGCAAATTTATAATTTATAGGGGAGATATGGTCAATAATTTGAGAATATTAATAATGAAAAACCGACCTTTCATTGTGTGATACGCAACCATAAAACCTATTTACTATATTTATCGTCCTGATATCCTTATGAAAACAAACCCTCAAGTTCTTTTTACTGAAAAAAGGCTACGCACGCTATCTATTGTTATTATTTTATTAGGCATAACGTTGCGGTTGGTCTTTTATTTTCAAGACCGAAGCCTATTCATAGACGAGGCAAATGTGGCACGCAATATATATGAGCGCAGTTTTAGCGCCCTTTGCCTACCGCTGAGTTACGAACAATATGCACCCCCACTGTTCTTATGGATCATTAAATGTTTTACACTCCTTTTGGGTTATGGTGAATATAGTTACCGGCTATTCTCGCTGGTGTGTGGTATAGCTACTTTATGGCTAATGTATGTAACATTAAAAAAGTATTGTTCTTACACTGTAGCATGGTATCCGCTTATTATCATGGCTACAGGGTTCATCTATATCCGGTATTCAGCAGAGCTAAAGCAATATATGTGCGATGCGATGGTGGTACTTCTGCTTTTGATTGCTGCATTAAAGATCAGCTTTGAAAACAACACCAATATAAAATTTGTTGCACTGTGGGCGCTGCTGGGTTCAGTAACTATATGGCTATCTATGCCCGGTGTTTTTATGCTGGCAGGCGTAGGTGCATACTATGCTTATATTGCACTGAGACAGAAGTTATATACTAAACTCCCGGCCCTTGTGGGCGTGGCCTTGATATGGCTGGGCCAATTTTGCCTATATTATTTCCTCATTTTAAAACCCCAGATCAATTCTGATTATTTACAAAATTGCCACAAAGATTTTTTCCTGTACCTGTTACCCACAAGTATGGCTAAGCTGGACCATAACGCTGATGTGTTTGTAAAAGCACTATCGGCAATGGGCGGCAAGTGGACCATTCCTGAGTTCTTTCACATAATGTGCCTTGTAGTTGGCTGGGTAGTTCTTTTCCGCAAGCACACAGCTAAGGCTATATTGGTATCTGTGCCTATAGCATGCCTTGTTTTAGCTGCTTCCATCAATCAATATGCACTTACGCCCAGGCTTATCATATTCATCTTCCCTCTTTTGCTCATCATTATCGCTGTTGGGTTTCAGCAACTTTTGCAGGTAAAGTTCGTAGCAGTAAAAGCTATATTGGTCATAGTTGCCTGTATTTGTTTTTACCTTTCTAACACTCTTGACCTCTTTTATAAACGGTATGATAATGAGCAAATAACAGAAAGTCTCAACTACCTGAAAAAAGAACAAATTACTGGTGATCACCTATTGGTACATAACCTGGCTATGCCTGCTTATATATACTACACCACCATACACCCTAACAAAAAAGAATGGCAAGCGCAGGCCAATGCAACCTTTCTCCATTGGAATACCAATTACGATTCTTTGGCACAAGCATTCAAGGGCAGAACAGCCATGTTATATAGCTGGGCTCCCGATGATGAATGGACGCACAACAAAATGATATAAAAAAATACCATAACGTACAAACTCAAAATACGGTGACAGGCGGTAAGGTTTTTATTTATACAGACCTCATGAAATAATATTCCAATAAATACATAGTGTAGCAGATGCCGGGCAGATGCTCGGTATATGCTACACTATAAATCCAAAATATTTATCCTATTTTCGGGCATTTCGTTTAACATATTTCATTTTTTATTCCATATTTTTTGAATATTTATAATATACTTTAATGGTACAGTTGGGTGGGAAAGAATTAACTATCAACGATGTCTCTAAATTACTTTTTAACAACGAAGAACTGGTCCTGGATAATGCGGCGGTTGAAAAGGTGAACGAAAGCTATAAATTTCTGCAAGGCTTCTCGTCCAATAAACTCATATATGGTATCAATACCGGTTTTGGGCCTATGGCGCAATACAAGGTAAGTGAAGAGAACCTGCTACAGCTGCAATATAACCTCATACGCAGTCACTCATCGGGCGGTGGCAACCGCATGGCGCCCATGCTGGTAAAGGCATTGATGATAGCCCGGCTCAATAGTTTTATGCAGGCATATTCAGGTGTGCATACTGAGGTAATAGAGTTGCTTACCACGTTGATCAATAAAGATGTGACCCCATGCATATACGAGCATGGCGGAGTAGGCGCGAGTGGCGACCTGGTGCAGCTGGCTCACTTGGCGCTTGTGCTGATAGGGGAGGGCGAAGTGATATATGAAGGGAACGTGCACCCGACCGCCGATGTTTTTGAGCGCCTTGGTATCAAGCCATTGTCCATACACATCCGCGAAGGGCTGGCCATTATAAACGGTACGTCTGCCATGACGGGTGTAGGGCTGGTAAACATCATCCAAGCCCGGAAATTGTTGGAATGGTCCATCATGCTATCGGCCATGATAAACGAGATCGTTGAAGCATTTGACGACCATTACTCCTACGAGCTCAACATTGTGAAGCACCACAAGGGCCAGAACAAGGTTGCGGCCATACTGCGCGATATACTGCAGGACAGCAAAATGATACGCGACCGCAGTGAACACCTGTACAACCCAGAGAACCTGAACCAGGAAGTGTTCGTGGACAAGGTGCAGGAGTACTACTCGCTCCGTTGTGTGACCCAGATACTGGGCCCTATATACGATACCATTTTTGAAAGCGAGCAGGTAGTAGTGAACGAATTGAACTCTGCCAATGACAACCCCATAATAGACCATGTTAATAATAACATTTTCCACGGCGGTAATTTCCATGGCGACTATGTGTCGCTCGCCATGGATAAGCTGAAGATAGCAGTAACCAAACTATCTATGCTATCTGAACGCCAGCTCAACTACTTGCTGAACGATAAGCTGAACCAGAAATTTCCTCCATTTGTGAACCTGGGCGTGCTGGGCTTCAACTTTGGTATGCAGGGCATGCAGTTCACCGCTACATCTACAGTGGCTGAGAACCAAACGCTGTCGTTCCCTATGTATGTGCACAGCATACCTAATAATAATGACAACCAGGATATAGTAAGTATGGGCTGCAACGCAGCGCTGCTCACTAAGAAGGTGATAGACAATACGTTCGAGGTGCTGGCCATACAAATGATGACGGTGCTGCAGGCCATAGACCACCTCAATTGCGTGGATAGATTATCTCCTAATACCAAAGCTGTTTATACAGATCTACGCAATATATTCCCAAAGTTTGTGGAGGATATGCCTAAGTATAAAGATATGGACAATATCAGGAAGTACTTTGAGAAGTGCGACCCTACCCGGTTATAAGCAACAAGGAACAACAACGATATAAAAATATACAAAATGAAGTGTGCATTAATAACAGGCGGATCGCGGGGTATAGGCCGGGCCATATGCTACAAGCTGGCTGCCCAGGGCTACTACGTGCTGGTAAACTACAAGGGCAATAAGGTTGAGGCCAATAAGACCTTGGCACATATAAAAGAGAACGGCGGCGATGGAGAATTGATGAGATTTGACGTATCCAACAAAGAAGACATACAACAAATATTGGGTACGTGGATAGAGGCCAGCAAGGAAAGATATATAGAAATACTGGTGAACAATGCAGGCATAAAGGACGATGGACTGCTGATGTGGATGAAGGATGAGCAGTGGGATAGCGTGATAAGGACCAACCTGGATGGCTTCTTCTATGTGACCCGCCTGGTGATAAACGATATGCTGGTACGCAAATATGGTAGGATAGTGAATGTGGTATCCTTGTCAGGACTAAAGGGTTTGCCCGGCCAGGTGAACTACTCTGCAGCCAAGGCAGGTGTTATTGGCGCCACCAAGGCACTGGCACAGGAAGTGGGCAGGCGTGGTATTACGGTAAATGCTGTAGCCCCAGGCTTTATAAAAACAGACATGACCGAAGGCCTGGACGAAAAAGACTTCAAAGCGCTGATACCGGTAAAACGTTTCGGGCAGCCAGAGGAAGTGGCCCACGCAGTAGCATTCTTAGCATCGCCCGAGGCCAGCTATATCACTGCCGAAGTGCTTTCTGTGAATGGTGGATTATATTCTTAACCACATAATAAAATTTAAATATATAAAAGCGTGTGATTTTCGGCATTAAATATTTTTACTAATTTTATGCCCTTCCTCAAATGTGTATTGGTCTATATATTAAGATATGAATAGAGTTGTGATAACAGGGATAGGTATCTATTCCTGTATTGGACAAGACCTGGCTGCTGTAACGGATTCTCTTTTTAATGGGAGGTCGGGGATAATATTTGAGCCAATGCGCAAAGAGTTTGGCTACCGCTCGGGATTGACCGGGACTGTGGAAGTTCCCAATTTGAAACCCTTGCTGGACAGACGCTCACGTATCATGCTACCCGAGCAGGGAGAATATGCCTACCTGGCTACCCTGGAGGCGCTGGCCAATGCCCGTATAGATGCAGACTACATTAATGAGACCGAGGTAGGTATATTATATGGTAATGACAGCTCTGCAAAGCCGGTAATAGAATGTACTGACATCATCCGTAAGAAGAAAGATACTATGTTGGTGGGTTCAGGTGCAGTATTCCAGACCATGAACTCTACCGTTACTATGAACCTGGCTACCATATTCAAGCTCAGGGGCATCAATTTTACAGTAAGCGCAGCTTGCGCCAGTGGCTCTCATGCCATAGGACTGGGCTATAATTTTATAAGGACGGGTGTACAAGACTGTGTTATTTGCGGTGGCGCACAAGAGCTCAACCATTATTCCATGGGCAGCTTCGATGCTTTGTCTGCCTTTTCGATAATGGAAGCCGAGCCGGCAAAAGCCTCTAAGCCGTTTGACCGAGACCGCGATGGCCTTGTGCCCAGCGGTGGCGCAGCAACTGTGATACTGGAAAGCCTGGAGAGCGCCCTGAAAAGAGGTGCGCCAATATTGGGCGAAGTAATAGGTTATGGTTTCTCCTCCAATGGCGGTCACATATCCAACCCTACGGTCGATGGGCCTATCAGGTCATTAAAAATGTCGCTGAAAGATGCCGGACTTATGGCTGCCGATATCGATTATATAAATGCACACGCCACATCTACCCCCGCTGGCGATGCCAGCGAGGCCAAGGCTATAAATGAAGTGTTTGGCCAGCACAGGCCCCATGTTAGCTCTACCAAGTCTATGACGGGCCATGAGTGCTGGATGGCCGGCGCCAGTGAGATAGTGTACTCTATGCTCATGATGCAAAACTCTTTTATTGCCCCTAATATCAATTTCGAGAACCCTGATGAAGACTCTGCCAAGCTGAACATTGCTACAAAGACCATTGAAAAGGATATGGATATTTTCCTGTCTAACTCTTTTGGTTTTGGCGGTACCAACTCATCTTTGATCGTAAAAAAATACCGATAAACTTTAGTTATGCAACTTTCAGAGATCATTGAAAAAACAAACGAATTCTTAGCAGAAGAGTTTGAGATCGACGTAACAAAAATAACTCCTGAGGCCAACCTGAAGGATACCCTGGAGCTGGACAGCCTGGACTATATAGACCTGGTGGTGGTGATAGAAAGCAATTTCAATTTCAAAGTGAAGCCTGAAGATTTTGTAGGAATAGTAACATTCCAGGATTTTTACACGTATGTAGATACACGGGTGAACGTAAACCAACTGGTATAATGCCTGCATGGGAAGGTAGATCTAAAGGCCCTGCCTGGGGCTTTCGGTTCTTTGTCACTGTTTTGAAGGTGGGTGGGGTAATGCCTGCCTATGTTGTGCTTAGGTTCGTGACATTTTATTATGTGCTGTTCTCCTACAGATCCACCAAAAGTGTTCTTCATTTTTTCCACAAACTGGGCTACAGTAAGGGTACATCGCTGCTGAAACTCGTACAGAATTACTACTTGTTCGGCCAAACCCTTATAGACAAAGTAGTGATGATGTCGAGCATCAGGAACAAATTCACTTTTAACTTTGATGGCGAAGAGCACCTGTTGAAAATGGTGGAGCTGCAAAAAGGCGGCTTACTCCTTAGTGCCCATATTGGCAACTGGGAAATAGCCGGCCACTTACTAAAACGCCTTGGTGCACCTATAAATATTGTGATGTACGATGGAGAGCAGCAACAAATAAAAGAATACCTCGATTCTGTGACGGGCAAGCGCAGTGTGAATGTGATCGTCATAAAAAATGATACCTCGCACATTTTTAAAATAAATGCTGCCCTGCAGAACAACGAATTTGTGTGTATGCATGCAGACCGGTTCGTGGCTGGCAATAAGACCATTACTGGCAATTTCCTGGGGCATGATGCTAAGTTCCCGTTAGGGCCTTTCATTCTGGCAGCCAAGTTCAAGGTGCCGGTATCTTTTGTTTTTGCTATGAAGGAGAGCAGCACGCACTACCATTTTTTTGCTACGCCCCTCAAAGATTATTCATCATTGCCCAAAGATGTGGTGACCCAGCAGATACTTAACGACTATATAACAGAGATGGAAAGCAAAGTGAGGCAGTACCCGGAGCAATGGTATAATTATTACGATTTTTGGCAATAAAATAAAGTAGATCTTGTATTTTTACGCACCTAAGAACCTCATATTTAACCCTTAAGAAATAAAGATATAATCAATAATTATGGAACTATCAGAGATCATTGAGAAAACGAACGAGTTTTTAGCGGAAGAGTTTGAGATAGATGTAACCAAAATAACACCTGAGGCTAACCTGAAAGATACCCTGGAACTGGATAGCCTGGACTATATAGACCTGGTAGTGGTCATAGAAAGCAATTTCAACTTTAAAGTAAAACCTGAAGATTTTGTAGGTATCACTACATTCCAGGATTTTTATACTTACGTAGAGCACCGGGTGAACGCGCCGGAGTTGGTATAACTACACGAAGATAACTTAGGTATAGTGTAGCGCTCCATTTTTATATCTTGTCAACAGAATGATCACTATGACCGGAACTGAAGGAATCTTGTCCCTTATCCCGCAACGCCCCCCATTTGTAATGGTGGACGAATTGCTGTACTCTGACGACAGGAGCAGCAGAACAAGGTTCCGGGTAGCATCAGACAACATTTTAGTGGAGAACGGCACGCTGGCTGAATGTGGCCTGGTAGAGAACATAGCACAGACCGCTGCCGCAGGCGCCGGTAATACTGCCCGGCGGGCGGGCGTACCGGTAATGCTTGGCTACATAGGTGCCATAAAGAACCTGGAAGTTTTCGCACTACCGGCAATAGGTGATGTGCTAGAAACGGAAGTAGTGATAGAGAACCAGATATTTGACGTGAGCCTGGTATTGGCCAAAACAATGTGCAATGGTGAGGTAATAGCTCAGTGCCAGATGAAGGTATTTATTATCGATCCTAATAAACTAAAGCAGTCATAATATCAGATGGCTGCGGTTTTAGGAACTATTGGGCCAAAGCATTTTTGAACATCATGAAGCACATGGGGTCAGATCTTTAAAGTAAATGGCCGAGACAAGTAAAGATCATAAAAGTAAAATACGTTGCAAAGAACCTTAAAACACACGACAGAAATAGATGTAAAGTTTAGCGAGGTAGATTCGTTGAGTATAGTATGGCACGGGCACTATGTGCGGTACTTTGAAGATGGCAGGGAAGCATTTGGTAAAGCATTTGGTATAGATTATCTTACCTGTTATAACAACAATTTCGTAGCGCCAATAGTAAATATCAATTGCGACTATAGGAGGTTCTTAAAATATGGCGACAGGGTGATCATTGAGACAGAATACGTACCCTGCAGCGCTGCTAAAATGAATTTTAATTATCGCCTGCTGAATGCCGCCACCGGCGAAATGGTGGTGAATGGCACAAGCATGCAGGTGTTTTTGGATCGCGATACACTGGTACTCCAGTTGACAAACCCTCCATTTATTGAAGAGTGGAAAAGGAAGCACGAATTGGTATAGTGAATATTGAACATTATTAAATAACTTCCTTAAACCTTAGGAATGAACGTTGAACAAGTTGATGTACTCGTTATTGGCGCAGGGCCTGCTGGCACTGTAGCGGCTTCTATTGTGAACAAAGCTGGCTACAAAGTGAAGATCGTGGAGAAGCAGTTGTTTCCCCGCTTTGTGATAGGCGAGAGCTTGCTGCCCCGGTGTATGGAGGCACTAACAGAAGCGGGATTTGTGGACGCTGTAAAAGAAAGAGGGTTCCAGGAAAAATTTGGGGCAAAATTCGTGAAGGATGGCAAGGTGTGCGACTATTTCTTTGCAGACCAGTTCACCCAGGGCTGGAACTGGACCTGGCAAGTGCCACGTGCAGAATTTGATAAGGTACTTGCCGATACTGTAGAAAAAATGGGCGTGCCTGTTTGCTACCAACATACGGTCACCAATATAGTGTTCAATGGCTCCTCTTCCATCACCACTATAGAGAATGCTAATGGTGAGGCATACCAGGTAGCAGCAAAGTTCATTATAGATGGTAGTGGCTACGGCCGGGTAATACCCCGTCTGTTCAACCTTGATAAACCGTCTACACTACCACCGCGCAAGGCATTGTTCACCCACGTGGTAGATACTAAACGCTCTATGGACGATGAGCCCAACCGCATTACCATAGTAGTGCACCAGCCCGGCATATGGGTGTGGATAATACCATTCTCAAATGGTGTTACTTCTGTAGGTTTTGTAGGTAAACCAGATTTCTTTGAACAGTATGAAGGCACGGACGAAGAGATATTGCGCAGCCTTATGGCAGCAGAGCCTTACATAAGCGAACGGATGAAAGATGCGGAGTTTGCTTTTGCCCCACGCACGCTGCAGTCCTGGTCTTCTACTACTGATAAATTTTATGGAGAAGGTTTTGTACTTACAGGTAATGTAACAGAATTCCTGGATCCTATATTTTCTTCCGGTGTCACACTGGCCACGGTATCCAGCCAAAATGCTGCACACCTGGTGATACGTAAACTGAAAGGTGAAGATATAGACTGGGAAAAGGAATACATGGAGCCGGTGATGCAGGGCGTGAACGTATTTAAGTCGTATGTGAATGCTTGGTACGATGGCACATTGGACACCATATTTTTTGCTGACAAGTCGGTATACGAGATCAAACAGATGATATGCTCAGTATTGGCAGGTTATGTGTGGGACCTCGAAAATCCTTACGTCAAGTATCACGATACAGCCCTGCAAAAGTTAACACGTATCATCTCGCTCGATGAAAGGCTGAATACGCCGGCGTAACATAAGATAATAAATACCTAAGAAACACCGGTTAACCAGAAGAGATGGATACATTAATGCTTGATCTGAAAAAACAGATCATCGACCAGTTAAATTTGCAAGACCTGACGCCGGGTGATATAGGCGATGACCAACCGCTTTTTGGCGATGGACTGGGTTTAGATTCTATAGATGCACTGGAACTGATAGCTATAATGCAGGAAAAATATAAGATCAAGATCTCTAATGCTGAGGACGGGCCTAAAGTGTTTCGTTCCATCAGGACAATGGCTGAATATATTACTGCCCACAAGCAATAAACGAATAGGTAATGGGAGAGCGTGTATACATAGCCGGCATTGGTGTTATTTCGGCCATTGGGACCAATACCGCAACATGCCTTAGTGCCTTGGAAAATGGTGAAGCAGGTATAGGCCCTATTACCTACCTGGATACTAACTACCGGGATAAACTGCCCGTTGGTGAAGTGAAGCTGGATAATACCGCACTTGCCCAACTGGCTGGACTGCCAGCCCACATAAGCCGCACAGCACTGCTGAGTGCAGTAGCTGCAAAAGAAGCGCTGGATGATGCGGGTATCTCCAATTTAGCATCTCTGCGCACAGGCTTCATATCTGCCAACACAGTAGGCGGCATGGATAAAAGCGAACACTTCTTTTCAGACTTTGTTATTGACCCGCGAAGGGGAAAACTGAGGGAAGTGGTACATCATCAATCTGGCAACGTTACCGAGTTGGTAGCCGATAAGCTGGGTATAAAAGACCACATCACCACTATTAGCACTGCCTGCTCTTCATCGGCAAATGCCATTATGCTGGGCGCACGGCTCATAAAAAGTGGACGGCTCGATGTAGTGATAGCAGGCGGCACAGATGCGCTCACAAAAATTTACCCTCAACGGTTTTAATACCCTTATGATATTGGATAGCCAGCTGTGCAAACCATTTGATGAGAACAGGAATGGCCTAAACCTGGGTGAGGGCGCAGGCCTATGTGGTGCTGGTATCAGAAAAAGTAGCAGCTACGCTGAGCAGCCAGCCTTATTGCACCCTCAGTGGCTATTGCAACGCCAACGATGCGTATCACCAAACGGCATCATCACCAAACGGTCAGGGTAACTTCCTTGCTATGGAAGGTGCCCTTAAAAAAAGTGGATTGCTGCCGAAGGATATCGATTACATCAACCTGCACGGCACCGGCACGCAGAACAATGATATCTCAGAAGGTACTGCTATCAACAGGTTGTTCCAGGCACCCTATCCTAAAATGAGTTCTACCAAATCTTTTACCGGCCACACGCTGGGCGCCAGTGCTGGGGTAGAGGCGGTATTCTCCGTATTGTCTATTACGCACGATATCATTTACCCTAACCTGCGGCTGCAAACACCAATGGTCGGTCTGCCATTTGTGCCCGAGGCCAAAGTGATAAAAGGCGCTGGTGTGCGACATGTGATGTCCAACTCTTTTGGCTTTGGAGGTAATTGTTCATCCCTTATCTTTTCAAAGCTATAAGATGAAGATGTACATACAAGGCACCGGCAATATCTCCCCACAGAACACATTTGGCACCGTTCCATTCCTTATGGAACAAGAAACGCATACAGGCAACCGGCTGAATGCAATAGAGCCTGCCTATAAACAGATCATAGACCCAAAGCTCATACGCCGTATGAGCCACATCATAAAGATGGGAGTAGCTGCTGCTATGCAATGCCTTAAGGACGCAAGCGTATCAATGCCGGATGCTATAATTACCGGCACCGCATATGGCTGCCTGGAAGATACAGGCACCTTCCTCACCAAACTGGTAGAGTCTGACGAGGAAGTGTTCACACCCACAGCTTTCATACAGTCTACCCACAACACCATAGGTGCACAAATAGGACTCTTGTTGCAGTGCAATAACTACAACAATGCGTTCGCACACACGGGTGGTTCATTCGAAAGCGCGTTGCTCGATGCCATTATGCTACTAGAAGAGAACGAAGTAAATAATGTGCTGGTAGGCGGTGTAGATGAGGTGACCGATATAAGCCATAATATACTCAGCCGCTTCGGCCTGTATAGAAATGAAGTAGAAAGTAACCTGCAACTATTCGATACCGAAACTAAGGGTACCATTGGTGGTGAAGGCGCTGCATTTTTCCTGCTCGGCAATAAACCATCGGGCAACGACTACGCGAAACTGAATGCAATAGATACATTTTACAAACCCGATGGTATAGATGCTATGGCAGAAAGAATAGCATTTTTCCTGGCAACGAACAACATAAGCATAAACGATATAGACCTGGTAATAACAGGCCGCAACGGAGATGCAAAGAACGATGAGGTGTATACGCAATTGCAACGCGGCATATTCAGCAATACTAATTGTGTCAACTACAAGCATCTCTGTGGGGAATACCCAACATCAACTGCATTCGCAATGTGGCTGGCGGCCAACATATTAAAGCAACAGGTAGTACCAGAAGTAGTAAGTAAAACCGTGGTAGCCCCGGCGCAAATAAACCGGGTACTTGTTTATAACCACTATCAAAACGTGAACCATTCTTTAATGCTACTATCTGTATGTTAAGGTTTGGCAGCACCACACTTATTGCTGTGGCGATGTTGCTGTTCGCCATAGTGGCCGATGTGTTGTGGGGTGTACCATGGTACGTATATGCTGCCCTGGTGCTTGCCTATTCACTCATCCTTTTTTACGGTTGCTACTATGTGGGTTCCAACTTTTTTATACCTATAGTATGCGCTGCAAAGACCAATGAAAAAGAGATCGCTATTACTTTTGATGATGGACCAGCGTCTGCTACTACATCTATATTGCAGGTCCTTAAAGAGCACAATATAAAAGCAGCTTTCTTCTGCATAGGTAGCCGTATCGCAGGTAATGAGCACATATTGAGACAGCTATACGAAGAAGGGCACCTTATAGGCAACCACAGCTTTTCGCACCATTTCTGGTTCGATATGTATGGCTCCGCTAAAATGCTGGCTGACCTGCGGCAAATGGATGAAGAGACCAATAGGGTGCTGGGCATTCAGCCAAAATTATTCAGGCCACCATATGGCGTTACCAACCCTAACTTAAAGAAAGCCATTATTGTCGGCCACTATACACCCGTTGGCTGGAGTGTACGCTCTATGGATACGGTGATAAAGGACCGAGACCAATTACTCGAAAAAATAAATAACAAACTAAAGCCTGGAGCAATTTTCCTGTTTCACGATACCAGCACCACTACACTTGCCGTACTACCTGCGTTCCTAAAACACGTAAAGGACAATGGCTACAAAATAGTGCGTGTCGATCAGCTTTTAAACATACAAGCTTATGCGTAGAATAATTTTAGTGCTATTGGTAATGATGGCCAGTGTGGCAGCACAGGCACAATATGCAGGATATACACCACTTACCGATCTGCAAAAATTCAAAACGCAGTTCACCGCAACTGCGTTAAAAACATCTACCATTAAAAGCGACTTTACACAGGAAAAGAACCTGGACATGCTGGCTGAAAAGATAGTATCGAAAGGTAAATTCTGGTTCAAGAAGAACAACATGGTGCGTATGGAATATGAGCATCCCTATAAGTACCTTATGATCATCAATAACGATAACGTATTTATTAAGGATGAGCAGAAGGAAAATAAGATCTCTACCAAGTCGAACAAACTATTCCAGCAGATAAACAAAATAATGCTCGATTGTGTGCAGGGTACAGTGCTCAGTAACCCTGATTTTAAGACCAGGGTATTTGAAGGCAAGGGCACTTATCTTATTGAGATGACACCAGTGAGCAAGTTGATAAAAGGCTTGTTCAAGACCATTAATATCACCATTGATAAAAAAGACAATTCTGTGGCCAGTATAAATATGCAGGAAGTATCTGGCGATAACACGCTCATCCATTTTACCAACAAAGAAATAAATACGGCTATACCCGATGCGCTGTTTAGTATTAAGTAGTCTCATCGTGCTCCTTGTGGGTTGCACACCGGTGTATAAGAACTTGCCTGCTGCTACAGGGGATATTCATGGCGTGGATAAGTTCAGGCCCGCATACGATGTAGCACTATACAACACCGCGGTGAATGTGACCACCCACCACCTCAGCGGCTTGCTGCTGGTAAAAACAATGCCTGATAGTAGTGTGCGTATGGTCTTCAGCAGCGAGATGGGACTTAAGTTCTTCGATTTCGAATTTCTGCACGATGGTTCATTTAAAGTAAACTATATCATTAAGCAGATGAACAAAAAGGCAGTGATAAAGACATTGAGAAAAGACTTTGACCTGGTGCTGATGCGCCGTCGCAATTTCAGCACCGCCTACTTACGCAAAGACGGGGGTTTGCTTTACTACGTATTTCCGCAAAAGAAGGGTTCCTTCTGCTATATCACCAATGCTGCGGGCGATAGCCTGCAACGTATGGAGATAGCATCTAAGAAGAAGCCTATCGTGGTGGCCACCATGCAGCAGTACCACAATGGCATACCCGATACCATAGGTATCACGCATAAAAACTTTAAGTTTACAATAGAATTAAAAAAGATAGAACGCTAATGCTCCGGAACGATCTCTTTCATTTTACCCCTCCGCATATAGAAGGTAACGTAGTGCGCACTACGCTGGAGCTTAATGCAGCGCATCCTATATTCGCGGGTCATTTTCCCGACCAGCCCATACTACCCGGTGTTTGCATGATGCAAATAGTAAAAGAAATATTAGAGGAAGTAATAGGCGCGCCTACCCGCCTTATGAAAGCAAGTGAAATGAAATTTTTGGCTGTCATAAACCCTAATGAGAACCCCTCTGTGGAGCTTGAATTGGTGTATACTGCGATAGAGGATACCATTAAAGTGGACGCTACAATATACAACGCCACCGTAAAGTTCTTTAAGTTCAAAGGGGTGTTCGTGACCCGGCTTTGATCAACAAAACTTTATGATCTCAACAACATTATCCTAAAGTCTGTTGTGTTGACGGGTTCGTAAATATAGATTCACTTTTATATCCGGTTTACGATGAAACAAGTGCGAACATCCTCCTTATTTTTAATGTTACTGTTATCTGCACAGGTATCTTTTGCACAAGCAAAAGGTTTTGCTCTACTTGAGCTATTTACATCCGAAGGGTGTTCCAGTTGTCCTCCTGCTGATAAACTGGCGGCAGCCACATTGAAAGAGTACGCCGGCCAAAGCGTATACATACTGGCCTACCATGTAGACTACTGGAACCGACTGGGCTGGAAAGATATATACAGTAACAGTGAATGGTCGACCAGGCAAAACGATTATGCAGGTCCGCTACATATGAGCAGCGTGTATACTCCGCAAATAATAGTGAATGGCTCTACCGAGTTTGTAGGTTCTGATGCTCGTAAATTGCATGTTGCTATAAAGGCCCAGTTTGATAACAAAGAGGCTAACTCCGTGAGTTTAAAGGCCGGCTTGGCTCATGACCATACAATAGCTATCTCCTATAATATTTCAGGTGATTTGCATGGTAAACAATTAAAGGTAGCGATTGTGCAGAAAAATGCATCTTCGAGTATAAAGGCAGGCGAGAACTCCGGCAAAGTGTTAGCACACGTGAATGTGGTACGCTCGCTAACAACCATACCCCTTAATGACAGATCAGCTGCCGAGCTAAAATTAGGTATACCGGACGGTCTTAACGCCCAGGATATTGCGGTCATTGCTTTTGTGCAAAAAGGCAACGCTGGTGCTATTACTGGCGCAAGTGCAATAACTACTATCAGGTAGTTTCCTTCTCCTGTTACTTAGGTAATATTATTGTGAACTTAGCTCCCTCTCCCGGTGTGCTTGTGGCCTTGATGAATCCCTTATGGTTGTCTATTACTTTTTTCACAATGGCCAACCCTATCCCTGTCCCCTGGAAATTTGTTTTTTCCAGGCGCTGGAAAATACCGAATATCTTGTCGCTGAACTGCTCATCAAACCCTATTACCATTGTCCTGTATGTAAATGCTATAATAGTCCTTGCCGTTTATACCATATTCTTTTTCCAGCTCGGGCGTAACGTCTTCCTGAGCAATGGTGATAAGAGGGTATTCCTCATTAAACTTTATAGCATTGCTTATCAGGTTTTGGAATACCTGGTGCAGTTGTCATGGTACTCCACTTACTGTAGGTAGCTCACCCACGGTCACTTTCGCATTTTTTTCTCTTATGTTTATCTCCAGGTCGTCAAGTATTTCCCGTGCTACTTTGTTCAGGTCTACTTGTGCATGTTGTATTTCGTTGTTAGAAAGGCGCGAAAGCGTTAGTATGTCCTCTATTAGTACATACATCCTGTTCGATGATCGTATTACCTTATCCAGATAGTTGGTCTCAAAGTTATCAAGTTTGCCAGCTGTTCTTTCTTTCAGCAGGTTGCCAAATGCTTGCACCTTTCGCAATGGTTCTTTCAGGTCGTGCGAGGCAACAGAAGCAAATTGCAGCAGGTCGAAGTTCGACTGCTCCAGTTTATGGTTCAGCGTCTCCATGTCTGCATAATTCTTTGCTAATTTTTCGCTCGCTGTTTTTTTATCATTAATGTCATTGAGGGTCACTACCAGTCCGTCCATCATCTTTATTGCAATGCTCTCCAGCCAGCGGTCTGTATTGTTGTTGCAGTATTCAAAAGCAGTAGGCTCGCCTGTTTCTACTACCTGCACATACTTCTTGAAGGTCTCTTGTTCTGTATCCCCAAAAAGTTCTTTATAGGTATGGCCTACTATTGCAGAAAGGCCAAGCAATTGCCGGGCAGTATCATTGGCTGTTATGTATTCAAGATCCGTTATTTCGTGCTGTGCGTTCCTTATCGCCTTCATGCCTGTTATACCACTGGTGGCGCTATTGAATACAGCGCTCATCAGGTTGTTCAGGTTTTTAACATCTGTGATGTCCACAAAGTTGATCACCACACCATCTGTCGTTTTGTTTTGTTTCAGGTAGGGCGCTATGCGCATCAGGTATACCTTGTCATTATCAACCGATATTTCTTTCTCCACCGGTCGCTGGTCCTGCATTACCTTTTTAATATCATTGATAAAATTAAGGTTGCCAATATTGGTAGAGATATCTACTATAGAGCGGCCAATATCAGAAGCTATCAGGTTCACCTGGGCAGTAGCAGCGGGGGTAAATTTACGTATAGTCATATTGCTGTCTACCAATATCTGCCCTATATCTGTGTTCCTGAAATAATTGTTCAGGTCGTCATTCAGCTCTACCAGCTCCTTTATCTTTAGCTGGTGCTCCGCATTTACCGTGTGCAGTTCTTCGTTAAGCGACTGCAATTCTTCATTAGTGCTTTGCAGCTCTTCGTTGCTCGATATGATCTCTTCGTTGCTCGATTGCAGTTCTTCGTTCGCAGACTCCACCTCCTCTACCAGTGCCTGCAGGTTTTCCTTGGTGTCCTTTAGCTCCTGCTCCAGTTCTGCTATTCTTTCCGATGTGTATTCTTCTTTGGTGAAGGTGGTGGATATTGATCTTTTCTGTGCCAATTCCTCTTCCTTCAGTACGATGAAAATAAAGGGCTGCAAGTAGTTTTTTTGTATCAGGTAGGGCTTAATGATAGCCGTGATATTGCGCTCGGTATTTCCTGTCTGTACTTTTATATTGCGCTGCACTACTCTTTCATTGTTCTTTATGGCGTTCCTTATACCAGCGCTCAAGGCTATGGCAAGGTCTGGTGGTACCATTTTCAGCAGGTTAAAATTGAAGGTCGTTTCAGGGAAGTCAATAAAGTTCTTAAAATTGCCAATGGCTTGCTTTACATCAAAATCCCTGTCAATAAAGATACCTGCATAGTCATACTCTTCCAGTAGCGTATTCTTAAATATTTCAGAGAGGTTATTCAGTGCATTTTTAGAGTTGGCTACAATGGCTGGCGCATGCAGCACTTTTTCAGAAGGGTTGGAGAACGATTCCAGGTAGGCCACCTTTACCTTGCTCACGCACTTATATATCTTCCATTTTTTATCCACTTCTCCCATCACGTCTTTCAGTACGCCTATATTTTCACTCGACCCAAGAAAGAGGTAACCATTATCATTCAGCGCAAAATGGAATTTCTGCAAAATGTTTTTTTGCAGCAGCGGGTTCATGTATATCAGCATGTTCCTGCAAGTGAGCAGGTCTATTTTGCTAAATGGGGGGTCCCTGGTCACATCGTGTTTCGCGAATACTATCATTTTGCGAAGCGCAGTGCTCACCCTGTATCCGGCAGCTTCTTTCACAAAGAACCTTTTCAGTCTTTCAGGCGATACACTGCTCACCTGGTCTTCAGTATATAATCCGCGCGATGCTGTTTCTATTACCTCCTGACTTATATCTGTGGCAAATATCTTCACATCACTATCATACATTTTTAGTTCATCCATGCATTCATCAAACATCATAGCAATGGAATATGCCTCCTCGCCGGTACTGCATGCTACCACCCAGGCTTTTATGGTATCGCCTTTTTCTTTCTTGGCCAGTATATCTTTTAGTATTACCGGTCTTAAGCTGGTAAATGCTTCCTGGTCTCTGAAAAATTTGGTCACGTGCAGCAAAAATTCTTTGCAGAGCTTTCTTATTTCTTCAGTATTCCCAAGCAGGTATTGGTAGTAGTCATGTAGGGATCTTATATTTCGCTCTGCCATTCTTTTGGAAAGGCGACGATTTATAGTGGGTCGTTTGTAATTCGAAAAATCGTGAGAAGTGTTCTTATATACCAATTCCAGTATGTCCAGCAAAATAGCTTCTTCCTGGTTGCTTAGTGCACTAAAAGAGCGCAGCAGCGGAGCTTCCTCTATAAATTCCAGCAGGTCTTGCGGTATGGTCTCCGGTGCAGATATAATGTCTGCATAGCCCGTGCCAATGCCGCTGTTGGGCATGTCGTCAAACTGGGCGGTTGCCGGGTCTTGCACTACTACGGTACCGCCGGCATTTTTAATAGCTTGTATGCCTTTTGTACCATCGGTACCTGTGCCTGATAGTATGATGCCTATGGCCTTCTCACCCTGGTCTGTGGCCAGCGATGTAAAGAATGTATCAATGGCCGTATTGGGCGAGTGGTCCCTGGCCTTTGTTTCCAGCTTCAGTAGCCCGTTCCTTATCGTTATTATCTTACCGGTAGGTATCAGGTATATATGGTCTGGCTGCACCTGCATTGCCTCTTTGGCCTCTATCACCTGCATATCGGTGTGTTTCGATAGCAGTTCACCCATAAGGCTTTTATGGTCTGGCGATAAGTGCTGGACAACAACGAATGAAAAACCGGTAGCAGAAGGCATATTATCGAACAGCTCATTTATAGCTTCCAGCCCACCTGCTGATGCGCCAATACCCACCATATATTGTGTCTTACTCGAAGGGCCGTTGTTTTTATTAATATTATCTTTTTTCATTGGGATAAAACGTAATGCCTGATATTTGTACTAATTTAGCTGATCTTATTATCGCCGCAATAAATGAAAATATTCCTGATCGAAGACGATCTTGACGACGTTGAACTTTTAGAAGATGCCCTGCAGACACATAATGTAGATTACGAACTTGACATTGCAAAAGACGGCAGTGCTGCCATAACATATATACGGAACTGTGAAAAAGTACCTGATATTATAGTCCTCGATTTTAACCTACCTAAGATACATGGGAAAGAAGTACTCATAGAAATAAAGTCTGCTGCATCGTTCAAAAATATTCCCCTCCTTATACTTACTACTTCTTCGGCCAAAGAGGATATCGAATACTCATATAAACATGGTGCCAATAAATATTTAATAAAACCTACAAGCATTCAGCAAATAAGGGAGACCATTGATGTGATAGTAGAACTTACTCAAAAACAATAATATATATACTTATATTACTGCTCCTTTTCGGATAGAGTATGTATTTTTTAATAAAGATCTGTTTTTCTTTACGTATTCGAGTGGTCTTATAATTCAACCTTACGTTATGCTTTTAAATACAGTATAGCGCAGCAGCATTTCCAGCAGCAGGCATACCACCGCTATCATTGCAAAAGGGAAGAACAGTTCTGTATAATGCTTAAAGGAGCTGATATCTACCTTGCTTTTTTCCAGCTTGTTTATGTTGCTGTATATATCAGCCAATGCTTTGTTGTTTGTAGCACGGTAAAACTTACCCCCTGTTTCAGTAGCTATTTTTTTCAGCAATGGCTCGTCTATGTCCGATCGTACCATTGCTTTCTGCCCGTTGGGTAGTGGCATCAGCGCCTCGCCCAGGGTGCCTATGCCCACGGTGTATACGCGCACTTTATATGCCTTAGCTATCTCAAGAGCGGTTATGGGGTCTATAAGGCCGGTATTATTCACACCATCTGTTAGTAATATGATCACTTTGCTCTTCCCTTTAGAGTAGCGCAGTCTGTCCACCGCTGTTGCCAGCCCCATGCCTATAGAGGTGCCATCCATCAGCATGCCGCTTTTTATGCTCCTTATTTGTTCTTTCAGTACATTATGGTCTATAGTAATAGGGCATAGGGTAAAGCTTTCTCCAGAGAATATTACCAGCCCTATGCGGTCTGTAGGTCTGTCGCTTACAAAACGTTCTGCGGCTGCCTTTGCAGCCTCTACGCGGTTGGGTTTGAAGTCTTCGGTCAGCATACTGCCAGATACGTCTATGCCTATCACTATGTCTATACCCTCGCTGTCTATACGCTCCGTTACGTTCGATGATTGGGGGCGTGCCAGCGCTATGGTCAGCATTACGATAGCTATTATGCGCAGCACAAAAAGCATGGGCCGCAGGCGCACCTTTCCGGTAGGTTTTATTTTCTCTATGCCTGCCAGTGTGGTCAGGCGCATTACCGGGAAATTGCGCTTCTTGCTCCTGCTTTGCCACCATATCATAAATGGCACCAGCAACAGCAACCCGAAAAATGCCGGGTATGCGAACCTGAAATGTTGCCAGTCCATAAAGTAGCTTATCATTGCGTTGGTTGGGTTTCGTTTCTAAAAGGTGGTTTAGATGCCACTACAAATTTTATGGCTTTTTCCATTGCGTCCATATGCTCTGCGGGTAGTGGCTGGCTCTTGGCGAATTTTGCCATATCTGCAGTTTGCAGTACACTTTTCAATTGTTCTTCAAATGGCTGCATCTCACGGTGTATACGCACCTTGTACAGCAGCTCATCTGTCGTCAGCTCCATTGCTGGTGTTTTAAAACGCAGCTCTATATAGTTGCGCACTATATCTGTCAGTTCGGTATAGTATTCTTTTACATTGCCTTGCTGCCACAGTTGTTTTTCTTCCAGTGCGGCCAGCAGGCGTATGGTCTTTTGCTGCAGTGTCTCTGGCGGAGTGGTGTTTACAGGCGCTGCTTTTACCTTCTTATTGCGTATAAAATAGGAAACAACAAAAATAAGCAGCGTCATGAACACAGCGCCCGCCACTATATACCATATGTAATCCAGCCACGAGGCTTTTACCTTTATAATGTCTTTAATGGGTTTGAATGCCTTGGTGGTATCTACCGCCACGGTCTGCACCAGCAGCGGGAAGGAGTCTGTATGCAATACATAGGTGGAATCGAACTTAGGCTTTACGGTAAATGCTATGGAAGGCACCACATACATACCGGAGTCGAACCCGGTTATCAGCAGCCGCTGGCGGTAAGACACGTTGTCGCCATCTTTTACCGTATCTATCTTGCCTTTGTCCAGCACTTCCAGGTGGGCAAAAGAATCGGGTATCGCAGGCCATATCAATTGCTCTGCCCTGCCGTTTATTTTTACTTCCACAAAAAGGCGGGCCTGGTCGCCCACAAGTATCTGTGTGGCATCCATCCGCGTGGTTATTTTCGCGTTCTGCGCAAAACATGCTACGTTCAGAAGCAATAGCGCTACGAGCAGGAATAAGGTCTTTTGTGCCGGTGCTTTCATTATCGTTTTTACCTTCCTTTAAAATAGCCTTGCAGTATTTTTACATGATCTTCATCTGTGCGCACCGTGAGCAGCGAGGCCCCGCTTTTTCTGAACACGCTGTTGCAGTATTTACGATAATGCTCAAAAGCTTCGGCATAGCCTTTACGCACATTTTTATCATCTGTATCCAGCCAGCGTACCTGGCCGCTTTCGGCATCCATTACCTGCAGCAGCCCTGCCGACGGCAGCTCTTTGTCGCTTCGGTCATATATATGTATACCCACCACATCATGCTTGCGCGCCGCCAGTTGCAGTCCCTGTTCATAAGGCTTGCTCACAAAATCGCTCAGCAGAAAGGTGATGGTCTTCTTCTTCAGTACATTGTTCAGGAACTTCAGCGCCACATCTATGTTGGTACCCCCGGCTTGTATCGGCTCCAGCGCTATCAGTTCGCGTATGATGCGCAGTATGTGGCTGCGCCCTTTTTTAGGGGGTATGTATTTCTCCACCTTATCGCTAAAGAATATAACACCCACCTTATCATTATTGGTGGTGGCCGAGAAAGAGAGTACCGCGCCCAGTTCTGTTATCAGGTCGCGCTTCAGTTGCTTTTTTGTGCCGAACAGCGAGCTGGTGCTTATATCCACCAGCAGCATCACCACCAGTTCGCGCTCCTCTTCAAATACCTTTACGAAGGGGTGAGAGAAGCGTGCGGTAACATTCCAGTCTATGAATTTCACATCATCGCCCGGTACATATTCGCGCACCTCGCTAAAAGACATACCCCTGCCTTTGAAGGTAGAATGGTATTCCCCTGCAAATATGTGATTGCTCAGCCCCTTGGTCTTTATCTCAATGCGCCTTACCTTCTTTAGTAGCTCCGCGGTGGTCATGATATGCTAAAAGATCACAAAATAGTTTAAAACTCTTTACTAAAATGCTAAAATATGTATTACTTCCATTAACAACATAGGAATAATATGCATTTGTCGATAGCAAAAATAAATGTTCTGTGTTTATTTGTGAGGGACAAATGTTTAAAGTTTTCTGAAAAAAATGGGTCTGTCATGTGCCTTTGGTCGGTCGCTGACCGCCAACTCTCGGGAAGGGTATTGTGTTGGACCATGGTCGTCAGTTGGTTCGAAGGCTGTAACTTTGGAACAAACTGATCCTGAAATGGAAACACTATTAGTACGACCAGGAAATAGTGAGCAACTGAAAACAATAAAAGCAGTTCTGAAGCTTTGAATGTTGATTTTATTTCTAAAAAAGAAAAGAGCTATATTACTACCTTATAAAAATCACCTTATTGATTTTAATCTTTTAATAATATTTCTCCTTTTAATTGCATTGGGCAGTTTTTCATTGTCTTTCATAAGTTGCAAATTAGAAATCATAAAATCAGTATTGTATATAGCGGCTATATCTTCTAAACTACCAATACTAATCACAAAAGGCTGTGTGCTTTCTCTTTCAATATAGAATCTAAATTCGTTTTGATATTTGTACTCATTAGGTTTTTGGAATAGCGTTATAATTCCATTTTTTTTATTGCTATTATAATAATCTACAAAGCCATATCGGAATTTTAGATTTAAGTCTCTTAGTTTTTCTTTTAAACGTTTTAAAAATTCAGGATTGTTTTTAATAAATAAGCAATGATCGCCAAACTTCGAAATTTGATTATTGATTTTAAATTTTAGTGGTCTTTTAATATGATACGAGGAAATAGAGTAAAGGCTATAAATATTCCCCAATACCTGTTCATAATCTTCTCTAATTTGTAATGAAATATATTCACCTTTAAAATTAAGTGCCTTAATTTCAAACTCACCTCCTGGGTAGTTTTTTAGTGCCCGGATACCTTCATATTTATCCCCTCTTAATGCATTGTCTTCGCAGGTTCTGAAGTACTGTATAGGGTTCATATATATCGTTCCGTTTGTATACATATCCATAATATGGTCTTTTTGACCAAATTTCATAAAGCACTTAATAGTGGGATGAGGGGCTGGGTGTTTTCTAAGGTTTCTCTTCATTAACAAAAATGTTGATTTTATATTATTTTATGAATATACATTACATGCAATAAAAAGTATGTTCAATATTAGTAGACTGTAACATCATGCACTTTAATTTTTGCGATTATAACTGAGAAAACAAATTTGATATTATTACTTCGCTCAAGCGAAGTCTAATTTCCTGACTTCATCCTCACCAGCAAAGCGATCTTCATATCGCCGTTTGTACTGTTACGCTATACACGAAAAACCTATCCACACTTCCAGCTATTCTCAAACACATGCCCACAAATGCTTTCAGCAGGTGCACCAGCGTATTTTGTGCATATGTTGTCAACTCACTTATCGTTCCACATCGTAACTTGCTAAGGCACTAAAACCCCAAAATTGCTCACTAAAATAGCAGGCCTCAATGAATATATTGATCTATATAAATATGTCTTTTATCTACTCACATGCCGCTCACATTTTTCTCATCGGTAAATCGGTAATTTTATCATGAAATAGGCAACAGTAAAGGGTTTTCGCCAAAATAAGAAATTACCGGTATCGGAAAAAAGCGGTAATTTCCTCCTCACCCAGCAATTCCCTAATTTCAATTTCTAAACATTTGCATGTTGTTCCCCGACCTACTGTTTGCATTTTCTGGTGTCTCTATTATTATCTTTTGTGTTTACCTAACATACATATATGAGAATAAGGTGCTCATCCCGAAAGCACAAAAAAATATAGTATCAATATTGGAAAAACACGGTTTCACCTTTGTAAGAATTGAGCGAACTGAAAATTATATTATTCACCAGATCAACAGGGATAGAGGGGATTTTGAAAATGGCAGATTTCCTTTGGAAAATTTCAGTAAGAATAAGCCACTTTATTACTACGTCGTTTATACTCTAAAAAATTATAATGAGGAAATGCGTTGTACCATTAGGATCCCACGAGGTTTTTACTTCTACGAATTTGATAATATAGAATTTAAACCTTCATTGTGGTGATGTATCGATATAATTCACGATAACGCTTAGCTTTGGGTACACTTTAAAGATCTGAACATGAAACACACATTACTATTACCAGTTGCTGCAGCGGCCATTATGCTTGCATCTTGCGGCCAAAGCACTACAAAAACAGAAACTACCACTACTACCGACTCTACAAAACAGGCGGTTTATACACATCTTTCGCTTGCCCCGGTAGGCGCTTCGCCGGAATTCCAGAATGCCAAGCTGGACGTAAAAAGCGTAACTGCTGAAAAAGCAGGTGCAGACAGCGCCAAGGTAACCTTCAACTTCGATGTGAAGAACTACGAACTGAAAATGCAGACGGCCGATACAGGCACCAAGCTATGCAGCAATTCTGCACAGGGCCAACACATACATTTTATAATGGACAACCAGCCTTACAAGGCGCTGTACGATCCTACCAATACTATCACCCTCGCCAACAATAGCGAGCACTACCTTATGGCATTCCTGTCCCGCTCTTACCATCAGTCTTTAAAGAACAAGGGTGCGGCCATACTATACCACTTTAAAATAGACGAAAAAGGCAACCTGAAAAAACTCGACGAGCCTAAACAACCAATGGTATTTTACAGCCGCCCCAAAGGCGACTACCTGGGCAAAGACACTGCCAATGTACTCCTCGATTTTTACGTATGGAACTGCACACTGTCTGCAGATGGCTATAAAGTAAAGGCTAACATCACCAACGACAATCGTGGCGCAGCTTATGATACCACCCTTACCCTAACCGACTGGAACTCTAACTTTATCCAGAACCTGGGTGTAGGCAAAAGCCACGTCACGCTTACTTTGGTAGATAAGGATGGCAAGCAGGTAGATGGCCCGTCATCAAAAGTGACCCGCAACATTACACTTGCCGCACAGGAACCAATGAAGTAACACTTATTTTATAATAGTTTAAGAGCCCCGCTGTTGCGGGGCTTTTTTATCCTGTTGGCGCAAGTTTTGCATTGCATAGTAAACACTTATTATGAGCGCCCCAGATCCCATTTCCGATAATATACGTACCATAGTAGCAGAAAGGCAAACGCTGGCTGTAGACCCGGCAGCACCCGCAAGCGCCACCAAGGAGGAAATAATAAAAGAGATGCAGGAAAAGTATCCTTCGTTCTCCCACTTCGATATTGAGAATGCTTTTGAGCAGCTAAAAATAGATCAGCACCTGCACGAGCCGGAAAAGGACGTCTTCGTTTTTACAGAGGCCTTCATGTACAATAAATAACAGATTGAATAAAATAGGAATAGCACGATACCTGCTAATAAAGCTGGTATCGTGCTATATTTGTGTACACACACAGGTACAATGGTAAAAATAACTACTGAAAATCAGGTGAATCGCCTAAAGCCCGGCGATCTGATAATACGCTATCCCGCCCTCGGCGATCCGGAAGATGAATTAGTGCTGGATAAAGGCAACCTGGATAAATTCAGGGTAGGCAAGTACGATCCGTCTATGGGACTTTATGAGTTAATTATAGTTGATGAGCACGCAGAGGATACAGCTCATGTGTCAAAGAACGCCCAGGCGCAGCTGCATACCAACGTAGATAGCATTGAAAAACAATGGCGTAAACTCATCAAAGAAAGCAGGTGGTGGATAGAAGGATAGTGGAAATGGTTGCTCACCTTACCTGCTATCACCAACATTTATAATTACGATAACGATAGCTGGCTGTTTTTTCAATAAATTGTGTAGTAATTATTGCAGTATGAACAGAGCTATTCGTAAAGTTGCCGTTGTAGGTTCAGGAGTTATGGGGTCCCGCATTGCCAGCCTGTTCGCAGGTATCGGAGTGCAAACGCTATTGTTGGATATTGTGCCCCAGGCGCCCAATGATGCCGAAACAAAGAAAGGACTTACCCTGGCCAGCAAGGCAGTGCGCAACCGCATAGTGAACGATGCCCTGCAGGCTACCCTGAAAGGCAAACCAAGCGCCGTATACTCCAAAAAAGCAATTGAGAACATACAGACCGGCAATATAGATGACGACCTGCATCTTATTGCAGATTGCGATTGGATAATAGAAGTAGTGATAGAGCGCCTGGACATTAAGCAACAGGTGTTCGACAAAATAGAAAAGTACCGAAAGCCGGGTACCCTCATTACCAGTAACACATCCGGCATCCCCATACACCTCATGAGCGAGGACCGCAGCGAAGATTTTCAGAAGAACTTTTGCGGCACGCACTTCTTCAACCCTCCGCGCTACCTCAGGCTGCTGGAGATAATTCCATCACCACATACCGACCCAGCTGTACTCAGCTTCCTTATGGACTATGGCGACAGGTTCCTCGGCAAGACCACAGTACTCTGCAAGGACACCCCGGCGTTCATTGCCAACCGTGTAGGTGTGTTCGGTTTTATGGCTGTTTTCCAGACCATGCAGCAACTGGGCCTTAATGTAGATGAGGTAGATGCGCTTACCGGCCCCATACTGGGCCGCCCTAAGTCGGCTACTTTCCGCACCGGCGATGTAGTAGGGCTGGATACACTGGTACATGTGGCCAAAGACCTGCCGCAGAACGCACCTAATGACGAAGCTGTAGCTATTTTCAAACTCCCTGCATTCCTGGAGCAGATGATAGCCAACAAGTGGCTGGGCGATAAAACAGGACAGGGTTTTTATAAAAAAGTAACTGCGCCACCTGCGGCGCCTGCAGCAGAAAAGGCGCCCTTTACGGCATCGCCAGAAGCAAGGGGCGATGAGAAAAAAGTGGACGCACCAAAAGCTGCACCTGCTGCAAAACCACAGAGCGAAATATATACGCTCAACCTCCAGACCATGGAGTATGGCCCTAAACAAAAGCCGAAGTTTGCTACCATAGAGGCCGCCAAGCCTGTTGACGACCTGGCAGCGCGCCTTAAAGTACTCTACAACGGCAAGGATAAAGCTGGTGATTTTTACCGCCAGTTCCACCACCTGTTGTTTGCCTATATTAGCCACCGCATACCCGAGATCAGCGATGAGCTGTATAAAATAGATGATGCCCTAAAAGCTGGCTTCGGCTGGGAAATAGGTGCCTTCGAAAGCTGGGACGCACTGGGTGTGCAAAAGGTGCTCGCCAATATGAAAGCCGCATCTATAGATGTAGCGCCATGGGTGCAGGAAATGCTGGATGGCGGGCATACCACATTCTACAAAACAGAGAATGGTCAGCGTAAGTATTACGATATACCTTCTAAATCTTACAAGATAATACCTGGTACAGGTGCTTTCATATTACTGGAGCACATGGACGAAAAAGTGGTATGGCAGAACAGCGCCTGCAAACTATACGACATTGGCGACGATGTGGTGGCTCTGCGCTGGAATACCAAAATGAACAGCATAGGCGGCGAGGTACTGGAAGGCGTGCAAAAATCTGTAAGCATAGCCGAAGACAGATACCGTGGATTGGTGCTTGCCAATGGCGGTGCCAACTTTAGCGCCGGAGCCAATGTTGCACTCATATTTATGTTTGCAGCAGAGCAGGAGTACGATGAACTGGATATGGCCGTGCGTCAGTTCCAGAACACTACTATGCGCCTGCGCTACAGTAGCATACCGGTAGTAGTCGCCCCCCACGGCATGACGCTGGGCGGCGGTTGCGAAATGTGCCTGCATGCCGATGCGGTGCAGGCGTCGGCCGAAAGCTACATAGGGCTGGTAGAAGTAGGCGTGGGCCTTATACCAGGCGGCGGTGGCAGTAAAGAAATGGCCGTACGCGCAGCCGAAAGGAATATAAAAGAAGATATAGAAGTGAACTACCTGCAGCAGCTGTTCATCAACGTGGCTACAGCCAAGGTATCCACATCGGCAGAGGAGGCTTTCGAGAATTTTGTACTTCGCCCCGGCATAGACCATATTTCTATGAACCCCGACAGGCGCATAGCCGATGCCAAGCGAAAAGTACTATTACTCAGCGAGCAGGGCTATACCCAACCCCTGCCCCGCAACAAAATAAAAGTACAAGGGCGCGGTGGCATGGGAGGCCTGCTCAGTGGTGTGCACGCCATGTGGCGCGGCAACTACGCCAGCGACTACGACAAGCTGATAGCCGAAAAACTGGCCTACGTAATGTGTGGTGGGGACCTTACCCAGGCCACAGAAGTAACCGAGCAATATCTGCTGGATATAGAGCGAGAAGCATTCCTGAGCCTCACCGGCCAGCGCAAAACACTGGAGCGATTGCAGAGTATTTTGCAAACTGGTAAACCTTTGAGGAATTAATGAAAACTATTTTTGTCAAACTTGGATATGCTTTTTTAACGTTATTGATTTCATCTGCCGTCTTTTCGTGCAAAAATGTAAACACCGCAGTCAAAAACTATTCCGATATCGATGTTTCTGTGCCTCAGGCTGGTGCAGGGTCGACAGCTGAAATAGACGAGCATCTGGCAGGGTTGCTGCAACACCTAGATCACTGGCATACTTATTCATCTGACAACACAAGTATTAACCCAGAAGATTCAGTAGCCGATGTAGATACCAAGCTGACGGAATATCTTAAAGATGTTTCCCTAAAGTATCCGCAAACAATAACAGGACGATATCCAAAGGCAACTAAGATTGGACTATCCGCTATTGCCTCAGATGACAACAAAATCTGTCTTTATTCATGGGATACCTACCTCGGAGGAAGCATGAGAAACTACAGCGACTACATACAATATGCTGGCACCAATGGAATGTATGTAAAATGTATGAATTGCAATGATACAGAGCAGGGTGATTATGGTACGGATTACAACAGTATAATTGCCATACATACCACAACCAATAAAACGCTATATTTTATAACCGGCATGGCTGTTATTTCTACCAAAGACCGTGCGGAAAGTATCAGTGCATACGAGATAGAAGGTGATCTACTAAAACCAGCTAGTGTATTTAAGACCACAACGAAAACACTGAATTCTATAGATTATGGCTACGATTCGTTTGCCTCAAATGTAGATCCTTTACCACATATCCACTTTGGCAACGATAATAAACGGTTGTACATACCAATAGTAAGTGGAGAGCAAATAACCGCTCATTATCTTGTGTACGTGTTTGACGGTAATGATTTCATTTTTGATAAGAATGTTCATTAGATGTTGAAATGTGGATTTGAAAAGCTACCCCCTCACCATATCATACCTATCCAATCCCACACCATAACCATCCTTCGTTATCTCGGTCACCACAAACCCAAGCCGCTCAAAAAATGGATAAGTATGCTGCGATATATCTAACACCATGGCATGTTCCGGGTATAGTAATGCTACCTGTTCTACCCTGTGCAGAAATAATTGCCTGCCAAAACCCTGCTTGTGATAGCGCCGGTCAACCATACCCCATACCATATTGGCTACAGGCTTATCGGTAATTATATAAAATCCCCCACAGGCTACAACTGCGCCGTCATGCTCCAGCACATAAAAATGGTCAGCCGCAGAGGTCTGGTACTTTATCACACCTTCATCCTGCCCGTCCAGCCATAGCTCAAGGCCACCTAGCTCTTCCGGGTCGAAGTATTGAGGACAATTGCTTTTGAAAATGGCTATGCAGGCACTCCTGTCTGCAGGTTGGTACTTCCTGATGTTAGCTTCCATAATAATGCACTGTTCGCAGTACAAAAAATAGGCATAATTTTAGTTTTTTTAGCATCGCAAAAAAACAGACACCAATTATTACATGCTGCAACGTTTCTTCGTTTTCCTGTTCCTCATCACCATTGCGCACAACCCGCTACAGGCACAAGAACCACTTACTGATATCGATCAGCACATAGCCGCTTACCTGGAGCGCATCAGCTACTGGGGTGCTGTTTACAAAACCCCCACCGACTACAACGATTCCCTGATGGCTGCCAATGAGCGACTGATGACCTACATGAAAATAGTATGCAAGAACCCGGCAACGCTAAAATATAGCTTTCCGAAAGCGCTGGAGAATGGCCTCATCGTGGTAAGCTCAGAAGATAGCAGCCTGCGCTTCTATTCCTGGGACTCGTGGGTAGACCCTGCACTGCATGTCTTTAATTCTATAGTGCAATATCATACCTCTGCCGGGGTAAAAATGAAAGTGCTTAACAACGTCAGCAACCTGTACAAGCGTGGGGATCCAGGTTCTTACTTTATGGACATCACCACTGTGCGTACAAAAACAGGCAAAACCGTGTACATGGCTACCGATTGCAGTATAGCGGGTGAGAACAAAGGATATGGTGTGCGGGCTTATACTATAGAAAAAGATACGCTCACAACGGTGCCATTTTTCAAAACAGGGAATACAGTAACCAGCACTTTGGACTATGCCGCCCGCGAGAACTACAGCGGCGATACCACCGGTGGCTTTCATGGGCAGCTGGTAAGTATGCACTTCAGCACCGATAAGAAAAGGTTTTATCTGCCTGAGATATCTCCTACTGGCATTTTAAGTTTCAAGTACTTTATTTTCAAATTCAACGGCGAAATGTTCGTGTACCGGAAAATAGGGTCTGACAAAGAAGAACAGGTCATAGAATAATGACCATCCTTTTTAACACATCCGCAAACTAATATTAGTTAAATTTGAAGTAATAGTGAGACCGGAAATGAACAGCAGAACCCTTTCTTTACATATATGGTTGACAGCATTGCTGTTACTGGCATGCAACTGTGTAGTTGCACAGAACGTGGACAGCGTCCGCAGTGCTGCCCATGCCTTCTACCAGGCGGGCAGTTTTAGCAAAGCCATAGAGCTCTACAAGCCTATATATGATACTGCTCCCAACCTTGTTTATAGCGAATACCTTGATGCCCTTATAGGCGCCAAAGAATATAGAACTGCCGAGCGCATTGTCAATAAGCAGGCCAATAGCCGGCTGGTATCACCGCTTACATACATCGACCTCGGGCATGTGTACGAGCTGGAAGGTAAGGACAAGAAAGCTCAGGAACAATATCAAAAAGCCCTGCAATACATAACCGGCGATGATGTGCTTACCCAGCAAATGGTGGCCAAGTACAGTGCTATAGGCAGGGACAATTATTCCATATTGGTGCTCGAAAGGGCTATACAGATCATGGGCTCTGGCTACCTCTACAATGGGCCGCTGGCAAGGCTATATGCAAAGACCGGCAACATGGACAAGGTGATAACCCTACTGCTGGATGGCGGCCCAGGGGTGTACTACGACCCTAATGCTACCAAAACCGTGATGCTGGAAGTGCTGGGCAATGATCAGGAGAAGATAAGGCAGGTACAAAAAGCATTGGTGAAACGAATAAACGAGCACCCTGAAAATGCATTTTATGCCGACGTACTTACCTGGCTGTACACGCAGAAGAACGACTGGGATGGCGCCTTGATGCAAATAGAAGCCGTAGACCTGCGCAATAAAGAAAATGGTAAACGCCTTATTGATTTTGCGCAAATGGCAATTCACGAGAAGCAATACGACATAGCAATAAAAGCCTATGGCGAGGTAATGGACAAAGGCCGTGATAACCAATTGTACTCACTGGCTGCCAGCAACAAGCTGAATGCAGAATTCATTCAATTGCAGAATAACCCTAATTATACACAACAGAACGTAACAGTATTAGAGAACGAATACGATACCTTCCTTACCCATTTCCCGGAGTACTATACTGCACAGCCGGCGCGCGAATATGCAGTGATAGCCGCCCAGTATGCTAACGACCCGCAAAAGGCTATAGACATACTGCACAAGGTAATTGGCGACCCCAACACTCCCCGCGATCTTGCAGGGAACTGCAAACTGCAAATGGGCGATTACTATATACTGATAGGCCAGGTATGGGAAGCCTCATTGCTGTATAGCCAGGTAGACAAAGACTTTAAGAACGATGCACTGGGTGAGGAAGCAAGGTTCCGTAATGCAAAGCTATCTTACTACCAGGGCGATTTCCAGTGGGCACAGGAGCAGCTCTCTGTGCTAAAAGCATCTACATCAGAGCTCATTGCGAACGATGCCCTTTACCTGTCCGTCCTCATTACCGAGAATACAGCGAAGGACAGTATCAACGTTCCCTTCCAGCGCTTTGCTTATGCCGATCTGCTTCTATTCCAAAATAAAGATAAGGAAGCTGATGCCCTCCTCGATAGTATAGCCACGTCATTCCCTAAGCATCCTCTTAATGACGATATATTGATGCTGCACGCCAAAATAGCCGACAAGCATCACGACTACATTAAAGAACTCGACTACCTGAAGATCATCTACGAAAAATACGGTAAGGATGTGCTGGGCGATGATGCCGTATACCAGACCGCCATCATCTACGATAAAGACCTGAACAAACCAGGCGAAGCAAAAAAGTATTACGAGCAGCTGATCATCGACTATCCGGGTAGCACCTTTGTACAGTCGGCCCGCAAGCGTTTGTACCAGATCAACAATCCCGCGTTGCCATAATTATTACTGCATCAAATAATATTTTATATTCGGCCATTGTATGGAACAATGGCCTTTACATAATGCCACCTTCTGGGAAACCGCTCCCTTCTCCAGGATATTGCTGCCACTGGTAGCCGGCATACTGTGCTATACAGGCCTGCAGGCAGTAGGCATGCCTATCGTTTGGGTACTCGTAGCTGGCATTATCTCCTTTGCACTCTTTTTCATTACAGCCATTAGGTCAGGGAAAGGCAACCCTATTACTTTCATTCTGTTCAACATCTCAGTGGCATGTAGTATATGGTCGCTTTGCTATTTCAGCGATGTAAAGCATGATACCAACCCTATTGGTACAGATACTACCGGCTACACGCTGGTACGCATACCCACTACACCAGTAGTAAAGGAAAAGACAACCCGGGCCACGGTGCAGGCATTATCGGTAATAAAAGATGGGCATGCGTTACCCGCCTCCGGCCAGGCATATATCTACCTGTACAACAGCGGCGACCTACGATTGCAGCAAGGTGATACACTCCTTATACCCAACCATTGGCAGCGCATTACTAACCGGGGTAACCCGTTTGAACTCGACTATGCTACCTATTGCGCGCGAAACAACTTGTACTATACCCAAATGCTGGATGCAGATGATGTTGTTGTATATGGCCAAAACGCCAACAAAGCTGCGATCATCACCCAAATGCACAACTGGTGCATGCAGCAGTTGGATACCAACATAGCCGATGCCGATACCCGATCACTAATGCAGGCCATGCTACTCGGCGATGATGGTAACCTTGACGACACCATGCGGCAAGCCTGGGCAGAGACCGGTATCATGCACTATATAGCTATCTCAGGCGGCAACATTACTGTGTTTTTTCTCATCATAGCAGGGCTGCTCTGGTGGCTACGGCACCGCAAACACTTATGGATAAAGTACGTAGCCGCGCTGCCGTTAGTGTGGCTGTATGTTTTTATTGCAGGCGCACCACCATCTGCCGTGAGAGCTGCTATTATGTTCAGCCTGCTGGCCGGTTCACTGGTGCTACAGAAAAACAATAATGCGCTCAATACCTTGCTTGCCGCAGCGGCCATATTGTTAGTTGCCCAGCCTATGTGGCTCTACTCCGCAGGGTTTCAATTGTCATTTGTTGCCATCCTGTCTTTGATATTGTTCTATGCACCCGTTTATAATTTGTGGTCGCCATCACATATAGTGGCCCGAAAGGTCTGGCAGACCATAGCTGGTAGCCTGGCGGTAGAGATACTGGTAGCGCCGCTCATTATCGGGTACTTTCATTTGTTCCCATTGCCCTTCCTCATCAGCAATGTGCTTGCATTTTTATTCATGAATGTGGTGCTGATACTCGGCATGGCCATTATTGCATTCGGCTTCCTGCCAGTGGTGGCAAAAGCTATAGGCTGGTGCACCGTAATGCTCACCTCTTTTTTTAATAGTATCATTTATGGCCTGCAAGATGTTAACCCCCGTTCTTTCAATTATCTATACTTAGGTATATGGCAGCTCATACTGGTATATCTTGTCATCATTGGCCTGGCATTGTTTGTATTAAGGCAACGCAAGCCGGGTTTGTTTTTAAGCGTGGTCGCCATGTGCGCACTGCTGCTTTTGCTATGTATCGATGAGTATACTGCACTCCATCAGCAGCGCTTTGTGGCGTACAACATGGGTGCTGTCAATGAGATAGAACTGATGACCGGCAAACAGTACTCTGTATTGAACACCGACATCCACACCCTTACGCTCCAAAAGGACCGTACATTAAAAGCACCACACGCAGCCTGGCGCGCCTGGCAAAAAGCACCTGCCGATACCAATAAGGTATTTACTATTGATGGTCACTCGCTTTTGATCATCAACAAACCCTACACAACCGGCAGTTTCCCCGTCGACTACGTCATCGTCAACATGATGCCTGGCAAGGTTGACATCGCCAGCCTGAACAATGTTTTCCATCCCCATTTACTCATATTTGGCAGCAACTACAGCGGTTCGCAGCTTACAGAATGGCAACATGAGTGCCACAAATTACATATTCCTGTATGGTGTACCGGTATAAAAGGGGCATTCGTATTAAGCAGATCTTAGAGGGTTACGCCAACTTTCTTATCTTTGCACCTCGCAAAAAAACACCTCATGGATACTGCCATCAAGTCTGCTCTCATATCTGTATTTTATAAAGACGGGCTGGAGCCCATCGTCCGCAAGCTGAACGAGCTTGGCGTAACGCTATACTCCACCGGTGGCACACAAACATTTATAGAGCAGCTGGGCATCGCCTGTACTCCTGTAGAGCAGGTCACTGGTTATCCGTCCATCCTGGGTGGTCGGGTTAAGACCCTGCACCCAAAGGTGTTTGGTGGTATACTGGCGCGCCGTGGTCTTGCAGAAGATGAACAGCACCTGGCAGAATACGAGATCCCCATGCTTGACCTCGTTATCGTGGATCTATACCCCTTTGAGGAAACAGTAAAAAGCACTACCGACGAAAAGACCATCATAGAGAAGATAGACATTGGCGGAGTATCGCTGATACGTGCTGCCGGTAAGAACTATAAAGACGTGTGCATAGTAGCATCGCGCAACCAATATGGTCACCTGCTCGATGTGCTGGAAGCGGGCAACGGTAGCACTACCCTGCAGCAGCGTCGCAACTTTGCAGCAGCAGCCTTTACGGAATGTGCGCATTACGATGTTGCCATAGCTTCATATTTCAATAAAGACAACGAGTCGCCTAATTTCCAGTTGTCGTTCGATCATAAACAGTCGCTGCGCTATGGAGAGAACCCGCACCAGCAGGCTGCTTTTTATGGCGATCTGGATGCCATGTTCGAAAAGCTGAACGGTAAAGAACTTTCTTACAACAACCTGGTAGATGTAGATGCTGCCTGCCAGGTAGTTACTGAGTTTCAAAACCCTATGTTCGCTGTTATCAAGCACACTAATGTATGTGGTATTGCAGAACGTGAAAATGTAACTGCTGCATGGGAAGCCGCATTGATGTGCGATCCTGAAAGCGCATTTGGTGGTGTGCTCATCACCAACCAGACCATCAATATAGAAGTAGCGCAGAAGATCAACGAACTGTTCTTTGAGATATTGGTAGCCCCGGCTTTTGATGCTGATGCACTGGCCCTGCTGAAAGGTAAGAAGAACAGGATACTGCTGCAACAAAAACAACCGCTGAAACCGGTAAAGGAATACAAGCGCATACTCAACGGTATACTGGTGCAGGATGCCGACCACGCCAACTTTGCAGAGTGGATAGAAGCAGGTGCACAACCAAGTACCGAAGAACAGAAGCAAGACCTGTTGTTTGCCAACATCATGTGCAAGCACCTCAAGTCGAACGCTATTGCCATAGTAAAGGACAGGCAACTGATAGGCAAGGGCTGCGGACAGACCAGCCGCATAGATGCCCTGCGCCAGGCGCTGGACAAAGCAAAACATTTTGGCTTCTCGCTACAGGGCGCTGTAATGGCTTCTGACGCCTTCTTCCCGTTCAACGATTGTGTGCAGATGGGGCACGAGGCAGGCATCACTGCTGTTATACAGCCAGGTGGTTCTGTACGCGATGCGGATAGTATACAATACTGTAAAGATCACGCTATGGCTATGGTGCTCACGCAAACCCGCCATTTCAAGCATTGATCTATTGCTATATGTGTCGGTAAATATTGAATACCCAGTCTATAGCTATCAGTAAAAAAAGGAAGCTCTTAGTAGGTACACTTATATCTTTTTTTACAAAGGGGAAGAATGTTTTCTTCTCCTTTGTCATATCTATACACAGCCATACCAAAGAGGTAGCTACAGCAACGGTAAAAGGAGGGCATAATATATTGTAATGAAGCGAGCCTGCTACATTGCCCCGTAACAGTTCAAGTGTGGCCCGGCCCATACCACACCCCGGGCAGGGTATGCCTGTTAGCCGCTTAAAAATGCACAGGCATACATAATGTTGCTTGTGCATTATATCTGAAAGAATAAGCGCCAAATACCCGCCTATAATGGCCATTATTGCTGTCAGGTATTTAGCGCTTTCCTTTAGTACCAATTGGTTAGTTAGCTATCTGCGTGAAGGTGAGGAAATTTTTTTCTCTTGCAGCATCCATGATCAGGAACCAGTCTATTATGGTCCATATACCAAAGCCACCACACGTTAGCAGTTTGCCAATACCCATTCCGGTTTGGCCCAGCATAAAGCGGTCCACACCAAACGCTCCAAAGAACAAGGAGATGATGAGCAAGGTAGTTGGGCTCTTGTATTGCGCAGACTGGATAGCAAGGAATTTGTTGTCATTTATTTTTTCAAGTTGTGCATTTACTATGCCTATCTTTTGTGCAGGAAATTTGTTGCCTGTGGTGGCAATGAACATGTCGATCTTACTTTGTTCCATTTTTGGTTTCTTTAAAAAGGGTTTGCTTGAAGGCGTATATTCCTATAGGTGAGCTATAAATATATAGCGGGTAGTATTAATTTTCAAGCGTTTGATATAAAAGGTGTATTATTTTTTTAAACTTGCTCTTTATGCCCGGAATAAGAACTGTATATACCAAAGTTATGTACAGCAGCCAGGCATATAATAGCGTGGCTATCTACATTCACTTATCTTTTCTTATTTTCACCAACTGTGGTATCCATACTTGTAGGTGACGACTTTTTGCTGCGCTCGTACAGCATAGAAGATGCACCGGCCTTATTTAAGGCGGTGGATGCTGCGCGTGTCCACCTGCGGCCATGGCTGGCATGGGTAGATAACACTACCAAGCCCGAGCATAGCATGCTGTTCATACAGCGCTCTATACAGCAGCAGCATAACCAGGAAGGTATGGCGTTGGGCATATTTCATGGGCTGGAGCTTATTGGGGCGATAGGCGTGCACGCCTGGGACCATGATCTGAAAAAAGCCCAGATCGGTTACTGGTTGGCCCCAAAGTATCAGGGGCAAGGCATACTAACTCAATGCCTCGCCCGTTTTGTTGATTTTCTTTTTCAGAATGTAGGGCTCAATAAAATAGAGATACATTTTATATCTGCCAATACCCGCAGTGCCAATGTTGCAGATCGCCTGCATTGCAAAGTAGAGGGTGTTATCCGCCAAAGCGCACTGCACCACGGGCACCTGCACGATATAGTAATAACAGGGCTACTGAAGAAGGAGTGGCTGGCCCACCGTGCCGGTTAATGGTGCTTTTTTTCGCTTTTATTTACTTTTTTGTTGTGGGTAGTATCGCCTCCCTTATCATCCTGTTCTTCATTCTCGCGGCTGTCCAGATTGTCTTTATTCTCCGGCCTGCTGCCGCCCGACTGTGATGCATGTGGATTGGTACGTACATTACTTATGTCTTGTTTCTGGTTCCTGTTTTGGTTCACATTCGAGGTTTTCATAACAATTCATTTTTTCTGTAACAGCGTAAATATTGTACCACCGGCATCATACATCAAGCGGGATAATGTGGACAGAAACATACCTGTTATTTCAACAATACCATTTGCCTGGTTTCGATATTGGCGCTGTTAGAGAGCTGATAGTAGTAAGTGCCACCGGGCAAAAAATTGGGTCGAAATGGTACTTGATGCTTGCCTGCATCCATGTGGCCATCTACGAGGGTGGCCACCAACTGCCCAACAATGTTATAAACTGAAAGCTTTGTATAGCCTCCTGTGGGCAGGTAAAAGGATATATCTGTCGCACCGCTGAATGGATCGGGTATGTTCTGATCCAACATGTTCTTTGCAGCGGCGTTCAATACAGCCCCGGCACTTAACCCGTGGCTGCCTATTATCATCATATCCAGTCCTATATTATTCCCGTTGTCAGTTATGTAGCTCCATCCCCCTCCCGCAAATTGCCTGGCCATCTGCCCTGAGGGGTTGACACGGCCTGGAAGCGCCTTGAATGGTGTAGATGGTGGGTTGGCGGCAGAGGTACCAGTGGCCGACCATGACAGCCAGTAAGTACCGGCGCTGAGATGAGGAGGTACCGGCAGATACAGTTTAAGATACATGATGGGCCTTTTGGTAGATAGCAGGCCATTGTCTGACGAAAAGGTATCTACCTTGTATATGCCGGTAAAGCCAGTACTATTTAGAACATTGGCGACCGTGTCGCCCCATACTACTGTGCCGCCCAGCCCGGGAGTTCCACTATATATCTGCAAGTTGCCATTGGTGAAAGGAGAGGATAGGCCGCTGCCGTATTGGTAGCCATACACGATAACGGTATCAAATATCCATGTGGTTCCCGTGGGAACCGTAAATACATCGGCCGCCCATATGCTCTGGGTCCTGTTCATTCCTGCCGCGTTGTAAACGAGGCCGTTGGTCTTGCAACTTGCCGGTGCCCCATTGTACCCGATATCTGTAACAAATGCGGTGTCTGCGAGGTACACCGTTTGAGCATGTGCATTGCAAAAAATGATGCTGAATAATATGAGTAGGACCTGTTTCATATTGTCGTGGGTTTACTCAAATTTATATATTTTTATTTATTTTGGAAATAGATACCGATTTTAAAATTACCGGTCGGTAAGAAAAAATAAAATAGGTAATTTTTAAAGTGGCCAGATGGTGAAACCCTTGGTGGTGGCTATATATTGTGGTAATAGTAAATTTCTGATTTTACCGATTTTTTCCGATGCCGGAAATTTTGTGCTGGCTTGTTAGGTGATATTATTGGTTGGAATAGGTGGTTCATAGGGTTTAAAATGTCGGTGCAATTTACTATTGCGTGAAGGAGTCTTCCAAATAAGGATATCCACATTTTACTAGATACCATCCCTTGCGATTAGACAGTTGGGAAAACTTGCCGAGCGTTGCCCTATATAATGCATTGACCACCTTTTCACTCCCAACCCATTTTATCTTACCTTAGCCCCATGCCTGAAAAGAAACTTTTTTTGCTCGATGCTATGGCGCTCATATACCGCGCCTACTATGCATTGATACGTGCCCCGCGCGTCACCAGTCTGGGTCGCAATACCAGCGCCCAGTTCGGTTTCACCTCTACTTTGCTCGATCTTATCAATAAAGAAAAACCCACGCACCTTGCTGTAGTGTTCGATACACATGCCCCTACTGAGCGGCATACTGATTTTGCTGGTTATAAGGCCAATCGACAGGAAGCGCCGGAGGACATTCTGTCTGCCGTGCCTGATATTCAGCGTATCATAAAAGCCTTCAATCTGCCGTGCCTGGAGCTGGATGGTTTTGAGGCTGATGACATAATAGGCACCGTGGCGCTGGAAGCTGCCGACCTTGGCTATACTGTGTACATGGTAACGCCTGATAAGGATTTCGGGCAGATAGTGCGCGACAATATATTCCTGTACAAGCCGCCCTTTATGGGCAATAAAGAAGAGATAATGGGCCCTGCCGATATATGCAACAGGTGGGGCATAAAAAGGGTAGAGCAGGTAATAGATATCCTGGGCCTCATGGGCGATGCGGTAGACAATATACCCGGCATACCCGGCGTAGGCGAGAAGACCGCCGCCAAGCTACTGGCTGAGTACGATACCATAGAGGGCGTGCTGGAAAATGCCGATAAGATAAAAGGTGCGCTTGGTGAAAAAGTGCGCAATGGTCGCGAGCTGGCAGTGATGTCTAAAAAGCTGGCCACTATCATCACCAATGTGCCCATCCTGTTCCATGAAGAGAACTTCAGGGTAAAGGAGCGTAACAAAGAAGCGCTTACAGAATTATTTGCCGAGTTTGAATTCAAGGCGCTGGGCAAGCGTGTACTGGGCGAGGACTTTAATGTGAATGACAAACAACAGCAGGCCAACCCCAATGGCCCGGTAGACCTGTTCGGCAATCCTGTGTACCAGAAAGCAACGACCACTGTTGCCCCCAAAGCTCCTGCAGCAACGGAAACAGTGGTGGAAGAAACTGAGCCAGTACCAGAGAATGTGAACCATATAGACAATACCGAGCACGACTATACCCTGGTAACAGATGATGCAGGCATACATGAACTGGTGCAACTACTACAGCAGCAAACAGAGATAGCCTTCGATACAGAGACAACTGGTACGGATGCCAACCTGGCCGATATTGTGGGCATGAGCTTTAGCTGGCAAAAAGGGACAGGATACTATGTGCCATTGCCACCGGTAAAGGAAGATGCCACAGATATCATGGCGCATTTCCGCCCGGTGTTCGATAGGGAAGATGTGCTGTGGATAGGGCAAAACCTGAAGTATGATATGCTGATGCTGAAATGGCATGGCTTTGAACTGAAGGGCAACCTGTACGATACCATGCTGGCCAACTACGTGATAGAGCCAGAGGGCAAGCGGAGCATGGATGTGCTGAGTGTAAAATACCTGAACTATCAGCCCGTAAGCATAGAAACACTGATAGGCAAGAAGGGCAAAGGCCAGCTAAGTATGCGCGATGTGGCACTGGACCAAATAAAGGAATACGCCGCAGAAGACGCTGATGTGACCCTGCAACTGAAACACGCTTTCGACCCGCTGCTGGATAAGCAGGAGGTGCGAAATGTATTCATGGATATTGAGAATCCACTGGTGCCTGTGCTGGTAGATATTGAGTACGAAGGGGTAGGGGTAGATGTGGATTTTCTCCGCGATTACTCTGTGGCTTTGGAGCGCGATATACGGGTGGCCGAAGAGAATGTGTTCAACCATGCGGGCGTTAAGTTCAATCTCGGTTCGCCGAAGCAACTGGGCGAGGTATTGTTCGATATCATGAAAGTAGACCCTGGCGCCAAAAAAACGAAGACCGGCCAGTATGCTACCGGTGAAGATGTGCTGGACAAGCTGCGCAACAAGCACCAGGTTGTAGAAGATATATTGGTGTACCGCGAGCTTACTAAACTGAAGAGCACGTATGTAGATGCCTTGCCGCTACTTATCAATCCCCGCACTGGCAGGCTGCATACATCGTTCAACCAGTCGGTGGCAGTAACAGGGAGGCTCAGCAGCAATAATCCTAACCTGCAGAACATACCTATTAAGACCAGTCGTGGTCGTGAGATACGTAAGGCATTTATACCCCGCGAGGGTAATCAGCTCATCTCTGCCGACTATTCACAGATAGAGCTGCGCATTGTAGCCGCCATAAGTGGCGATGTGAACATGATACAGGCATTTAAAGAAGAAAAGGATATACACACCGCAACTGCCGCCAAAGTATATGGCGTAGAAGAGATAAATGTAACGGGCGATATGCGCCGTGCTGCAAAGGCGGTGAACTTCGGTATCATTTACGGGCAGTCGGCATTTGGCTTGTCAGAGAACCTGGGCATCAGCCGCACAGAGGCCAAGACCATTATAGACAATTACTTTGCGCAATACCCTTCGGTAAAAAAGTACATGGATACGTCCATCAACTTTGCTAAAGAGCACGGCTATGTGCAAACACTGCTGGGCCGCAAACGCTGGCTGCGCGATATATACAGCGCCAACCAGACAGTGCGCGGCTATGCAGAGCGCAACGCCATAAACATGCCTATACAAGGCACAGCTGCCGATATGATAAAGATGGCCATGATAAATGTGCACCGCGAACTGAAGAAAGAAGGACTGCAGACCCGCATGATATTGCAGGTACATGATGAGCTTGTATTTGAAGTGCCCGAAGATGAAGTGGACCAGGCCCGCGACCTGATAAAGACCGCCATGCAGCAAGCCATGACCCTGCCCCACTATGTGCCCATAAACGCTGAGACCGGTACTGGTAATAACTGGTTAGAAGCACACTAAACTACAAAACATGTTCTTCATCCTATCTAAAATATTATTACTATTCATCTTCCCGCTTACGTGGGTGGTGGTGCTTGCATTGGTAAGCATGCTTACCAAACGCCCACGCAGGAAGCGCAACTTCCGTATAGCGGCAGTTGTAGTATTTTACCTATTCAGCAACAACGTGCTGCTGAATCTTTTTGCCCGCTCATGGGATGTGCCCCCAACAACCATTCCGGCAGGTGCAAGGTACAGTTGTGCTATAGTGCTGGGTGGTTTTTCCAGTGCCGACCGTAATGAACAAGGGTACTTCAACCTTGCCGGAGATAGGTTCATTCAAGGAGTAAAGCTTTACAAGCAAGGCATAGTAAGCCACATCCTCATTACCGGCGGTAACGGCAACATAGTACCCGGTGCCTTTCGCGAAGGGGCATGGACTGTGCAGCAGCTTAGCGCAATGGGTGTACCTCCGGAAGCTATACTGATAGAGAACAATTCCCGGAACACCCTGGAGAACGGTGCATTTACCAAGCAACTATTAGACAGCACACACCTGGCGCCGCCATATGTATTGATCACATCAGGGTTCCATATGCGGCGGTCGGAGATGGTGTTTATGAGGAATAAGATGCCAATTGTACCTTATCCTTGTAATTACACTGCTGGCCGTGGGCCCATTGGTTTGGTAGACTTGCTCCCCACCGCTGATGCCCTCAGCAACTGGAGCTACTATATAAAAGAGGTAATAGGGTATGTGGTATATGGGGTGAAAGGGAAGTAATGATAAGACCATTTAAACTATACCTATGACCTATGACATCATCATACAAAGCAATTGAAGATATGAGGACGAATATCGGTCAAAACGTCATTCAGACCCAGTCAACTTTAGGCTTGGAATAGATTTTGAGTTGTATATTGGTAGGAGATCATTTCTTGATCGCAATTGCTTTTTTAGCATTTTGTGATCAGTTTACTTCATAACTTTACGTAAATCTTTATAGGATATATATGAAAAATTGGAATCAGGATCAGCAATATGCTGACTACCAGGTAGTAGGTTCTACAGTGCAGCCCTTGTCTAAAACGTTCATGGCCAATGTGTTCTTGTGGATGTTCGGGGCTTTGGCCATATCGGCTTTAGTTTCGTTTTTGTTTGCCACCACCCCTGAGCTTATTGACTCATTGATAACAGAGGGAAAATTGAATGGTCTGGGCATGATAGTGATGTTCGCCCCCATAGGTTTTGTATTGCTCATGTCGCTCGGTTATAATAAGTTATCGGCTCCTGTAATGGGGATACTCTTTTTGCTGTACGCAGCCATCACGGGTATCAGCCTTAGTTTTGTCCTGTTGTTATATACAGCAAGCTCCGTAGCTGGCTGTTTTGTATCTGCATCAGCTATGTTCGGTGTTATGGCTATCATGGGCTACACCACTAAGCAAGACCTTACTTCATTTGGCCGCATACTTACCATGGGCCTTATAGGCATGGTGATAGCTATGCTGGTAAACATGTTTCTGCACAGTGGCCCGCTCGATCTTATCATTAGCATGGTAGGTGTTGCCGTATTCACAGGGCTTACCGCTTACGATGTGCAGAAACTGAAACGTATAGGTGCAGGCATGGAAGGCGTTACTGCCGCTGATGCCAAGAAAATGTCCATATTTGGGGCATTAACTTTATACCTTGATTTCATCAACCTGTTCCTGATGCTGATGCGTTTATTCGGCAGAAGGAGGAGCTAATTTAGTTCTTATAAATAATTTGAATAAGGTTGCCTATATGGGCAACCTTATTCTTTATGTTAACCTGCTTAGTGTTCTCTTTATCATGGCCAGCCGCTGCACATACAGTACCAGGCAAAGCACGATAGCAGCCACGCCTATAGCGAACACTATCCAGTTGAAGGAAGTGGGCACATAGTCTGCCAGGTCCTGGAGGAGTGGGCCGCCACTGCGGAGATTGTTCATTAGTATATCGCCCTTGTGCCTCCAATAGTCTTCTGTAAAAGAGATGATAGCTATAATGGAGCCTGCCCAAAGCAACAGCTTTTCCCTGACTGTGGTAACAACGGGAATGCCCTTTTCAGAATAGCAGATAATGACTATCGCAAAACCAATAAGTGTGGCCGCAATGATAACAGGCGCTACTACCGGCCCCACCCAAGGCACCGGCAGCAGGAAAAGGATATCCCATGTAAGCCACGACTGCGGCCAGGTGAGAAACACTTTCAGGAATACGTAGTAAAAGATGTCCCACACGGCAAAGGAGTAGATGAAGTAGGCGAACCGCTCTGCCTTGTTCTTCCCCGCAAGCTGGCCTATACCCAGCAGCATGATGATGGTAGCAGCTTCGCGCCATATCTCCACCACAGCTATGTCGTGGGCTACAGGCGCCAAGGGAAATGCGAAGCCATTGGCATAATAGATCTTGCGTAGGTAGATGACCACCGCGCTCTCTAAAAAGCCCATGGCTATGCTAAAAATGCTTACCCAGAAGAATGTCTTTTTCAGGTTCATACAGCGATATTTACGTTTGTTGCATCCCAATAAACGATACGAGCAACAAACGTAAAAGTCTCTAAAATGTTGTCTAAAAAAAACAGCCCGAACTAACGGTCCGGGCTGCGAAATTATTTTAAAAGCAGTGTCTATTCTTCTGTGCCTGCTTCTATGTTCTCCGCTGTTTCCTGCTCTTGCGGTGCTTCAGTTTCATCTTGCTCCGTAGGTACGTTGGTTGCTTCTTCGGCGTGTGCAGTTTCGGCATTTGCATCAGCTGTTGCGTCTTCAGCATGCCCGCTCGTTACTTCAGGAGTAGCTGGCTTGCGGTCGTTATTTTTAGCTGGCTTGTCTTGTGCGGCTATCTGCTCTGCTTCTTTACGCACTTCTTCCAGTTTCTTTTGCTTGCGCTCTATGGTCTCGGTGCCTTGTGCTATCAGGTTCTCCAGGTGACTGCGCAGCTCTTTCTCTTTGCGTACGCCGGGGGTTATATTCTCCAGGCCATTCTTAAAGTCGGCTATGCGCTCTTCTTCATCGCGTATCTCTTGCTCCAGGGTAGTTGCGAATGCGCGTACCTGCTCATTGCGGATGTGCACATTCTGCTCTGCCTGTTTCTTGCGCTGGTCGCGGTTCTCATCCTTGCGGTTGAAGAAGTGCTTGCGCGCCTCCAGAAACTGCTCCCATATCACATTGCTGTGTTCCCGTGCCACAGGGCCTATATTCTTCCAGTCGGCCATCAGCTCGTTCATCTCTTCGGTAGCTTCGCGCCAGCGGGTGCTGTTCTTTAGTTCCTGCGCCCTTTTCAGGATGGCCCTCTTTTGCGCCAGGTTATCTTCATGGGTTATCTTTACCGACCCAAAATGGTTCTTCTTGGCGCCAAAGAACTGGTCTTTAGCAGCAGTGAGGCGGTTCCATAGTTCATCGGCCTTTTCTATAGGTACTTTACCTATGGCCTTCCACTCGTCCATTATTGCTGCATATGCAGCACTGGTAGTGCCCCAGTCAGTACTGTCCTTTAGGCTTTCGGCTCTTTCCAGCAGCGCCAGTTTTTGGGTATAGTTGTGTTCCTGTTCGGTCTGTATCTGTTCAAAATGCACCTTCTTACGGTCGTAAAAGGTGTTCTTGGCAGTAATGAAGCGCTGCCACAGCTCTTCATTCTTATCGGCCACAGTACGGCCTATGGTCTTCCATTGCTCCATCCATTTACGGAAGAGTTCTGTAGTATCCTTCCAGGTCTCGGCCAGTGCGCTGCCTTCTGCCAGTTCTACCAGTTCCATTTTCAGATCGAGGTTGCGCATCATTTCCTGCTCGTGCTGCTCCTGGTGTGTGCGTTTACGATCGTAAAACTTAGTACGTGCAGCTTCTATCCTGTTCCAAAGGGCATCACTTTTCCCCTTGGGGATGTAGCCCATCGTCTTCCATTTTTCAGCCAGGTCTTTAAAGGCCTGTGTGGTCTCTTTGAAGTTAGTATTCTCTACCAGTTCTTCGGCCAGCTCGGCCACCTTCAGGCGCTCTTTATAGTTCTCTTCTGTAAGTTCCTGCAGTGTTTTGTCGCGCTCGTTCACCAGTGCCAGTAGCGGGCTGTAGTTGCCTACCGCCACTGCGTGCTGCAGGTAGTCTTTAAAGCGCTCCACCTTGCCCTGAAGTTTCAGCTTGTCATCAGCGGCTACCCATTCCAGTTCCAGTTCTTTGGCACGAGCTTCCACCTCGGCAAATTTTTCGGTCAGGGCTTTCCATACGGCTTCCACAGTTTCCGGGGTCACCGTGGTTATTGTACGTTCTTTACCATCATAGTTCAGTATGATAGCTCCATTCTCACCAAGGGTAAAATTCTCTTTACCGTCAAAAGCAACATCGTTCCACCAGGACGTAAGGCTCAATTGTACCGATTCGTTCATAACCTCTGTTTTTGTTCAGGTATCAATCGCGCAACTGCGCGATGCGAAATGCAAAATAATACTATTATTTATTAATATAAAATGACCAAAATATTAAATCACAGCACGAAGCACTTCTATTATTAGTCTTTAGCGAACTTATATACTCCTTGCCCTTCGCTATTCACTGCCTTTACCAGGTACATTCCTGCTGCTAAAGTATTAATATCTACTGCATTGTTGCCATGCGCCAGGGTGCCGCTACCCACAAGCGCACCATTTGCTGCAAGCACCTGGTAGGTGGTCTCCTTGCTGGAATTGTTTTGTATATAAACCGTACCATGTGCCATTGTAGGGTACACGGTTATGCCATCGAGCGTTTTTGCCACCTTGCCTACTCCTGAGGTCTTAGGAGCGAACCGGTATACCGTGCCATTGGCGGGGTATGTGGTAAGCCCACCCGGAGGCTCGTTGTTAAAATCTGAAGTGCTATCTAAAGTAGGATTAGTGCTGCTACCTGTGAGGTAATAATAGTAACCCATAGGGCCGTTGTTGATGTCTACTGTAGGGAAGAAGCCCAAGTTATCGTACCCGTTAGAACTAAAATAATCGAGCGGGTGCGTGACCTTTGATGGGCCAAAGTGATATTCTAACACATTAGAGGTCTCGTACAGCCAGATCTGCAGATCTACCGAATCTTTAAATGTTTGATATTGAGCATATTCATCGTAAAAACCTGCATTGAACATTTCGAACTTGAATATGCGGTTGGGTGCGGTACCAGTGGTGCTATAGCGGAGAGGAGAAAGTGACTGGCTGCCCAGCACTCCCCTGTCTATTAACGTAGCATTGGTGATCGTAAATGCGGAGATCACATTTTGAGTGTCTGTTGCGAAGGCGCTCTCATATACCAAGCCGAAATTGGTGGTAGAAGTATTACCATATTTAAAACTAAAAGGCATGGTTACCAGGTAGTTCTCTTGTCCGTACCATTGGGCATTGCCATTAAAGCTGGTGCCGGTGGTAAGCTGCGTGTAGGTTTGCCCGGTAAGCGTGGTAAGCGTGTAAGGGAATTGTGCCATTGCGGTCACAGAAAGCAGCAAGGCCGCGGCGAATAACGTCAGGTTCTTTTTCATAGGTACTTTTAAATGGCTAAACTATATATACTAAGATCATCAATGTGCTCCAAATACTTTCTGCAACAGGCTGCTGACCCGTGCAGCAGGGTCGAGCCTTATTTTAGATTCCTCCTCAGCCAGAGCTACGAACATGCCATTCAGCGCACGCTCGGTAACATATGCGGGTAGGTCGGGGTTGATCTTGTTGCGCACCAAAGGCAGTTTATTGTAGGTGCTGAATACCTCGTTCCAGTATTCTGTGGCCTGCACTTTTTTCAGCGATACTTCTATCACAGGCCGGAATGCTCTTGTAAGCGATGCTGTGGTCCTTGCCTTCAAGTACTCTGTAGCAGCAGTATTGCCACCTTGCAGTATAGAAAGCGCATCTTGTATGGTCATGTGTGTGATGGCATCAACAAATATAGGCACAGCCTTTGCCGATGCATCTTCTGCAGCACGGTTCATGCCCAGTATGGCCTTATCCACCTGGTCGCCCAGGCCGGCCTGGCGCAATGTGCGTTCTACCTTCTTCGCATCAGGGGGCATCAATATTTTTATCAGAGCATTGCTAAAAAAACCATTGGGTGCTGATAACCTGCCCGCAGCTTTCTTAGCGCCTACCTGCAGCGCTTCGCGCAGTGCGCCACTCATATCGCTGGTGCTAAGGCCGCTAAAATTGGGCATGCCACCCCCACCATTGCCCTTTGGCGATGTGCCTGTATTGTTTTGTGTATTTTTATTATTACTGTAGCCGCTATTCTTTATTGCATTCTCGGCCTGGTTCAGGTATCCACCCAGCCCCTGGCCATGCACTGTTTGCGTGGCCAATACTACGGCTACAGTAAAACCCCATCTAAATTTCATCATAAAATGACCTGACCTTTTAAATACTTGGTAAGTACCGTAAATATAAGAATTTATTGTGCACCGCCTTTAGCGCCACCACCACCGCCTTGACCGCCGCCCTGGCCACCACCGTTGTCATCGTCGCCGCCTTTCAGGTTGTTCTCGCGTTCGTTGTCTGGTATGGTAGGTTTGTTAGCATCGGTATTCTTCTTGCCGCGCTTGCCACCGGGCGCTGCGGCTGCCTGTGGATTTTTAGAGCCAAAGCGATACGTGAATGTAAGGTTAGCTACACGGGTCTCGCGGTCGCGGTAGTAGGTCTCATTATACACACCGGGTATATTTACAGTGGTGGTATACTTACGTGTGTTGAAGATATCTGAACAGTTCGCTACAATGGTCACCTTATTCTTCCACAGATTTTTGCGCAAGGCCACGTCTACCCAATACACCTCTTTAAGTGTGCCTTGTGCCTGCACTTTAGGGCTCTCGTAGTTGCCATTAAGCTGTAAAGAAAAATTCTTAGGTAGTTTAAAGTTGGTATTCACCTTGCCAAACCAGCTGAATGCAGACTGGCTTTTTACAAACTTGAGGAAAGAAGAGTCTAATTTATTACCTATGTTGATCTGATTCTGAAAAAAGTTGAAATCAAGCGTTGCATCCCAGAAGGGCAGTATATTTACATGGCCTGTAGCTTCAGCTCCATAGGTAGTACCTGAGGCTACATTTACTGTGGTAGCATATTGTTTGTTCTCAAATTCTTTCAACCCAAGGATACTGTCTTCGACAGAACCTGTTATAGGTCTTGATATTCTCTGAGACAAGTTTTGTGTGTAGGTATAGTAAGCGCTGATGATAAAATTATCGCCACGCTTGGTTGTCTTGGAGTAGCTGAATTCTATATTATGAATGAACTCCGGCATAAGATCTGGATTGCCCTGTGATACTACAGATGGATTAGAAACGTCTTTATAAGGCAATAACTGGAAGAAATTTGGCCTGTTGGTACGGCGGCTGTAGTTGAGGTAGATACTCTGCTGGTCACCTAAGTCGTAAGAAACAAATGCAGACGGGAAAAGGCTGAGTGGATAGCTTTGTTTATATTCCGTTGGACTGATGATAACATCTGTACCATCATATTGGCTATACTCGCCACGCAAACCTACCTGGTAACTGAATTTCCCTAACTGGTCGTTCCAGTTTATGTATCCTGCATGTATCTGCTGGTTGTATTTAAAGTTGGCTGCCAGTGTGTAGTCTATAACTTGCGGCCCTCCGTCCGTCTGAAGCAGGGGCGAATTGCTGCTTTGAAACTTATATAATTGTGTTTTTGCGCCAAAGCCAAGTTTGCCATTTTTGGTAAATAGTGGGTCTGTATAATCTGCATATGCTGTAAAGGTTTGGTTATTACCTATGCCCGGCGCGCTCTCATTTGTGTAGTAGTTGGGAATAACTATATTGGTGTAATAAGTGGTATAGGTCTGTGTGCGGAAAATATTGGTGTTCGCAAAGGTGGCGTCAACGGTCAGTTCTTCACCTTTCTTTTTAAACTTACGTTTATAGTCTGCCGAAGTAGAAAGTGATAATGGGCCGCCGTGTCCGCTGGTATAGCGCTCCTGTACAGAGTCTAAAGAAGCGCCGGTCGCTGTAGTTCTTGCATTAGAGCTGCCGGTATTGCCAAAACCCATGATGTTCACATTTTGGGTAAGCGTAATAGTATTATTCTTATCTATATCGTATGATGCGCCAATGGTATTGAAAGAACCATCGAACTGCCTTTGGGCATGTTCATAACTATAGGTATGATACCCGTTATCATAACGCAGATCTGTAGTGGTGTTGTTGTAATTACTGTTCAGCCTGAAATTGCTGTTCAGGAACACGTTCCACTTGCCCTTGCGCACATTAATGCTGAAAGCGCCATTGTATTTGTCGCCGGTGCCTATGCCCAGTGTAGCGCTGCCGTTCACACCCAGCCGGCCATCTTTCTTGGTCACAATGTTTATGATACCTGTAGGGCCCTGAGCATCGTACTTGGCCGATGGGTTGGTGATGACCTCTACACTTTCTATACTGCTGGCGGGCAGGCTCTGCAATGCAGAGTTCTGGTCGCTGCCCAGCAGTGTGGCAGGCTTGCCATCTATAAGGATGGTCACATTGCTGTTGTTGCGCAGGCTCACAGTGCCATCCACATCTACCGATACAGAAGGTACATTGCTCAGCACATCTGTAGCGCTACCACCAGCCGTGGTAGTATTCTTCTCTACGTTAAATACCTTCTTGTCCACATCCATCTGCATGATGGGCCGCTCTGCCACTACCTCTACATTTTTCAGGGTATTGGTGGTTGACATTGCTTTTACATTACCCAGGTTCAGCTGCATGGCGGCTGGTGTTACCTGCACATTAGGTATGAATTTAGACTTAAGACCCACCGCACTCACATTCAGCAAAAAAGTACCCGTGCCTGTTGGCGCTATGGTGAAACTACCATCGTCCTTGGTGAGGTCGCCATTCACTACGGTACTGTCTGCCCGCAACAAAGTGACCGTAGCGTAGGCTATAGGTTTGTTCTGGTTATCTACCACTATGCCCGATACGCTACCGCCTTTTGGGGTGGTAGTTGTTGCAGCGGGTGCTTGCACTGTGGTCACCTTGCGGGAGGTATCGGCCACGGGTGGCTGCATGGCAGTATCAACCAGCGGTCGCTTTGCAGACGAGTCTGTGACCGGCGCCTGTGCAAAGCCTGATATACATAAAAAAGAAAGTAAAAAAGATATTATAGTAATGCGGGATATCATAAGCATACGGGTAATGAGCAGCAAAGTTGACCGAATATGTTAAACTGAATGCAGTGTATATAATAAAGTATTGTTAAATGAGATGAGTATTATATACATAGGGGTGACATTTGGGGTGAGGTATACCCACCTTGTTTACTGATGCCTATTTACATAGGCTTTATCCAATATCGATGCCACCAAAATACCCAGCATGGCAGACGATAAGAGCACTACTACCACATAGGCCGCATTCTCTTCTGTGGGCACAAAGGGTTGGGAATGCGCAACTCCCATTTTTATAAAAGCGGCAAGGGCGGCCACGCCTGTAGCAATGAACCAGTACCAAGGATTGCGCAGAGGGGGCACATGTGAGGCCCTCGGCATTTTTACCAGGAAGTACAAGACCACGAGGAGTCCCGCTGCGGAGCTCAGGTATTGGCGGAAAATGTAATCGGCCATTTTGTGGCCGAGCACATAAACAGCATGCTGGTGCCAGGGGCCATCATCGTGACCGTTGGAATGGGTGAAACTATCCCACAGCAGGTGGGTGGCTATACCTATGAACAAACAAATGACCACAGTGAGCCAGTGAGCGCGGAAGTAGCCGTTCCAAGTGACATCCCTATAGCGATAGAAACGCTTTTTAAAGAATAGTGGTGCATTGTCTATAAAGCTGCGCCGCACCACATTGTGCCACAGGAAGCAGAGGGCCAGCCCAACAGGCATATCGAACAGCAGCGCGCCGGGCCAGGTGTGGGCAAATGTTCTACCGGTATCCATAAGCATTAGTCCTTCAAAATCGGGCACTATGCTGCCAGCTACCAGTGCGGTTACCGATAAGGTAGCCGCCGGTAATATCTTTTTGAGTATTAAGACGACTGATAGATGTGAAAAGGTGAATGGCATTGGGGGCTATACTGATATGACCGCTAATAAGTTATTGGTCGTAATGATATCGAAGGGAAATGACACGATCTTATTGTTCTCGCGCAATCGAGGAGTGAATTCTACTCCATAGTTTTTTACACGTATGGTATTAGTTTACCATGCATTGGCTTGTACTATGCTTTCTTTAGGTGCTTCCTGTTAGCTTTAGATAAAAGAAGGTGCTCGGTCTCATCAAGTGGCGAACTTTTTAGTAAAGTCTTTATTTTCTTTAATACTTCTGCGCTATCTGTTTTTAGCAGCATCCCCATCAGTTCTAATTTTTCAGATCGAAGTTCCATATTGCAAATATACCAATTCCTTTTTTTTATAAAGTTTGGGGACAACTAACATGAATGCCGTTTTTTACGCAATTTTTGAACTGGGGATTGTGTTATTATGAACCATTTAAGTGTGACCTTTTGCGAGTTCCGTTTACAGAACGTTCTATTTGTCTTCCCGGATATCATTCGGAAATTCTAATATAAAGGCAGCCATAGAAGAAAGTCTAAAATAATTCTTATTATTACATTAAATATAAGAATATGAAAAAACTTCTTAAAAAAATTACTTTATATCCGATGGTTTTTATATTTCTGCTATTATATAGCAACTATCTGTTTGGGCAATATTTGGATTACTCACAGTCTAGTAAAAGTGACGTTGGCTATTCAGATGTAGATAAGTATAGAAAGGCGATTATCCCACAAGATTATTTTAATAGATTCAAAAAGGATGAAGACCAAAAAAATTTCCGTAAACTGAGAGAATTTTTGAAAGAGAAGGAAGATTTAAAAACCGTCCTGGAAAATCTAATTAGAACAAAGTCCTTAACAGCGGCCAGAAACGATTTTAACAAAGATCTTTTCAAAAGTAGAATAGAAAAAATAAAAAGAAAATTAGGAAATCATAAAGAGAACGAAAATATTTCAGTGCCATATGAGTTGTCTTATGAGTATGGCGAAAGCGGCGATCTATATTCATTAGATTGGGATGACTCTATACGGAAAAACAAAGTAGTTAGCTATTCTGATCTCAAGGCAATCCAATCTAGTTATGAAAATGCAATAACTGATTTATCGGCCAAAGATTCGATAATAATAAATCTCAATCAAAATCTTGATAACGTTAAACAAGATATTTATAACTGTCGAAGCCAGATTGACTCAATTTTGGCACCTGAATATAAACAACAGGACTTTCGAACTAATATTAGTATTTGTTTTACCGTATTAATTGGAGTTTTATTAGTTTCATTTTTTGTGATTGTATATAAAAAATCAGATAATTCTTTATCCAAAGAATTATTGAGTAGTAATGGTTTGCAGTTTATTACACTATTTGTGCTAATAATCGCCGTTATACTGTTTGGCATACTCAGTATTTTACAAGGAAGTGAACTTGCTGCAATATTATCTGGAATATCAGGTTATATTTTAGGAAAAGGAGGCATAACTTTTAATGATAATAAAAGTAAACCTAATGCAGACATTGAATTATTGACCCGCTTAAAAAATGAGGGCACTATTGATGATGCGCAATTTGAAATTCAAAAACTTAAAATTAATCATTAACGGTTTCTGCCTAACGCATCTTTAATAAAGGCTTACTCGTGTTCATTACAATTACAAAATGGTTATATTACGTTTATAGCGGAATACACAATTTTTGAGAGTGTGGTTAAAACTAATTTTTTTGTTGATATTTTTATTTCCCTTACTTTTGCAATCCCAAATCGTATCCGGCTATTTCCTTTAGTTAGGAGGTACCCAAGCGTTGCTGCCGGATAGGTGGGATATTTTTTAAACATTTTTAAACATTTTATGGCAACAGAAAACAACCTTCAGGGCTATGAGCTGATGGTCATCTTCACACCGGTACTGGCTGAAGAGGATTACAAAGCCGCCCAAAAGAAATTCGCGGATCTTGTTAAAGAAAATGGTGGCGAAGCCGTTCACCAGGAAGCATGGGGCCTGCGCGCATTAGCGTACCCTATTGAAAAGAAGACCACAGGTCTTTATTGGATATTCGAATACAAAGCCCCAAGTGATGTAAATGCAAAACTGGAGATCCAGATGAACCGTGACGAGAACGTTATGCGCCATATGATCACCCGTCTTGACAAATATGCACAGGAGTACAGTATCCGTCGTCGTAACAAACATGCTGGCATCGAGTCAGCAGCTTCTTAAATCTTCTAATGAAAAAAACAATGGCTAAGCAAAACGAAATAAAGTTCCTTACCTCTACACGCGTCGAAAAACGTCAGAAGAAATACTGTCGTTTCAAGAAGATGGGGATCAAGTATATTGACTACAAAGACGCTGAATTCCTGAAAAAATTCATTAACGAGCAAGGCAGAATGTTGCCGCGCCGCATTACCGGCAACTCGCTGAAATATCAGCGTAAGGTGGCCGTAGCGGTAAAGAAAGCCCGTCAAATGTCATTATTGCCTTATCTTGTTGACCTTTTAAAGTAAAAACACCTCATGCAGATCATTCTCATAAAAGACGTTGATAACCTGGGCGGAGCCCATGAAATGGTAGAGGTAAGGCCCGGCTACGCACGTAACTACCTGATACCACAGAAGTTTGCAATTGAAGCAAGCCACTCCAATACCAAAATACTGGAAGAGCGCCGCAAACAAAAGCAGAAGAAAGAAGATAAATTGATGGCCGAGATCAATAAAGTAACTGAAGTACTGAAAGCATCGCCAATTAAACTGGGCGCTAAGATAGGTACCAGTGGTAAGATCTTTGGTTCTGTTACTTCTATACAGCTGGCACGCGCCATCCGCGAGCAGAAAGGCTATGAAATAGATCGCCGCCGTATCACTATCCTTGACGAAGTGAAAGAAGCCGGTATACACAAAGCGAACATAGACTTTGGTAAAGAGAACATTGTTGATATTGAATTTGAAGTAGTAGGGGAATAATCCTTGCTTATTTTATAGAGAAAAGCCATCATGTGATCGTGATGGCTTTTTTGTGTATACCTTACTTGCACAATTATTTTTTAGCCCCTTATACTACCCTTTGAGCATACCGAGCCTATACATAATAATGTCCTCATGGTCGAACGCAATATCGCGATCTCCTTTACATCGAACCATTGGGCATCTGCGGCATCGTCATTGCCTTTTATTTTTGCCTTAGCACACGTTAGTAAATATTAAAAATATTATAGGTAAGTAAAAATATGAGATTATATTAACAAGTAAATAATTTTATATTTTTACTGATCGGTCTGATTTTTGTTTATTAATACTTAATAATTACTTAACTTTAAGGTAACATTAGAGCTTTAAACCAAAATTTAGAAATGATAAGTGTACAAGAACAGAGAATGAAATTCAGTGAGGCTTACAACAGCCTTATTAAAAATGCCCCGGAAGATCTGCGCACAAGAGCAGATCATAACCTATACTGGGAAAATGGTTTTACATACCCGCATATAGATAAGAATTTTGTAAGACAGTTACCCGAAGCTATTATCAACCAGTTGGTAGAGCTTTATGAAACATTAAGGAAAGGCGACCTGTAGCAAGTAAAGGGAACCTGTAAGTACAGTTTCCCTTTACCCAACTCCTCTCTCATTTATATTATTTAGCTGCCGACTTCCTTGGCGCAGCTTTCTTCACGGCCTTTTTAGGTGCAGCAGCTTTCTTTGCTGTTGCTTTCTTTGCTGTTGCTTTTTTAGGTGCTGCTGCTTTTTTTCCCGCTGTTTTCTTTGTTGTTGCTTTCTTGGGTGCTGCTGCTTTTTTATCGGCGGTTTTCTTTGTTGCTGTCGACTTTTTTGTCGCCGCTTTTTTAGTGGTACTTTTTTTGCCTGGGGCTGGTGGCACTTTTTTACCTTCCTTCCGTGCTTCTGACAGGCCAATAGCTATAGCCTGCTTGGGGTTCGTCACTTTTTTGCCAGAGCGGCCACTTTTCAGTTTCCCTTCATGCATTTCGTGCATCTCGGTCTCTACCTTTTTTGCTGCTTCTTTTGAGTACTTTGCCATAGTTGTGAAATTTAAGTAAGTACATAAAAAACAAGACCAACAGTTTTTATATATAATGTTTATGATATTGCATTCGATGTGTGCAATATTTTACACGATCGGTAAATGTTGATAATTGTAGGTTGCTACGGTACATGGCATTAACATTGCATAGTGATCGATAATACAAACCACATAACGACGTTGAAAAAAATAAAAGGATACCTTAATATTTTAAAAGATGCTGGCAACGAGTTCCTGGACGATAATGGCACCAAGCTTGCGGCATCACTCTCCTATTTTACCATTTTCGCTATAGGCCCATTGCTGTTGGTGGTGATAACTGTAGCAGGTGTTTTCTTTAAAAGGGATAATGTGACCGGGCATATCTTTAACCAGATGAGAAACCTTGTTGGTGCCGATGGGGCACAAGCAATACTGAACATACTGGATAATGTGAACAAACAGCCCAATAAAACATTGTTCGGGGTGATAGGCGCTGTAGTGCTGGTGTTTAGCGCCACCAGCATTTTTATAGAGATACAGGGTTCTATCAATTATATATGGTCTATAAAAACAAAACCCAAAAGAAGCTGGCTGAAATTCATTACCGACCGTTTGCTGTCTTTTTCACTTGTGGTTGGTATCGGGTTCGTGTTGCTTATCACATTGGTCATTAATACACTAATGGACCTGCTCACCGATCGCCTGCAACATTTCCTGGGCAGTAGTGATGTTGTATTATTTCACGTAATTAATGTGATCATTTTGTTCGCTGTGGTCACTTTTATGTTCGCGGTCATATACAAGGTGCTGCCAGATGCAGTGATATCCTGGAAAGACTCCCTGATAGGCGCTTCCTTTACCGGCGTGCTCTTTATCATAGGCAAGTTCGCTATAGGCTACTACCTGGGCAGCTCTAACATGACTGCCACATTCGGCGCTGCGGCATCTATGATATTGCTGTTGTCATGGGTGTACTATTCGTCTATCATACTGTACTTTGGTGCAGAGTTCACCAAGGTTTATGCACTGAAATGCGGGCGTGGTATAGCAGCGTACGATACAGCGGTTTTTATAGTGAAGAATGAAGCCAAAGAATTGCGGCAGCGTGTGATAGAGCCAGAAGCAATAACGAATGTTGTGCCCCCCATTTTAAATAAAGACCTGAAAGAACAATAGTGTCAGCATGAATGAGAAGTAATAAAAAGATAATGTTAAAATAATCTATAGTAGATGGCGGCAACTATATTTGCCGACTTAATTTATTCAATGCTATACAGATACGGATCTTTATTTTTTTCTTTCTTGCTGGCTTGCCAGTTCTCTTACGCACAAAGTGGTTGCACAGACCCCGCAGCCAACAACTATAACCCGGCTGCAACAACCAACGACGGTTCTTGCATTTACGGTACTACTACCAATAACCCTGTATTAAGAGGTGTGATGAATAATATCATCACGGAAAGCTCAGGCGTGGTATGGACCAATGGTAAACTCTGGACACACAACGATAGCGGAAACCCTGCTGAAATATATAGTATTGACACCACTGACGGACATACGTTGCAGACCGTGGTGATAGATAACTACCCTAACGTGGACTGGGAAGATATTACTGCCGATAGTGCATACATATACGTGAGTGACTGTGGCAATAACAATGGCAGCCGGAGAGATCAGAAAGTGCTGAAAATAGCTAAATCGAGCATTGGGAGTGGTACAACCGTGCATGTAAATGCACAGGCAATAAACATTTCCTATACCGATCAGACCAGTTACGCACCGAGCAGTTCGAACAACTTTGATTGTGAATCTATCCTTTCTATAAAGGATTCGCTCTACATTTTTACAAAGGACAGGGGCGACCTGGCCACACGTGTATATAAGATGCCTAAGGTGCCCGGTACTTATGCGCTTACTCCCTACACCTCATTTGCTACGAACGGACTGATAACAGGTGCAGACTATAACCCTGTAACAAACGAAATAGTGCTGATAGGCTATCAACAAAGTCACCTGTATTCCTTTTTGTGGATACTGAACGATTTTAAAGGTGACATGTTCTTCGCTGGCAACAAGCGCAAAATTCTAATAGGGAATGGCCAGGAATGGCAAACGGAAGGGGTCTGTTATATAGACAGCAACAGGTTCTTTATATCGTGCGAAACTGCAGGGATTTTTAACGCATCTCTTTTTGTGACCAACAATACATGGAAGGGTGTAAAGGCAAACTCTGTAGGTAAAGTGAACCTGAACTATGTAAATGTGTATCCCAATCCATCGGCAAGTATACTACATGTAGTGAACATGCCAACTAAGGGAGCCTATACGCTTACCGACATGCAAGGTAAATGTATGCAGCAGGGCCATGTGAATGCAGGCAATACTGATGTGAACATAAGTAAATTACCACCGGCTATGTATGATATAAATATCATGGGAGATGACGGGAGCATTGCTATACTGAAAGTAGTGAAACAGTAAGGGCTACGTAATTTGTATATAATTTGAAGGGTTATTTATATATTTATGAATAACCCTTTTGTTTCCCATTGAGAAAAAAGATAGTTGTTTAATCCTGATCCAGCACCTCGAAACGCGGGCACTGTACCGCATCGGCAGCAGTTTTTTCTTTAGAGAATACACCGCGGGTGAACAGCGATATCTCGAAGCCACCGGTGCCACTATTTATGGTACGCAAATTAGAAACGGTGACATCGTACGACAGATTTACAGAGTAGTTCTTGTGGTCTAACTTGAAGGTTGGGATGATGGCATCGCCCCAGCGATAGAACGCGCCGGCATAGAGCGTGAAGTGGCTACCTGTGGCAGCTTCGCTAATGCTGCGCCAGCTTATAAGCCCGCCACCTATTATTTCCTGGTAAGGGTTTTGATTGGTGTAGTTGAAATGGCAAGTGAGCGCGAACTGGTCATCGAGGCGCACCTTAAAACCCATTTGTCCGTCAAACTTCATGCTGGCCCTTTCCAGTTGGTCTGCAGCCAGGAAGGCTTGCGGGGGTTGCAGTACATGGTATGCAGATACGCCTATATAGTAGTTGGCGTGGTTGTATGCGCCCATCGATCCGTTGAGGCTGACGCCTGCGCCAAGATCATAGCTCTGTATGCTCTTAAAATTTTGACTTTCCCCTGTAGCATTGTAGGAGGAGTAGTTTCCGTTAACATATTGGCTGCTGAACTGCGCCTTGCTGATATCTATAGAGCGCTGTATAAAACCGCCAGTGAAGCCTGCAGAGAAATAGGTATTGTGCTCATCTTCCATGCTCTTGTTATAGTTGATGGCCGGGTATACCTGTACGGTATTAAAACTGATAGACCCTGCATGGTCGTAAGTGGCAGCAAGGCCTATGCTGAGAAAGTCTTTCTTTTCCTGGCCCAGGTGTATGCGGGTCTCCATAGAGGCCAGTACGGTCTGGTAGGGTACTGCGAGGTCGCTCCACTGCGAGCGGTAATCTACGCCGGCTTTATAGTCTCCGCTAAATATACCTACCAGCGCAGGATTGCGCAAAATAGGGTTGTCGTAGAATTGGGAAAAATGTAGGTCCTGGGCTATTCCCTTATACGCACCCGCACCGCACATCATTAACACCAATAAGGTAAAATATCTCTTCATGACACTTGATTTTAAAACTGTTTTTTATGCTGTTATAGGACCAGGGAAATATCCCCTTTATATTCCAGCAGTTCGCCTGTTTCGCAGGTCACTATTATTGAGTATACGAATACATCCGACTTCAGCAGTTGCCCTTTGTACTTGCCATCCCACCCTGCGTTAGGGTCGTTCACTGGCACATCATCGGCACTGTATACTTGCTCGCCCCAGCGGTTGAAAACACTGAAGTGTTTCACATTGATAATACCTTTACCGCTTACATAGAATTTATCATTAGCGCCATCGCCATTTGGGGTAAATATATTGGGGATGAACACTTGCCCGTTCTGGCATTTAAGATATATAGTGGTCCTTGCACTGTCCCTACAGCCGCCTTGGCCGGTTGCAGTAACGGTATATGTGGTAGTGCGTTGCGGCGTGGCCGAAGGGCTCTGGCAGTCTATACAGCTCAGCCCATCTGGCGGCGACCAGGTAAAGGCAGTAATATCCAGACTGCTTTTCACGTTTATCTGTGTTGTTTGTCCATCCAGTATCGTTTGGTCAGCACCGGTACTTATTTTAGGCAGCGGGTAGACGAGTATTGGTTGCGTAAGGGTATCGGTAAAGCAGTCGTTCTCTTTAATGTATACGGTATATGTGGTAGTGCTGCCCGGTACTACTGTAGGCGCAGCGCTGTTGGGGTCGCTCAGGCCATTGACAGGTGTCCAGGTGTAGCTTTGCCCACCTGTAGCTTTTAGGTGCACAGTAGTGCCCGCACATACACTATCCCCTGCGCCTACAGATGTAGGCACCCGGCTCTCTACGGCCAGCAGTACCTGTGTAGTATCTTTGCAGCCATTCACATCTATACCAGCAACGTTATAAACAGTGTTGGTAGTTATATCCACGAATGGCGCAGCACAGTTACTACATGATAGGCCAGCTGCAGGGTACCATATATAGCTTTGGGCACCAGTAGCAGTTACTTGTATCGGTACACCTGCACACACATTCTGCGCAGGCACCTTCACTACCGGCAGCGGGTTCACTACCACCACTATATGCCCGGTATCGGTACAGCCATTGCCTGCTACTGTAGCCAGGCTGTATAGGGTGGTAGCTGCAGGGCTGGCAACAGGCGTGGCGCAATTGCTGCAAGATAGCCCGGTGGCAGGATACCATAGATAACTAACAGCCCCCGCAGCAGTACCGGGCAACACTACAGACTTACCGGCACAAATACTTTTGCTGGAATCTAATGACGACGCAGCAAGCGCATTTACAGTTATGGTTACCTGGCTGGTAGCGCTGCAGCCGTTGGCTCCTGTGCCTGTAACCGTATAGGTAGTGGTCCCAGCCGGGCTGGCAACAGGCGCAGCACAGTTGGTGCAGGATAATCCCGCAGGTGGTGTCCATGTGTATGATACCGCGCCGGTCGCATTGAGTTGCGCAGGGTGGCTGCCGCAAATAGAGCGGTTAGGGCCTGCGCTTACTACGGGTAAGGTATTTACTACTTCGGTGATCGTAGTAGTGTCCATGCAACCATTGGTCGCGGTGCCCACTACGGTATAGGTGGTAGTAGCTGCAGGAAGTACGGAAGTAGATGCGCAGTTAGTGCAGCCCAGGCCAGTGCCGGGTGTCCACACGTAGGTAGCAGCGCCTGAGGCAGTGAGTGTTACCTGTGCTGTTTGCCCCGGGCATATTGGTGAGTTACCAGTAATGGTAACAACAGGTTTCTGCCCTATGCTCACAGTTCTAATAATAGTATCAGTACAGCCCGATACATTGCTGATGATAAGCCGCACCTGGTAGGTGCCGCCGGTAGTGTAGGTGTGCACAGGGTTGTGTGCCAATGATGTACTACCATCGCCAAAGCTCCACGAGCGGGTGGCTATGCCAGATAAAGAGCCTGAGGTACTATCGGTAAAGCTAACAGGCGCCGGCGTGCATAATGATGCCGCAGTGTAAGACACGAAAGCGTTTAAACGATCTGCCCGCACGGTATCTCCCATTACAGGCACCTGGCAGGTACCATTGCTGATGATGACCAGCGGTATGTAATTACCCGGCTGTGTGTAAGTATAGTTGAAGGTAGACGCCGTAGTGGTCTGGGTATATCCATTATTCAGATCCCAGGTATATGATGTTGCGCCGTTGCTATTGCTTACATTCAGTTGAATACTCAACGGTGTGCAGCCCGAATAATTATTGACAGAGAAAGTACCTGTAGGGCCCAGTACAGCTACGCTTTTAGTGGCAGAGTCCACACAGCCCGAAATATTGTGTGCCACCATTTTTATATGATAAACACCGGGGTAAGTATACACCGTAGATGGGTTAGCGAGTACTGACTGGCCACCGTTACCAAACGTCCAGGTGTAGGTATTGCTGCCGTTGGTAAGGTTGGTGCAGTGTACGGTAAGTGGCGGGCATGTGGCAAAACTATCGCTGATGGCAAATGCGGCGTTAAGCCCCGCTACACGTATGTACGCAGTGCGGGTCATGGTATCGCTGCAGCTATTGGCATCTGTAACTATGAGCCTGATAGTATAGGAACCCATGACAGGGTAAATATGAAAAGGAGTAGTGGCAAAAGAAGTGATACCATCCCCAAAGCTCCAGTTATAGCTTAGTCCGTTACCAGTAGAAGTGTTGGTGAAATTTACCTGCATATTCGGGCATACCGCGGTATCGCCTGATGTGAACTGTGCATGGGGTCTGGTGGTCTGTATATAATTGGCACGCACCAGGGAATCGGTGCAGCCATTGGCATCCTTCACTACCAGCGTGACAGGGAAATTACCTGTAGTGGTATATGTGTGGGAGACAACCGTGAAATTGCCGGGAGTAGTATTGCCATCGCCATACTTCCACAACCTGCTCACGATGGATGATGATGAGGGCGCGCTGCTCTGGTCAGTGAATTGCACCCCCAACGGCACACACCCCGATACATTATTGGCAATAAAGCTGGCGGTAGGGCCGCCAACGCTTATGTAGTTGGTTTTTTTAATAGTATCTGCACAGCCATGCTGGTCGGTCACTATCACGCTCACGGTATAGATACCCGCAGTAGTGTAGCTATGCAGAACGGATGATGTGCTGTTGAATATGGTACCATCCCCAAAGTTCCATGTATAGCTTGCTGTGCCCGGTATATTATTGGTGCTGAAAGTAACTGCTGTGTTCTTGCAGGTATTAGAATCTATAGCTACCAGCGAGGACGGGCTGAAGGTATTGCTGAGGTGGATGATAGATATGTAGGTGTCGTTGCAGCCGGTGGCATTGTTGTGGACGGTAAGTATCACCGTATCGGTGCCTGCGCTGCTGTATATGTGCGATGGGTTTTGGGCGGTAGATGTAGCGCCATCACCAAAGTGCCACATCCAGGTATCGGCCCCGCTCGATTGGTCGGTGAAATTGAGTTGCAGCGAATTGCTGCATACAAAGCTATAAGCGAATTGTGCGTGTGGCAACTGCACAGCTATATAGTTGGGTCTTGTCAGGGTATCGGCGCAGCCCCCTGGCCCAAAAGCAATAAGCGTCACAGTGGCGGTACCGGTTATTTCGTAGCTATGCACAGGATTAGCGGTATTACCCGCAAGGCCATCACCATATATCCACAGGTAGGCTGTGGCCCCGGTAGATGTGTTGCTAAATGTAACGTTGGTGGCTGGGCAGGTGGTAAGGGGTGCAGCGGTGAATGCAGCAGTAGGTTTTACAGCTGTCATTATGCTTGTTGTGGCGGTGTAGGTGCAGCCTGCAGCAAGTGTATAGGTGTAGGTTATGATGTAGGTACCTGCTGTAGTATATACGTGTGTAGCGCTGGTGCCGGTAGTACCATCGCCATAATTATAACTGAAAGAAGTGGGCGTTATGTTCGGCGATATAGATACTAAGAAATTGGCCGTGGCCGGTATGCAATTGCCATTTGGTAATGAAGGAGTAAAAGATGTAGAGGGTGTGCCTATGGCTATGTAGTTGGGCAGTGTAAGAGAATCGCTGCAGCCACTGCTGCTGGTGACCACAAGCTTTACATTATACACACCCGTAGCTGTATATGTGTGCGAAGGGTTGGCTGTGGTCTGTGTGGTGCCATCCCCAAAGTACCAGGTTTGCGTAGCGCTATTAGTGCTGCTGTTGGTGAACTGCACAGTGAACGGTGCGGTGCAGCTCCAGGTACTGTTTGCCGAAAAGCTTACAGTTGGCTTTGCGTTTATGGTTATGGTCTGTGTGGCAGAGTCTGCACAGGCGCCTGCACTGCTTACGAGTTTTGTTGTATATACACCTGCACTTGCATAAGTGTGAGCCGGGCTTGTTGTGGTGCTGGCTGTGCCATCGCCAAATGTCCATGCAGTATTTGAAGATGCGGGTACTGAGGTATTGGTAAATGTAATGGCATTGCCCAGGCAGATAGATGAATTACTTACTGTAAAAGAAGCCGTAGGGTGGCCTATTACTACAAAAGCAGGTTTTACAGCAGTGTCCTTACAACCATTGGCGCCGGTTGCAACCAGAGTAACCGTATAAGTTCCTAAAGCAGCATATGGATGAGAAGGGTTAATGGCTACAGCAGTGCTGCCATCGCCAAACGTCCACGAGTAAGATGTGCCGCCTGTGGTAAGGTTATTAAAGTTCACAGTGGCCGGGGCTGTGCATGGAGTGTTGGTACTCGAAGCAAAATTGGCAACAGGTGCATTCTGCGACCGTATATATCCTGTCTTTACAAGGGTATTGGTGCACCCGCTGGCATTAGTGATAATGAGCGTAACATTATAAGTGCCTACAGTACTGTATAGGTGCGATGGATTTGCCAATGTACTGGTATTACCATCACCAAAGTCCCACAGATAGGTGCTGGCACCACTGCTGTTGGGTATTGAGGTGTTAATGAAATTGACAGTGTGTGATGAACACACAGCGCCCGAATCGCTAGCCACAAAATTGGCTATGGGTAACCCATTCACAGTAATGTAACTGGTGATGGTCTTCGTATTACTGCCGCTGGCATTGGTAGCCGTAAGGGTAACGGTATATGTGCCCGCTGTGGTGTAGGTAGTAGATGGGTTTTGCAGGGTAGATGTGGTACCGTTACCCAATGTCCAGCTCCAGGAGGTGGGGCTGCCGGTACTTTGATCTGTGAACTGTACTACCACGGGAGAACATCCACTGGTATTGTTAGCCGTAAAGTTGGCTACTGGCTGGGCTATCATGATACCAGGCATACCAATGGCTATACCGATACATAATAGCGTGTATAGAACTCTACTCATACACCTATATTTAAATTTTTCTCTCTTAATGTGCAGCAAAAATAAGCAACAACCCTATACAATATTAAACGGTCATATGTATATGACACATATGATCTCATTTTTACATTGTTATGATATAGTGTATTTTTACCTACTACTAAGGTACTGGAATAATAATTTATATAACCCTTTGCAGATCTATATAATTATGAATTTCAGGCAGAAAGATAGTGAACTACTATATGCCACTTATTTTATGTAGGTCTTTATGCAGGTATGGGTAATATTACTGCATGTTTAGGGCGCATGAGTTTTTAATACTTAGCGCTGAAAAAGAATAAAGTAAGCCTGCATGTAGACATGCAGTGTTGTTTCAATAGCTGCAACCTTATTGCATAGTTTGCAATTTCCTTCTGTACATCTGTATAGTATTCTCCAGTCCGTAGTACAGCGCATCGCTGATGAGTGCATGGCCTATAGATACTTCCAGCAGTTGAGGTACGCTTTGCGCAAAGAATTGCAGGTTGTGCAGGTCCAAATCGTGGCCGGCATTGATACCTAAGCCATTGTTGACGGCAATATTTGCAGCGGCCACATAGTCTTTTATAGCTGCGTTCTTATCAGTATGGAATTGAGATGCATATGCTTCGGTATATAGCTCTATACGGTGGGTACCTGTTGCGGCTGCGGCTGCAACCATTTCGGGTACAGGGTCTACGAATATGCTTACGCGTATACCGGCCTTTTTTAAAATAGCAATAGTATCGCGCAAGTAGTTGGCCTGTTTTATAGTGTCCCAGCCGTGGTTGCTGGTCAGCTGGTTGGGGTCGTCTGGTACCAGGGTCACTTGTGCGGGCTTTACATCCAGTACCAGTTGCATGAATTTATCTTCCAGCGGGTTGCCTTCGATATTAAATTCGGTGGTCACAATATCTTTCAGTGCATACACATCGGCATAGCGTATATGGCGCTCATCGGGGCGCGGATGCACGGTGATACCTTCTGCGCCAAACCGCTCACAGTCGGCTGCAACTTTCAGCACATCAGGATTGTTGCCACCGCGGCTGTTGCGCAGGGTAGCTATCTTGTTTATATTCACCGAAAGCCTTGTGGCCATTATGTTTATTTTTGGTAAAATTAAAGCGCATTTAGCACATATGAGGCCGATGGGTGCAAATAAACATTTCTTATTCCTGCTGCTTACGCTTGGGCTGCTTGCAGGCACATCGTGCCGACAAACTGCTACAGAAAATAAGAAGGTATTCCGCCTTAACTATTCCAGCGGCACGCTTGAAAGCATAGACCCTGCTTTTGCGAAGGACCTGTACATAATGTGGACGGTACACATGGTATACAATACACTGGTAGAGGCTGATGAGCACGAGCATATAGTGCCCTCGCTTGCCACACGTTGGGATGTGTCTAATGACGGACTCACTTATACTTTTCACCTCCGCAATGATGTTTATTTTCAGGATAACCCCCTCTTTTCCGGTGGCAAGGGCAGGCGCATGGTAGCTGCTGATGTGGTATACAGTTTCAACAGACTTATAGACCCTGCTACGGCATCCACCGGAGGGTGGATATTTAATGGGCGTGTGGCAACGCAGCAGCCATTTACAGCTATCAACGATACCACGCTGCAAATAAAACTTGCGCACCCCTTCAGGCCGCTCGTGCAAATGCTGAGCATGCCCTACTGCAGCATAGTACCACAGGAAGTAGCAAAACATTGGGGCAGCGATTTCCGCCGACACCCCTGCGGCACAGGCCCGTTCATGTATCACTACTGGGACGAAGGCAATGTGCTGGTACTGCACAAGAACCCGCACTATTGGGAAAAAGAAAATGACAGGCAACTACCGCTTACAGATGCGGTGCAAATAACCTTTACAGACAGCAAGGCCACAGAATTTTTCCTGTTCCTGCAGCACAAACTCGACTTTGTAAATGGTATAGACGGTACTTTTAAAGACCTTGTATTAGCGCGCAGCGGCACGCTGAAAAAAGAATACGCCAGTAAGTTCCACCTGGATAAAGGTGTGTACTTTGATACGGAATATATAGGCTTCCTTATGGATAGCAGCAACAAAGCTGTGCAAGGGCAGCCTACTCAAAACCTATTGGTACGGCAGGCCATCAACTATGCTGTAGACCGTAAAAAGATAGTCACCTACTTCCGCAATGGTACTGGTATACCAGCCTCAGGAGGTTTTATACCCTATGGTATGCCGGGCTATGATAGTGCCCAGCATTACGGCTACCATTATGACCCCGCAAAGGCATTGCAACTACTGGCGCAGGCAGGCTACCCGCATGGCAAAGGCCTCGCTCCTGTGAAGCTGACCACTGTGGACAACTGGGTAGACATCACTAACCTGGTAGCCACACAACTACAAGAGGTGGGTATACCTACCGAGATAGATGTGCTGCAACCCAACATACTAAAGCAACAAACATCAGAAAGCAGGGTAGCCTGCTTCCGCGCTACATGGCTGGCCGATTATCCTGATGCAGAAAGCTACATGGCTTTTTTCTACAGTCGCTATCCTGCACCGCCCAACTATACACGGTTCAGGAATGCGCAATTCGATACTTGGTATGATCAAAGCCTGAATGCACCTGATAGTACCCGACTACAGCTATACCACAAAATGGATAGCCTCGCCATGAGCTATGCGCCCATACTCCCTTTGTTTTACGATCAGTTGCTGCACTTTACCCAAAACAATGTGCACGGCTTTAGCAGCAACGCAATGAACATCATAGAGCTAAAGCGGGTAGAGCTGAAGTGATCTAACATATCATTATAAATAGGCATGGAGCTTTATGCGTATTTTTAATGAACGATGAAAAGGATATTGTGTGTGTTATTATTAATGAGTTTCGCTCCTGCATATGCTCAGAAACATGGAGTGACCGTGAAGGTAAAAATGGGCAATGAAAGTGATGGTGACAACATACTACTATACAACCGCAACCACCCTCTTACTATAAGCGATTTTGAAGGCAGACCTTTTGGGCCGCAAGTAGCAATGACCAGCAGTGGTATATATATAAGCTCTAATTGGAGTGGTGATAACATTAGTATCTCGCTCGATGTGGTCATTACGACCACATTTGACAGGTCGAGATCGTTCTTTAAAGATGAAGGGAAGAACGCTTACATTTTGAATCACGAGCAACGGCACTTTGACATTACGGCAATTGAGGCATGCAAGCTGATAACAGCTATTAAAAATTATCACTTCACACTGGCCAACTACGAAGAAGAGCTGAGCACTATTTACCAGAAGTATCAGAACGAGAATACTGAAAGGCAACAGCAGTATGATGATGAGACCAACCATAGCATCAACAAAATGCAACAAGAAGCATGGAATAAAAAGATAGATACAGAGCTAAAGGAACAGACCTGCTATTAGGAAGTGAATAAGTTATCTTAATATACACCACTAAACAACACACTAAATATCTCTAATGAAAGCAGCAGTACTATATCAATATGGTGAGTCGCCTAAATATGGTGAGCTACCAGATCCGATCCCGCAAAATGAGAACCAGCTACTAATGACAATGAAGGCTGCAGCAGTAAAGAACCTAGATAAGGGCAGAGCAAGTGGTGCACACTACTCCAGCGGTGGCCAACTGCAAAAACCAGAAGGTGTAGGTATAGATGGTGTTGGCGTTCTGGCCAACGGTACCAGGGTATATTCATTTGGTATGGGTGGCATGATAGCAGAGAAAGGGCTTGCTGATAAAAACAAAATGGTAAAGTTGCCGGACGGTATTGACGACGTTGCCGCAGCTGCACTACCCAATGCCGTTATGGGGGCCGCTGGTGCGCTGCACTTCAGAGCAGGTATGAAACCGGGAGAAACTGTTTTGATAAATGGCGCTACCGGGGTGACCGGCAAAGTAGCAGTGCAAATAGCAAAATACTACGGTGCGAAGAAGGTAATTGTTACAGGTAGAAATGCCGACTCGCTGAACAAATTGAAAGACCTTGACGCAGACGATATCATATCGTTAAAGCAGGAGGATGAGCAGATATTGACCATCCTGAAAGAGATACATAAGAGTACACCTATAGATATTGTTATTGACTACTTGTGGGGCCACCCTGCTGAGCTGATACTTACAGCGCTGCAAGGTAAAGGTGGAGCTACGCACCCTGTACGCTTTGTGACCGTGGGTGGTATGGCAGGCGATAAGATAGAGCTATCATCTGGCATACTGAGAAGTGCTGACATCATGTTGTGTGGTTCTGGGCTGGGTAGTTTATCCAACCAGGCTATGGGTGAATTGTTTCGAAATATATTGCCTGAAATGCTGCAACTGGCGGCTGACGGCAAACTGAAGATAGACACAGTAACTGCCGACCTGAAAGATATAGAAGAGACTTGGAATACAGATGTGGAGGCAGGTCACAGACTGGTGATCACCATGTAGTAACAAGGAATTGAAAACGGGGAGAACTGTAGCAATTACAGTTCTCCCCGTTTCAGTATAAAGCACTTATATTTTCTCTACTCTTTTTTCGTGGCGGCCACCTTCAAAAGCTGTGTTTGTAAAAGCACTCACCATTTCCTGCGCCACTTCTAACGATACAAAGCGCGATGGTATGCAAAGTACATTAGCATTATTATGCTGGCGGGCCAGTTGCGCCAGCTCCACATTCCAGCACAGTGCCGCGCGCACCCCCTGGTGTTTATTGGCCGTCATGCATACTCCATTGCCGCTGCCGCATATCAGTATACCGGTGGCTGCTGTGCCATCTTCTACCATTTGCGCTACAGGGTGCGCATGGTCGGGGTAGTCGGTACTATCCTTGCTGTGGGTGCCTTTGTCTTCTATCTTCCAACCATCGGCCTCAAGTAGCGCCTTTATGGCTTCTTTATATTCGTAGCCGGCATGGTCGCAGCCAATGGCAAGGGGCACTTCTTTATTGAATGTGGTCGTCATATTTTGGTTGTTAATTATTTTCCAATGCTTTGCGGGTACGCTCGTTATACACTCGTACGCTTATCATTACAGAAAGCTCGAACAGCGCATATAACGGTATGAATACCAGAAAGCAGCTGAACCAATCGGGCGGAGTAATGATCTCAGAAAGTAACAGCAATATTAATATGGCATACCTCCTGTTGTTGCGCATCAGCTTGGGCGTAAGTATGCCCACCCTGGTCAGGAAGTATACTATCACCGGTAGCTCGAACACTATGCCCATACCCAGCGTCATATCGCTCATGGTATCGTAATAGTTATCCATGGTGATGATGTTCTGGAACGATGCGCTGAGCTGGTAATTGCCAAAAAAGTTAATGGTATATGGGGCTAAGATGAAGTACGCGAACAGTACACCGAAAAAGAAAAGCAGGGAGCACCAGAATACTATGCCTTGCGCATACTTGATCTCAGTGGTCTTTAATGCTGGCTTTATAAAGCGCCAAAGCTCCCACAAAATATAAGGGAACGAAATAATGAACCCCAGCATCATAGATACCGACATGGCCATAACGAACTGGCCCGATAGAGCAGTGTTCTGGAACTTAAGGTTTATTGCTCCCAGACAAAGAGAAGGTATATGCACCAGCCGCGAAAGCTCGCAAAACCACCGGTACGCTATAAAATCGTTGTGGGCGGGGCCAAGTATTATCTTGTCAAATACCCATTCTACATTTATGAAAATAAATATGGCAGCCAATATCATTACCCCCAGCGAGCGTATGATGTGCCAGCGGAGGTCTTCTATATGGTCTGTAAAGGCCATCTCCCCCTTCGGGTCTTTTCTATTTTTCAGGTTCTTTAAAAGACTCATGTTTTTATTACCGGCGCCAAAGTTAGGCATTTATATAAGTTGCTGATCGTTAGCAGAACAATAATAAAAGATCTGCAGCACAATATACGATCCCAGCCGTGATACAGATGTCCTCATTAATTATTGTACCACATATACAGTTGGGCGGCAAATAGGGACATTGTAATTGCGATAGGTTAACACAAAAAAATGGCAGCAGTGACCATCCTGCTGCCTTTGTTGGTTGTAAAGGTTTCTCTCTGTTATTTCTTATACACTTTTACCGAGCAGGTAAAGTTTTCCAGTTTCTTTATTTGCTGTTCGCGGTCCATGTGGCCCATTTTGTTGTTTTTGGGCAGGCGAAGGTTCATTTCCTTTGGCAGGGAGTGTACCAGCTGCAGCAGTGCCTTAGAGCTTACGGCATAGGTATTGCCCTCGCTTTGGCTGCCTTTGGCGGTCACTATTGCCAGCACATTGCCGTTGGCATCCAGCACCGGTGCACCGCTTTGGCCAGGGTCGGCAGGCAGTTCCAGCCGGTATTGCATAGAGTCTGCCTCAAAACCGTTCTTGGCGCTTATGTAGCCTTCGTTATATACTATCTCATCCTCAGGATATCCCAGTGTGTATACCTTGCTGCCCAGGCCGGCTTTGGCTGCGGCAAATGTGTAGGGCACCTCGCCCTTGCCTATCTTAAAACCATCTGCTTCTACCTTAAGTATGGCCAGGTCGTTCTTAGGTTCAAAGGCCACTACATATGCCCTGTAGTATTCGCCATTGTGGTCCTGTATATATACGGAGTCAGCGCCATCCGTTACGTGGTAGCTGGTCACAAAATATCCATCATTGGTGATGGCAAAACCAGTGCCACTATAGCGGGCCACTGCCGGTGGTTTGGCAGCTTTTTGCTGGTTTATGTTCTGTATCAGTTGGTTCTGCGATCGTTTTATGGTCTCTATCTCCCTGCGCAGTACGCTGTATTGCGATGATGCCTTCTTATCAGAAGGGTGAACAGATAGATATGTGGCCATGGAGGTAATGAGCGCTATGCCCGCAGCTATGCCTGCCGTGCGCCAGTAATGTGTGCGCAGTGGTATGGTGGAAGCTTTTTTAGTGGCTGTAGGCGCAATATCTGTTTTGTGTATGTCCTTCAGCATAGCGCGCAGTTTTTGCTGCCTGCCGCTGCCCTTCAGCGAGCTGATGAGGTCTGCGCACTCCTGGAACGAGGCTGCAAATACAGCATCTGCTGCTATACGGTGTTGTATGGCTTCCCGCTCTGCTACAGTAAGGGTATTATTGATGTAACCTTCTGCAAGGTCCCATACCTGGTTGTCTGGCGACATATGTTATCATTTGGCCTGCATACTATAGAATATCTTTCTAAGGCGGGCAAGGCATTTATATTTTTGTGTCTTGGCATTGTCTGGGTTGGTATACCCAAAGTCTGCCGCTATTTCCTGCATGCTTTTATCGTTATGATAAAAAGCTTTTATTAAAGAACTGCATGGCTCGCCCAGTTGGTCAAGCGCCACACTCAGCTGGTCGTAGTGTGCTTCCCGCTCTACCTGCACATTCACATCATCCTCATAGGCCCAATCTTCACCATCTTCTGTACCGCTTTGGTCGGGCAGGCTGCCGGGCATTTTTTGCTGCTTACTTGCTTTTTTGTACCATAAGTGCTTGCTGATGGCAAATAAATAGGTACTTATGGTACATGTGAGCCTGAAATCCTCTTGCTGTGCCTTCTCATACAGTATCACTACTGCTTCCTGGTATACATCGGCCACATCATCCTCACTGGCCCCGTTCTTTAGCAGCCAAGCATGTATAACATTATAGTACTGGTTATATATTTTTGTGGCTGCGTACCGGTCACCTATGGCAAATGCTGCTAAAAGTTGCTGCTCTGTATGTGTGGACGTGTACAATGATTAATGCTTTAATAAAAGAAAAGTAACCCTGTGAGAGAAAAATATAAATATCCTGTATGTTACAAATACTTTAGATAAAGGTAAGGAAAACTGATTGTGGCTACCCCGGAAAGCAGGTAAAAAATATTTTTAAAATTTTTTTTCAGTTGAAGGGTTACCTTTTCCTGTTTGTGGCATTAATGGTATAACCATTCTAAAAAAACACAAAATGAAATTAGTAAAATTATCTATCGTTGCCCTGGCAATGGGTCTTTTCGTAGCATCTTGCGGTAACACAGAAAACAAATCTGCAACTACAGATTCTACTGCTACAATGACTACCACTCCACCGCCAGCAGTAGATACAACTCCAGCTCCAGCTGCAGCTCCAGTTGTAGATAGCGCTAAAATGATGGATTCTATGAAGAAAGCATCTACTACCACTACTAAAATGGAAACTAAGAAAGAAACTAAAATGGAAACTAAGAAGAAATAGTTCTTCTGTCTCTATATGTTCTTTGAAAAGGTGTGCTTCTTCCGAAGCGCACCTTTTCTTTTATGGCATCTTTATCAGGTATATTATTTGTAGCTGAATGGGCTTGCAGCGGTGGCCTTAAACTCCTGCCACACTTCCTGCACTATTTCCCCGGCGGGCTTTATCTCTTTTATCAGGCTGCTTACCTGGCCTATTTCCAACTCACCATTCTCCAGGTCGCCGTCAAACATCCCTTTTTTTGCACGTGCACGGCCCAGCAGGTCGTTCAGTTCATCGGGCGTTGCAGCCTTGTTCTCGGCTTCCTGCACTTGGGTGTAGAAATGGTTCCTTATCAGGCGCACCGGTGTTAGCTGCTTCATGGTGAGCACCGTATCGCCTTCCTTAGCAGTTACCACCACATCTTTAAATGCCTGGTGGCTCGATGCCTCTGTGCTTGCCACAAAACGGCTGCCCATCTGCACACCTTCTGCTCCCAGCGCCATCATGGCATACATGGCGCGACCAGTGGCTATACCCCCTGCGGCTATCAGCGGTATGGTTATGGCCTGGCGCACATCGGGTATCAGGCACAGGGTAGTGGTCTCTTCACGGCCATTGTGGCCACCTGCCTCAAAGCCCTCTGCTACTACCGCGTCCACCCCGGCATCCTGGCACTTGCGGGCAAATTTTGCGCTGCTCACCACATGCACTACGGTTATGCCTTTGTTCTTCAGCTTAGCGGTCCATGTCTTGGGGTTGCCTGCCGATGTAAATACTATAGGTACCTGCTCGCGCAGTATTATCTCTATATGTTTGTCCAGGTCGGGGTACAGCAAGGGCAGGTTCACGCCAAATGGCTTGCTGCTGGCCTGTTTGTATTTTTGTATGTGCTCTTCCAGCACCTGCGGGTACATGCTTCCTGCGCCTATTATGCCCAGCCCACCAGCGTTGCTTACTGCCGCCGCCAGCCTCCACCCAGATGCCCATATCATACCCGCCTGCACTATAGGGTACTGTATACCGAACAACTGGGTGATGCGGTTATCAAACCCGTCGTCCACAAACTTGCCTTCATAAAGCATACTATATATTTAAGATAATGCGGTAAACTTTTAGGCTGTTACTTCGCTTTTCACTTTCTTCCTGTAGAACAACGTATTGCAGTTCTGCTTCCTGAAAATGTGTTCTGCGGTCTCCTTCAGGTATTCAGAAGTTACATCCTGGTAGCGCTCCCATTCTTTGTTTATCAGCTCGGCATCGCCCAGCAGTTCATAAAAAGCCAGGTTGTTAGCCCGCGATAGCAATGCAAGGTCTTCGAAGCTGATCATTGCCTCTATCTTGTTCTTGGCTTTTTTCAGCTCTTCATCGGTAACGCCACCTTGCAGCAGTTTCTCTATTTCTTTTTCTACGGCTTCGTTGGCCTCTTCTATAGTGCGGCCCTCGCGTATCTTGCCTTCTACCACCAGTAGCCCGGGGTCAAGGCTACCCGTGTGGTAGCAATTGATGTTGCTGAACAGTTGCTCTTCTTTTACCAGTCGCTGGTACAGCCGGCTGCTATAGCCACTGCCCATTATCTCGGTTATCAGGTCGGCAGCATAGTAGGGCTGCTCCAGGCGGCCTGCTATATGCCATGCTTTATATAGCGCATCAAATGGTACATCGGCATACACGTCTTCATTGCGGGCCTCCATTTGTGCAGGCTCAGCAGGCAGGTGACGAGTATATTTTTCTCCTTCAGGTATGCTACCGAACCATTTCTCTGCCAATACTTTTACTTCGTCTACGGTCACATTACCGGCCACACAAAGCACTGCGTTCACAGGGCGATAGTGCTTGAAGAAGAATGATCTTACATCTTCCAGCTGTGCTTCTTCTATCTGTTTCAGGTCCTTGCCTATGGTCATCCATTGGTAGGGATGATGCTTGTAGGCCAGCTTGCGCAACTTGTCCCATGCATCGCCATAAGGCTTGTTCAGGTAGTGTTCTTTAAATTCCTCACTCACCACCTTGCGCTGTGTTTCCAGGCTCTTTTCGCTAAAGGCCAGGCTCAGCATACGGTCGCTTTCCAGCCAAAAGGCCGTTTCCATATTTTGCAGAGGCAGCTGTATGTAGTAGTTGGTAATATCGTTGGTGGTATAAGCATTGTTCTCCCCACCCGCCATTTGCAGTGGCTCGTCATATTCGGGTATGTTCACACTGCCACCGAACATCAGGTGCTCAAAAAGGTGTGCGAAACCTGTGCGATCAGGGTCCTCATCGCGCGCGCCTACATCATATAGCACATTTACTGCCACCATCGGTGTGGCCTTATCTATATGCACTACCACCCTTAATCCATTGTCCAGTTTAAATCGCTCGAATTGCAGCATAGCTTCAAAGGTAATGGAAAAGGGAAAAAGACAAAGCGCATGCGGTATAGTAAAATAATACGCCGAAAACCAAGTGGAATTTTTATATTTACAGCCACGAATTTCATAAGCGGAAGTAGCTCAGTTGGTAGAGCATCAGCTTCCCAAGCTGAGGGTCGCGAGTCCGAATCTCGTCTTCCGCTCCATGTAGACAAGGGTTTTAGCCGAAATGGTTTGAAGCCCTTTTTTATTTGCACAAAATTTGACAAAATTTTTCATCCTGATCGTGATGACAAAAGGATTAGATCGCATGTCACTCTGCATCATTTTATAACCCCCTATTCGAATCATTTAGAAAGACCTTAAAAGTCCCCTTTATACACACGGGAAAGGCCAATTCATTTTTGCACTAATTTTAAAGTAGAAAATATGGATAACATACCACAATATATATACGTTTGGGCAGCATATCATGTTATCTTGATAAGTGCATTTATTATACGCTATCGTGCGAATATAAATGCTGTTAGCGATATAGATAATTATGCAGGATTTACAAAACTATTTTATTATTCTCAAAAAATATTTAGAGTACTTGCCACTTCTGTTATCATGTATCTAATTATATTTAAATGGGGATTTAAGTGGCAATTTGATGATTGGTGGCTTGAGGCATTGCTAGTATTTATCACATTTTGTTCTGGTCATTTAATATTTATTGCAATCAAGTCCCCACCAAAAGTCTTAAAGTTTAGAAAATTATATATCGTAATTTCCATCGCCTTCATCGCGTCTTTTTATATACGGTTAGTTCTGGCAATTATTGGTGGCTACTCTATGAACCCGCAATCCATTGCATATTTTCTGCCAGATATTAGACAAGGTGATGCGCATATATTTGACAATTATTATTTAGGATATTCAGAGATCAAAGATATTGTAATTGAGAAAAAAGTATTTTTATTTAGGAAGGATTTGGTGTATGGAAAAGACTTATCCCCCATTATTTGCTATCCCAAAATATACAGCTTCACACAATCTGACGAAAGCTCTATTGACATTCCGTTTCCATTCGTTGTCAGGACAGCTGACAGTGTGTGTATATTAGTTAACCCAGCGCATGATCCTCAAAACGGAAAAATCGTTTTTAAAAGAGGTGCAAGTGGCGAACTATCTGTTTCTGGGTATCAATATAAATTTATTCCAAACAATACAACTCCTAACAATACAACTCCTATTTTTTCTTTGTGCGGAAAGATGAATATCAAATAACATTAATAAAAGTAATGGGCGAGTCCGAATCTCGTCTTCCGCTCCATAAAGAAAAAGGTTTCAGGCTCTTGAAGTTTGAGACCTTTTTTGTTTTCAACTTTCCCCTCATTCCGCCTACAACAATCCCCAATTAGGCTACAAGCAACCATGAATATCTGTCCACCTTTGCTGTACAAAAAATATGATCATGGCACATCAAGGAAATAAAGTTTGGTTCATCACAGGAGCTTCACGCGGTTTTGGACGCATATGGACAGAAGCAGCGCTAAAGCGGGGCGATAAGGTAGCGGCCACAGCACGCAACCTGGACAGCATCGCCGCCCTGAAAGAACAATATGGCGACAACGTGCTGACCCTGGAAATGGACGTGACCAAACCTGAACAAGTAAAGACTGCAGTTGCGCAGGCACACGCGCACTTTGGCAGGCTCGATATCGTGCTCAACAATGCAGGGTATTCATTGGTAAGTACCATTGAAGAAGCGAGTGCGGATGATGTGCGGGCGCTCTACGAGACCAACATCATGGGCCCATTAGCTGTTATCCAAGCGGCGTTGCCACTGTTACGGGCGCAGGGTGGCGGCCATATCCTCGGCACATCCAGCGGCTTGGGTCATGTTACTATGCCGGTCATCGGTTATTACTGTTCGTCCAAGTGGGCGTTCGAGGCCATTCACGAAAGCCTGGCCATAGAGGTAAAACCTTTTAACATCAAAGTGACCATCATAGAACCCGGCGCTTATGCAACAGAGTTTGGTAGCCAGGAGTCTCTGAAGTTCGCCGCAGGCATGGATATCTATGCAGACATGAAGAACCAGCTGTTCGATGGTTTAAGAAATATGGAAAGAGGAGACCCACAGGCAACGCCAAATGCCATCTTCGCTGTAGTAGATGCAGAGCACCCGCCACTGCGCATCAATCTTGGCAGCCACAACCTGCCTTGGGTTCGTGGGGCTTACGCACAACGGCTGGCAGAATGGGAGGCCTGGGCGGAAGTGTCCGATGCAGCGCAGGGATCATCTAAATAAATAATAGTGATGACCGGTAAGGGGCATGTTACCGGTTATCATTGTAAATTTCCATTATGAAAAAGGAAGAGACACCCGTAAGGTTCGAGTCGTTATCTGATGCGCACCGCGCCTTTGGTTTGCCTATGCCGAAGCACCCGCTAATAAGCCTGCTCAGCCACACTAATGACATGGTAGAGATAGGCAGCACACCACATATCCACGTACTCAATTTCTATAAAATATCGTACAAGCCCCGCCTCAGCGGGAAACTAAAATATGGCCAGCATTATTACGATTTTGATGAAGGTGGCCTGCTCTTTGCTGCGCCGGGGCAGGTAATTGGCAATAACGGGAATGAACTGAAAGGATGCTCACAATATGCATTACTGATACACCCTGATTTTTTCCTCAGCTACCCACTGGCCAAAAAGATAAAACAATACGGCTTCTTCTCCTACTCTACTAATGAAGCACTGCACCTGTCGGATAGAGAGAAGGAAACGATGCTGTCTATTTTTGGTATCATTGAAGAGGAACTGAACAGCAGGATAGACGATCTGAGCCAGGATATAGTTATATCCCAGATAGAGCTGCTGCTTACTTATGCCGATCGTTTTTACAAGCGTCAGTTCATAACCCGCAAAGCGGTGAGTAGCGATCTGCTGCAACAGCTCGAAGAGTTTTTAGACGAATACTTCAACGACGAAACATCATTAAGCAAAGGTATACCCACCGTGCACTATCTTGCAGACCACCTGCACATATCGCCCAGCTATTTAAGCGATATGCTGCGCTCTCTTACCGGCCAAAATGCACAGCAGCATATACACAACAAACTCATTGAAAAAGCAAAAGAAAAATTATCTACCACCAACTTATCTGTAAGTGAAGTGGCTTACGAGTTGGGGTTTGAGCATTCCCAATCATTCAGCAAACTATTCAAGACAAAGACAGCGCTATCTCCTTTAGAGTTTAGACGTTCTTTCAATTAAACACGTGCTATTTAAGCCCAGGCAAAACTCATAAGTACCCAATTCATTTGTGTGTCCACTACCTGTGCATCGCAATATTCACAATTGTCCTGGGTAGTATCAGTATATGGTGCCCCGCAAGAGCTGCACTCGTAGCTATACACTACTTCGCCAGCCTTTCCCGTCACATTTTTGCTACGGGTTAGTTCCATTTTGCAATTGCGGGTCACAAAATTACTATCTATTATCTCCAGCTTTTGCCCAATGCTCACCCGTCTGTAAGTGACCTTTACCATTACAAAGAGCTTTATAAGTTCGTCCTCTATGGTGTAGTTGCTTAGCGTCACATTGTTTATGTATAGCCTGTCATATACAAAAGGTTTTATTTTCTGTTTATTGGCTATAGCATCACCCACCAGCTCATGGCTGGCAAACCTTGACAGGCGTTTTACATCCCCCGTGGTCATAGCATCCATTACCTGCATAAAGATATTAGATGTTATATCTTCTATACGCTGCAGCGCAAAGAACGGGTCATCGCGCAGTGCTACTTTCAGTTCCGATCCATCGGGCATTGGTGTTCGCCGGCTATAGTCGTTATTCTGTATTATTTCGCTGAGCACCCAGTCATAAGCGGCGCTATTGGTAAGTGTATTGCAGTTGGCGCACCTGCTTATCTCTCCCATTTTTACCTCAAAAGGTGCACCGCAATTTGGGCAGTTATTGTTGTCGTACAAGTTCTTTTCGCTTGTAGCGCTTGTGCGTTTTATGAACGTCCAGTATTCCGTATCAATATCAGCAGGATAATTTTCGTTGAACTGCGGGTACTTGCTGCTGGTGAAGCTATCGTTCATCTTGAACGATATGGCCACATCTACCACCAGGTAAGGGCCATCAACTATTGCGTTCACCACTTCTATATTGGTGATCTGTATATTGCTCAGGATGTTTTTCTGGCCCAGGGCATCCATCATTTTGAACTGGATGCTGGCACGCTGATACATACCGTCAGACAGCCACTTCCTTACCTTGGTAAGGTCTTTACGCTGCCAGGCGTCCTGTATAGCCAGGAAGGCAGTGACAATTTTATTTTTATCCAGCCCTACAGGGAATGAGACACCCGGTGTGGTAGATGGTGTACTTGTACTGATAGGCGCCGTCTTTTTTCTCCAATAATTATAGAACACCAATGCGCCAATAACCACCAATGAAATAAATGGATGCTCGATGATAAAATATATAAGCAAGGCCATACCGCTACCAGAGCCACTCCCGGAACCACCACTGCTACTATGCCCGCCTGCACCACCCATACGGGCATGCACCAGTGCTGGCAATAAGATACAGGAACATAATAATAGGGTTGCAGCCAGTTTACGGGTGGCGCTTATCTTTTTAAGTTGCATTGATAACTATGATATGGTCTGAATAAAATAAGATCAACCAAGAGGTGGTGGCACATTGGTGAACAATGCCGCCAGCTCGCTGACGCTGTCGGCCGCTGCCCAGCCAGCCATGCCGGCTTTCCACATAAGTGTATCCCTTTTCACAGTTCCGCTTTGTATCATTTGCTGCACTTGTTGTGCATCAAAAGGACCTGCCTGCTGCCCATTGACACCAGTAAAATAATGAATGGCAGTGGCCAAAGGTGGTGGCACCGCACCAGCCTGCGTGTGTTGTGCAGACTGAGAAAACGCATTGGCCATCATATTGCCTACCCCAATACCGGCACCAAGGCCAGCACCAATACCGCCTGTGCCTTCGTTGCCGGCAGCTATCTCTATGCTTTGCGCAGTTTTGAACTGCGTAAGCTTTTGCATGTCTATCTTGTTCAGCCTCGAGTATTCGAAGATCTCTTTCTTTACCTCGTCAGGCATAGACACATTCTCTACCAGGAAGTTGGTGATCTGTATGCCATATGCATCAAAATCTGCATTCAGTTTATCCAGCAACAGCGCCGAAAGACTATCCAGGTTAGATGCGAACTTATCTATAGTGATATTGCCAGCCGCTGCCGCATTGGTGAAGCGGGTGGTGATGATACTTTTTAATTGTCCCGCTATTTCGCCGGTCGTATATTCCTGTTTTATGCCTGCTATTTCTTTAAGGAATTTGCCTGCATCTATTACTTTATAGGCGTAGGTGCCAAACGCACGTAGCTCTATCATCCCAAAGCGGTCGTCTGATATGGTGATTGGATTCTTTGTGCCCCATTTCTGGTCGATGGCCTGGCTGGTACTTACAAAAAATACATCGGCCCTGAACGGACTATCGAATCCATATTTCCAGCCTCTAAGGGTGGATAAGATAGGCAAGTTCTGTGTCTGAAGCGTGTACATCCCAGGCTGAAATACATCGGCAATAGTACCTTCATTTATGAACACCGCCTGCTGCGCTTCGCGCACCGTAAGTTTTGCATTGTTCTTGATCTCGTCCTGGAAACGAGGGAATTTCCATACCAGGGTATCGGCATCCTGGTTGGGCCATTCTATAATATCTATGAACTCGTTGCGGAATATACTCATAGTGGTTCGAGGTTAATTATTGTGTAAATATAGGCAAATACAGCTGTGAGAAAAGAGCATATCCCGAACTTTGAATGAGCTCTGTTTTGATAATGAATATGACCGATCACGGACGTACAAAACACCATCGAAATGCGCAAGTCAATACCTTGATCGAGTACCAACTTCCCTGAGCTAATATAGATAACTACAACTTAAAGTGCGGATTACAAATGACCCCGAATACATTGCCCATAGGGTCTGTAACTGCGGCTACTACAATGCCGCCACCTACATCCTGGGGAGCGTTCAGTGGTTGTGCGCCGGCATTCAATAGGTTAGCGTATGCATCGGCCACGTCATCTACTCCCCAATAGGTAATAGCTGCACGTGGTTCCATATCGGTATCTTCAAATGGCATTAGGCCCAGCTCGTAGCCGGCCACGTTGTAGCCTACATAAAAAGGTTCATCAAAGTAAGGTGCTACACCCAGTACTGTAGTATAGTATTCTTTCGCTTTTTGCAGGTCGCTTACATAGTAGCCCACAGTACGGAGCCCTAAAAACGTTGTAGACATGGGTATAGGTTCATTGTTTTTTGTAAACATTCCAGCTGGCCACACCGCCGGCAGTATCGCGCAGTATCATCTGGGTAGATGTAATGGTATCTATGTGGTAATATATAACAGCGTAACTGGTATCCTGGATGGCCAGGAATTGGTTGTTCTGGCTCAGCAACCAGTAAAAAGGTATGGGATACAAGCCAAAGTTGGCGCCAATATCATCGCCCGTACCGTTTGAATTGAATAGTTTGTACTCGTTGAGCGAATCTACATTGCCCCGCTCACTGGCATCTAATATCCCATTGCCATTTTTATCATATCCCACCTGTTCCGACTTCCACTTACCTTCCAGCAGGCTCTTTACACCACCAGACGATTTTTTGCAGGAAACAGATGCACACAATCCAGCCGTTACCAGCATAGCAATTAAAAAGTATCTCATGGCCTAAAGGTATTTAGGACAAAGTTCAGTTAACTTCTTCAACATTCCCAACAGGTATGTTGTTCAGCGCTATATAGCCGGCTTTGATGGCATATACTACAATGGATGCTCTATTGTATACCTTGAATTTCTGGAACAGGATATCGCGGTAACCATCTACGGTACGCACGTTCACCTTCATTTTTTCAGCTATCTGGTGGTAGTTAAGGTCGGTGCAGCAATAGCCGAGGAATTCTACCTGGCGGGCAGTGATGCCCAGCAGCGATATTTCCCTTTTCTTCACCTGGTTCAGTATCTCTTCGGTAAATATATCGGTGAAGTGATAGCCTTTGTAGTCAATATCCCTTACGGCATTGATCAGGTCGGCAGGAGATGCGGTATACAACAGGTAGCCATTTACACCGTTGGCCATCATGCGCAGTATACTGTGCCTTGTATTGAAGGGGGACAAGATGAGGATCTTCATCTTAGGGAACTCTTTTTTTATCTTCCTTACCAACTCGTAGCTGGTGAGGCGCTGCATGCTTATATCAATAATGCAAACATCTGGCAACCTGTCGGCAGCCTCAAGATTGTAAAAATACTGCTTGGTATTGTCCGATTCAAAATCAATAACAATATCCCCAGCCTGCTGCAATAAAGAACAAAGACCTTTACGTACCAAGTTTCTGGTATCGGCAACAGCTACATGTATTGGATTACTCATGGGTTACTAAAATAATATGGATTTGTAAAATTATTTTTAATTTTTGTATATTATTGTTTTTCTATTGTTAATATGCGATACACACCTAACACTATCCACATAGTGGATGCGTAAGTAATTGATTTAGTAGCAACTAAGAAGAATTGATAAATATTCGCAAGGAAATTAAAAAGTTTTCCCCGAGGTTAGTCTTATCAATGGTTTATTGAGGAATGGTAAAGATTTAAAAATACTCAAGAAAATGTTGTTTGCAAGACTTTTCTCAAAAATATTTTGCAATCTGCGCCCAATGAATATACGCAAACCGAAATTTTTGCGCCATTCCGTTCTATATACGGATTCCATATGCGCTCGGTTTTTTGTAGCAAAATATCCTGTCAGCGCGCCGTGGGCTATGTTCGCAGTTCTAAATGCTATGCTCATACCGTTTCCGCAAAGCGGTGTTATCATCCCTGCGGCATCACCCAAAAGGAGAACATGGTCGCGTACAGATTCTTTTTTGCGAAAACTGACCTGAGATATGGTTATCGGTACTTCGTTCAAAAAAACAGCGTCAGAAAATATTTTCTTCAAGGCCGGGTTTTTCATCAGCACATTGCGCTCCATCTCCTTTATATCATTGCCGTTCTCTTTTAAGTTGGCAGCAGTGGTCAGGTAGCAGAGGCAGCATTTATCGTCTTCTACTTGCGATATGCCACAATAGCCACCCTCAAAGTTGTGCAGGGCTATCATGTTGCGCTGCCACGGTATACGCACATGGTATTTTATACCTATGTAGTTGCCGGTATTCTTATGTTTCTCTTTTACAAATGGCCGCTGCCATTTTACATCTATATTGGCCCGCTTGCCCCATGCGCCACATGCTATTGCAGCTGTGTAGCCGGCTCCTGCTGCCTGTATGGTGAAACTGTTATTATTATGAACTACATCATCTACACGGGTCTTTACTTTCAGGTCTACCCCACATGCTACGGCCTGCCTGGCCAGCATATCATCAAGCATATACCTGCTGATGCCAAAACCACCTTGTGGCAGCGCTGTTTGCAGCTCGCGTCCGCGTGTATCGGTAAAAAGTAAGTGGTTTATCATGGGCAGGTCCATATCAGTAAGTGGCAGACCTAATCTTTCCAGGAAGGGAAAACTTTCCATGCTGATATACTCCCCACAAACTTTATGGCGTGGATAGTCATCTTTCTCAAATACAACTACTGAGTAGCTCTGCTTTGCTAATAATATAGATAAGGAAAGACCTGCAAGGCCACCACCTATTATGGCTACATCGTAATTGTTATGCTCCGGCATTGTATACGCATACTAAGTAACGGAATGCCCATTGATGGGTGAGACGATACGCTTTTATACCCGCACTCTGCAATATTTTTTTCCAGTCGCTGCGGATAAATGCGCGTTTTACAGATAGCTGTGCATCGTTCTTTACATACGCTGACCGGGAGAATAAAGCGGTCAATATTTTTATGGACCAGTAGGCAGCAGGGTGGCGGTGAATATCATTTATAAAAAACCCCAGGTTGCTGTTGTTCCTCATCCATTCCAGTTGTGCTGCCAGTTGTGCATCTGTAAAGTGATGGCAAAAAAGAGATGAGAATATGATGTCTGGCTTTATGCCACCTGGCCATTGAGTAAGTGCATAGTCGCTGCATATCCAGGTAGTATCCCTGTTGCCTGCTTTTCTTGCTGCATACATGGTGCAGAGGGGCTTCATATCTATACCAATAAGGTGGTGCCTAATACCCCTTGCCTGCAATGCCCTGCGGATAGCAGCAAGGTTATCGCCACCACCACAGCCTATCTCAGCTATTACTATTGGCCGGTCCCATTCTTTATATTTGTCTAAAAAGTATAATAGTCCTTTTATTGTAACTGTGTGCCCGCCCAGCAACGTGTTTATGGTATCCAGCTCATTAAGAGTGTTCAGCAGATCCACATAGGGTATCTCTTCTGCATCCAGCATTTCTGGTGTGTGGTCTCTTTCTTTCAGACTCATACAATGGTCATTATCATGCTTTCCATAGTAAGGCCAGGGCCAAATGCAGCCCCAAATATATGTGCCCCGGTATCGGTGCTATTTGCATCCCATATCTCCTTCAGCACAAAGAGTATGGTGGGTGAGGACATGTTGCCATAATTCTTAAGCACTCTATAAGAGTACTCCAGATCTTCATCGGTCAATTGCAGACCTACCATCAGGCGTTCCAGTATGCGCTTGCCGCCTGGGTGCAGGTCCCAATATTTGATATCGGTAGCTTGCAGGCCAGCCTTTTCCAATGCTCTTTTTTTCAGTGGCACTATATCGGTCTCGAATATACCGGGCACTTCGCCAGATAAGGTCATCACGAATCCCGTAGGCGATATACGCCAGGTCATGTCGCTTTGGGAGTTCTTAACCACTTCAGCATAAAAACTATCCAGGCGCAGGCCCGGGCCGGGGTGGTCATCGGCAGTTATCAAAGCAGCGGCACTGCCATCGCCAAACAGTACGGGCGATATTATAGAATCTGTATTATACGTTTTTTGAAAATGGATGGTACACAGCTCTGTACATACTACCAGCACTTTAGCTTCAGGGTGTGCAAGCACTATATCGTTGGCCTGCTTCAGTCCATGCACAGCGGCATAGCAACCCATAAAGTTCACCGTACTGCGGTTTACCGCTGCGGGCAAGTGCAGTGCATCCATCAGTGCCAGCTCCAGCCCCGGCGCGCTCATGCCGGTGCAGCTTACGGTAATAAGGTGGGTAATATCGCTTGCCTCAGCTTTGCCATCCAGACATTTTAGCGCTGCCTGCAGCGATAAGGCACAGGCATGCCGCTCATACCACTCCATACGCTTCTCTACATCAGGAAAAGGCTCCAGGTTGGCATTTTGCGGATAGAACTCCCATTCGGCCATGTCGGCAGAGTAGTCCTTTATTACAGAATAGCGGGTCTCTATCCCACTTTTGTTGTAGAGGAATTTTAATGCCCTTTTCTCTTTATCATCAATATCGCCGTAGGCAATGTTCATGAAATTGTAAATGCCATTCTGTTGGTGTGGATGGGGAGGCACTACTGTAGCTATAGATACTATTTTGGACATTTATATTTTTCAATAGATTTGTTACAAAAGTGCTCATAGTCAATTTATTGTGCTCATGAACATAACAACTATCATAAAATTCGTGCCTGCTGTTTAACGCAATAAATGCAGTACAAAAATGTATCTGAAGGATGATGGTAACATCTTGGGGTCAATGTCCTTTATCTATAGACCTTGCCTTGGTCACTATCTCACGTATTATTTCATCAAGGCATACCGCGGTCTCTTTTATACCCTCCAGCACCTGCAGGTTCAGCACATCATCTGCGTCTGCCATATTAAAGAGTTGCACTAACCCCAGTATGGTAGATACAGGCCCGCGCACCTTGTGCGATTGTATCCAGGATATTTCCTTCAGTTTTTGATTCTGCTCCTGTATCTGTATCATGTGCTGGCGGGTCTTTGTTATATCTCTTGAGAAGCAGGATATGCCCACCACATTATTTTGCAGGTCATGGATAGGATTTAGCGTTATCTCGGAAAAGGATATGCCAGTTGGGGTGTCGGCCGTCTCCACTATGGTGAAGCGTGCTCCTTTATAGCCTTGTTCGTAAATGGTTCTCCAGTATGCTACCGTTGATGCACCAAATATTTCTTCCGATATCACATTGCCTACTTCCTCCCGTGTTTTGTTATACCGGTTAGTTATGTTGTCCCAGAATGCCTGGTTGGCCACAAGTATGTTCAGGTCTTTATCAACAGACCATATGAGGTCTGATGTAGCATTGATGATGGAAAGCAGATTTTGCCTGTCGGCAAGGATCTTCATTTCCATCTGTTTGCGGTGCGTAATATCTTTAAAGAAGATGGTGAGACCATTGGGATTAGGATAAGCATTGGTAGAGACCCAATTGTTGAGGGTGGGAGAAAAGGCCTCGAACGATACATTCTTTTGGCCCTGTGCGGCAAGGTTGTATTTATGATATAGCTCTGTGTCTTTTAGCAGGGGAAACAATTGCCACAGGTTCTTGCCCAGTAGCTGGGCACTTGTCATACCATACAGGTCCTCCAGCGCCTTATTCACAAAAGTGATGTTCCAGTCCTTGTCTACAGTATAAAAGCAATCGCTGATAGATGCCAGTATGTCTTCAAGTTCTTTAGTTTTCTGCTGTATAACTACATCGGAGGTCACCAGGCGCGTAATATCGATAGTGATACCGGCGAAAAGATCTTTTTCATTCCCGGAACCTATTATCAATGCCCCCTTCCCCTTAAAATATTTCCAGTTGCCGTCCCTGGCCTGAAAACGAAACTCGTATTCCTGTATCTTGCCGCTCTGCTGCATTTGCGCAAAGGCTTCATGATATTGTTCCCGGTCATCGGGATGCATGCGCTCTATAAAAAGATCGGAATTACTGAGCAATTCCTGCTGTGTATAGCCCAAAAGCAGTTCGCAGGCATTATTGATATATACCAATTTGAGGTCATCAGGATCCCAAGACCATATTATCTCGTTCATAGACGATAACATGTCTTCGTACGCGTCTTTTGTAGTATTGCGCAGGTAGTAGGGTATATGGGCCGCATTGTAGCTTTTCCGCGCAAGGGTCTTCCGCATCACAGGTGCCAGATCCTGGCCAATACGGTGCGCCAGCACATTATCATCGGCACCTGTGGTCATAGCTTTTATGCCATCCGCTTCACTGCCAGTAATGGCCACGATAGGTGTTTTGTGATTATTGGTAGCAGGGTATTCGGGAGGTCCATCCTGCTGTGTACTATCAATGAACAGGATGATAAGAGATACATTACCCATATCTATAGCATTGATATGGGTAACATTGGTAGTAATATTAACTTCACTGGCAGGATAGATGCTTTTTATTAATTCTGCTATCTCGCTGCATTTTTGCGCGTTATATCCTATGATCAAAAAATGTTCCATCTCCTATCCTTCCATTAATATTAATGATGCTTTAAAGTTAATGATGTCATTTTTGTGAACATGGTAAAGGTATATAATTAAATTTTTCTTAATGGTCAAATGGTTTTTACACACAGCTTTTATTCTCCAACCATCTGTCTATCACCGGTATAAAGGCGTGAAAATCAAATTTCCGCCCGTCAGCTATGAAAGAAAGGTTTTTTAGGTTCTGCAATGTGGCCATGAGGTCGAAACCGGCCTGCTTCGCTGTGTAGAATACCCCCTTATCATACAGGTAGCGGGCCAGGTACTCTTGCTCTGGCTGCCCGGGTGTGGGTATAAGTATGGCTTTTTTGCGCAGCAATACCAGGTCCATAATGGTGGAGTACCCTGCCCGGCAAATGACCATATGGGCATCCTGCATCAATGCCTGCAATTGCCCCTGCTGCACCTGTGCATGCCACTGGATGTGTGCAGGCACCATCGCCGGAGGCATACAGCCGGCATGGCCGGCTACAAATACTACTGGTCCATCGTATTGCATAGCTTGTTGCCACAGTATGCCCGCAAGTATGGTCCTTTGCGGCTCGGGGCCAGAGAGCAATATAAGCAGGGTGTTTGGAAGCGCTCCTGCACTTACAGGCGCATGTAGTTGAGAGAGTGGTCCTATATAAAAGGCATTGAGCGGCAGTATACGTGGATGGCTGAGACTCCCGGCAATATTAGACTCACTGGCATTATCCGGTACCCAGCACTTAGTAAAACGGCCAAGAAATTGGTAATGAAGTTTTTGCAGCACATCGTCCGCTATACGGCCCATGCCCGTTCGTATGCGCAACTGGTGGGTTATGATGACCGAGGGCACATTGGGGTGGTACAGTCCATACCGGTTATCGCTGATGATGCCATCGAAGTAGTGCTGGGCTACCTGCTGTTGCAGCCAGGCATGCTCTGCTTGTATGCGTTTTAGTATATGGGGCACCTGGGCAAGCAGGCGCAGCGCAAATGTGCTGCCTTTTTTGCTGTAGGTAATGTTGTAGCCATCCAGGTGCAGGGTATCTACAGCAAGTGTTTTAGTGACGAAGGCACACTGAGCAGCATTGCCGGCAAAAGTGACCCTATGCCCCGCTGCCTGCAAGTACCTGATAATGGGTATGCAACGGGTGGTATGGCCCATACCCCAATCGAGCGGCGCCAATAACAAATGTTTAGCTTTGTTGGCGATCAATTTTGCTTATTTTTACAATACAAGTAGGAAAATGTTGGTGCATAGGAAAAACAAATTTATAGTTTGTACGTTAATATTATCAGTTGTATTGATGATGGCACAAAGTTGTAGGGTAAATCCTAAGAAGTGCGGATGCGGTGCAGATATAAATGGCATATACAAGACCAAAGGCAGAAGAAGCTATTAAAACATATATATCATGTGGGGCAAGCAAGACAAAGTTTGGTTACATTATGTAAAAGACATCATAGCTGCTGATGTATATTCAGCCGTATTCTTAGCCTCCTACCTGCGTTATGCATCGCTCAACAAAACTCATGTAGCTTTTCTTGAGATAATAGACCTGCAAAAGTACAAGGTCATTAAACAAAAGAACAAAGTACGGGTAGCACTAAAAGAACGTGCAGACGTACCTTTTGTATTCGTAGTATGTCGTAATTAATAAACTCGCTTTATATAGAGAAATGGCCATCCTGAAAAGGATGGCCATTTTTATTTTGTGGAATTATTTGCCCTCCCTTTTAAGTCTACGTCGTTATTCCGCTGGTACAGTGGGCAATAACTCACACTGCTATAACTTATACTGCAAAATGTATATAAAAATAATCCACACTTAATATTATTGTTATAAGACAATGTGGGGAAGAGTATTGGGTAAGATGATATTTAGAAAAAATACTTTCCGTACTTAAATCTAAACTGGAAGTACCTACGTATTTGAAGAAGGAAACGATTGCATAACAAAAATCAATTTTAACTATGAAAACAACAACAGAACAGCATTTCGAAGAACTCGAAAAGGCTTCGGGACTGTCTCGCAGAAATTTCTTCCAGTATGCCGGCGGACTGGTAGCAGCGGGTACATTAGTATCTGCAGCCGCCTGTACAAAAAGCAGTAGCAGCAACAATAGCGTTAACCTGGGTAGTGGTGACACAGGCATACTGAACTATGCGTATGCACTGGAACAGCTGGAAGCCGCATTCTACACAAACGTTGTAGCATCAGCCAGCTTTTCAAGTATTTTTAATACTGATGAGCAATCTTTGCTTACGGACATTCGTGACCACGAAGTGGCACACCGCGAATTTTTTAAAGCAGCTTTGGGGTCTGCAGCTATCATGGGCCTGACGCCAAATTTCGCTACCATCGATTTTACCAACAGAACAAGTGTTTTGACAGCAGCTATGACTTTTGAAGATCTTGGTGTATCAGCATATAACTATGCCGGTACAAAAATATCTGTAGCAGGTGTGGCTTACCTTGGTCTGGCAGGCAAGATAGTTTCTGTAGAGGCCCGTCACGCGGCGACGATACGCGATATGATCAACTATGCTGGATTTACTTTTGCCGATACACTTGATGGTAATGGTCTTGACCAGGCAAATCCTTATAGTGTAGTACTTGGTGCTGCTGGAAAGTATGTAACTAATAGTATTGACTATAGCCACTTACCACAATAGATCACCCATCATTCATTAAAACAAAAAAATTAATTTTATGGATTTCAAGAATATAGTAAATCAGATAGCAGAAACAGATCCTGAGTTTTTTGAAAGGATCAGCCCACGCCGCAAAATATTGCAGAGCTTCGGGTCAAAGGTTGCAGTAGCTGCAATTCCCTTTGCATTAGGAGCTTTGTTCAACAAGGCTTATGGCAAAACGACCAATGCCGCAACAGATGCATTGAACTTTGCCCTGGAGCTGGAATACCTGGAGTATAACTTTTATCAAACGGCCATCAATGTTTCGGGCCTGATACCCAGCGCTGACCTTGGTGGTTTTGATAAGATACGGATCCACGAAAATCAACATGTTGATTTTCTGAAAACAGCATTGACAGGAGCCGGTGTAGTTCCATATACACCAACTGTTAACTATTCAGGTTCCGATTATACTCCAAATAGTTATGACTTTACTGCTGGTGGTCTATTACCCGACTATTTTGGTACCAAAGACTATGCTACATTCCTGGTAGTATCACAAACTTTTGAAGATACAGGTGTTCGCGCCTACAAGGGCCAGGCAGGTAACCTGCAGTCTACCCCTTATCTGCTGCCTGCTTTGCAGATACACTCTGCCGAAGCACGCCATGCAGCGCACGTACGTAAACTGCGCAGAGCGCTGGGAGCAACTGCTAACAAACCATGGATAACAGGCAACATGGCTCCTGCGCCAGTAGTGCAGGGCAACTATAATGGGGAGGATAATGTAGCACAAGGTGGCGTTACCATTACTTCACTATCAGGAGTTAATGGCAATGTATCGATGAATGCTGCTACAGAGTCGTTTGACGAACCTTTGGATAAAACAACGGTTGCTGGTCTTGTAGCACCGTTCATCAGGTAACAAATATCTCCCAGTTCATTTATACTACCGGTTCGCTACATCAGCGAACCGGTTTTTTTAATGGTCATTCCGGTATAAGATATTTTGAGGAGTATGGGCAAAAAAATTGCCGGACTCCCGGCCGGCAACTACTCGTTGTTCATGTTGTTTTTATCAACTGCACTATACTTTCGGTGTTTCTTCTTTAGGTTTTAAGCTGGCTTCTATTTCGGTCTTAACGCCGTCTTTCGCTGCGTTAAAATCACGTATGCCTTTCCCAATGCCTTTTGCCAGCTCAGGTATTTTTTTGCCCCCGAACAATACAACAACAATAAGAAGTATCCATATCAGTTGGCCGCCTTCTGGTATGTGCATAAGCAGTTCTGGTTTTATCGCTAATAATAACATAATGATGAGTTTTATTAATGTTTTTAAATATAGTGCGCTGCACGTGTATCTATATACGTATCTGCTGTATGGCCGGATGTTTTGACCGCAATAAAATATATGGGTTTAATGCTGAAATGACACAGAAATGTTAAACCGGGTCCACATCAAAAACTATCTGCAGGTTGGTGAGGCCGCGCTGCCCGGTTATGTATTGCTTTTGCGCTTTCAGAAATGCTTTTACATTATCGATGGTCTTACCATCGCGCGGGCATTTTACCCATATCTCCCTGATGTACATATTGCGTACCCGTGCTATTATAGCGGGCCCTGGTCCTTGCACTATCACACCATCTACACCAGCCAGCGCAGTAGCCATCAGGTCGGCACCCTTTATAGCATTGTTCTCGTCAACATGCCTGAATATTATTTTGATAAGCCTGGAGAATGGAGGGTACCAAAAGAACTGCCGGTACTGTATCTCATTACTATAGAAGGTATGTACATCATGCGCTTGCACCCACTCCAGCACCGGGTGCTTCAGGTTGTAGGCCTGCAGTATCACTTTGCCTGCACCGTCGGTGCGTCCTGCTCTGCCACTCACTTGCTCCATCAGCTGAAAGGCACGCTCGTTCACCCTGAAATCGGGGAAAGATAACAGGCTATCGGCATTTAATATGCCTACCAGCGCCACGCCTGCAAAGTCAAGGCCCTTTACTACCATTTGTGTACCTACAAGTATGTCTACTTTGCGTGCATCGATGCGCGTCAGTAGTTCACTCATACTTTTTTTGCCGCGCATACTATCCACATCCATGCGTTCCACTCTTGCCTCCGGAAATATCTGCTTTATCTCTTCCTCTATTTTTTCAGTACCATAACTTTTGCTGGTAAGCTTGTTGCTGCCGCACTGTGGGCAAGTATGCAGCACAGATGCCTTCATGCCGCAATAGTGGCAATGCATTTTATCGGTACTCTTGTGGTAGGTGAGCGATACTGCACAGTTCTTGCACTGCGGCACGAACCCGCACACCATACACACCTGGAAGGGCGCATACCCCCTGCGGTTCTGGAAAAGTATTACCTGGCGTTTTTGCTGCAATGCCTCTATTATGGCTTGCTGCAGCATTGGGGTTATCATTTTGCTGCCGTTCGTTCCTGTATCCACGGTTTGCAGGCTCACCAGTTGTATCACAGGCATCTCTACACCCAGGTAGCGCTCTTTTAGTGCCACGTAAGCGTACTTATTGTGCTGCACGTTGTATAGGCTTTCTATAGATGGTGTGGCGGACCCAAGTATCACCTTTGCGCCATGCAGCCCTGCAAGGTATATTGCCGCATCGCGCGCATGAAAACGCGGCGCCGGGTCTTTCTGCTTGTACGATCCGTCATGCTCCTCATCGGCCACTATAAGTCCCACGTCGCTATAGGGCAGCCACAGTGCCGATCGTGGCCCTATCACCAATTTATATCCTCCCTTCCGCACTTTCTCCCATATCTCTACGCGCTCATTATTGCTGAAGCGGGAGTGATACACACCCATATCCTCGCCAAAGTAAGCCATGAGCCGGCTGACCAGCTGAGTGGTAAGAGCGATCTCCGGCAGCAGGAATATAGCCTGCCTGCCACTGGCTATGCATTCTTTTATTTTACGAACGTAGAGCTGTGTCTTACCGCTACCGGTCACCCCATGCAGCAGCACAACGTTCTTTTCCTCCAGTCCCATTCCCAGCTTGGCATATGCCTCTTGCTGGGCGGGGGTAAATAGTATTTCATTAGTGGGTTGCTTACCGGTGTATTGCAGTCTGTCAGTGTCTTTATCTTCCAGTATGAATATCCCTTTGTCGGCAAGCGCTTTTACCTGTGCTGCTGTGGTGCCGGTGCGCTCTACAAGGTCTTGCCTGCGCACAAAACCATGCTTTACAGATAGCTCGGTATAGGCCATCAGTAGCTCCAGTTGCTTGGGTGCACGGGAGAGGGTATCAAATAGTTTTATCAGTGCCTGCTCGTTGCCATATTCTGGCGCCAGGGTCACTATTTTTTCTTTCTTAGGTGCATAGCTGGGTTCCAGGCTGTCGTTTATCAGCACCACCTGTTGCTCCAGCAGTTCGTTCAGCACTTGTGCAAAATGCCGCAAGCCTACTATAGCGCGCAGGTCGCTCAGGCTTATCTCTTTTCGTTGTTCCAGTGCAGCTACTGCCTCCTGTGCAGCTTCGCTCCATTCGTATAGTACATCGGGTTCTGCGTTCCATATCAAGCTGGTCTCGGCCATCAGCTTCAGGTGTGCGGGCAGGGCAGCCTGCATCACTTCGCCGGGTGCAGCCATATAGTACTGGCATACCCACCTCCAAAAGGTGAGTTGTATCTCATTCACTACAGGGTGCTCATCCAGCACATTCTTTATGGGCTTTACCGTATAGTTATCGGGTTTGTTATCATGCAGGCGGTCTATGATACCTGCATATTGCTTGTTGCGCCCCAGCGATACCTCTACCCGCATGCCTGCCTGCAGCGTGCCCTGCAGGGCTTCCGGCACTCCGTAGGTAAGTGTCTGCGGCAGGTTGAGTGGGACTATGATATCGGCAAAACGCATGGTAATGAGCAGGTAAACATTTAATTTAGCATAAAGCGCTTACCCATTTCATATGCAATATACACTGGTGGGCTGCCTGTTTCCAAATAACTGGTGTTATGGCCGATGCGAAAATATTTATAGAGACCGAAAGATTATTCCTTCGAGAACTGGTACCGGAAGACGCCGAAGGTATGTTCGCGCTGGACAGCGACACCGAAGTGCACCACTACATAGGCCAACAACCTGTGAGAACTATAGAGGAAAGCCGCCAGGTAATAGAAATACTACGGGCACAATATGCAGCCAATGGTATAGGCCGCTGGGCTGTTATAGAAAAGACTACAGGGCAATTCATTGGGTGGAGCGGCTTGAAGCTGGATAAAGTACTTACTAATGGATATATAAACTACTACGACCTGGGATATCGCTTTATGACAAAGCATTGGGGCAAGGGCTATGCAACAGAGGCTGCTAAAGCATGGGTCAAGTATGGTTTTGAGACCATGGGCTTAAAAGAGATATTCGGGCGGGTAAATGTGGACAATATAGCTTCGCAAAAAGTAATTGAAAATGCAGGGTTGAAATATGTGAATACTTTTGACTGTGAAGGGATAAAGCATAAGTGGTATAGAGCTATAGATGCCAAAACCATTTAAATAGCACAGGTATCCGTACCTTTGCAGACAAATAATATATTTCTGATAGATAATGGCAAAACAAACAGAAAGGAAATGTTCTTTTTGTGACCGTGTGGAGAGCGATGTGAACATCCTTTTTACAGGCATAAAGGGCAATATCTGCGACCAATGCATAGAGAATGCGCACATATTGCTGCAGGAGGCTAATGGTGATACTAAGATCAAAAAAGAAAAAGAGACCAAGACAGGGCTGGAGCATCATGTGATGCACAAACCCCGTGAAGTAAAAGCATTCCTGGACCAATATGTGATAGGGCAGGATGACGCCAAGAAGGTGCTTTCTGTGGCCATATACAACCATTACAAGCGCCTTGACCATGCCCCCGATAGCTGATGATGTGGAGATAGAGAAATCGAACATTATGATGGTGGGTGAAACCGGCACGGGTAAAACGCTGCTGGCAAAGACGATAGCGCAAGCTGCTGCAGGTGCCATTTGCTATAGTAGACGCAACCGTATTTACAGAGGCGGGGTACGTGGGCGAAGATGTGGAAAGCATACTGTCGCGGCTTGCTGCAGGCCATGCAACTTTGATGTGGCGGCTGCCGAGCGGGGCATAGTGTACATAGATGAACTGGATAAGGTGGGCCGCAAGGGCGATAACCCATCCATAACCCGCGATGTGAGTGGCGAAGGCGTGCAGCAAGCCATGCTGAAACTGCTGGAAGGCAGCAGAGGTGCTGGTGCCGCCGCAGGGCGGGCGCAAGCATCCCAGAGCAGAAAATGATAAAGGTGAATACACGCAGAACATACTGTTCATCTGCGGAGGGGCATTTGAGGGCATAGACAAGATGATAGCCCGCCGCGTGCAAACATCGGCCATTGGGTACAACGCTATTAACTCCTCAAAAGACCTGGACAGGGCCAACCTGCTACAGTATGTGAATGCACAGGACCTGCGTTCTTTTGGGCTGATACCGGAGTTGCTGGGTCGTTTGCCAATAGTGACATACCTGAGTCCGCTGGACCCGCCGGCGCTGAAACGTATACTTACAGAGCCTAAGAACGCACTGATAAAACAATACACCCGCCTGTTCGAATATGAAGGCATCAAACTAAAGGTGGATGAAGGTGCGCTCGACTACATGGTAGAGAAAGCTATACAGTACAAGCTGGGTGGCCGTGGCCTCCGTGCTATCTGCGAGATGATACTTACAGATGCTATGTTCGATATGCCATCTGAGCAACATGATGGAACATTCCACCTGACAGCAGAGTATGCCCACCAGATGCTGGACCACAGCAAGCTGGGAGTGCTAAAGGCTGCATAACATGATATTATAAACAAGCTATAAAAACCGCACATGGAAGATCTGGTACAAGAACTAAAAGATAAAGCAGGCCTCACAGAAGAGCAGGCCCACAAGACCATACAAACTATTAAGGACTATATCCAATCTAAGCTGCCGCCTATGTTCAGCGGTATGGTAGATAATTTCCTGGGCAGCAATACTGAGCCGGAAGATCATTTGGGATAGTTATTTGTAAGTAAAATTTTTCAGAGGTTGCCTCAATGATTTGAGGCAACCTCTTTTTAATAAGAGCAGAGATAATTTCCGTAAATCAATACACTGAATGCCCTCCCTTCCCGACCATATAGAACTGGATGAAAGTAACGCGGAGTTCAACTACGCCATGCAGTTCGTGCAGCACACCAACAGGCTTATATACCTCACTGGTAAAGCAGGCACAGGGAAGACCACTTTTTTAAAATACCTGAAGCAGACCACCAAGAAGAATACCGCTATTGTGGCACCTACAGGCGTTGCTGCAATAAATGCAGGCGGGCAGACCATCCATTCCTTTTTTCAGATAAAGCCGGGCGTGTATGTGCCCAATGATAAAAGGTTGCGCAGCCACGCAGGCCCTTTCGATACAGACAAAAGCACAGTATTCAACTACTTCAAGTATTCTGAAGAGCAGCGTAAGGTGGTACGCGAACTGGAGTTGCTGATCATTGATGAGATATCAATGGTGCGCTGCGATCTGCTGGATGTAATAGACAGGCTGATGCGTGTATATCGCAACCGGGAGTTCGAGCCATTTGGTGGTGTGCAGGTGATACTGATAGGCGATACTTTTCAACTGCCACCAATTGCAGATGGCGAGCAATGGGATATACTAAGCAAGTTCTATGAAAGTCCTTTCTTTTTTAGCTCCCATGTCATTAGCCGGTACAAGCCGGTGTACATAGAGCTGAAGAAGATATACCGCCAGAAAGAACAAGCATTTATAGATCTGCTGAACAGGGTGCGCACTAACCAGGTATCGCAAGACGAGGTAGCATTGCTGAACAGTAAGTACGACCCCACATTCACTCCGCCGGAGGGCGCAAATTATATCACACTGGCTACCCACAATAAAATTGTGGACACTACCAATACTACCCGGCTTGCAGAATTGAAAACAGACGCGCTCACCTTCAAAGCTACTGTCGACAAAGACTTCCCCGATAACATGATGCCTGCAGATAAAGTGCTGCAATTGAAAGAGGGCGCACAGATCATGTTCATTAGAAACAACAGGGCCAAGAAGGTGCACAACGGAAAAATCGCAAAGATCAAATCATTGAAAGACGACAAGATAATAGTGGAGAATGAGGATGGCGATGAGATAGTGATGGAGAAGGAGACTTGGGAGAACATACGGTATTCATGGAACGATAAGGACCATAAAATTGAAGACGAAGTAATAGGCAGCTTTACCCAATACCCTATAAGGCTGGCGTGGGCTATATCCGTACACAAAAGCCAGGGGCTTACTTTCGATCATGTTATTGCCGACTTGGGCGGCGCATTCTCTGCCGGGCAGGTATATGTCGCACTCAGTCGCTGCACTTCATTTAGCGGGTTGGTTTTGCAAACCCGCATAGGCCGCAATGCCATCAGAACAGACACCCGGGTCATTCGTTTTGCACAGAACGAGACGCCCGATACATTAATAGTACAGGAGCTTACCGATGGCAAAGCGGACCACTACTACCGCAAGGCAAGAGAAGCTATAAGATCAAAAGATGTGGCTACTGCGCTACAACATTTCCTAAAGGCTATTGAGTTTAGGAATGATGCACACACTGATATTTTCAAGAGATACATGAGTGTCCTTCAGCAACAGCTCACTGCAAAAAAGCCCATGCAGGCAAAGCTACCTGCAGCAGCAACCTTGCTATTAAGTGAATACAAAAAGGTAAAGACACTCGAACCGCTACCAGCCGATAGCAAGAAGAATAAGTCGATAAGTTTCTGGGTTGAGAAATTTGTTGTGCTTGCACGTACACGATAACATCTATCGTTATCAATACTTCAATACAAAGTGTTGCTTTTCCTTGAACTCTTTCTTAAAAAAAAGTAATCCGACACCATCTATATCTATGCTCAATTTTACATGGGCATTACTATGTAGTTGTGTCCACTCCGCTGTATCCACAGGCGATGAATGTATGCCTGTTACAACCACAAGATCGTCACTATTCAATATGGACATTTTTATGTTCAGCTGTGCTGCATCGGTTACCGATATTATTTGTAATGTAGTTGGCTGGCAGTAGCTGTTTATGTTTGTGAGTAAGCACCTATACCTGTCATGCAACAAAGATACCTTTCCCTTCACGGTCAAAGGAATGCTATTAGGATCGCCCTTTTGTTGAAGTACTTGCTCTATGAAGCCATACACGAATGGCGAGTGTACCCCATGCCTGGTCTTAGCTTTTAAGCGGTATTTGATGTACTGTATAGTGGTGTAGATACTCACAGGTCTATCCGTTCGTACTTTTGAAAAGTGAAAGCGTATTTGTGGCGTTCATGAACGTCATGCGCTTCCTCCCATACCAGCTTCCAATGGCTGTGGTCTATGGTCGGGAAAAAAGCATCAGCCTGTTCTATCACGGTATGCACGCGGGTTACGTACATGCGGTCCACAATATCTATAGCTGCTGCAAATATTTGTCCGCCACCTATTATAAAACCCTCATCACCTGGTTGTTGTTTCAGTATTTCTACTCCTTCTTCCAGGGTCTTGCAAAGTACCACACCCTCCGGGAGTGCAAGGTCTGCCTGCCTGGATACTACAATATTCAACCTTCCCGGCAATGGCTTGCCCAGCGAGTCGTAGCTTTTGCGGCCCATGAGCACAGGTTTGCCCATTGTGGTCCGTTTAAAGAATTTCAGGTCTTCGGGCAGGTGCCACGGCAATTGGTTGTGGCTGCCAATAGCATTGTTTTCCGATGCGGCTACTATAAAAGATAAAGTCAAATTCAGCGTATTCAGGAACTGTGAATGGAATAGTTGTTATACTGCCACAGGTGCTTTTATGGCAGGGTGGTGCTGGTAGTTCTCCAGAGTAAAATCCTCATACTTAAAAGCGAACAGGTCTTTTATCTCCGGGTTTATCTTCATCACTGGCAATGGGTACGGTGTGCGGGTCAGTTGCAGGTGTGCCTGGTCCAGGTGGTTCTTGTACAGGTGTACATCACCAAAGGTGTGCACAAAATCACCGGGTTGCAGCCCGCATACTTGTGCCATCATCATAGTTAGCAGCGCATAAGAAGCTATGTTGAATGGCACACCCAGGAACACATCGGCACTGCGCTGGTACAGCTGGCAGCTTAGCTTGCCATCAGCCACATAGAACTGGAAGAGTGCATGGCAGGGGCTCAGTGCCATCTTCGGCAGGTCGGCCACATTCCAGGCATTCACTATCATCCGGCGGCTGTCTGGGTTGGTCTTTATCTGGTGCAGCACGTCCTTTATCTGGTCGTAGGTCTGTCCGTCTGCACCGGTCCAGCTGCGCCATTGGTGGCCATATACAGGTCCCAGTTCGCCTTGTTCGTTGGCCCACTCATCCCATATGCTTACGCCATGCTCATTCAGCCACTTCACATTTGTATCTCCATTCAGGAACCATAGCAATTCATATATTATCGACTTCAGGTGCAGTTTCTTGGTGGTCACCATCGGGAACCCTTTTTGCAGGTCAAAACGCATCTGGTAGCCAAAGCAACTGATGGTACCAGTACCGGTGCGGTCTGTTTTTTCTACCCCGTTATCCAGTATATATTGTAGTAGTTTTTGGTAAGCCTCCATAAGTATGCAAGTTACAAAATAAAGATACCGGTCGGTAATGCATGTATTTATAATGCTATGCTATTCGGCTATTGCGCTTCTGTCCGCGCGGCATCCCTTATAATGGTAAGGTTATGTATATTTATGCCGTTCAAATAAAGATATTATGCCGGTAATACTGCCTGTAAAAGGTATTGCACCCACCATACCTGGTGATTGTTTTATAGCGCCCAACGCCACTATTGTAGGCGATGTAGTGATGGGCAACGAGTGCAGCGTATGGTTCAATACCGTGATACGCGGCGATGTGAACAGCATACGCATAGGCAACAAGGTGAATGTGCAGGACGGCGCATGCATACATTGCACGTATCAGAAGACCACTACTAATATAGGTAACAACGTATCCATAGGCCACAATGCTATAGTGCATGGCTGCACGGTAGAAGATAATGTGCTGATAGGCATGGGGGCTATCGTGATGGACAATGTGCATATTGGCGCAAATACCATCATAGCTGCTGGCGCTGTAGTGCTGGAAGGCACGCAAGTGCAGGGTGGCAGTATATATGCCGGGGTACCCGCAAAAAAAGTAAAGGATATCAGCCCCGAATTATTGAAAGGCGAAGTGCAGCGTATAGCCGATAACTACCTGATGTACAGCAGTTGGTTTACAATATAAGATCTCAATATTAATTTAATATTAAATTTTATCTCATTAGAACATAATTATTTTTATTATAAGGCTATGATTTATTGAACAGACCTTATATATTTGTTCCAAATTACACTCACAAACATGAAGAAAATAGTTTTTGCACTTTTAACAGTGATAGGTTTCACGACCGCTAATGCACAAGACCACAGCATCTTACTCTATGGTAATGTAGGTGTTACCTCCGTTAAAGATAGCACCAAAGGCAACGCCATGAGCTGGCATGCTAACCCGGGTGTAGGGTATCAGATAAACAAACACATCACAGTAGGTGTTGAGCTGGGCTGGGCACAAACTTCTTACAAGCCAAACGGTGGCGATCGTGCAACTACTAATAATTACAACGCTGGTGTTTTTGTACGTGGTTACCATTACATGGGCAATTCACACTTTTATTGCTTTAGCCACTTGGGCTTAGGCTACCAGGGTCAGTATTCTACGGAAGGCTCGCATCCTGCTACCGATAAGTTCTCTGGCATGTATGTATCATTGACGCCAAACATTGGCTATATGTTCGGCCATGGCTTCTCTGCATATGCATCTTATGGCAGCATTGGTTACAACACACTGAAACCAGCAGACGCTACATTTAATAATCCTAACAAGAACCCAACCAATACTTTTGTATTCTCTTTTGGTAACGATTTTCAATTTGGAGTATCTAAGAACTTTAGTTGTCATGGAGCACATATGCACCACCACCACGATGCTAATTCTGAAATGCATTCAGGCGTAGATTCTAAAGATGACGCTGATGATGATGGCGACAAACCAATGAAAAAGAAAAAACACCACAAAAAAGATAACGACAAAGACGGTGATGAATAGTCACTTGGCAAAATAAAATAGAAAGAGGCTGTCTCAATATTGAGATAGCCTCTTTCTATTTTATTGAATGTAGCTGGTCGTAATTTCTTTAAAGCGTACCCAAGTTTATCTGTAGCAACTCCTTCTATGCAAGGAGGATTTTTTTCGCATCATTTATTTATCTTGTTCTCAATATCATTTATCTATGAAGAAGTTTTTACTGCTGGCCCTGGGCATTACAGCCGCTACTACTACATTCGCACAGCCAGGTACTTGGCTGGTATATGGCAACGGTAGCTTTTCGCAAAACAATAATAGCAACAACAATATTAGCGCTCAAGGCAACAATACCAACTGGAGCGTGGCGCCAGGTATTGGTTACCAGTTCAATAAGCACCTCACTGCAGGCATACAGGGCAGTTACACTCATACTGAGAATGGGCAGTATCTGCTATACGATCCTATAAGTTCGTCCATGCCTTACTATTATAGCGGTGGTATCTCTATCGATTGGTCAGCAGGGGCTTTTTTCCGCTACACCCAAAAGGTGGGGAAGGTATTCTTCCTGTACGGGCAGGCAAATATGTCCTATATATCCAGCGAGCTCTACAATGCCCCTTATTATTATTTTCTACCTAATGGTACTACAGTTTCCGAAAGCCGGCCAAAGGCCACCGGTTTCCAGGCGCAGTTGTTCCCTGCTGTGGGCGCCAGGGTATATAAAGGGCTTGCCCTCAATTTTAGCATTGGCGGCATCAACTACGCTACACAAAGCCAGAATGTAGATGCAGTAGGTACCAACAGGTCCAGCAACATAGCGGTCACCTTTGGCCAGCAGGTCAATTTTGGTATATCAGACAACTTCAATTGCCATATGATGCACCACCGCAAGCACCACCACCATGCAGAGGCAGGTGCAGAAATGCGCAGAACAGATATGCCTGTGGAAGACGACGATGCACCTGCACCGGTTGCCCCAAAGCATAAAAGACACCATAAAGAAAAAGAAGAGAACGAATAAGCTGATACTAAGAACAAAAAAGCGTCGCACCATTTGGTGCGACGCTTTTCTTTTGCACAGCAGTGCTTACATCTTTATGAACTTCTGCATACATTTCGTTGATCCATTCTGCACCTCTGCTAAGTACATACCCTGCGCAAGCGCACTGATATCAATGGTATTTTTACCATTTTTAAGGTCGCCGCGTACAGTAGTTGTGGTGCCATTTATAGCCACTATATTGTAGGTATAAGTTGTATTAATACTTGGTACAGTAATGGTTAGCTCGTCGTGGCAAAAGGTAGGGTACACCTTCACTGCGGCTTCGTTCTTTACGTCAGGCGTTGCCAGTTTATTAGGTGTGAACCTGTACACGGTGCTATCGGCGGGCCAGGAGTGCAAGGGGACAACAATATGCGCCAGCGAATTGTTTACTATGGCATTTTGTTCAGGCAGTGGGTTCGTGGGCAGGCCAGCCAGCACATATATTGGTCCGTTCTCTTTAGGGTTTTGCGTCACATCCTGTAGGTAATAGACCAGTGGGCCACCACCATACGCAAAGTAAAGTTGAGTGTTTCTAACACGCGAAGGCCCATAATGGAGTTCCACTACATTACTCCCTTCATACAGCCATATTTGTAGGCATACAGAATCGGTAAGCGTGTGCAGGTTATTATATTCCCTAACGAAGCCTGCATTGTAAGCTTCAAATTTCAATATACGCTGTCCTGCCACACCATCAACCTCTGAGCGTACCGGCGACAAAGAACGGCCGCTGTCCGCACCCCGGTCCATAATATTGGTCTCTGTAGCATTGAACCCCGAAAACAAGTTCTGCCCAAGGTCGCTGGTAAAGGTATTGGCTCCGCTAAAGAAGGCGAATGAGCAGTCTATAGTATCAAGTTTGAAATTAAAACCCGGACTGACCACATAATTCGCAGTGTCTCCCCTCCAAACATGGTTTTGGTTCAGGCTAAAACCATTGGTCAATGGCACATATGCCTGAGTGGAGGTAGATAGGGTGTATGCGAACTGGAATTGGGCATTGGCATTGCAGTGTAGTAACAGGGCAGCAATAACAGAAAAGGCGCAAATTGTTTTTTTCATAAAGGGAGGTTATAGTATCTAAGACGTAAGATATCATGAAAACCTTTGTATGGAGAATGCTTGTTTACAAAAGCTATTGGCAGATTCCTTTCCCCACGACTACGCAGGCGAGAAAAATGACTCTATCAAGGAAGAGAATTAATTAATTTCACACCATGTATTCAATTTTACGTTTGCTGAGCCTTTTAGCATTGCTATCGATCATAGCGGGTTTGGTAGTGCAACAAATGCACTGGGGCGATAATACCCTATTGCTGGTCACAGGCATTATATGCGCCAGTATCGGTTTTAGCGGCCGCAAGTACCTGGATTATAAAAAGAGAAAAGAAACTAATTCTGGCAAGCAACCCAAGGAATAGAAGTAGCGAGGATGCCCCCTCTCGTCCTCGTTTATAACGAGGATGCCCCGGCACGGCGTTTGCAACGCCGATACCAGTACAGAGTTAAACGTGGCTCATCGTCCTCGTGAAAAACATCCCACCCCGTGGAACTGTGCATATCTTCTTTTGGGAACCGACCCTTATCCACCATATCTTGCACTTGGCCAGCACCTGGGTCCAGAGCCAGTTAGTTTCATCTGTGGGTAACGGCTACGAACCAGGCATTTATTTTTCACCGGGCAATCGGTAATTTGCCCCTAAAATCCTTTACCGCATTCACTTTTAGCCAAAAATAAAAATGACCGGTACCGGAAATTCCCGGAAATTCCGGAAATTTTACGCACTACGTTTTCATCATTATCAAATTGTCGTATTACCGCATTCCATCACATTTCTTACGCCTTAAAAAAATAGTAACTTTGCAGCGCAGTATAAATAATAGAACAGCGCATGTATTCTCCCCAAAATAAAGTACGTATTGTAACAGCGGCCTCCTTGTTCGATGGCCACGATGCCTCTATCAACATCATGCGCCGCGTCATGCAGAGCAGCGGTGTAGAGGTCATTCACCTGGGCCATGATCGCAGTGTGCAGGAAGTGGTAGATTGTGCCATTCAGGAAGATGCCAACGCCATAGCCATCACCAGCTACCAGGGCGGCCATGTAGAGTACTTCAAGTACATGCACGACCTGCTGAAGGAGAACGGTTGCGGACATATAAAGATATTTGGCGGCGGCGGCGGTGTGATATTGCCTACCGAGATAGCCGAGCTGCACGAGTACGGCATCACCCGTATATATAGTCCCGATGATGGCCGCAGCATGGGTCTGCAGGGCATGATAGACGACCTGATAGAAAAGAGCGACTACCCCACAGGCAACCGCCTGAATGGTGAGCCCGGCCACCTCGCAGAGCGCGATGCCAAGAGTATAGCCCGCCTCATAAGCGCGGCAGAGAACTACCATGATCTGCCAGAGACCCTGGCCGCCCTCAGCAAGGTAGCCGCACAGGCAAAGGAAAGCCACACCCCTGTACTGGGTATAACCGGCACGGGTGGTGCAGGTAAGAGCAGCCTGGTAGATGAGCTGGTGCGCCGCTTCCTGGTCGACTTTAAAGACAAGCATATAGGCATCATAAGTGTAGACCCCACTAAGAAAAAAACTGGTGGCGCCCTACTGGGCGATCGTATCCGCATGAATGCCATACGCAATCCGCGGGTATACATGCGCAGCATGGCCACCCGCCAGAGCAACCTGGCAGTGAGCAAGTTCATACACGATGCAGTGAATATTTTAATGGCTGCCAAGTACGATCTCATCATCCTCGAAACATCGGGCATAGGGCAGAGCGATACGCAGATAACCGACTACTGCGACATGAGCATGTATGTGATGACGCCCGAATATGGCGCCGCCACACAGCTGGAGAAGATCGATATGCTGGACTTTGCAGATATTGTGGTCATCAATAAGTTCGATAAGCGCGGTGCCCTCGATGCCCTGCGCGATGTGAAGAAACAATACCAGCGCAACCACAAGCTCTTTGATAAAGACCCGGATACCATGCCGGTATATGGCAGTATAGCCAGCCAGTTCAACGATCCCGGTACCAACAACCTGTACAAGAGTATGATGGATATACTGGAAAAGAAGACCCATGCCGGACTGGGATCGCACTTCGTTATCAGTAACGAGATGAGCGAGAAGGTGTACATCATACCGCCTGCCCGCGTCCGCTACCTCAGCGAGATAACCGAGAACAACCGCAAGTATGACAAGTGGGCTGTAGACCAGGCCAAGGTAGCCCAAAGGTTGTTTGGCATACAAAGCACTATAGAGACATTGCAGAAAAGCGATGTAGAAGATAAAGACCGTTTGATAAAGACCCTTACCGAAGTATACGCCAAACACGAGCTGGACCTTGACCCCAAGAACAACCATCTCTTAAAGAACTGGGAAGCCAAGAAAGCTCAGTACACCGGCGAATACTACACCTACAAGGTGCGCGATAAGGAGATAAAGATAAAGACACACACCGAGAGCCTGAGCCACCTGCAAATAAGCAAGGTATCTGTACCGCGTTTTGAAGCATGGGGCGAGATATTGAAGTGGGCGCTCACAGAGAATTTCCCCGGTGAGTTCCCGTATGCCGCGGGTATATACCCGTTCAAGCGTGAGGGGGAGGATCCTGCACGTATGTTCGCGGGAGAGGGTGGTCCTGAGCGTACCAACAAACGTTTCCACTACGTGAGTATGGGGTTACCCGCTAAGCGGCTGAGCACAGCATTCGACAGTGTGACCCTCTACGGACAAGACCCTGAACACCGCCCGGATATTTATGGTAAAATAGGTAACTCAGGCGTAAGCGTTTGCTGCCTCGATGATGCGAAAAAACTATACAGCGGCTTCAACCTCGCCGACCCAAAGACATCGGTATCTATGACCATCAATGGCCCCGCGCCTACTATTACCGCCTTCTTCATGAATGCGGCCATAGACCAGCAGTGCGAGCTTTATATAAAGCACATGGGCTGGAAGAAGAAACAAACAAAAAGATAGACGCTATATACAAGGACAAAGGCATAGCTCGCCCCACTTACGATCCATCTGTATTTGGTGGTGGCAAGGTAGGCGAGTTGCCAGAGACCAACGATGGGCTTGGCCTCATGCTCCTCGGCGTCACCGGCGACCAGGTATTACCCGCCGATGTGTATGCCAAAATAAAAGCAGACACGTTAAAGGCCGTGCGCGGAACCGTACAGGCTGATATACTGAAGGAAGACCAGGCACAGAATACCTGCATTTTCAGCACAGAATTTTCGCTGCGGGTAATGGGCGATGTGCAGCAATATTTTATTAATGAAGGGGTACGTAATTTCTACTCTGTATCTATCAGTGGGTACCACATAGCAGAAGCCGGTGCTAACCCTATCAGCCAGTTGGCATTTACATTGTCTAATGGGTTTACGTTTGTAGAGTATTATCTCAGCCGGGGTATGCATATAGATGACTTTGCACCCAACCTGTCATTCTTTTTCAGCAATGGTGTAGATCCTGAGTACAGCGTGATAGGCCGCGTGGCCCGCCGCATATGGTCCAAGGCCATGAAGTTCATAAGTATGGTGGTAACGAACGCTCGCAGATGCTGAAGTACCACATACAGACATCAGGCCGCAGTCTGCATGCGCAGGAGATAGACTTTAACGATATCCGCACTACCCTGCAGGCGCTCTACGCCATATACGACAACTGCAACAGCCTGCATACCAACGCCTACGATGAGGCCATAACCACACCTACCGAAGAAAGTGTGCGCCGGGCCATGGCCATACAGCTCATCATCAATAAAGAACTGGGGCTTGCTAAGAATGAGAACCCTATACAGGGCGCATTCATTATAGAAGAGCTGACCGACCTGGTAGAAGCGGCCATCATGGCCGAGTTTGACCGGATAACAGAGCGCGGCGGCGTACTGGGCGCTATGGAAACCATGTACCAGCGCGGCAAGATACAGGAAGAAAGCCTGTACTACGAGACCTTGAAACACACCGGAGAGTTCCCTATAATAGGGGTGAACACATTCTTAAGTGCCAAAGGCTCACCAACTGTGATACCGCAAGAGGTGATACGCTCCACAACAGAAGAAAAAGAATTCCAGATAGCCACCGTACAAAACCTTTGGAAGCGCAGCGAAGGCAAAGGCCAGGAAATGCTGCACCAGCTGCAGCAAAAAGCCATCCACAATAGCAACGTTTTTGAAGAGCTGATGGAAACAGTAAAATACTGCTCCTTGGGCCAGATCACCAAAGCGCTCTTTGAAGTAGGTGGCCAGTACAGAAGGAATATGTAAAAACAAACAACCCCTATGTGTCACATGGCTCACAGGGGTTAACTATAGTAAGAGGGTCTTTTGAATTTTAGTCACACAATACATGCCTGAAAATATCTTTCAGGTAGTTGGTCACATGGGCGGTGATGTGTTTTTGGAACTGTTGAGGGGTAGCGTTCTGCATATCGTGCTTGCTGCGGTAGTATTGCTCTGCTGCCATCAGGTGGTTGGTGGTGCCTACAAGGGTCATCATCAGCAATACTATATCTACATCCTTTTTAAATTCGCCCTTGTTCTGGCCTTGGTTCACCAGTGCTTCCATCAGTTCTGCTATCACTTCCCTGTTGTCCTCTATAAGGCGGCCGGTCACAGTGCCTGCCTTACCGCATTGTTCCCTTATCAGTATCTGCTGAAAGTATTGGCGTTCGGTCATGTCAGACACTGTAGTTTCTACAACAGTGTACATCTTATCCAGCGACGAAAGCGAGTAATCATCCAGCAGTTTTTCCAATCTCAGCTTCATAAGGCCCAACCTTTTCAATATAATGGCTTCCATCAATTTTTCCTTCGATCCGAAGTAGTATGATATCATGGATACACTCATACCTACCTCGCGGGCTATATCTCTTACAGATGTACTGTCAAAACCCTTGGTAGCAAAAAAGCGCTCGGCTACGTTAAGTATAAGCGTTTCTTTCCTGGTGATCACCTGCATTTCTTCTATAGCCGTCATATGCAATTTATTTAAAGGTCGAAAGTAGAACAAACGTTCGATTTGAACAAACGTTTAATTAAATAACGTGATCGACAAATTTTATATTGCATTGCAGCAATGATAAAAAGTTAAGATCAGTAGAGCGTAAATGTGAGTAATAGTACTAATCTGTTATTGCATTCTCGTAAAACGAGTTGTTACTTTTAAATTCCGGTACCAGTTCCTTCATCTGGGCTACGGTTTCCAGTGTGTAGTGCTTTTTGGCGCTTATGAGCAACTTGGTTATCTTATCGTTTATAGCCATAAAGTCGTATTCACGCACCTTGGCTATCATTATCTTATCGTGGTAGGTAGGCAATACATTCTCAGAATCGTTCAGCAATTCTTCATAAAGTTTTTCGCCTGGTCTCAGTCCTGTGAACACTATTTCTATATCTACATCAGGTTCTTTGCCGGCCAGTTTTATCATTTTGCGGGCTAGGTCCACAATTTTCACCGGCTGCCCCATGTCAAACACAAATATTTCGCCGCCATTGCCCATTACTCCGGCTTCTATCACCAGCTGGCAGGCCTCTGGTATGGTCATAAAGTAGCGGGTTATATCAGGGTGCGTTACCGTTATAGGGCCGCCATTTTCCAGTTGCTCTTTAAAGCGTGGTATCACCGATCCGTTAGAGCCAAGTACATTACCGAAACGTGTGGTTACAAAACGGGTTGGGAACGTCGCATTCTTGTTCAGACTGCTTTCGGCATTTTTATACAAGTGTTTGTAGTAGCTCTGGGTAAATATCTCAGCTATCCTTTTAGAGGTACCCATTATATTGGTAGGGTTCACCGCTTTATCGGTCGATACCATTACAAACTTTTCTGCACCATTGGCAACAGCAAGTTCTGCCAGTATTTTAGTGCCTTGCACATTGTTCAGGATAGCTACAGAAGGGTTGTCTTCCATTAGCGGCACGTGCTTGTAGGCAGCAGCATGGTACACTATCTCAGGATTGTATATCTCAAATAAGTGCTCCATACGCACCACATCGCATATGTCGCCTATGTAGGCCTTTATATTAGCATGCGGAAATTTTTCTGCCAGCTCCAGTTGCAGGTTGTGCATGGGGGTCTCGGCCTTATCGCATAGTATCAATAGTGATGGGCGGTAGGTAGCCAGTTGCCGCACCATTTCACTGCCTATAGAGCCGGCTGCCCCTGTTACAAGTATCTTTTTGCCACGCAGTTCAGAGTGCAGCTTTTCGTTGTTTATTTTTATCACTTCCCGCTCCAGCAGGTCCTCAATATTTATATTTTTCAGTTGTTCTGTATCCAGCTTGCCATCCAGCCACTGTTGTATAGGCGGCACCTGCTGCACGCGTATACCGTAGTTAAGGCAGGTATCTACCAGGTAATTGAGCTTTTCTTTGGGTATAGTACGATTAGCTATTATCAGCAACTCTATGCCTTCATTCCGCAGCTTGTTCAGGCTCGATTCGTCAGTGTTGTATATCGGTATGCCTTCCATCAGCTTACCGCTCTTGCTCAGCATATCATCCAGAAAAGCTACTACCTGCACCTCACCATTGGGCATTTCGTTCATCACCTTCTTGGTCAGCAGGCCATGTTCGCTGGTGTTGTATACAGCAGCTTTTATCTTGGTACGGTCATCTTCGCGCTGCAGCTTGTAGAAATTAAAGCTGTACCGCACGAACAGGCGGTAAGATATGATAGCAAAGTTGACAATAAAGAAGTTAATGGCCACTACCGATATAGGGAATAGCAGTGCCTGGTTGGTCAGCAGGTCTATAGTAAAATAAAGCACTGCTGCTATGGAATTCACTATCAGTAGCCGGAAAGTATCTTCGATATTTGTGTACCTAATGATACCGGCATAGCTCTTTAACGTATAGAACAAAACCGTATTAAGCGCAAGGGTGATGCCCAATACCAGTTTTACATTGTAGTGCGATACTTCCTGAAGGTCGAAATTGAAACGCAGCAAAAAAGAAAAGAAGATACAAGACTGCACGCAGACAATGTCTAACAAAAATATTATCCAGCGGGGGAGTATCTTGATCTTGTACGCCATGGTCTAATGCTCAAAAGTTATATGCAAATAATAAGCCAGATTTTTAATGATGGCTTATTATAATACAACTACTTCAAATCCAACCACTAAGATAAAAGTTATAGCTTAAATGCAAGTATATGTAATAAGCTAATGTTGTTATTAATAAGTTAAACGCAAATATATGATACTTCTACGTGTCCATCTATATTAAATTAACAATACTTTTGTTAGCTGTAATTTGACTAATTTTTTTTACCGTGTTCTTATTTTAGTTACACGAAGTTATTTGATATATTATTAGTGAATAAAAAAACCAACATCTCTTCTAAAAAACCTTTCACTTCGGTTGGCGACCAATTGAAGCGATCCTTTGTTACTATTAACGTAGCAATATTAATATTTTTTATAATATACCTGCTGCAGGCATATTTTCTCTATAAAAAATCGCGGGTATCAGAGCAGGATGTGATACAAGTTACCGACCTGGTAGGCAAAATAAGAGCTACAGACGTAGATAATAGCAAGTTTGACGTAGCGCTTACCCGTTGCCTGCAGCATCATGATACTGCAATGGTGAACAGGGTGAAGTACTATAACCAGAAAATAAAGAAAGATATAACAGACCTTACGTACTACGGCATAAAAAAGGATATAAACCTGGATAGCCTGAATAATTTTGCGAAGCTGTATGATAAAAAGGCGGCACTTGCAGCATCTATCATGGGCCAGCAGGATGCCAGCGGTAACTATGCTACCTATGTATCTGCCGAACTGGTCTCTCTTAATGCCGCTATAGAGAACTATATCAATGTAACCGAAAACGTAGGCAATGAACTGTCTAACACCCGCAACGACCTTAATCTGCATTATAGCCGGTCTCGTGTTGTGTTTTCGGTCATCAGTTATGTGCTCATCAGTATATTCTTGTTGCTTACGCTATATAAGATAAACCAGAACATAAAGCGCAGGACCATAGCCGAAGAGCGGGCACATATAAACGAGGCCAAGTATAAAAGCCTGGTTGAGGACTCTGGCCTTACAATGCTTGTAGTAAACAAAAAAGGGGTAATATACTTTGCCAGTAAGAACATTGAAGAACTGGCCGGATATAAACCCGCACGCCTTATAGGCATGAGGGTGATGAAGTGTATACCCCGCCATTTTAGGGCACAGCTCCGCGATGTGACAGATGCAATAAACAGGAAAGGTGTATATAACAACACTATAGAACTGCAGATATTCACCAGTAAAGGGGTGAACAAGTGGGTGTCGTGCCGCATCTTCCCCGTGAACCAGGAGCGGGGCGAAATGCAGGAATGGCAGATTGTGATATGGGATATAGATGATGAGAAGACCATGAAGCTGGAGCTGGAAGAGATGGAGGCCGAACGCCGCACCCAGCAAAAGCTGATACAGGACATCATTGACAACATACCATCTGTTATATATCTTAAAGACCTCAACAAACGCTACATCGTCATTAATAAAAAGATGGAAGAGATAATGGGCGTAGATGCACAGCGCATCATAGGCCTGTCTGACCTGGATATACTTGGCGACAATACAGAAGCGATAGAGAGTGACCTGGCCGATGAAAAAGTGATAATAGAAAAGAAGATTACGACTGTTGAAATAGTGAAAATGGTAGGTGATAAGCAGCATTACTTCTGGGTCACTAAATTCCCGCTGCTGGATGAGAATGGCAATGTAAAAAGTATTTGCGGCCTTGTAACAGATATTAGTGAGCGTAAAGAAGTAGAAATAAGACTGCTGGCCGCCAAGCGTGAAGCTGAAAAAGCAAAAGCAGCACAAGAATCCTTCCTGGCCAACATGAGCCATGAGATAAGGACGCCTATGAACGGGATAGTAGGTATGAGCAACCTGCTGATGGGTACCCAAATGACCAATGAACAAAAAGAATACACAGAGAACATACAAGATTCGGCACGAAACCTGCTGGCTATTATAAATGACATTCTTGACTTTTCAAAGATCAGGTCTGGTAAGTTCCTCCTTGAGCGCTCTTCTTTTAAGGTGAAGTCGGTCATCCGCAAATCAGTTTATCCCCTGCAGCTTAAAGCTGAGGAGAAAATGGTAAAGATGAATGTCACCTTCGAGCAAGGCATACCAGAGTTCTTAATGGGCGATCCTTTGCGCTTGCAGCAGATAATAATAAACCTTGTAGGCAATGCTATCAAGTTCACATCCACTGGTAGTGTAGATGTGCGGATATCCTGCACTGATAAAAAAATGAATAAGGTGCACCTGAAGCTGGATGTATCTGATACCGGTATAGGTATAGCAAAAAATAAGCTCGATTATATATTTGAAAGTTTCACCCAGAACAACGAAAATAAATCGCGGAGGTATGGCGGTACTGGCCTTGGGCTTGCTATTGTGAAGCAATTAGTAGAGCTGCAGCATGGTCATGTATCTGTTATCAGCGAACTTGGGAAGGGTTCTACATTCTCCTTCGAGATACCGTATGATGTGAGCGAAGAAGTGGCTACTGATGCAGTGGTGATACGCTCTGAAAAACAAAAGAATTTACTGAATGGAATAACTATATTGGTAGCCGAAGACAATATAATAAACCAGAAAGTAGTAAAGAACACACTCCAGAAACAAGGCGCTAAGATCACAATTGCCAACAATGGTAAAGAGGCAATAGATGCAATGAAGGAACAGTCTTTTGATGTGGTGCTTATGGACCTGCAGATGCCGGAAGTAGATGGTTACAAAGCCACTCGGTATATAAGGCAGGTAATGAAGAATGATACACCCATAGTAGCTATGACTGCCGATGCGCTAAAGGGGGAAGCTGAAAAATGTTATGAAGCAGGGATGACCGGATTTATCTCAAAACCGTTCGAACCCTACGACTTGTATCAGCAGATAATAAAAATGACAGAAGGGAAGGAGAAAAACATTTTTTCAAACAACAAAATTGAAGTAGCAGACATGAAAGCATTAGTGGATCTCAGCTTTTTGTATGATATATCTGACGACGATTCATCATATATATATGACGTTATAGAAATATTCTTGACAACAATGCCTGATGGACTGGAGAAGCTGGCCAGCCTTATAAATGATACCGATGACTACGATGCAATATCTCGCCAGGCACACTTCTTGAAGTCGAGCGTAAGTGTGATAAAGGTGCGCGACATGTACGATGACCTGGCAAAGATAGAGCACCTGGCAAAGGATATGGAAGCAAAAGAGGAAATAAAAAGGCTGCTTGCAGCACTACAGTCAATATATAAAGAAGCACACCCAATAATAATAGCGGAGAGGGAGAAACATAAACCTGCACAAATATAAACTTAGCATTCAGGTACATGTATCACCAGGTTATAGATCTGCTGCAAAAGCACATGTTTCAATGCCCGTCAAGGGCATTGTTGCATTTTGATTGTCCCGGTTGTGGCCTGCAAAGATCTTTAATTGCATTGTTACGCGGCAATATTGGTGAAAGCTGGCACCTTTACCCGCCTGGTACTTTTATTGTGTCTATGTTCCTCTTTTTAAGTTTGCATTTATGCTTCAACTTTAAGAATGGAGCGGTCATTCTAAAATATTTCTACCTATGTACTACCATTATTGTTGTGATCAACTACATTTATAAAATAGTAACACACCATCTTTGATGCAACAGGGAAACGAGTATAGTCAAACAAATTTCAACCGTCCGGTGCAGAACCTGCCCAACGCCACTTTAGTGCTGGTGCTGGGTATAATATCAATTATTAGCTGTTGCGTTTACGGTGTGCCATCTCTTATATTGGGTGTCTTAGCCTTGGTGCTTGCCAACAAAGACACCAGGTTGTATATGCAAGATCCAAGCGCATATACTGTCGCTTCTTATAAGAACCTGAAAGCCGGTAAAACATGTGCAATGATCGGCTTGGTCATGTTTGTCCTTTTTGTGGTAGCGATCGTCGTGATATTTATGACGGTTGGCATAGAGGCGCTTTCTCATCCTGAAATGCTCAGGAACTACGCGCCTTAGTATCTTGGTTGCTATGGTGTATCTCTCACCCACAATACCCTTATGGATCATGCCCCGAGTTTTAAACAATAGGGTAGGTAGTAAGAACTGCTGCTATTATAGTGTACCTTTGATGCACATTTTTTTTGAGTAAATAATAAGCATGAAACAACGACCATCGTCAGGAGGCAATAAAGGTTCTTATAGATCATTCAGGGAAACCGGGAGCGGAGGCGCAGGAAAACGACCGGCATCATCTGGCCGCCCGGCATCTAAAGACAGGCCTTTTGCAAAAGATAGTGAAGGGCGTAAACCAGCCGACAAAGAAAGCCGTTTTAAAAAAGAAGAGGGCAAACCATACAGGCCAAAACCTGCTGATGGTACAAGTGACAGACCAAAAAGAGACTTTGGTGGAAAAGCGGTCCCAAGGGATGGGGCGCGCAAACCATTTGAAAAGGGTGAGCGTTTTAATAAAGAAGAAAAACCATATAGAGCAAGACCAGAAGGGGCTGGCGACAGGACCGAACGCCCGAAAAGAGAGTATGGAGGCAAGCCGGACGCAAGAGGTGGCGAGCGCAAGCCTTTTGAAAAAAGCGGTAGTTATAATAAAGAAGAAAGACCATCTCGCCCAAGGCCTGATGGCGGCACAGGAGACAGGAACGAAAGGCCGAAAAGAGAATATGGTGGAAAGGCTGAGGCAAGAGGTGCTGAGCGCAAGCCTTTTGAGAAAAGCGGTAGTTATAATAAAGAAGAAAGACCATCTCGCCCAAGGCCTGATGGCGGCACAGGAGACAGGAACGAAAGGCCAAAAAGAGAATATGGTGGTAAGGCCGAGGCAAGGGGTGCTGAGCGCAAGCCATTTGAAAAGGCTGGCCGTTTTAATAAAGAGGGTAAGGCTGGTGATAGTGAAAGACCAGCACGCAAGCACGATGGCGCTGGTAGTGATAAACCTCCTTTTGGTAAGAAGCCGTCAAAATTCAAGACCACGTCTAAGCGTGATGTAGGTAAAGGGCCTAAAACACCACATAAGTTTGATGACGAAAAAGCGCCACAGGACCCTAAAAAGGGAAGTTTTGCCCGCTCATTCGATTACCACGACAGGCCAAAATTTGATGGCCCTAAAAAGGAGCGTAGAGAAGAAGAGGTAGAAGAAGAAAAGCCAAAGACCGCTTTTAAAACACCACATAAATTCAAGAAACCTGGCGAAGAAAAACCAGCCCCAACCCAGGCTCCCAGTACCCATACCGCAAGCGGCAAACCCAAAAGGAAGCCAAAGTGGGCCGATGAGGACGATGAAGAGGATATGGAAGATGAAGGGGAGAACAAGCAAATGACCCTGAACAAGTACATAGCCCATAGTGGTGAATGTGGCCGCAGGGAAGCAGCTGAACTGGTGAAACAAGGCAAAGTGAAAGTGAACGGTGAGCTGGTCACAGACCCGGGCTACCGTGTGCAGGATACAGACAAGGTGACCATGGTAGGTAAAAAACTGACCCCCGTAAAAGACCTTACATACATACTGCTGAACAAGCCTAAGGGATTTATCACTACAACAGAAGATCCGCAGGAGCGCAAGACCGTAATGGACCTTGTTGATAATGCGGGCGTAGAGCGTTTGTACCCTGTAGGCAGGCTGGATAGGAATACATCGGGTTTGCTGCTGCTCACTAATGATGGCGACCTAGCACAAAAACTATCTCATCCTGGTTATGCTATTAAAAAAGTATATCAGGTAACCCTTGATAAGAATGTGACCAAAGTCGATTTTGAGAAAATAGTATCTGGTATAGAGCTTGAGGACGGTATAGCTGTTGTAGATGAGATAGCTTACCTGGAAAACAAGAATGAGATAGGCCTGGAGATACATAGCGGTCGCAACCGTATAGTGCGTCGCATTTTTGAATCCATGGGATATGTAGTAGAAAAGCTGGACAGGGTAATGTATGCTGGACTAACAAAGAAAAACCTGCCTCGTGGCAAGTGGCGGTTACTTACCGATCAGGAGATAGTACACATCAAGCATTTTAAGAGCTAACAATTGCAGCATAAATAAGTAAAGTACATGTTCATTACAGCGCCACGTATACATGATGGTATGCAATGGTTGCCACCAGGCACAGTAATAGAAGTAGATGACAATGGCACTATAGCTGGCCTGCACCATATAGATAAGTACCCTGGGGCAGTGCATTATGAAGGCATAATATGCCCGGGGTTCGTAAATGCACATTGCCACTTAGAGTTGTCGCACATGAAAGGGATGATACCGGAGCACACCGGACTCATCCCTTTTTTGCAGACCATACCCCGCCACCGGAACGACCATACAGAAGAACAAAAGAGAACAGCCAGGCAACAAGCTATGCAAGATATGCTGGCGAATGGTATAGTGGCGGTGGGCGATATTGCCAATGTGGGCGATGCACTTGATCTGCGTGCGCATGATAAAATGCATTTCTACACGTTCGTAGAGGCTATCGGTTTCTCTGATGCGAACGCACAACGCTCTTTCGACCGCTCACTGGAGATCTATAACACCTACGCAGCACAGCCTTCAGGCAATAAGATATTAAAACAGGACATAGCGCCGCATGCACCTTATTCCGTTTCAGCTACACTCTTCGGTCTTATTGGTAAACACGGTAACGGTGTGCTATCTGTACACAACCAGGAAAGCGATGCAGAAGATATGTACTACCGCCACAAAAAGGGGCCAGTGTCAGATCTGCTACATGGGTTGGGTATAGACGATAGCTCTTTTATTGCGCCAGGTGTTTCATCTTTGACCGCATACCTGCAATGGCTGCCGCATAGCCGCCCACTGCTATTGGTACACAATACCTGCACCCCGGAAGCGGATGTGGTACTTGCCCAAAGCCTGGTACCCGAAGTGTATTGGTGCATGTGTCCGGGAGCAAATTTATATATAGAGAACAAGCTGCCTGACGTGGATATGCTGCTGCGCAACAATGCTACACTGTGCATAGGCACAGATAGCCTGGCATCTAACCACCAACTTAATATACTGTCAGAATTACAATTGCTAAAACAACATTATCCTGCACTGGATTGGGAATTATTGCTGCGATGGGGCACTTACAATGGTGCATGTGCCTTGCAGATGAACGATAAAATTGGGCAAATAGCAATTGGGAAAGCGCCGGGTATTATAAACATTAGTAATTTAGAGCTTGGTAACATTTCCATTATCAGCAGTTAACATAATAATAATGATCAATTATTGTTTCTATTAGTAATTATTGATCATTTTATTATTTAAGTTTGCCAACTTAGCATCATTACCCGGAGTAATATGAGTGTCCTATCCGCATGAAAAAACGTTTGTTCACATATGCAGTGATATTTTTTTCTGGCCTATTTCTGGCTCTGTCTGTTGTGTATTATGCTGAATGGCGCTATGAAGAAAATATTTTAAACGTTATAACCAAAAGGGTCAATACATCTTGCAAGGGCGAGGGTTTAGCCAATAGGGTAGATACTGCAATGATGTTGGTACATCAGGTTGTAGACCCTATGAGGGACATTTATAGCCAGGGCGAATTTGAACCTATAAAAAGCCTTTTTGTATCACCTTCTTTTTTTATCTATTATTTTGGTAAAGATGCTTGCGGCGGCTATAGTTCTTTTACTGCACGGTTGCTGGGCAAAATGGATATAAATACACGGTTCGTACAGCAAAATGTGAACGGTGTGCCCGGTGGGCACATCACCCTTGTTGTAGAAGACGGGCCACACCTGTACCTGATAGACCCAATGTTCAAATGGACATTCAGAGATACTACCGGCCATTTGAGCGATATACATGAAGTAGCGGCGAACTGGCCATATTATTTCAGGCACAGGCCCCCCCGTTACCGCCGCACATACAACTATCAAAATGGCTGGATATACACTAACTGGGATAAATATGGCAGGTTTTCCAGGCTAATGTATTCTGCTGGAGTAAAAGTATTCGGTGAACAAAAAATGAATAGTATTTCGCTGCGAACACACTTCCTTAATATCACAGAAGACTGTTTCTTCCTCCTTTGTTTACTCCTTGCCTGCCTGCTCATCTTCCTGATCAGGAAATACTTGAAATATATACAGATAACTAAGAAGACCTCCCCGGTCATATCTCCGGTTGACCATTATTTAACAGACGATTTTACTGCTGTTTAACAATTACTTACGCATAAATTTATGCTAAATGTATAAATAATTGTAAAATTATTTTTTTAAGTACATATCCCTTAGTAATTTACATCTGCAATTCAAAATTAATCGATCAAATAACCAGTCGTTAACAAATGGAAAACGACCGATTAACAATTGAATGAATAGAGATATTTTTTATAAAGGATAAGAGAGATTGTTATGAGAAAGATCACATGCTTCACAATAGCGCTATTCTGCTTTATCGCCAGTGCACATTCGCAAAACAATTTTGTGAGAAAGGTAGGTGTAGCACCAAGCTTCCTTACCAAGCATGGTGCATATTTTAGTATAGAAGACACACAGTCTGAACTCGGTGTGATATACCATTCCATACTGTTCTACAACGATGGTACATTTTACATCGGTGGCAGCAGTTACGACAGCAGGATCAGTATGAATAAAAAACTCGACGAGTATAATAATCCCAGTCGTGATGTGGCATCATTGAGTAATCAGGATGCATGGGGTAGCTATTATGTCAGCAACGATACTATTTACATGCAGCGCTTCTCTTATAGTCCTGGCAACGATTTCTCTGATAAAACAACAGGCATGATAGGTGTTATCAACAGCGATAATTCTTTCAACATGATAAAGGAAACTTGTGACTGGTGCGGTATAAATGAATATTTTGGCGCTGATGGTCATATATTCGGTAAACCAGTAGCCTATAATTTATACCCCCTTAATAGGCTCCCAGATCCCAGCTTGGCTTGGTTCAGAAAAAAACAATGGTTCACACCAGGCATTACAGATGATCAAAGAACCATTGCCACTACAGTAAGATAGATTTTGCTACATATAGCATTTAAAGAAAGCGCCCCATATCTGGGCGCTTTCTTTTTGCTTATTGCGTGCTGCAATAACTGGTTGTTAATTGTGGGTACGCTCAAAGCTTACGCAGTTGTTACTACTTGGTGTTTGTACTTTTTATAGAGGTCAGTGGGTCATTTGGTGCCTTATTCTGCTCTCTGATAGGACATTTATCTACTTCATGAGTTCGTACTGCTACGCTCCCAAGATATGTAATGGCAACTTCCAGGTTAGTGCATGAGGATCGTTCTTATTCTTCATCCCCACCCAACTAAAATAAATAAGCCGGACAACATGCCCGGCTTATTATAAATATTTTGACGAAAGTTTAGTTTCGCTGCCCCATCTTTTTAAGATGCGAAACATGAGAGCCTATTGCTGCATACATTTTTTGATGCTCTATGTACGGCACTCCAAGCTCTGCACATGCATTTTTTATGATCTTACTGATAACAGGGTAGTGTATGTGAGATATTTTGGGGAATAAGTGGTGTTCTATCTGGAAGTTAAGGCCCCCTACACACCAGGTAATGAACTTATTTTTTGTAGCGAAATTCGCCGTTGTCTTTAACTGGTGCACTGCCCATTCATCCTCAATTTTGTTAGTAGATACAACAGCCAAAGGAAAAGATGTTTCTTCTACAGTATGTGCCAGCTGGAAAACAATGCTGAGTACAAAACCGCCAAGGCTGCCATATACCAGGTATCCTATCAGCCATGGGCCAAAGCCACACATGTATATAGGCAATGCAATGTATAACACCACATAGAGGAGTTTAAAGCCCCAAAACGTAACGTGGTCCTTTAGCTTCAGTTTTTTCAAGGGTACGGTGCCTACTTTGTTCGAGAAGTATTTTTTGTAGTCGGTGTAGAATACCCAGAATATGTACAGCAGTGAATACAAGAACCAAAAATACAGGTGCTGGTACTTATGTATCTTATAGTGTTTCTGTGTATCGCAAAGGCGTAAGAATGGTTTTGCATCTATGTCATCATCCACACCATCTATGTTGGTATACGCATGGTGCACCACATTATGTTTCATGTTCCACATAAAGCTGCTCGCACCCAGGCAATCCAGGCTAAAGGCAGCCATGTTATTTACCCAATCACGTTTGCTAAAGCTGCCATGTGCACCATCATGCATAACGTTGAACCCAATAGCGGCAGTAAGCAATCCTAATAAGCCGCATTCTGGTATAGCTATCCAGGCAAGTGGCGTAAAAAATATAAGGTGTATATATACAAATGTATAGGACGATAATAAAATAGCTGCTTTCCAATACAACTTATTATTACCGGTAGCCGATATGTCGGCTGTTTGAAAATAATGGTTCACCCGTTTCTTTAGCTCGGTATGTACTGACGCTGTTGAGGAACTGAATTTTGGAGTAGCCATGATATTGATATTGCCAAGATAATTTTAAGCAGTCACTATATACTGCCTGCCAATGGCGGCATATTAATGTCGCGCCATTGAGGCGCAAATATCAAACAATTTAGAGGATACGCAAAATTACATTTGTAATTTGTTTGCCATTTAATGCTTAATTTCTTGTTAACAGCAACAAAATGCACCAGCATCTCCTGTCACATTTGCTCTACTGTTCCATCGGCAAAAATATGGTACTGGTGCACATACAGGTCCTTCCCAAAAAAGGACGTCATTTCGTAGGTGATGATCACATCTGTGGTACCAATGGGCTTGCTGCTGGTACCACCATTCACAGGGTCGTCTGGTAAGAGTGCATGTACTATGCAGTTGTTCTTATTCTCCACCAGGTATACTTCAGCTTGCGTATTGGTGCAGCCTGCAGTAGTGCATCTTGCAGCCCATTTTACCTTTATCGTTGCCTTGGTGGTATCGTCAGAAAAGCTTCTTGTATAGTTATGGACAGTATCCTTCAACGTATCTTTTGGAGTGGAATATACTATTTTGTTCAGCAGGCCATTTTCTGTACTGTTATGGCCGCATCCTAAAAAGAAAGTAAGTACAAAAAGTATCACTGTTGCAATTAGTAGCGATGCCAGTACCAGTATCTTTTCGTCATATCGGTCGTAATATTTGTGTTCTTTCCTCATCATCTCCAGTTTCGGATACAAAGGTGCTGAACCATTACCTGCTGCCATGGATGATAACCCCCTATTTGGGGCGGGAAAAACACCCTTTTCGCTGTACTCATATATTTATGCTGATACATGCAGCGCAATAATGAATATGCTAACTTTATGCTGCTATGACCGATAACTTATCTGTATTTATTGCCAAAAGCAATGTGAAGGCGCATGATCTGGAGCACAAGCGAAAGATCAGTTTTAATATACAGAAGTACAATGATAGTGTGGTGAAGGGCAAACAGCAGTTTGCTGACCTGGAGACCGCACGCAGGAAAGCTAAGAACATAAAGTGGAAAGCAATAGAGAATCTGGACAAATACCTGGAAACTTTTGAGCAGCATTTTACAGCCCGTGGGGGCAAAGTGATATGGGCTGAGACCGCAGAAGAGGCACAACAAGCCGTATTGCAGATATGTAAAGAGAAAAATGCCCGCCAGGTAGTGAAGTCAAAATCTATGGTGACCGAAGAGATACACCTGAACAGTTTCCTTGCACAAAATAACATTGAGTCGGTAGAAACAGACCTGGGTGAGTATATACAGCAGCTGGATGGCGAGGCGCCCTACCACATAGTAACCCCTGCTATGCACAAGAGTAAGGAAGATGTGGCCCGTGTGTTTCAGGAGAAGCTGGGTACATTACCTGATTTGTCACCGGCAGAGCTAACACAAGTAGCCCGTACCAACCTGCGCGAAAAATACCAGACCGCTGATATAGGGATAACAGGCGGTAACTTTTTATTGGCCGATATAGGTGCTGTGTGTGTAACGGAGAATGAAGGGAATGGCCGACTGACGACCGCATTTCCTAAAACCCACATAGCCATAGTAGGTATTGAAAAAATATTGCCATCGGTTTCTGATCTGCAACTGATGTGGCCTTTGCTGGCTACCTACGGTACAGGGCAAAACCTTACGGTATACAATACCATATTCAGCGGCCCACGGCAACCCGGAGAAAACGACGGACCCGATGAAATGTACGTGATACTGCTGGACAATGGGCGTACCAACCTGCTGCGCAAGGAGGTACGGGAGAGCATGTATTGCATACGCTGTGGGTCTTGCCTTAATGCATGCCCTGTGTATAAAAATATTGGCGGCCATGCCTATGGCACAACGTATAGCGGGCCTATAGGATCGGTAATAACGCCACACATGCAGGGCATGGAAGAGTATAAGCATCTTAGCTATGCAAGCACCTTGTGTGGTAGTTGCACAGACGTATGCCCTGTAAAAATAAACATACACGGTATGCTGCTGGCGAACCGTAACATAGCTGTAGCAGAAGGCCTGAATACCAGCAAGGAGAATGTGGCATGGAAATTATGGAAAACAGGTATGATGAACCGCACCCTCATGAACCTGGCGCCGGCCAGCATGAAAACCAAATTAGCCAACAAGATATTCAACGATACATGGGTGAAGGACAGGACTGCGTTGCAATTTGCACCAAAGTCTTTTAACCAGCTTTGGAAAGAGCGTAAATAATTGCCTGCACACATGATACCAATAATTGTCTACACCCCGCAGCCAAGTGCCCGACTGGAATATACACTCGATTGGCTGCTGGCCGACAGGCTGAGAACGCCCTACACATTGGTACACAATGTAGCAGAGATACCTGCTAATACTTTTTTTATTGCCTATGGCGCCCACTTTATCCATGCTCTGTCCATACCGGCAGCTGGCCTGCTAAATGAGGCAGGTATACAGCCCCATAACATAACTATTGGTAAGTGGTACGATATGCCTACCCTATATGCCACACCGCATAACAAGGAGCAGGACTATACGCTGCCATTCGATCTGCTGTCGGCGCTCTTCTTCCTGCTCAGCAGGTACGAGGAGTATTATGCTTACACACCCGACAAACATGGACGCTACCCTGCAACAGAAAGTATGCTATTCAGGAATGGATGGCTGCGTCGTCCGCTGGCTGATGAATGGGTGCATACTTTTGGTCGGCTTTTAGCAAGTTATACCGAGCTGCCTACGCCAGAGCCATTCCGTTTCCACGCTACATACGATATAGATATAGCATACTCCTACAAAGGGAAAGGCCTGCAACGCAATATGGGCGGTTTTGCAAAAGATGCATTAGCGGGCAATATCCGCCTGTTGCGAGAGCGTGCCGATGTGCTGACAGGTAAAGAACAAGACCCTTACGATAGTTTTGAATGGCTTACAGAACTGCATAGGGCAAAGCAGATATCGCCGCTATACTTTGTTTTATGTGCATTGCGCAATACGGCACATGATAAGAACATTCTGCCCGGCCATCCGCTGATGATAAGCCTCATCAGGCAGCTGCAAGAAGACGGTGGCAATGTGTTCATCCATCCATCTTACTATGCGCTGGGCGGCGATGCTATAGAACAGGAAAAGGCAGCATTGGAACGCGCAACGGGCCGCACCATAACCTCATCCCGCCAACATTATATAAAGAATATAGTGCCGCGCACCTACAGGCAGTTATTAGCATTGGGTATCACTAACGACCATAGTATGGGCTATGCTACGCACCTGGGCTTCCGTGCCGGCACGGGCAGCTCATTCGCCTGGTATGACCTTGAGCGGGAAGTGCCTACAACACTTACCGTACACCCGTTCTGCTTTATGGATACGGCGGCCCTTTACGAGGAAAAGATGGATGTAACATCAGCATTCACTGCCCTGCACCTAATGGCACAGATACTGAAACAAACCAACGGCAGTCTTACTACTATATTCCACAATTTCTCTTTGGGCCGCAGCCCGGAATGGAAGGGTTGGGTGAATGCTTATAAGGATCTTGTGGAGGAGTTTGCGTAGCTGTAGTTATTTCTTTATCAGTACCCTGGTGCCCACATTTACCATACTGTAGAGGTCGTCAATGTCATTGTTCTTTATAGCTACGCAACCATCGGTCCAGCCAATGCCCATTTCTATCATGTCATCGCCGTTTGGCCATATGCCATGTATCCCTACATCGCCACCCATTCGGGCGCTTGCAGGCAGTAGTCCACTTGCTTTCATTTTGTTGAAGCGTGCTACAGATGAGTCGTTAGGATAGTTGAGCAACATGAACTTGCGGTAGTGGGAAGCGGGATTCTTACTTGCTATTTTAAACCAGCCTTCTGGTGTACACCGGTCTCCCTCGCATAGTTTGTTCTCCAAAGGGTGCGGGCCAAAGACAGCTTTGTATATGCGTATGAGGCGCCGTTTGTAATAGACCTTTATGTTGTAATTGGCTTTATCTACAACCAGCATCACCGAATCTTTGTTCATGGTATCGGGCCGTATAGGTATGTGTACATAGGCCGGCTGCGGAGACATTATAATGGTTTGGGTGACGCGGTTATTGCCTTGCACATACTGCACCTCTCGAATAATATTGCCCTTATTATCGCGGTACTCTTTAAGTAGTTTCAGGTCTTTTATGGGGGCTACACGCTTTTCTTCAGCAGGTGGCGGGGCCGGCTTTTTTTGCTGGGCTGATGTTACCAGCCATGTGAGTGATACCAGACAACATATCGCAATGCCCCATGCTTTGTGTGCTTTTGCAAAATGTAGTTTCATGCATCGTTACTGTTTGTACCATAACGAATATAAGCAAAAATGAAGAGCTTAGTACGCAATGATGCACTTACTGCAACAATTTAAGAAGTACGCTGCGTAAGTGCTTTTTTATATACCGGTACCGTAGAGCAGGGCTCGCCATACATTATGGACTTAACTACCGGGCGCAGGTGGTATGTTGCAGTTACATAAGCCGCATCGGGGATGGGTATATCTCCGCAACCCTTTATGACCACCCGTTTATCGGTATAGTCTGTAAGGTCTATGGCCTTTATATTATTGTTGATAATGTTCTTTTTCAATTCTTCTGCTGAACCGAAATAGACATCCTTGGCTACGTTGTACAGATAGGTCGCAGCCAGCATGTATGCCCATACTGGTATTATAGCATCTACAGTGCAGTATACTGCCACCTGCTTTCCTTCGTACTGCTGCCAGTCGTGGGTTTGCAGTGCAGCGCGGTAATCCTTCTCGCGAAGTATCATCTCGCGAAACAGGAAAGGTTTCAGATCGAACAACATTATATCATCATCGGCGGGTATATACTGCGCAAGGTCCAGCGTGATGATACCACTTTCGGCAACTTTATTTACGAATGGTTCCATAATCTACACTGCAAATTTACGAATTGTTGAACGATATATGGCTTGCCGGATGATGGCAGGAACTATGTTTGCCCTAATGAGTGTATAAACCCCAATTATAGTAGCTACCAAAGCAAAGGGCAGCTACGTGATGCAGCTGCCCTTTATGTTATAATAAATAGCTATTACATATTAGAAGGCGTATACTTGATATCAGCCTTGTTGATGATAAGGTCTTGCAATTGCTGACCTACCGCATTTTTGGTCTGCATCATCATTTGTTGCTTTTGCTGCATCATCATTTGAGCTGCTGCAGGGTTAGCTGGTTTTTTCCACCTTTGTGATACACTGATGAGGTAAATAGCGTCTTCGCCTTTTATGGCAGGAGAAACAGTGTTTGGCTGGAAGCCCGGGTAGAATGCATAACCCAGAACACCGGGTACATAGCCCATGTTAGCTACATAAGCTGCCCCAAGGCTAACAGAATCTGCATGCTGCACTTGCTGGCCGGATGTTTGTGCTGCGGCCTGCAGGCTGGTAACACCTTTGTACTTAGCCAACAGCATTTCTGCTTTTTTATCGACCTTCACCACACCCTCTATCATTGGTTTTAGTGAAGGGGTAAGTGTAACAGTACCTTTATCTTGTATGCTTACCAGTTTAGCCACTACATTGTGACCATCAAGAGTGAATACATTGGATACATCGCCCATTTTAGCTTCGTATATCCAGCGTATCATTTCGCGGGCAGGGCCCAGGCCTTGTATCTGGAAGTCGTGGACCTTAATGTTATCGCCCACTCTTTTATCCAGGCCTTTTGCTTTTACAGCATCGTCAAATGCTGTAGCGCTTGTATTATTGCCCGCAAATTCGGTAGCCTTAGCATAGATACCATTTACAGTAGCATCGCCAGGGAAGAGTGACTTTTCAATAGTAGCGATCTTTACCGCAGGCTGTATGTTCTTTTGGTCCAGTATCTCTATGTAGTGATAGCCAGAGTAGTTATCGTTCTCCACTCTCACTACCTTCTTTTCACCTGTTTTACCTTCAAAAACAAAATCGCCGAACTCTTTGGAGATACCTGTTCTCTGAGATACTGAGAATGTATATTCACCACCTGTCTTGTTCGCGGCATCGTCTGAATATTTTGTAGCCAGCGCCAGGAAATCAGCACCACCCTTTATAGCTGCTGCAATACTGTCTATCCTTTGCTTGGCAGCGCTATCTGTCATAACATCTTTGCCCTGTGCTTTGAAACGCACTAATATGTGGCGGCATTTTGCAGAATCCGGAAGCTCTTTGCGATCCATCACCTTTGTTATCTTGTACATACTGTTTGAATAGTATGGACCATATACACCACCTACCGGCTGGTTGATTATAGAATCTTCGAAAGGCTTGGTAACCGCTTTTTTATTTACCCAAACCGGGGCATATTTTTCTTCTGAATTGCGGTTGACAAAGCTCTCATTATCTGTAGTAGCTGCGAAATCGTTCTTGATCTGCACAAGGGCATCATAGGCGTGTGCGGTATCATCGTGCGAAGGTTTGATATCGAAAGACACATATTCAATGCTGCGCGATGGCTCATCTACCTTGAATTTGGCTGCATTTTTCTTGATGTAAGCCTTCATATCATCATCGGTAACCTGCACATCTTTATCAGCAATAGTAGTGAACGGTATCTTTACATAAGAAATGTTACCGGCCTGGGTTGCATCTTCTGCCTGGCGATCGAGTATGAACTTAGGAGTGTATACTGCGTTGATGAACAGGAAGTTGAACTTAGTGACCTTGTTATTGTGGATAACATAAGTTTTTACAGTTTCCCAGGCCTTGCGTGCATTGCCTGACGGATCGTACTGATCGGCTTGTTTTTCGAAAGCCTGCACACGGGCTGGATCAAAGCGGCCTGTTTCAGGATTTGAAAAGATAGTAGTGCCCTGCAGGGTGAATTGCTGCACCATAGGGTCAGCATTCGGGCTATAGATAAGCTCGCGTTCTTCTTCCTTAGTAGTGGTAACACCAAGTTTCTCGCACTGCTCGCCAGTTAGTTTTTGGTATATCATCAGCTTCAGCGCTTCTTCGTTCATTTGTGCACGTGTAGCTTCATCAAGGGTATGATTTTTACTATACATAGTATATAGTGTTTCAAAATCCTTCATGTTCTGTGAGTATTCTTTCACATCTATTTTGTCGCCGTTCACTTTTACCACAGATGTATTGTGGCCAAAGTAATCGCCAAACTTGCCACTTGCAGCATCCATTAATATAAAGCCCACCAGCGCAACAACTATTACGCCAGCAGCAACTTTACCGTATTGATTCCTGATCTTTTGAATTACAGCCATAAAGGTTGTTTATAATTATTATAAGGTCTTAATGTAAGGAGGGCAAATTTATACGAAAAATTGAGATCATACACTAATTTATCAAATAAACTATTTGGTATATAAAAATGAAGTAATTCGACAATAAGGGAAATTGCTAATGTGAGAACGCTATTGCTACTTGTTTTTTGTAGTATCCGCCTATCCAGGAGAAATTACCGATAAGGCAGAAAAAATAAAACCGGTAATTATGAGACCGGCAATGGCATGAAATGCAAAGCAGCAGCTGATATTGCTATTTTACATTATTTCTTGTTCTTTCCGGTTTTTACCGGCACCGGAAATTTTAGTTCCCAATAGATACTTGATAGATGGCAGCAAAAGAGCGATGTTATATTTTTGTTTTTTAAAGTGTGTATATACAATAAGGCAAACAGCCCGCTGTAAAGATACGATACCGGGAAAATAATGCGGGAAAAGGATATACACATTTATCGCCTAATGCTGAGCGCGTGCTATGAACAAATGACGCTTAAAAGGATAATTGATGCCACAATGGTATGAATTAGCGAAGTATAAAGTGACATTTGATAATATAATGGTGGGAAGGAAAAGAACAGGTTGCTCCCATAGAGAGCAACCTGAATGTATATATATAAGGAAGGCGAACTACGCCTGGTTTAGTATAAAGGAAATGAGGTCGGCATTCAGCCTTTCCCTTTCTGTGTAAAAGAGACCGTGCGGAGCGTCCTCATAAACAATGTAAGTGTTGTTGGGTACCATTTGTGCACTGCGGTCGCCACTTATTTCTATTGGCACTGTCTGGTCTGAATTGCCGTGAATGATGAGTGCAGGCACAGTTATGTGGGGCATGTCGCCACGAAAATCTGTAGTGGCGAAAGCCTTGGCGCACTGCTGTGTGGCATGTGAGGTGGCTACGCTGGCCAGCATCACATCGCGCTGCAGATAAGCATTGCTCACAGACCTGTTGAGCAGACTGACACCATAGAACTGCTTGCCGAAACTATCGAGGAACGACATTCGGTCGTTCTGTATATTTATCAGCATCTCTTCGAACACAGTGGGGTCTACACCATTGGGGTTATCATCTGTCTTGAGCATGTAGGGTGTAACGGCGCTTACCAGAACGGCTTTGGATACGCGAGCCCCACCATGACGGGTAAAATAACGGGCTACCTCGCCCCCGCCCATAGAAAACCCTACGAGGGTAACATCAGAAAGGTCCAAACCATCGAGTATGGCTTTCAGATCATCGGCCAGGACATCGTAGTTATAGCCATTCCAGGGCTTGTCTGAATGGCCAAAGCCACGGCGGTCGTAAGTGATGCAGCGCATACCCTTACCTGCCAGCTCGGTCACCTGGTACTCCCACATCTCCTGGCTCAGGGGCCAGCCATGAATAAATACTACTGTAGCGCCGCTACCTACATCCTGGTAACATAATTCTACAACTTCGCCAGTTACCGGCTCCTTGGTCTCTATAAATTTCATAGCCTATCTTTAAAGGTTATCACTGCGACCACAACCATAAAAATCCATACCTTCCAGAGAAAATAAGGGCCTGCCAGCAACTATATGCAGTAATGTTTAAAATATCAATTAGTTGGGGCATATGCATTTTAACAAAACGACCATTGGTACAATATTGTAGGTAGTAATGTGTGATAGGCAATTGTGGCAAATGCACCCCTGAACTGAAAACTTATGTTTTATGATACCTCAAAATGAACTGCGGCCCGGTTGTGCCATACAAAACCCCTTTGGGGATGGTGAGCTGGTGCTCCGGAATGTAGCCTTTCGCGATGGTAAGATATATATAGATGAGGCCGCTACTACAGGTGAAGCATTGCAAGGTATCCCCCTTGATGCCGACGTATTGGATAGTTGCGGTTTCGATCTGGTGTATGGACTGTCTGACCCGCACTACGACCTGTATAAGAACGGCGATGTGGCGCTGAACCGGGAATACAGACTGGCCTTTAAGTGCAGCGACCAGACCTGCACCATAGGCGAACCGCTGCAATACCTGCACCAGTTGCAGAACTTATATTTTGATCTGTGTGGGAAGGAATTGAGGATGGTGAAGTAAAGTATAGAGAACACAAGCTCATAGTGGGTTAAAGCCAGGACGCTTGAACGAGCGGAATAAATAAGTAATAAAATAGCCACAACGCGAACGTTGTGGCTATTTTATTATCTGTATTTCAAGGGAAAACTTTACTACCCACCCTCTACTATCCGCAACTTCGCAAAATTCAGCATTATCTTCTTCTGCCCGTGGCCGGCACCAAACTCTATGGTAGCAATGCGATTGTGGGTGCCCCCTTCTACGGCGGTTATTTTACCGAAGCCAAATTTCTGGTGTTCTACGGTCATGCCGGTGGTCATCATTGCCGGGTCGCCGGCTTTAAAATCGCCAGTAGGATTGTGCGCTGGTGGTGGGGCCTGTGCCAGTTTGTCGGCCAGCTTTTTCAGCGATGGCATCTTATCGAACGACTGGTTGAGCATATTGCCGAATGCGCCTACCGAACCTTTGGCAGTATTGGCCATGCCTGTGAACGAGCGATCGAGGTGCGCTTCGGGCACTTCTTCAATAAAGCGGCTGGGATCGTTAGTGACCAGCTGGCCAAAACGGTAGCGGCTATTGGCATAAGTGATCCACAACCGGTGCTTGGCCCTGGTGATGGCCACGTAGAACAAGCGGCGCTCTTCCTCCAGGTCGGCCCTGTCGTACAGGCTCATAGAGCTGGGGAACAGATTCTCTTCCAGCCCTACCACGAACACGCAGGGGAACTCAAGCCCCTTGGCGGCATGTATGGTCATCAGCTTTACCGCGTCTGCATTCTCATCTTCCTTGCCTACGTCGGTAAGCAGTGTTATCTGCTGCAGGTAGCTGCCCAGGCTTTTATCGCGCAGCTCGCCTTCTTCATCGGGTGTCTCTGTAAACTCCTTTATACTGTTCAGCAGCTCTTGTATATTCTCGTAGCGGGCCAGGCCTTCTACGCTCTTATCGTTATATAGTTCCTGCACCAGCCCGGTATGCTTACCCACGGCAAAAGCGAGGTCGTAAGCATTCATTTTTTCGGGCAGTGTCTGGAAGCTTTTTATCATACTCACAAACCTTTCTATGGCAGCGCCGCCGGCACCTTTTATGGCATGCAGCTCGGGTTGCTCCAGCACTTCCCAGAAGGTCTTATCCTGCTCATGCGCTATTATCATTACCTTCTCTATACTGGTCTTGCCTATGCCGCGCACGGGATAGTTAATGATGCGTTTCAGGTTCTCTTCGTCCTGTGTGTTCACCACCAGGCGCAGGTAGGCCAGCAGGTCTTTTACTTCCTTGCGCTGGTAGAAGGATATGCCACCATATAGCTTGTATGGTATGCTCATGCGCCTCAGGCTTTCCTCGAAAGAGCGGCTCTGGGCATTGGTACGATACAGTATGGCAATGTCCTTATTGTTGTAGTGGTTGCGTAGCTTTTGCTCTGTAATGGCATCGGCTACAAAGCGGCCCTCATCATTGTCGGTCATGGTGCGGGCAAGCACTATTTTCTCGCCTTCCACATTGTCGGTCCACAGGTTCTTGGGTATCTGGTTCTTGTTCTTGCCAATAATGGTATTGGCTACATTAAGTATGCTTTGTGTGCTGCGGTAGTTCTGCTCCAGCTTCACCACTTTCACGTCCTCATAATCGTCCTGAAACTGCAGTATGTTTTGCACGGTGGCGCCACGGAAGGAGTAGATACTTTGTGCATCATCGCCCACCACGCAAATGTTCTCGTGCACAGCGCCCAGCATTTTTATGATGGCATACTGCGCCAGGTTAGTATCCTGGTACTCATCTATCAATATGAATTTGAAACGGTGCTGGTACTTGGCCAAAACCTCCGGGAAGTTAGTGAGCAGTATGTACATTTTGAAGAGCAGGTCATCAAAATCCATAGCGCCGTTCTTAAAGCAACGTTTGGAATAGGCATCGTAGATATCGCCTATGAGCGGGCGGCTGCTACGGGCATCTTCCTGCTGTATAGAGCTATCCTGCTTGTAAGTGGCAGGGTCTATAAGGCTGTTCTTTGCGGCAGATATGCGGTTGTAGACATATGCAGGTTTGTAGTGCTTGTCGTCCAGGTTCATATCGCTTACTATGCCTTTTATCACACTCTTGGCATCATCGGTATCGTATATGGTAAAGTTGTTGGGGTAGCCCAGTTTGTTGGCCTCGGCACGCAGCATGCGCGCAAATACAGAGTGGAAGGTACCTACGAACAAATTGCGGGCCTCGTTATTGCCCAGTATCTTTTCTATACGCTCCTTCATTTCGGCAGCTGCCTTGTTGGTAAAGGTGAGCGCCAGTATGTTAAAAGCATCTACCCCATTCTGCATAAGATGGGCGATGCGTGTGGTAAGTACTTTGGTCTTTCCGCTGCCGGCCCCTGCTACTATCATTATAGGCCCCTCTGTGTGCAATACGGCCTCGCGCTGCGGTTCATTTAACCCCTCTAAGTAATCGAACATAACTGCAAAATTAATGCAAAAGGGGGAGACTGTTTTTACGTTATTCTATGGATCATACAGGTACATACAATTCTTAGAATACTTCTGTGGATCAATATACTTGATATTGATGCTATCGCCAATGTAGAAGTAGGTGAGGCAGTATGCGCCGGAAAAATACAGCAAGGAATGTGCAGAGGTATCGGCATACCAGTAGGTGAAATCGGTGTAATTGGCACTCCCTGAGTTCTCGAACACTACATTAGCCCGTATCGTGAGGTGATCAGTTGTTTTGGATATGGTAATAGACTGAGAATTGTATCGGTGTCTTTTATGGTAGTGGCCCACCCAATTTTGCACCGTGGTAGGCCTTTGTGCTGAACAATCCGTCTTTTGAGGATATCTGGCTGCAGCTACAGCAATGATCAGGGTCTTATATCAGCTACTTACATAAATATACAAAAAAATCGATAAATGATACATCTCCTTTCCAATGCACAATTTGTGATAACATAACTTAATTTCGCCCCAAATCACCACAAATGCTTTCATTAAGTTTAAAAGGACGCACTGCATTGGTAGGCGGCAGCACACAAGGTATAGGACTGGCCAGCGCACAAGAACTTGCAGAGTTGGGTGCTAACTGTATATTGATATCAAGAAGTGAAGAGAAACTTCAACAGGCTGTAGATACACTTGATACCACCCAGGGGCAACGGCATGGCTACCTGGTGGCCGACTTTGCCGACCCGGAACAGGTGCGGGAGGTGGTAGCTGCCCATGTAAATGATAAGAACATAACCATACTTATAAACAATACCGGGGGCCCGGCAGGGGGGCCGGTGGTAGATGCAAAGCCTGAAAGTTTCATAGCAGCCTTTCAGCAGCACCTGATATGCAACCATATACTGGCTACCTTACTACTGCCGGGTATGAAGGCTGAAGGGTGGGGCAGGATAGTGAATATCATCAGTACATCTGTAAAGGTGCCCCTGAAAGACCTGGGGGTATCTAATACTATACGTGGTGCCGTGGCCAGCTGGGCCAAGACGATGGCCAATGAAGTAGCACAATTCGGGATAACGGTAAATAATGTGCTTCCCGGCAGTACAGCTACCGGCAGGCTGGATGCTATAATGCAGAACAAAGCTGCCAAGACCCATAAGGACAAGGCCGAAATAGAACAGGAAATGATAAGCGAAGTGCCGGCACGCCGCATAGGTAAGCCAGAAGAGATAGCCGCGATGGTAGCCTTTTTGTGCAGCCCTGCCGCCAGCTATGTAAATGGCACCAGCATACCGGTAGATGGGGGAAGGACAGGAAGTATTTAAATTAATATGATCGTATTGTAATGATACGATGTTAATAATAAGGGAAGTTGGAGTCAGATAGTGATATTGATTTTATTTTACTTGCGTCTAATGCTTAAAACAAAGGAATTACACTCTTAAGAGCTTTTCTAAAAGAGCACTAATTTGTATAAACAGGAAAAACTTGCGTCACTGAAGTGTAATAAAAGGTGGATAAAAAGCAGGTTTTTGGTGACAATAAAATGACATTAAGAAATAAAAAATAACGAAAAAATGCCTGAAAGCCTTGCTGGGCTTGAGAAACATTTTTTCTGAAATGTTTATAAATTTTGGGGATTGTGTCGTAATTTCGCCATCTCTTTTATTAAAAAGGAACGTTAATATTCAAATTTTTTCCTGTGCCAGAATCATTAAAGCCGATGTTCCGGAGACTCGTTTATAGTGCATTAATATTTGTAATTGTCTTATTAGCAGGCAATACAACAGCATTTGCTGCACCAGATGGTAAAGCGTTGTTCCAATCCAATTGTGCATCGTGCCATAATCCATTGAAAGATGCTACCGGTCCGGCCCTGCAAAACGTGGACAAGACCTTTCCTACTAAGGATTGGGTATATGGCTGGGTACATAACTCTGCCGCAGTTATAAAGAGTGGCGATAAGTTTGCCAACGACCTATATAATAAGTGGGGTAAGACCAACATGACCCCTTTCCCTGCACTGAGCAAGGAAGAGATAGACGCTATACTTAGCTATGTAGATAATTATAAAGCACCTACGCCAGCCGGTGGTGATGGCAATGCTGCTAACGCTGCTGCCGGAGCAACACAGGATACAAGCTACAACTGGGTATATGTACTGGTAACAATAGCGCTGCTTGCAATAGCAATGATACTATGGCGTGCCAACAGCGGCCTGCGCCGTGCAGCTAACAATGTAGAAGGCTTACCTAATGAAAAAGAGATACCACTGTTCCGCAACAAACTGGTGATAGCTATAGTGGCGATACTGGTCTTTATACTTGCAGGTTACTGGATGGTGAATGGCGCTATAAACATGGGCCGCCAGCAAAACTACCAACCGCTGCAACCTATATTCTACTCGCACAAAGTACACGCAGGTATCAACCAGATCAACTGTCTGTATTGCCACGCAGGCGCTGAAAAGAGCCGCCAGGCCATGATACCTTCTCCTAATATATGTATGAACTGCCATAAGCAGATCAACTCATACACCGGCGAAGCTGAACATCCACTGGTGACAGCAGAAGGCAAGCATATAGATGGTACTGCACAAATACACGAACTGTATAAATATGCAGGCTGGAACCCGGATACAAAACAATATAACAGGGACAGCAAAGGCGCTATAATATCTCGCCCTATAGAGTGGGTAAAGATACACAACCTGCCAGACCACGTGTACTTTAACCACAGCCAGCACGTAAAGGTGGGCCAGGTACAGTGCCAGCGCTGCCACGGTCCTATACAGGATATGGATGAGGTGTACCAGTTCGCACCACTATCTATGGGCTGGTGTATCAACTGTCACCGCCAGACACAAGTACAATTTGCCAACAACGACTACTACAGCATTTTTGAAAAATACCACCAGGAACTGAAAGACGGTAAACGTACCGGAGTAACAGTAGAGGACATAGGTGGTACAGAGTGTCAGAAATGCCACTATTAATAGTGTGGATAGCAAGGTTGATTTTTTAATAAAGAAACAATATTCGGAAACAGATCTTATACCGAATCGCAATATGAGTCAAAAACAATATTGGAAGGGACTTGAAGAGCTAAATAACAGTGCGGCTCATCAGCAGGTGGTTGAAAATGAATTCAAAGAAGATCTCCCATTTGGGTTGAGTGGCAACCTGATGGATGCGACCACACCACGCCGTGACTTTTTGAAGTTTTTGGGTTACAGCACATTGGCTGCTACATTGGTAGCCAGCTGCGAGATGCCTGTACGCAAAGCCATACCTTACGCTATTAAGCCAGAAGATATAACACCGGGTGTACCTAACTATTACGCATCTACCTTTGTGGATGGTGGCGATTATTGCGCCATTGTAATAAAGACCAGGGACGGCCGCCCAATAAAATTAGAAGGTAATGAATTGTCGTCTATCACCAAGGGCGGTACATCGGCCAGGGTACAGGCATCAGTACTGAACCTATATGATAAAACACGACTGCGCGCCCCTATGGTGGGTGGCCAGGAAGCTACCTTCGATGCTGTGGACCGCGGCATTAAGGACAGTTTTACAAAAAATACACAAACATCATATTTGCTCACTGGGAGCATATTAAGCCCTACCACCAAGGACATTATTACCCAGTTTACCACTAAGTACCCGAATGTGAAACATGTGGTCTACGACCCAATTTCATATTCTGGTATGATAATGGCCAACCAGGCCAGCTACGGTAAAGCTACCCTGCCTACTTACCATTTTGAAAAAGCACAAACCATTGTGAGCCTTGGAGCCGATTTCCTGGGTACATGGTTGTCGCCGATCGAATTTGCTAAGGGATATTCTAAAGGCAGGAAAGTAAGCGCCAAGAACCTGAAACTGTCTAAGCACTACCAGTTCGAAGCTAACCACAGCATCACTGGCGCTAACGCAGACCAAAGGGCTACCTGCAAACCATCTGAAATGGGGGCAGTAGCAACAGCGCTGTACAATGCAGTAACTACAGGTGCAAAACCAGCATTGAAAAGCGAAAAGCTGAACGAGCTGGTAACTAACGCAGCCAACGACCTGAAAAAAGGTAATGGCCTGGTAGTAAGCGGCAGCAACGACGTGAACGTACAAATTATAGTTAATGCTATAAATGATAAAGTAGGCGCTAACGGAAATACTGTGAACTGGACAACTACCAGTAACTACAGACAAGGTAGCGATGCCGATCTGATGGCCCTGATGACCGCTGTGAAAGGTGGACAAGTAGGCGCTTTGTTCATACACGGTGTGAACCCGGTATATGAACTTGCCGATGGTAAAGCATTTGGCGATGCACTGGCCAAAGTACCTATGACCGTATCTTTTGCGGACCGCATGGACGAAACAGCACAGAAATGCAAATATGTAGTTCCTGATCATCACTTCCTGGAAAGCTGGGGTGATGCAGAACCTAAGCCAGGCTACTACAGCCTGATGCAGCCAGGTATAGCGCCGTTGTTTAAAACACGTGCTATGCAGGACAGCCTTATGGTATGGGCAGGCGCTACACAAACGTATGGCGACTACTGGAAAGCCTTCTGGACCAACAAACTGGGAAGCGCTGCAGCATTTGATAAAGCACTGCAAGATGGTGTAGTAGAGCCAGCTGGCGATATGCCTAACGGTGGTGCCGCATTTGCTGGTAATGTTGCTGATGCAATAGCAAAAGTAGCAGCAAAGAAAGCTGGTGGCGAACTGGAACTGGTAGTGTACCAAACAGTAGCGATAGGGCACGGTGGCGCATGGACCAACAACCCATGGCTGCAGGAAATGCCAGATCCTATTACTAAGGCTACCTGGGACAACTACGCTTGTGTATCCCCATCAAGGGCTAAGCAACTGGATGCCGAGCTGACCGGACAAAATGAAGTAGATGCTAAGAAGCATGTAATAAAGATAAAAACGAATGGTGCCGAACTTACATTGCCGATAGTGGTAGTGCCAGGTATGCACAATGATGTGATAGCAGTAGCTACCGGTTATGGCCGCGATGCTAAGGTGGGTAAGGCAGCAGAAGGTTCTGGTAAGAACATCTATCCGTTCCTAACCTACAACGGGCAGACATTTGATAACTACAACCCTAACATCACTGTAGAAAAAACAGGCGAACTGTATGAAATAGCTATAACGCAAACGCACCATAGCTATGAAGGCCGCCCAGTGCTGCACGAACTGACGCTTGAAGAATTTAGCAAGGATACTAATATAATACTCAAGGAGCGTTTTGAAGAGATCGGTAAGTTTACCGTCCTCCCATCCGAGCCTGAAACTGCAGAAGAAAAGAAAGAGAACAACAAGGGAGAAGCGCACCACGAGCCTACTGAAAAGGAACTCGCTGACATGGATGAGAATTTCCGTGCGAATGGTACGCTGTATCCTAACTACGAATACCCTGGTATCAAGTGGGGTATGTCAATAGACCTGAACAGTTGTATAGGTTGCGGCGCCTGCGTAATGGGTTGCCAGGCTGAGAACAACATATCAGTAGTAGGTAAAACACACGTGATACTGGCACATGAGATGCACTGGTTGCGTATAGACCGCTACTTCAGCGGTAAGCCGGAGAATCCGGATAGCATCCAGACCGTGTTCCAGCCTATGCTGTGCCAGCATTGCGATAACGCTCCTTGTGAGAACGTTTGTCCGGTATCTGCTACCAACCACAGCAGCGAAGGCCTGAACCAAATGGCTTACAACCGTTGCATTGGTACTAAATATTGCGCGAACAACTGTCCTTATAAAGTACGTCACTTCAACTGGATGGACTGGAATGGTGCAGATTGCTTTGACGATAACTTATATGAAGATGGACACCGTGATGACCTGAACGATGACCTGACACGTATGGTGCTGAACCCTGACGTAACAGTGCGCAGCCGTGGTGTGATGGAAAAATGCAGCTTCTGTGTGCAGCGCCTGCAGGATGCCAAACTCACAGCTAAGAAACTGGGACGCCCTATGAAGGATGGCGAAGCACGCACAGCCTGCCAGCAAGCATGCCCTACCGATGCAATAGTATTTGGTAATGTGCATGATACTGAAAGCGCTATACACAAATTGCGTAAAGAGCAGCAAAGGGAGCGTACATTCTATGTACTGGAGCAGATACATACATTGCCAAGTGTGAACTACCTTGCCAAGGTGCGTAACACTGCCGAAATAATGGGCGGTAACCCTGCACTGGATGAAATGATGAACCAGCACATATAGTGCCTGACAGAAGAAAATAATAGTGTTGTTCGTAAAGCACAGCATTAAAAGATAAAAGACAGAGCCTGCACGGTGCAGGTGAAGACAGAAAATAAATTAATAACAGAATTCACTAATTAGGTGCTATGCATTTAAAGTACGAATCGATCGTAAGGGAGCCGCTGGTAGATGGTGAGAAGGATTATCACCAAGTGACGGAAGATATTATTGGTCCTATTGAGCAGAAGCCGGGCCGCATGTGGTATGTGGGTTTCTTCTTTTCAATAGCATTGCTTTTGTTCGGGGTGTTCTCCGTATCATGGGCTGTGTATTGGGGGCTGGGTACCTGGGGTGTGAACAAGACCATAGGATGGGGTTGGGATATTACCAACTTCGTATGGTGGGTAGGTATTGGTCACGCGGGTACGCTGATCTCGGCCATCCTCCTGCTGTTCCGCCAGGGCTGGCGTACCGGTGTGAACCGTGCTGCGGAAGCGATGACGATATTTGCGGTAATGTGCGCAGGTCAGTTCCCTATCTTCCACATGGGTCGCGTATGGGATGGCTTCTTCGTACTGCCTTACCCTAACAGCCGTGGTCCACTATGGCCTAACTTTAACTCTCCGCTTCTTTGGGACGTGTTCGCGATCTCTACTTACTTCACCGTTTCTTTATTGTTCTGGTATTCTGGTCTTATCCCCGATTTTGCAACGGTTCGTGACCGTGCTAAAACAAAATTCAGGAAGATGACCTATGGTATAGCGTCATTTGGCTGGACGGGTACTGCAAAGAACTGGCAGCGCCAGGAGGCATTGGCCCTTGTACTTGCAGGTCTTTCTACACCACTTGTACTTTCTGTACACACCATAGTATCTATGGACTTTGCTACCTCGGTGATACCGGGTTGGCACACTACCATCTTCCCTCCATACTTCGTTGCCGGTGCCATCTTCTCTGGTTTCGCGATGGTGAACACGCTGTTGGTGATCACACGTAAGATATTGCACCTTGAAGAATACATTACCGTCGGTCACCTCGATGCGATGAACAAAGTAATTGTGCTTACCGGCTCTATAGTGGGTGTAGCTTATCTTACAGAGTTGTTCATGGCATGGTACAGCGGTGTACTTTATGAGCAGGCAGCATTCCAATGGCGTATATTAGGCCCTTACTGGTGGAGCTACTGGGCGATGATGACCTGTAACGTGGTGTCGCCACAGCTGTTCTGGGTAAAGAAATTGCGCCGTAATATACCGTTCACTTTCGTAATGTCCATAATAGTGAACATAGGTATGTGGTTCGAGCGTTTTGTGATCATCGTTACCTCGCTGTATCGCGATTACCTGCCAAGTAGCTGGGCATATTATAGCCCGCAATGGCCTGAGGTTGGTTTCTACCTGGGTACATTTGGTTTGTTCTTCACTTGCTACTTCCTGTTCGCTAAATACTTCCCTGTAATTGCTGTTGCTGAGATCAAGTTCATACTGAAAACATCTGGCGGTAACTACAAGAAGAAAATGGCGCACATAGAGAACATGAGTGAAGAGGAATTCGTGCACGTGATAGAAACACATCATGAAGAGGAAGAAGTGCCACACCACGCATAGTTTGCATGTGGTAGGCATGTGATAGATGGAAGAGTGAAATGACCTTGAATTAAAAGAATAATAAAGGAAGCGGTCAGTTGGCTAGCGGACCACTACAAAATATATATTAATATGGCTATTAAGAAATTTGCGGTAGCGTGTTACGATGATGAAGATGTGCTGTTCCCGGCAATAAAAAAGGTGCGTCGCAGTGGTCACAAGATACACGATGTGAATACGCCTTTCCCTGTACACGGTCTTGACCATGCATTGGGCCTTAAGGATACCGACCTCCACACGGCTGGTTTTATATTTGCACTTTGTGGTACCAGCACAGCTGTTGGCTTTATCTCCTGGATATTCACATCTGACTGGCCCATCAACTTTGGTGGTAAACCACACTTTTCATTGCCGGCCTGGATACCTATTACCTTCGAACTTACAGTATTGTTCGCAGCCGTAGGCATGGTGCTTACTTTTTGCTACCTGAACCAAATAATGCCAGGTGTGAAGAAACACGTTTTCCATCCACGCCAGTCTGACGATTATTTTGTTATGACCGTAGAAATCACGCAGCATGTGCATGAGCTGGAGATCATAGAGTTCCTGAAAAGTACAGGTGCTAAAGAAACATCGGTACAAGTAGCGGAAGACGGATGGTGGTATGGCAGATTTGACAAACAAGAACCATACGAACTACTGAACGCATAGTTTGCGGACAGACAAAGTGAACAATTAGCATTTAGACCAGAATTTTTTGACTTTATTTATATGAATAAGACCAAAAGCATAGTAGCAGCAAGCCTGATGTTAGGATCAGTCTTGGCAGCGTGCAACAGTGGAGATATCCGCCGGAACCCCGGTAAGATATATGCACCGGACATGACCTACTCCCGCGCTTACGATGCTTATACATCAAATCCGAATTTTGCGGACAGCCAGACAAGCCGTCAGCCGGTAATGGGTACAGTAGCCCGCGGCCACCAGCTTCCTGACCACCTGACAGAAGGGGATACTGTAGGGTATAAGAGCTTCACTACAGACATACGCTTTAATGCTGACGAGCTGAAAGAAGGCAACAGGCTGTTCAACATATACTGCGCCATATGCCACGGTACGAACCTGGATGGGCAAGGGCCGCTGTATACTACAGGTAAGTTCGCTGCAATGCCTGCCAACTTTAAAGATGGCAAATACCTGCACATGCCTGTAGGGCAGATGTATGCTGCGGTAAAATATGGTAAGAACATGATGGGCTCTTACGCCAGCCAGGTAGATGTGAAACAAAGATGGCAGATCATCTCTTACATAAAGAAAGTACAGTCTGAGAATGGTGGCGATGCGTTCACTTTCGGTACAGCGGCTACAGCAGCAACAAAGGCTACAGACAGCACTGGTACCAAACCACAGGCTAACGCAGCAACTGCAAAACCAATGGCAGAAGCAACAAGTAAAAAAGGATAACAGTTTAGAAAAAATAAAGAAACTTCTATCTATATAAAAGATTTAAGATGACAGAACGTTTTGAGGTACCAGCAAGGTTAAAAAGAACTAGTATAGCTTTGATAGCTATAGGGCTGATAACCCTGATATTGGGTGGTGTAATGCTTTTGGGTCCAAAAGCAGATGAATTTGACAAGACCCGTTTCTGGTTAGTGTTGCTGCAGGATGCAGTATTCTTTACACTGATCACCACGGTAAGTGTATTTGTACAAGCGGCCTCGTCGCTGGCACAAGGTGCATGGATAGTGGCTTACCGCCGCGTACCTGAAGCTATTGGCGCTAATGTGTGGATATTTGGCCTGATACTGCTTGTAATAGCATCCTTCGTCATCTTCGGTTTTAATATTGGCGGACACAACCCCATATATGAGTGGGTGTACCCTAAGGGCGATAAGATATTGGAAGGCAAATCTGCATTCCTGAATCCTGGTATGTTCATAGGTTTCTCTATTGTAACAATAGGATTGTGGTCATTCTTCGGTTATAAATTCCGCGCAATGTCCCTTGCACAGGAAAAAGCGCCTAAGAACAGCACTAAGATATACTGGAACATGGTACGCCTGGGTGGTGGTTTCCTTTTGGTATATGGCCTTACACAAATGAGTACTACACCATGGTATTGGGTAATGAGTACACAACCGCATTGGTATTCTACGTTGTTCAGCTGGTATACATTTGCCAGTGCTTTTGTGAGTGGTATGTCTATCATATTACTATGGGTGGTTTACCTGAAGAACCAGGGCAACCTGCAATTGGTAACTAAGGAGCACATGCATGACCTGGGTAAATTCATGTTTGCCTTCAGTATTTTCTGGACCTACTTATGGTTCGCACAGTATATGCTGATCTGGTACAGTAACCAACCTGAAGAAACAACTTACTTTAAGTTGCGCCAGCAAGGCCCTTACAGTATTATGTTCTATGCTTCATTTATCATCAACTTCATTATGCCTATACTGATATTGATGATGCGCTCGTCAAAACGTAACTACTTTACTGTTACCTTCATGGCAATGGTCATCATCTTCGGTCACTGGCTGGATTTTTACCTGATGATGGCACCTGGTCCGCTGGGCGCTCATTGGCACATCAACTTTTACGAGATAGGTATATTCATGGGTTTTGTAGGTATCCTTATCTTCGCAGTGTCGAGGACGCTGGCTAAAGAGTCACTGATACCGCACAACAACGTATTGCTGAAAGAGACCATAATACACCTGAGCTAAGGCACCGGTTTGAAGAATAGAATTGATAAGTTCGTTAGAAATAACTTTTGTTAAGTAAATAAGAATAACTGACCATGTCGGCATTTATAACAGTAGCATTAATAGTCCTGGTATTCATTATTATATACCAGATAGCGCGCGCAAGCGAATACGCAACTATAATACGTGGAGAAGAAAAGGTAAAGGCGAGCACCAACCGCACTATAGCAATATTGCTGGTGATATCATTCATACTGGGCCTATATGGTATATGGGAATGCCACAAATACCTTATCGGTAAAATGCTCCCGGTATCGGCTTCGCTGCAGGGTGATAATTATGATTTCATGTTCAATGCCACATTAGTGGTTACAGGTATCGTATTCTTTGCTACACAGTTCGTATTGTTCTACTTCGCATTTCGCTACCAGAGCACTGAGAAACGCACCGCATTCTTTTTTGCACACAGTAATAAACTGGAGATCCTTTGGACAACAGTACCTGCAATTGCAATGGCATCGCTGGTAGCTATAGGTTTGCGTAACTGGATGGCTGTAACATCTGAGCCACCTGCTAACACACCGAAGATCGAGATAGTAGGTAAACAATTTAACTGGATCATTCGTTACCCCGGCAAGGATGGTGAGTTAGGCAAAAGGGATTTCAGGAAGATAGATGACGCCAATAACATACTGGGTCTTGACTGGACAGATAAACACAATACGGATGATGTGATCATGTCGAATGGTGAACTTCACCTTGTAGTGAACAAACCAGTGCAACTACTTATAGGATCGCGCGATGTGATACATGATGTTGGGTTGGCGCACTTCCGTATGAAGATGGATGCTGTGCCGGGTATCGTGACCACTATGTGGTTCACACCTAAGTTCACTACCACTGAAATGAAGAAAATAACAGGGAACGACAATTTCGTCTATGAAATTTCCTGCGATCAGATGTGTGGTAAAGGTCACTACTCTATGCGTGGTACTATAATTGTGCAAACGCAAGAGGACTATGACAAGTGGATGGCTTCTCAACAGCCTTACTACGCACAGGTGAATGCTGCGCCTGCTGCGAGTACCGATAGTACAAATGCACCAAAAGCAGACAGCACAAAAGCAACCGTAACGATGAGATAATCGGCCATTACCCAAATGGTCATAAATGAGAAAAAATGAGTCAAGAAATTATTATCGAGGGGCCTAACGTAGAATTTTCACAAGGAGCTGAAGCGGCCCACCACGATCATGAGCACCATGAGCAGCATTTTATCTGGAAGTATATATTCAGCCAGGATCATAAAATAATCTCAAAACAATTCCTGATCACTGGGATGATATGGGCCATCATCGGCGCATTGTTCTCCGTTTTCTTCCGCCTGCAATTAGGTTTCCCTGATAGCACATTCCCTATCATGGAGAAATTCCTGGGTGAATGGGCTAAAGGTGGCAAACTGTCCCCAGAGTTTTATTATGCCCTGGTGACCATGCACGGTACCATACTGGTATTCTTTGTATTGACCGCCGGCCTGAGTGGTACCTTCAGCAACCTGCTGATACCTCTGCAGGTAGGTGCGCGCGATATGGCATCACCTTTCATGAATATGTTGTCTTACTGGTTCTTCTTCGCTGCCAGTATATTTATGTTCGTTTCCCTGTTCGTACAAACTGGTCCTGCATCGGGTGGATGGACAACTTACCCTCCGCTGAGTGCATTGAAAGAAGCCTCTTTGGGTTCTGGTGTGGGTATGGACCTGTGGCTGGTATCTATGTCACTGTTCGTTGTATCTTCTTTACTGGGTGGCCTTAACTACATAAGCACTGTACTGAACATGCGTACCAAGGGTATGACGATGACACGTATGCCGCTTACTATATGGGCATTCTTCTTCACTGCTGTACTTGGTGTACTTTCTTTCCCTGTATTGTTCTCTGGTCTGGTATTACTTATATTCGACCGTAACTTTGGTACCAGCTTCTACCTATCTGAGATATTCATTAATGGTAAGGCGTTGCCGCACATCGGTGGTTCTGCTATCCTTTATCAGCACTTGTTCTGGTTCCTGGGTCACCCTGAGGTGTACATCATCATGCTTCCGGGCATGGGTATGGCGTCAGAGGTGCTGGCTACCAACAGCCGCAAACCAATATTTGGTTACTTCGCCATGATCATATCATTGGTGGGTATCACATTGCTGGCCTTCCTGGTATGGGCACACCACATGTTCGTGACCGGTATGAGTCCGTTCCTGGGTTCTATATTCGTATTGCTTACCCTGCTTATAGCTGTGCCATCAGCCGTTAAGGTGTTCAACTGGCTTACCACTATGTGGAAAGGTAACCTGAGGTTCACACCAGCTATGCTGTTCGCTATGGGTTTTGTGTCCATGTTCATATCAGGTGGTCTTACCGGTATCTTCCTGGGTAACTCTGCATTGGATATACACCTGCACGATACTTACTTCGTAATTGCCCACTTCCATATAGTAATGGGTGTATCGGCCTTCTTCGGTATGTTTGCCGGTATCTACCATTGGTTCCCTAAGCTGTATGGCCGCTTTATGAACAACACACTGGGCTACATACACTTCTTCATCACTTTCGCAGGCGCTTATCTTATCTTCTGGCCTATGCACTACGAAGGTATAGCTGGTATGCCACGCCGTTATTATGATTACAGCGCATGGGAATCGTTCAAACAATTCCAAAGCCTTAACGGTTTCATCAGCATTGTAGCTATCATTGTATTCTTTACACAGTTATTGTTCGTGTTCAACTTCTTTGTAAGCATCTTCAAAGGACGTAAGATGACCAATAAGAATCCATGGGGTTCCACCACGCTGGAGTGGACCACACCAATTCATCCTGGTCATGGTAACTGGCCTGGTGAGATACCAGAAGTGCACCGCTGGCCATATGACTTTAAAGATGATGGTCATGGTAACGATTTTATACCGCAGACCGTACCTTTAAGAGAAGGTGAAGAAGCACATTAGAATATTCTTTCAATAGGCAAGAGCCATCCTTTCACGGATGGCTCTTGTGTTTATACCCCAATTAACAGTTATTTATAGTTAAGCAAATAGCAGTGTACGTATCTTTAAAGCCTATACCGATATGTATTATTAGCGCACATACAAACACCTATGTTGGTAAATATGGTCGTATTTTGCATCCCTATTTAACCTATTGTTCTAAACAGCGTCAAATCAAGCGTGGCATTATAATAGTATGTATGCTTTAAACCTGAAAAATATCTTAATTGCGGTTTAACTTTAAAAAAATACTGCTGCTCGTTCCTGTATTGGCTGCTCTGAACGGGAGGGGCCAGGACAATAAAGCAATACCTATACCGGTACATGATTCCATATACCCGCCGCAGAATGGCCACCACAGTAAAACATATGTTTTTGATGCCAGCAAAGAGCTGGACCTGATAGATGTGATACATGAGATAAGGGACAAACATGCTGTCAAACGCGTAGATACATCTACCCAAAGCCTAAGACCACATATATCAGCCGTACCTGCTGCCGGCTATACGCTACAAACAGGCTTTGCTGCACTTGCTGTAGCAAATGCGGCATTCTATACCGTAAGAGACCCAGAGGAGAATATATCAAGCATACTGGTTAGCCTTACTTATAGCCAGCGCAACCAGATCATATTCCCGCTACAGTCTACCATATGGACCAGAGACAATAAATATTGTTTCGTAACGGATTGGCGGTATCTTAAATACCCGTCTTACACCTATGGGCTGGGTGGCTACTCGTCTTTCGATGCTCAGTACACTATAAATTATTACGCGCTCCGCATTCATCAGACACTATTGCGGAAGGTGGTAACTAACTTGTATGCCGGGGTGGGATATAATTTCGACTACTTCTGGAAGATACAGGAACTGGACCCACCTGGTGTCACTGATTTTCAAAAGTATGGTTTGACCACTACAGAGCAAGCCTCAGGAATAACTTTTAATGCACTGTACGATTCCCGAAAGAACTCTATTAACCCGCAAGGTGGGGAATTTGCCAACATCATATACCGTCCCAACTTTACTTTTTTGGGTAATGCCACTACCTGGCGCTCGTTGGTGATAGACCTGAGGAAGTATATCACCTTCCCTCAAGGAACAGATAATATACTGGCTTTCTGGAACTATGACTGGCTGACGCTGAGTGGCAACCCACCATACCTGATGCTACCCAATACAGGTGGCGATCCGTACAGCAATACTGGCCGTGGATACATACAGGGCCGCTACCGGGGTAAGA
>CBDIBP010000044.1:0-105522 GCA_965276955.1 Flavipsychrobacter sp.
AGAATGTACCGGGGTCTACCAGCATTTTAAAGTCCTTTTCTCAAATATAAGGCACGAGTGCAGGTATTTACTTATTTTCATGGCTTCGGTATTTAGCTATCATACTGCTGCAAATTTCTTGCCCGCCGCTGGCATGCTATGGTTGTTGCAGCAGGTGCCTATACTCTGGGTGCTTCTTTATATACAGCTCCACAAACCGCAATACACTATTATTTTCAGGTTATGGCTTTCTGCGTGGCGTAGTGCGGCTTCTACCAGTAGCGCTCCGGCACCTTTACCGCGCTCCTCTTTGGGTACCAGGGTGCGCATCAGCACCATAGCACCCTTTAGCCAGCGGTACTCCAGCGTGGCTACTTCGCCCGCTTTCAAATGTTATTTCAAATTGCGATCTGCGCTTGTTGTTCTCTACCGTATAGCCGCTCATAGGCTGCAAAGGTAAATAGCACAAGCATAACTGTAAGGAATGGAACAAATTGAGTAATTTGCGGGTATGGGTACTGTAGTGCTTACCTTATTTGGAGAGGAAATAATACCGGAGCAAATGAATGCTGTGGGGCGACCTGCCAAACCTAAAAAGGTAAAGGCCACGCCTGCCCCTGCAGAAGAAGATGCACCTTATCCTGAAGCAACACAGGAAAACACAGTTAGTGACGAGGTTGCACCAACAGACCTTGAAGCAGAACCATCCGCTGACACCCAAACAGAGACCACTACCGAAAAACCTGTCACAAAAAAAAGCTGGCCGCTCTAAGGCCGCTACCCCCAAAGAGCCGCAGGATTACCAGCGGCCTGCTCGACGGATGGGCGGGCGATAAGCAATATTATACTATCGGAGAGGTTGCCGCATTGTTTAAAGTAGCCACTTCGCACATCCGCTTCTGGACCAATGAATTTGCGCTGAAGGTGCGCACCACCCGCAAGGGTGACCGCCTGTATACCCCAGAGCAGATACGGGAGATACGGGGCATCTACTACCTGGTAAAAGAAAAGAGGTATACCATTAGCGGCGCTAAGGCCAAGCTGAAAGAAAAGACAGTAGATGTAGATTCTATAGACCTGAAACGCTCTCTGCTGCACCTGCGCAATAAACTGATCACCATAAGAAATCAACTCAGCTAACATGAAAGCTATACTGCTATCTGCATTACTATTGCTGGGCTTTGCCGCCGGTGCCCAAAAAAAGTACGATGTAAGCTACGATGCCGACAGCTCCCTGATATATAACGGCCCATGCACGTTTGGCGACCTTACCAACGAAAAAACATTCGACTGGTTCATAGCAGGGGCTGCGGGGTATCAGCCCAACGCAAAGGCAGTGGCTTACCTGAAAAAGAAATTAGCAGGATACGACCTTATGGTCTTTATGGGTACGTGGTGCGAAGACTCCCACAACATAGTGCCCAAGCTATACAAGGTGCTGCAGCAAATAGACTACCCAATGAGCCAATACACCATGTTTGGTGTAGACCGCAAAAAGACCACCAAGAACTCAGAACACCTGAAGTACAAGATAACCAACGTGCCAACCATCATAGTGCTGAAGAACCACGAAGAGATAGGCCGTATTACCGAGAGTGTGGATAAGAGCGTGGAGCAGGATATGGTAAAGATATTGCGGAAGGATAAAGGTTAATTGTTGTAAGCTTTCTTGTCAACCTTTTCCCATTCCTTATTGTTGTATTCCGTGGTTATCTTTAGCGCATGAAGCAATTTTTTACTGTGCTTTTTTTCATATGTCCGGCATTGTTGCTGGGGCAGGAAAAGCCAGGCAGTTATCCGCAACATTATTTCCGCAACCCGCTGGATATACCTATATTTCTTGCAGGCAATTTCGGGGAGTGCAGGCCCGGCCACTTCCATAGCGGTATAGATATAAAAACACTGGGCAAGGAAGGCCAGCCGGTACATGCCGCTGCCGATGGTTATATCTCGCGCATCAAGATGGATAAAAGCGGCTTCGGGCACGGCATTTACATCACGCATCCTAATGGTTATACTACGCTATATGGCCACCTGGCCAACTTTGCACCAGCCATACAGAAGTATGTACGCACCCAGCAGTACGCACAGCAGCATTGGGATGTAGACCTGCAATTATCGCCCACGCAGTTCCCTGTAAAGAAGGGCGAACTCATAGCATGGTCGGGCAACACAGGTGGCAGCACAGCGCCACACCTGCACTTTGAGATACGCGATACCAAGACGGAACACCCGCTGAACCCAGAAACAATTTGGATTACCAATAGTGGACAAGAAAGCCCCACTGCCTTTAAAGATAGTAGCGTACGATCTTACCAATGGTTTTTTATAACAACCAACATACTACTATGCCGCTAAAGGCAAAGGGCAAGATGTACGCCCCTGAGAACGGGGGCGATATAACACTGCACACCAATACAGATAATGCACTTGTGGGCATAGGTATAGAAGTGAACGACTACATGGAGGGCAGCGATAATACACTGGCCCACTACACCCTGGAGCTGTATGATGGCGATGCACAGGTATATACTATAACGCTGGATAACATAGGCTATGACGAGACCCGCTATGTGAATGCCTATGCCGACTATGCCACCAAGAAAAAAAGCGGCTACTGGGTAAATTGTCTTTTCCAGTTGCCGGGCAACAGGCTGAATACCATATATAGTGCACCCCTGAAAAACCGCGGCTATATGAACATGGCAGCAGGCCAGCAGAAAAAAATGACGCTAAAGGTAACAGATGACATGGGCAATGCAGCTACGGTAAAATTTAATGTAGCGCTGGAAAAGACCTCTAAAACCTGCGGCAAACAAAATTGCCACTAAAACTCTATTTGCCAACCAGACCAATAGTTTTGAAGGCAACAACCTAAAGTTCGAGATGAATGACCGTGTGCTGTACGATAGCGTAGCATACACATATGACGAGCAGCAGAACGATGAAAAACTATCGGCTATTTATAAGATATGCACGCCCGATATACCCATGCACACGGCCATGCAGCTGAGCATAAAACCCGACAAGCCAGTACCTTTTGACCAGCGCGATAAAGTGGTAATGATGTATACCGACGGCACAGAAAAAAGCGGTGATGCTGCCACCGGCGATATGGGCTGGTACAAAGCTGCAGAGCGCAACTTTGGTACCTACTGGCTGGATGTAGATACGGTAGCGCCTGTAATAAAACCTATGCTAAAAGATGGCACAGACCTCGCCAAAGCAAAGCTGGTATCGTTCACCATAAAGGACAACATGACCTCGGTAAAAAAATTCAAAGGCATGCTGGATGGTAAGTGGGTGTGCATAGAGCAGCACAGCGATCTGTTCTTCTACACCTTAGATGAGCATTGCCCTAAAGGAAAACATAAATTGATACTCTCCGCAGCAGACGAGAACAATAATACAGCAACAACAACCTACAACTTCACCCGATAAAACATGAACATCATGAGTTTGAAAGCAGGCGATAAAGCACCGGCCTTTACAGCAAAAGATCAAGACGGCAACGAGGTATCACTAAATCAATTTAAAGGAAAAAAAGTAGTGCTCTACTTTTATCCTAAAGATGATACACCGGGCTGCACAGCACAGGCCTGCAACCTGCGCGATAATTTTGCATTGCTGAAACAAAAAGATGTAGTAGTGCTGGGCGTAAGTATAGACGACGAAAAGAGCCACAAGAAATTTGAAAAGAAATACACGCTACCATTCACATTAGTGGTAGATGAGGATAAGCAGATAGTGGAGGCCTACGGCCTGTGGCAGTTGAAAAAATTCATGGGTCGCGAATTCATGGGTACGGTGCGCACTACCTTCCTCATTGATGAGAGCGGCAATATAGCCCACATCATAGACAAGGTAGATACCAAGAACCATACTGAGCAGATAATGGAGGTTTGGGGGCTTTAAAACTCCAGCCTGCCACCAAAGAAGATACCGAAGTACCTGGCCTTGTCCTCTGTAGGTGATGGTGCCGGGGTCACGCGCCATACAAAGTCTATACGCAACACTTCCAGTATGTTGGATATACCTGTGCCCAGCTCCACGTAAGGGTTGCCCTCCAGTGTGCGGAAGGGGTATCCGCCTGGTATTATATTCAATGTCTTATTCTCCTGGCTCAGCGAGCCTATCACGCCTTTGAAGGTCCAGAACTGGCGCAGCTTTATTTTCTTCAGCGCAGGTATGTAGTTGAATATCCCGCCACCAATATTGTGCTCTATGTTGATGCCTGCATATTCATCGCTTATGAACTCGTACTTGTTCATCATCTCAAAAGCATAGGGGTTGTATATCAGGTACTCATTACCGGGGTGTATCTCCAGCAGCGGGTAGGGGAGTGTGCCAAAATACTTGCCGGAGAATACGTTGTAATGCAGGGTACCCAGCGGTGCTATCTTCAGTGTGTTGCTCACCGTGAGCCTTACACGCTGGTAGTTGTAGGCGCTGTTCAGCACATCCTTTACACCATCGGCCGCCCTGAACTCTATTATGGGGTACTTGCTGCCCAGGCTCACCCGTTTGAATTTACCATCCAGGAATTTCTCTTTGTAGCCAAAGCGCAGGCGCAGGCCCACCTCACTGCTCACTACCTTGTCTGTAGGTTTACCATTAGCATCTACAAAATTGGTATTTGGCAATGGCGCGAACGGGCTGAACTCCCTGTTCTGCACTATTAGTTGGTAGCTAAAGCCGCTGAAGTATTCTTTAAAATATTCGCCTCTTGCTTCGTTCACATAGGCCAGCTTGTAAGGCACGCCAGGCTTGCGCAGCAGGGTACCAAATATATTGTCGCCCGTTACCTGGTCGTAGTAGCTTTGGCCGTGGTTTATATCGTGGGTGTAGGTAGCGTATATGTAATTGCGGGGTTTGCGGTGCAGCAGCCACAGCACATTGGCGTTGTACTTAAATGCATTGTCTTGAGTGCCGTAGGCCACGTAGCCGCCAATGCGCAAGTTTTTAAATACCTTGTCTGATGTGCTGGCGCTTACCCTGAAACGGTTGCCCTCTACCGTGTTGTTGCTATACAGGTAGTAATATGGCCCCAGCACTACATAGCCTTCCTGTATCTCTCCCGTAATGGCAAAGGAAATGAGCTTTTTATAGGTATTCACTACAGGCATCTTGTTCAGCGTATCCACCATAGTATAGATGGCCTTCTCTGTTTTGCTCAGGGTATCTGTGCGGTGTGTGGCCCACCACTCATCGGTGCGCATGCGAGCGGTATCGTTCTTTATTATGTCCTGTTTATAGTCCTTGTTGTCCAGCACATTTCGTACCGATGTGTCGTTGATAACTATATTGGTATAAGTGGTGGATTTACGACCTATGAACCCCGGCAGCTTCACGCCATAGGGCGCATTAAAATCGGCAATGAATTTATCCTTCACACCAAACCATATGCTATCGTGTATGGGTGCATACTCCTGGTATACGCTCACACTGTTCACGTAGTTCACGTTGGCTACCTTGGGTACTTCAAGGGTTATCCGCTGCAAGGCAAATACAGAATCCACCACCCAGAAGTTGCCGTAAAAACAATTCTCTCCCGAGCGCCGTGGTGCGAACTGCACCAGTATCACGTGGTGGCCATAGGCTACCTGCGTATCCTTTATACTATACTTGTAGTAGAACAAGGCCGAGTTGCTGATAGGGCTCACGAATTGCTTATCAAATACGGGTATAAAGTTGTTATATGCGTTCACGGCCTGGTAGGTGCTACCCAGAAATTTGTCTATACTCTCGTTTTCCACGCCCTTTACCATACTGGCCTTTATGAACTCGCGCTGCTTCTTGGGGTGCCGCTCAAAGTAGTAGTCAGATAGTGTTTCTGTCATGTACAGGGGCAGGTAGGGCTTGCCGTTATCGGCAGTGTCCTGGTTGTTGTATATGAAGCTGAACCTGCTGAAACCCGGTATCTTCTCGAACTGGCTCTTAGATAGCCGCTCCAGGTCTATCTCCAGCTTGTTGTAGGCCTGGTACTTGTAGTTCTCTGTTCTGTCGGGGTCGTTGTAGGGTTTGCGGGCTATTATTTTTTTCAGCAGTACTATGGCGGGGTCCTCACCTGCATGCACCACTACCTCGTTCAGCATATTGGTGGCCAGTGGTATCTCCGCCATAAAGTTGTAGGTGTGTTGCTTTTTATCCATATGGCGGCTATACCTGCTGTAGCCCATGGCCGATATCACCAGGCTATCGCCAGGCAAAGTATTGGTCTTTATGATAAAATCGCCATTGATATCTGCCGATGCCCCAACCGTAGTACGCGGGAAGTATACAGATGCGAAGGGTATACCCTCGCCAGAGTGGGCATCTACCGCCCGGCCATTTATGGTATATCCGCTGCTTGCATTACCATTGGGGTGTATGGCGGCTGTATCCCTTACTTTGTTGGTGTCGGCAACAGCCAGGCCCCCTTTTGCTGTGTCGGCAGCGTGCAGCGCTACAGTATCGCGAAGTGGTGCGGTCGTATCTATACCCTTATGCACACTATCTATATGTATAGTGGTATCAACAGATGCTCCGGCAGTTTGCGCGCGGAGTTGCGTGCTGGTACAGACAAGCAGAAAAAGAAAAAAGACAACGTTCCGGATAAAATGCATTTTACTTGGTAACCAAACTTGAACCCCAATATATATACAAGGTCATTAAAAAAATCGTGCTAAACCTACAAGGTACAACAACGGGAAATAATGGTTTTCATTATCTTTTAGATACAAAACGCCATATATTTTTGGCGGATGACAAATACACTTAGTATATTACGTTTGTATGGATCTGATAGCCTTTAAGAAAACTATGACCAGGAAAAAAAAGGGCCTTTCCCTGTTCCTGAAAAAACTGGACGAGATAGTACCTGAAGATATGCCCGCCCTTGTAGCCGCTACAGATGCCGAGGTATGGAAGGATGTGGACTGCACCACTTGCGCTAATTGCTGCAAGACCATGACACCTACCTATACCCGTACCGATGTAAAACGCATAGCCACACACCTGGGCATGACCCCAAAAGCCATGATAGAGCAGTGGCTGTATAAAGATGATAATGGTGACTGGGTGAACAAGACACAACCCTGCCAGTTCCTTGTGAACAATATGTGCTCTATATACGAGGTGCGCCCCAAAGATTGCGCAGAGTTTCCCCACCACAACAAAAAACCATTCGACGCGTACAACGATACCTTTACCCAGAACCTTACCTACTGCCCCGCCACCTTTGCCCTTGTAGAGCGGCTGAAGAAGACAGTGGAGCGGGATTATGAGTGGTAGGTGTGAAGCAGTAGCAGCCGTATGACCGATAAAATGCACCAGAAAAATAATTTCGATATACTGCGGCTGCTCTTTGCGTCCATCGTTATTATATCCCATTCTTACCCATTATCGGGCATCAGGGAGTGCGACTGGTTGTGCCAACTTACCCATGGGCAGTTAGAATTCAGCAAGCTGGGGGTAAAGGGGTTCTTCATCATCAGTGGGTTCCTCATTTTTCAGAGTATGGAGCGCAGCACTTCCCTGCTGCAATATTACTGGAAGCGGGTGTTGCGCCTGTTCCCTGCGCTGTTCGTGGTGCTGCTGCTCACCGTATTGCTGGGGCCATTCGTTTATCACGGCGCTACACCCTACCTCGCTAATAAAGCAGTGCTCACCTACCTGCCCTACAACCTATCGCTATACAAGATGCAGTATGGTATCCCCGGCATTTTTGATAACAACCCATACCCATCAGCCATCAATGGCTCGCTATGGACCATTGCTTACGAGTTCACATTATATGTGTTACTATCGTTGCTGTTCTTTGTCAGGGGCAGTCTACAACTGCTCCGCGCTGTTGTGCTGATAATATTCGCTGTACTTGCCTTTGCCAATATCTTCTTTATAGACCACTTGGGCGATCATTGGTTCATACTCTCCAGCCGCCAGTTGCTCGACCTTGGTGGTTTCTTTGCGGCCGGCTCCTTAATGGCCGCTTTCAGGGTCGACCAGCTATCGGTACGGTACAAGCGTATATTACTATTTATTGGCTTAGGTGTTCTTATCCTGTCGCTGGCCGGTGGCTTCTTCAACGCTATCAAGATACTTACCTTGCCATTGGTGGTCATTTGCTTCGGTAGCATGTCTACCCCCGGTATCAATAACATTGGCAACCGTCTGGGTGATCTTTCTTATGGCATTTACATTTATGGTTTCCCGGTGCAGCAAACGCTGGAGTATTTTTTCCATTTCCATTACCTGCAGCTCATGGCCTGCAGCCTTTATGTATCGTGGTGCCTGGCCTACCTTTCTTGGCATCTCGTAGAGGCGCGGGCACTTAAGCTGAAAAAGATAAGTTTCCGCTGACCATAACGATAGCAGCTATTATTTTCCGTTATCCAAAATAAGACGGCCTCTGCCAGTTGGCAGAGGCCGTACCTCAAAATATTATCTATATATAGCTTATGCTTTCTGCTGAGCGAACTCCAGGTTCAGGGTTATGCTCACTTCGTCGCCTACCATTGCACCACCTGCTTCTGTCAGTTTGTTCCATTTCAGGCCATAAGCAGCACGGCTTATTTTGCCATTAGCTTTAAAACCAGCCTTGGTATTACCGTAAGGATCTTTAGCAGCACCACCGTATATAACTGCAAATTTCACTTTCTTAGTTACATCGCGGATAGTAAGGTTACCTTCCAGTGAGTAGATATTGCCTTTCATTTTCCTGAAAGATGTGCTTGCGAAGGTCATTGAAGGATATTTCTCAGCATTGAAAAAATCATCACTTTTCAGGTGCTTGTCGCGCATGTCGTTGTCTGTGTTCACGCTGTTCACGTCTACAGTAAAGTTTATCGTAGCATTGTTGAAATCAGCAGTTGGCGATACTACTGTACCGTTGAATACTTTAAAGTTGCCATCCACTTCGCTTACGGTCATGTGGCTTACAGAGAACTTAACGCCAGAGTGCATAGGGTCTACAGACCATTTGCCAGGGGTCAATACCATAGCGTTAGTAGCTTTCTTTGCTGTTTGCGCATCTACGCTCAGGCCCAGGCCTATTAGCATTACTGAAAGGATAAGTAATTTTTTCATAATTTCTTTTTTTCGATTTAGGATACAAATGTATGTACATACATCTATTTTTCAAATTACTTTCTCTTATAGTGGTATAAAAAATTTTTGAGAACGTATCATGCGCTGCCGTAGTTCACCTTATGTATCACATCTTCTATAGTATCAGTACCATGTATATCTATCCGCGGCAATAGATATTTGTTCTTCACCGGCAGGCGGCATATGGCGTTACCGGTCTTAAAGGCGCACAGTATACCATGCTCTGCAAAGCAGCTTTCCAGGTTTTTCAAATGCAAGTCATTATCTGGCGATCTTCCGTATGGGTAGGCGATCACCTTATCATATATTATCTTGTTGGCCTCCAGCAGGTTCATGCTTTTGGCTATCAGCTTGTCTATCTCTGCCACCGGGTAGTAGCTGAAGTTCTCATGATGATAGCCGTGCAGGGCTACCTGCATTACACTATGGTCCAGCTGCCGCAGGTCATTCGCATCCATCAGCTCATGCATAGGTATCTTCTCTCTTGATGAAAAGGTCTCATCCAGTGTGCCGCCTACGGTAAATACGGTAGCACACCAGCCCAGCCGTTGCAGCAAGGGGTACACATAAGTAAGGTTGTTCTTATACCCGTCATCAAAAGTGATGAGAAAAGCATTTGGGGGGCAGCGTTGCTTACCGGCTATTATTGCACAAAAGTCTGATAGTGAAAGCGGATGGTATCCTTCGTGCTTCAGGTACAGCCATTGCTCCTCCAGTTTTTCGGGCGGTATGGTAAGCGCATCAGTAACGCCTGGCCATACCTTGTGGTATACCAGCACAGGTATTCCCTTGGGGGTGGGTAATAGTTTTTTTAAATAGGACCTTAAACGCATTCAGCCAGAGAGAGATATGTAACTATAATATACAACACTAAGGTCTGCATTTTGGCCTACATGGCAAGTACCTTTTTTAAAAGCATTAGTGAGCAAACGGGAATGAATATAATAAATCGCCTCTTGAGCCATTAGCTAAAGAATTGCTAATAAACAAAAAGGCCTCCTGTGCAGGAGGCCTTAGCAAACAATATGTATCGTTCTTAGTTCTTTACCTGGCTCTCTGTGTGCTTCAGCACTTTAGCCTCTATATAGAAGATGATCTCTTCTGCTATGTTCTTAGACTGGTCGCCCACGCGTTCCAGCTTACGGATGATGGAAAGCATGTATAGCGCATCTTCCATTACGCTCATATCCTCTTTTATAGCTGCTCCTACCCTGCTGCTGGCTTCCCTGTTTATATCATCCAGCACTTCATCCCTTTTAAATATGCTGCGGGCCAGTATGGTATCTTCTTTTTCAAAGGCCATGCGGGTATCTATCAGTATGTTTATAGCGTCATCGTACATGCGCAGCACTTGTGTGGTCTCAAACAAGGTACGGTCAAAATCGCCCGATGATTCCAGTATGTACTTGGCTATACCTTCTGCTATATCACCAATACGCTCCAGGTTGTTATTTATCTTCAGAGTGGCCAGCAAAAAACGCAGGTCTACCGCTACCGGGCAGTACAGTGCAAATATGTTCTCGCAGTCGCGGTCTATCTTAAGCTCAAAAGCATTTACCCTTTTCTCTTTCAGTATTACCTCGCGGGCCAGGTCACGGTCAAAGTTCAGCATGGCCGCCCTGGATTTCTCCATTTGCGACTCCACAAGGTTCCACATGCCGAGCACTTCTTTTTTTACTGCTTGTAACCCAAGTTCCAACTGTGTCATATCCTTTAATATTATTGTTGTTTAGCTGAATCGTCCTGTTATGTAGTTCTGCGTGCGTGTATCGCGCGGGTTGGTGAACATCAGTTTTGTCTCATCATACTCCACCAGCTCGCCCATGTAGAAGAAAGCCGTTTTGTCGCTAACGCGGGCTGCCTGCTGCATATTGTGCGTTACAATGATCAAGGTATAGTTTTTCTTCAGATCATGAAAGAGTTCTTCCACCGTTGATGTAGATATAGGGTCAAGTGCCGATGTAGGTTCGTCAAAAAGCAGCACCTCAGGCTCCATGGCTACCGCACGGGCTATGCACAGGCGCTGTTGCTGCCCGCCACTCAAAAAGGTACCCTTTTTAGTAAGCTGGTCCTTTACCTCGTTCCACAATGCCACTTTGGTAAGGCTTTGTTCTACTATCTTATCTTTATCGGCCTTAGGCAGCTTTATACCATTCAGTTTATAGCCTGCTATTACGTTGTCGTAGATACTCAGGTTCGGGAACGGATTAGGGCGCTGGAACACCATTCCTATTTTCAAACGTACAAATATCGGGTGCATCTCCATCACATCCTCATTATCCAGCAGTATCTTACCTTTTGCTGTAGCGCCGGGTATCAGTTCGTGCATGCGGTTGATACCTCTCAGAAAAGTGGTCTTACCACAACCCGATGGGCCCATCACAGCGATCACATTATTTTTAGGTATATCTATATTTACATTCTTGACAACGTGATTGGTGCCAAAGTAAGCATTGTAATCAACAGATCTTACAATTGTACTTTCCATTTCCTGGTTATGATCTTAGTGAAAATATTAAGCAATAAAACAAACATCAGCAAGATGCAAGATGCGCCCCATGCCAGGTCGTGCCAGTCGTTATACGGGCTGGTGGCATAGTTGAATATCAACAATGGCAGACTTTGCATTGGCTTGCCCATGTTGGTAGATAAATAAGAATTACCAAAAGCGGTGAACAGCAAAGGAGCTGTCTCACCAGCTATCCTCGCCACAGAAAGCATTACACCGCTTAGTATACCACTTACACCGCAGGGTACTATCACTTTCAGTATCACCCGGTGAAACGGCAGGCCCAGCGCAAAACCAGCCTCACGCAAGGTATCGGGCAATAGTTTCAATGTTTCTTCTGTAGACCGCACCACTATAGGCAACATCATTATGGCCAAAGCCAAGCTACCTGATATAGCAGAGAAACCCTGTTTCCAACCAAAGAAAGCCCAGAAGGCCGATGGTTTTACCAGCCAGAAATAAGCTACTATACCTATCACTATAGAGGGTACACCCTGCAATATGTCTATACACAAACGGGCCCAGTAGGCCACCTTACTTTTGCGGTTCTCACTCAGGAAGATACCACCCATTATACCTATAGGTATGGCTATAGCTGCGGCTACCAATATTATCATAGCACTGCCCAGTAATGCATTGGCTATACCGCCACCTGTTTCACCTACAGGTTTAGGCGTGTTCACAAAAAAGTTCCAGTTTATTTTGGTGATACCTGCCTGGATGATATAGGCCAATATGAACAATAAAGGTATCACGCATGAAAATGCAAGCGTAATGATAACACCTTTAAAAAAACCGCTTTTTACTATCCTGTATTTTACGGGACTATTACCTGTTTTCATGTGTACTTAATCTTTTGTGACACGGTCAATAATTCTTTTACCGATCATATTTATCACCACCGTTACCAGGAAGAGTACAAGACCCAGTTCTATGAGTGCAGAAGAATAGATCACCCTGTCGGCCTCATTCAGTTCGTTGGCTATGACACTGGCCATCGTATTGCCCGGCTGAAATATATTTTTAGGGATGGTGCTGGTATTACCAATTACCATGGTCACGGCCATTGTCTCACCAAGGGCACGGCCCAGCGACAATAACACACCAGCAAAAAGTCCCGATTTTACATAAGGAAGTACCACGCTGCGTATCACTTCCCAGCGCGTTGCGCCCAGTGAGTACGCCCCCTCTTTCAGGTGCGAAGGAACCATTTGTATCATAGACCTACCCAGCGATGCTGCGTACGGTATGATCATAATAGATAAGATAAGTGAAGAGGTGAAGATACCCACACCTATGGGTTGTTGCCCAATACTGCTTTCAAAGCTACGTACTATTGGAACCAAGACCGCCAGCCCCCAGAAACCATAAATTACTGATGGCACTGCCGCTATTAGTTCAACTGTATTCTTTAAAAGATCGGGAAGCCAGCCTTTAGGATAGTATTCGCCTAAGAAAATAGCTACTGCAAAAGAAAAAGGAATAGAAATAATTAATGCGAGGAATGATGTGATCAGTGTACCCAGCAAGAACGGGAATGCACCATATATATCACGAACAGGATCCCACGTAGTACCCCAGAGATAACCTATACCCAGCGCCTTGATAGACGGCATGGACTGCACTATAAGGGTCAACATTATACCCACTACCAGTACCACCATCATCACACCCATCCCAAATAAAACACGCCTGAAAACCCTTTCCGTCCATATCTGTCGGTGAGAGTGTTTTTCCCTGTTCTTCGTATTCAATGTACTGGTATTTGCAGTTGTAGTTAGCCGTGGGTCATTATGCCCACGGCCAGCTACAGCTTCATTGTTGTTAATAGTTTCCATTGTTCTGGTTCAGTACCGGTTACTACAATATCGGTTTGTTATTGTACGTAGCAGTTTTCAGCAGGTCTTCACCCACTTTTACTGCAGCCGGCGATAGTGGAGCATAATTTAATGGCGCGCCATATTGCTGACCATCGTGTATAGCCCACCATATCAGTTTTACCATTTTGGTAGCCCTGTCCTGAGAACGGTTGTTGTAATTTTGCTCTTTGTACAGCAATATCCATGAAAGACCAGATATTGGATAGCCATCAGCAGCGTCTGTGTTGGTAAGCGATACTTTACCATCAGCAGGTATAGTGATAGCGGCAGCTGCAGTTACAGAAGCAATGGTAGGTGTTATAAAGTTACCCGCCTTGTTCTGCATTTTAGCGTAGGCCATAGCATTCTGGTTAGCATAAGCCAGCTCTATATAGCCTATAGCGCCAGGTGTTTGCTTTATGGTACCGGCAACGCCTTCGTTACCTTTACCACCCAGGCCTACCGGCCAGTTCACGTTACTTCCTTTACCTACTTTAGTATTCCACTCTTCACTCACCTTAGATAGGTAGGTAGTGAAGATGTTTGTAGTACCACTGTTATCAGCACGGTGTGCTATAACTATTGGTGTTGCTGGCAGTTTTACACCTTTGTTCACTTCTGCTATCTTAGCATCGTTCCACTTGGTTATCTTACCCAGGAATATATCTGCAAGCACACCAGGTGTCAGTTTCAGTGTATCCTTTACATCTGGCAGGTTGTAGCTTATGACAACTGCACCAGCCGTAACCGGTATGTGTATTGCCGGGGTAGACATTTTGCCTGCCTGCTCATCGTTAAGTGGAGCATCAGATGCGCCAAAATCAACGGTCTTGCTGGTAAGCTGCTGTATGCCGCCGCCTGAACCTATAGACTGGTAGTTCACCTTCAGCCCTGTAGATTTATTGTATTCAGAGAACATTTTAGAGAACAACGGGTTGTCAAAAGAGCTGCCCGCGCCCAGTATCGTGTTGTCATCACCATTTGCAGAGGCGGTAGAGTCAGCACCCTTTGCGCCACCTGTGCCATTACAGCTGGTCATCATCATGCTGCCTGATACTACCAGGGCCAATGCTGCCAGTGATAAACTTTTCAAAGCTTTCATAATTATGCTTTTTAAATGATCAATTTAATGTAACGACAATTATTTACCGTATATCCAGTACAGAGTAAGACGATAAACTACGTCAGTACCTTTTACGTTAGATACGTTGGTGTTCATTGCAGTATACTTGATATTGTTAGCAGCGTCAGTACCAGTTGCGCTCAGGTCAGATTTGTAGGTGTTCATCCAAACGTTCGGCATGATGTGTACATTCTTGATCGGTTGGAAATCGATACCATAAGTAAGGAAACCTTCTTTTGTAGTAGGCTCGTAGTTGCTAACTGTTGCAGAATAACTTGCAGTGTTCTTGTCACCAACGATAGCGCCCAGGTTACCAGTAGGGTCGTAGTTGTCATAACGTGCGAAGAAACCTAATTTCTGGTTGCCTTCTTTGTTTGAAAGGATACGGCCACGAACGAAGAATGACATACCCATAGCTTTTGAAGTGCGGTAGTAAGTGTTCTTATCTACACCGGTAACTTTTACATCACCCAGGATAGTGTTCTGGAATATTTCTGTACCTACAGTGAATTTCTTAGCGTTCCATGCAGCAAATAATTTGGTCATGTTACGATCGTGGTACCAGTGACCGTTAAGGCTTTCTTTGCCAGCTTGTGCACCAGCGCCTGCTACATAACTACCCCAGTTCAGTTTTTCGTAATCCTGATACAGTTCCACGATCAAACGCTTTTTGAAGAACTTAGCGTAAACATCAGCATAGAACCATTTGTAGTTATCAGTTTCTGGCTTAGCGCTTGTACCATTACCTACCAGGAATGTGTAACCAAAGCAACCTTTATTATCGAACCAACCCTGAAGGCTTGCACCCATGTCATAAGACGGGGTACGACGTATATCGGTAATGGTCCTTTCTATTGAACGGTATGCCCAAACTTCCTCAGCAGTTTGATCGTTCCTACCTGTCTTAGCGAAGGTTGGAGTTGATTGCTGGCCAAATACCAGGTCAGAATTCTTGAATATATTTTTCCAACGGATGTTGGCAAGTTTGATATAAGGAGAGAATTTACCATTCTGCAAGATATCACCAGCAGCCTGGTTGTCCAAACCTGCGTTGAAATCGTCTTCTGCAGCCAACAAGAACTCAGCAGAGAATTTCTGGCTGATATCGTAGTTGTAACCCAGGTAGATACGACGGAACTGGAACATGTTAGCGTTAGCTGGCATACCAGTGTATTGGTTAGAACCTCCACGGTAAACAGGAGCTGCATTTGCAGTAGTTGCTATGTTATCAGCACCGCCTTTGTAAGCATAGTCGCCAAATGCATAACCCCAAAGCTGTCCTTTAGGTTTAAAAGATGTAGTGTCAACAGATTGTGCTTGAGCTGATAATCCGAAACCAGCTACCAGTACGGCCGTTACTGCTGTAAGTTTTGAATTTGTAATAAATTTTTTCATTGGGAGTGTAATTTTTTGAATTCGAGTGTAAAAGAAGTTAATAGCTATTACGGCCATGTTACGCCAACGTTAATTTAATGTTACCAAACACGATATTTTTAACATTTTAATGTCAGTTGAAAGATAAAACTATATTGTAACAGCATATATATCAACCCCAGTCATCGTATCCCCAAATTTTAGTTAATTGAAGTTTGGCATAAAAAAATAGAGCTGACGTATGCCAGCTCTATTCACAGATAATTATATATGGTCGGTTTTACCTTACCAGGTACACCTCTCCTTGTTCTTTCATTTCCTTGCCACTTGGCTGGCATATATAGTCTACATACCAGAAGTAGGTATCCATATCCTGCGGCACACCATTGTACTTACCATCCCAGCCTTGCAGCTCGTTAGTGGTCTCGAACACCACCTGGCCCCATCTGTTCGCTATCCTGAAATTGCGGATATCGTGGTGACCAATAGTAAGAATGTGGAATATATCATTCTTGCCATCACCATTCGGTGTAAAGGCGTTCGGCATGTATAGTGCGCAACATGGCTGTACGTTCACATCTACAGTGTCATTACCTACACAACCAAAGTCTGATATAACTTTCAGGTATATAGGGCCAGAGAAAGTAATGTTAGCATATTCCTCTGGTGCATTATTACCATGCATAAAGAACTGCGTAGGCGACCATTGGTATTGGTAACCCGGATTGATAAGACCCGCAGTAAGTTCTACACTGTCTCCTGAGCATATATTGGCCAGGTTAGCAGCATTAAGACTTACTATATGTGCGAACGGTGTTGGATGCACATCTACAGTATCGGTAGCCGGTGTAGACTTACATACCGCCAGCGTAGTGGTCAGTGTTACCACATGTATGCCTGGTGTTGTCCATCTAATATTATATGGCCCACCTGGAGATGTGTTGCTCACTATAGTTCCACCATCAAAGTTGTAACTATAAGATTGGGTACCTGTTGTCTGGCTGGTCAATCCTACTATAACTATATCGTTCTGGCACACATCGTGCAGCGAGCTGATGGTAGCAGTAGGCTGTGGCCTTACCTGCACAATAAGCGATGCTGCTACACTGGCGCAGTTACCATTGTTCACAGTAAGTGTGATGTTCTGGTTACCAGCAGAGTCAAACCTTACAACAATTCTGTCAGGGCTTTCGCTGCTCACAACGGTTGCGCCGGCCGGTAGTCCCCAATCGAATGATGCGGAAGGCAATGCATTACCAAAGTAGAAGAAGGTCATAGTATCGTGCTGGCAAACAAATGCAGCAGGGGTCTTTATCACTACGTTCGGTTTGTAGAACACGTATACATGTTGTGGCACACGGTCACTTTCACAACCGTTCACTGTTTGTGTCACATAGTATATCATAGTATCAGGATACGTTGTGTTTGGTATCGGCGCTATTGGTGTACCTACACCGCCATAGCCTACATTATACCAGCGCACATTCTGCCCTACAGCGGTAAGCGGTGCAGCTGCATCATTCTCACAATAGGTTATATCCTGTACTATCGGCGGCTGTGGTATTTGTTTCACAATAACCGTTACCGGCTGCCTGTTACTTTCACAACCCGCTACAGTTTGTGTTACATAATAAACATAGTTGGCAGGTACGGCTGTAGATGGTACCGGTGCAAGTGGGCTGCCAATGCCGCCCGTTGCTGCTGTATACCACAGGTCGTTCTGGCCTGTTGCAGAAAGTACCATTGCGCCATCGTACTGGCAGTAGGTCACTGTGCTGGTCACAGCAGGCGGTGTTGGTTTCTGGTTCACAGTTACCACTATCACTGCCCTTGGGCTTTCACAACCTGTACCATAGCTTTCAGATACATAATAGTTATACACACCTGGTGTTGAATCATTAGGTATAGGCGCTATGAGGCTGCCATTAGTATCGGTTGGATTGTTGGTCCTATACCATTTCAGATTAGTACCGATAGCCGTAAGCGGGCTGGCCGGTGCATACTGGCACAGTATCACGTTGTTGGTTATTGGCGCTGGCGGACCAGGGTTCACTATTACGTTCACTACACCCGGCAATATCGACTTGCAACCAAAAGTGTCTACTGTATAAACTGAGTCAAGTCCGCTATTCGCCACCGTAGCACCGTTAATTCTTGGGTTACGTTGTGTAGAGCTCAGACCCGGGCCACTCCATACAAAAGTGAGCGGACCAACTGATGTTACAGAATCTGAGAACAACCTGAGTGTATTGCCACTACATACTGGTGAGTTGCTGGTAGCCGTTGGGTTGGCAGGTACAGGATGCACAGTATCGTACAGTGTACCGGGCAATACCGATGAGCAACCATTGTATATGGCATATACCGAATCCAGACCATTGAACGCAAGCGTTGTGCCCGCAATGTTCAGTGTCGATACGTGTATCGTTTGGTAGTTGCTGCCTGTTATGCCCGGACCGCTCCAGTTATAGCTAAGTGCAGCTGTAGAGTCATGCGCCGTTAAGTGCAGTGATTGACCCACACAAACCGGTTGGTTGCTTGTAATGGTCGGTGCATTAGGACGCGGATTCACCACCGCATGTATAGTAGATGGGTTTGCCGACTTACAACCGGTAGCTGGTATGATGTTCACCACACTATACACACCGGAGTCTGCCAACCGTGCATTCGGTATATTGAAAATATTGGCTGTCCCCCCATTAGATGGGAAGCTGGTACCAGGTCCACCATCATTGTTAGGGTTCACTGCACTCCACAAGAAGGTAGTACCTGCAGTAGAATCGAATGCAGAGAATTTAAGTGAATCGCCCTGGCATATAGGGTTTACAGCTAATGACGCTACAGGATCTTTAGGTATCACATTAATTTTCACATAAGTACTGGCTGTGAGCAATGATGCGCAACCTTGTTCGTAAGCCCTTACCGTATAAGTACCAGAATCTGCCAGTGGTGTGCTGATGATGGACGGGTTTTGGGTTTGCGCTGCAAATGCAGGGGTGCCCGGACCCGACCAGCTAAAGCTGTCAGCACCTGAAGCTGTTGAGGTAAGGTTCAAGGTAGCACCTGCGCATATTGGCGAGTTACTGCCTGCGGTTGGGTTACCAGGTATTGGTTTCACTAAAAGGAACAAAGTATCTGCAAGTGAGCGGCAACCAGTGGAACTGCTTATGGCTACTACTGAGTAGTGACCCTGGTTTGCCGGGGCTGCTGATGCCTGTGTATACGTAGCTACGTTCTGCGAATCTGCCGCACCGTTAGGACCCTGCCAGTGGAAGGATACACCACCGGTAGTGCTGCTGGCCAGCAAGTTGATAGGACTTTGCTGACAAACGGAGATAACACCACCACTCGGTGTTACGGTAGGTGTGGCCGGTAGCGGGTTCACATTAACGTTGACCGGTACTGGACCTACCTGGCAAGCATTGGCACCACTATTTAATGTACCATAGTTATACTTTTCAGTAATGTAGTAGGTACCCGCATCTACGAACTGTGCAGATGCGATACTTGGGTTAGCAATGGTAGAATTATTGAGCGTGTCGCTGTTTGGTGGCGTTTGCCATGAAATAGATGTTATTGGGTATAGCGACGATACAGAAGATGTGAACTGTATCGGCTGGCCGAAGCACACGGTAATTGGTGTGACAACTGTTATAACAGGTGGTGTAGAAACACTTACCGGATTGATAGCCGGAGTAGATCTGCAACCTGCCACGCTATCATACACAAAGTAATTACCACTTGCAGCTGGAGTAGCTGCACCACTTACGAATATGGTTGACCCATTAGTAGTTCCATAGAAATTGTTAGGACCCGTTACTACATAGTAGCCACCAGTTTGCGCACCAGACAGTGCTATCTGCAGCAGGTTGTTACCACATACAGAATCAAGTGCGGCAGCCTGTGCATTTGGCGATACCGGTATCGGGCTCACCTGCAGCGTAGCTGTGTTGCTGGTAACAGGGGTACCGCAGGCACCAGAAACGATAACGTTGTATTGGGTGCCAGCCATAGCTGCAGTTACAGAAGGGATGGTAAGTGTTGCCGTTTGGGCACCATTAGCACTACCCAGACTGGTAAAACCACTGCCGGTGTTCGACTGCCATTGGTAGGTAAGACCTCCGCCTGAAGCGCCAACTGTTACTGTAGCATTCTGCCCTACACAACCAAGAATAGGTGATTGCGGCTGTGTAGTGATAGATGGGTTTGCCAGTACGTGCAGTGTATCAGGGTTGCTGATAGCCGGTGATGGTGTACAGCCACCTGTATTACCAACCGATACGCGGTACAAGTAACCGTTCATCGCTGCAGTTGCACCGGTTATGGTAAGTGTATTGGTCGTAACAGTAGAATATGTTGCTGTAGGGGCAGTTATTGTAGTATATGTAGATCCGTTGTTGGTACTAAATGCCCATTGGTAAGTAAGGTTACCACCGGTAGCGGTTGCAGGTATAGTAGTATTACCGGTTACGCACACATTGGTAGCCGGTGGTACAGTTACAGCAGGCGCTCCGTTCACAGTTATGCTTATAGGATATTGCGTGGTACATGTGCCATTATTCAGCGTCAGCGTACCGGTATAAGTTGTATTAGGTGTTGCTGTTGCAGGAACTGCAATGTTCAACGGCCCTGTGGTTGGGAAGGTTTGGTTGGTCACATTCACAAATGGTCCGCTGCTCCATACTATAGAGTAGGTATATACAGGTGGTACCTGTGCCTGGTAAGACAGGTTCACATAACCATTACCGGTATTGTAGCCAGATGTTAGCGTCACGCCTGTTACCGATGGATCGGTGTAAGATGACCCACCTCCGCCGCCGGTACCGCCACCTACAAGTGGGCCGGCTCCGCCGCCGCCACCATAGTAGCCGCCGCCACCGCCGCCGCTCATACCGGTGCCCGGGTTACCACCCGCGCCAAGTGCGCCATTGCTGCCGGTGCTGCCACCTGTGTATACAGTACCTGTACCACCAGCCGCTTGTGTGCCGCCTGTAGCTGCTGTTGCCAGTGGGTCGCCGGCTGTACCGCCGTTGCCAGCTACCAGGTTACCACCTACGCCACCTGGTGTAGATGCGGTCAGAAGACCAGAACCACCCGCACCGCCTGCTACTATGTAGCGATTGGCCAGTGCAGCGCCACCTATACGTATATCGCTGGCGCCGCCGCCGCCGCCACCAAAGTAGCCGCCGCCTTGTGTACCTCCGTTAAAGCCTATTGGTACAGGTGTACCGGTACCATTACCGTTCGAGCCCGAACCGCCTACGTATATATTTATTGTATTACCTGGGGTCAGGCCATTAAGTGTGGCTTGCACTCTGCCACCCTTTGAGTTAACTGTTGGGCCGCTGGCGGCTGCACCACCCTGGGCGCCGGCTGCATCTACCGTAATGCTGGTCACTGCCGTTGGTATGGTAAATGTCTGTGCACCACCTGTGTATGCAAAGTTCGCTGTTGCCGGGGTATATGTTGGTATACCACCGGTAAGACCCGTGTAAGCAAGCGTAGCAGAAGTAGCACCCGCACATACTCCTGGTATAGCGCTGAATGTTGCAGATGGAGCTGTTGTTACATTTAGTATAGATGCCGCACTGGTTACCGGGGTACCGCAAGTCCCTGTTACTATAACATTATATCTATAACCGTTCAGTGAAGTATTAGCTGTAACGGTAAGCTGATTTGTGCCAACACCACTATAAGGAGCAGTATTAGTTAATGGTGTATACGTAGTACCACCATTAGTACTTACCTGCCATTGATAGCTGGCTACAGTACCTGTGGTAGTAACTGTGAATGTTTGGTTGGTATTGGCACATACAGTAGCCGTAGCCGGTAAAGAACCTGAAGTTATCACAGGTTGCAGACCTGTTACTGTTATACTTATTGGATATTGTGTGGTGCATGAGCCATTGTTCAGCGTCAGCGTACCGGTGTAAGTACCTGCAGCTGCATTAGCTGGTATGGTCACATTTAAAGGGCCTGTTGTTGGGAAGGTTTGGTTGGTCACGTTGGCCAGTGGTCCGCTGCTCCATACTATAGAGTAGGTATATACTGCGGGTATCTGCGCCGTGTAAGAGAAGTTCACATAACCATTACCGGTATTGTAGCCAGCTGTCAGCGTCACGCCTGTTACCGATGGGTCGGTGTAAGATGATCCGCCGCCGCCGCCGGTACCGCCACCTACAAGTGGGCCGGCTCCGCCGCCGCCGCCATAGTAGCCGCCGCCACCACCGCCGCTCATACCTGTGCCCGGGTTACCACCCGCGCCAAGTGCGCCATTGCTGCCGGTGCTGCCACCTGTGTATACAGTACCTGTACCACCTGCCGCTTGTGTGCCGCCTGTAGCTGCTGTTGCCAGTGGGTCGCCGGCTGTACCGCCGTTGCCAGCTATCAGGTTACCACCTACGCCACCTGGTGTAGATGCGGTCAAAAGGCCAGAACCACCCGCACCGCCTGCTACTATGTAGCGATTGGCCAGTGCAGCGCCGCCTATACGTATATCGCTGGCGCCGCCGCCGCCGCCACCAAAGTAGCCGCCGCCTTGTGTACCTCCGTTAAAGCCTATTGGTACAGGTGTACCGGTACCATTACCGTTCGATCCCGCACCACCTACATATATATTTATTGTATTACCTGGGGTCAGGCCATTAAGTGTTGCTTGCACCCTGCCACCCATTGAGTTCACTACAGGGCCGGTAGCTGCTGCACCACCCTGGGCACCTGCTGCATCTACTGTTATGCTGGTCACTGCCGTTGGTATGGTAAATGTTTGTACACCGCCAGTGTATGCAAAGTTCGCTGTTGCCGGGGCAAACGTGGGTATACCACCGGTAAGACCGCTGAATGGAATTGTTGTTGTACTTGCTGTTGGACCAGAACATGCCGGAACTGGAGTACCGAATATCACTGTTGGTGACACCGTAACACGCAGTGTATCTGCCACACTGGTAACTGCCGGAGAGCAAAGCGGCGATGAAACTACTGCCTGGTACAAATAACCGTTCATCGATGTAGTAACACCTGTTATGGTAAGGGCATTCGTCTGCGCATTAGAATATGGAGCTGTACCTGCGCCCAGGCTGGTGTAAGAAGCACCACCGTTGGTGCTCACCTGCCATTGGTAATTTATGCCGGTACCGCTGCCCGTTACCGTAAATGTAGTATTGTTATTGGCACAAACTGAATTTCTAACGCCACCGCCTGTTACTGCAGGAGGTTGGTTCACTGTGAATATTACTGTATTGCTGGTCACTGATGGAGCGCATGAGCCAGATACTACAACATAGTATTGGCCTGCCAGGGCACCTACAGGTGTAATATGCGTATTGGTAGTTGCACCGGCTATCGCATTGAACGTTACACCACCATCTATACTCTTGTACCATTGGTATGTAAGATTGCTGCCGGTAGCAGTAACAGTAAATGTGGCCTGGGCACCATTACATATAGTAGCGCTTACTGGCTGGGTAGTGATAGCAGGAAGTGTATATACATTAAGTGTAGCATTGTTGCTGGTAGCTGGCGAATTACAAAAACCCGATACTACTACATTATATATATAGCCATTCATACCTGCTGTTGTAGCAGGCGTAGTGTATGTACTTGCAGTAGCGCCTGTTATAGCAGCAAATGTAGTTCCGCCGTCGGTGCTCAGTTGCCATTGATAAGTAAGTGGTCCCTGGCCTGTAGCGGTTGTGCTAAAAGTTGCGGTTGCACCTGGGCATACCGATTGGCTGCCTGGTTGGCTGGTTATAGCTGGTGTAGCGTACACAGTAAGCAATGCTGTATTCGAATTAATAGCACAGCCCGAACCGGTAGTTACCGTCAAGCGATACTGGTACCCGTTCATAGCAGTGGTAACACCGCTCAGTGAAAGTGTAGGAGTAGTAGCGCCTGTAGTAGGTACTATATTAGTTACATTATTAAATGTTACACCATTGTCTGTACTTACCATCCATTGGTAGGTACTGCCGCCGGTAGAGGTAACGGAGAATACGGCGTTGCCACTGTTACAAACTGTAACCGGTGCGGGCTGGCCCGTTATGGTAGCCAGTGGGTTCACGGTAAGTAAGGCTGGAGTAGTTGTAGCAGTTGCCGGGCAAAGACTTGTAGAAATTACTGCTTCGTACAGGTAGCCGTTCATTGCAGTAGTTGCACCAGTAATATTCAAAGTGCTTGAAGTCGCGCCGGAATAACCACCGCCATTGGTAACAGCTATATAGGTAGTGCCGCCGTTGGTGCTTACCATCCATTGGTAGCTTATGGTTCCGCTGCCCGAGCCTGCTGCTGTAAAAGAAGCATTGCCGGTAGTAGCATTACCCGTAGCACAAATAGTTTGTGGCGATGGGTTGGTAACTACCGCCGCATTTGCATTTACAGTAAGGGTAGCAGCAGTTGTGGTCACAGGCGGTGGGCAAGTACCAGATATTACCAGTTTGTACTGGTAACCATTCATGCTGAAGGTAGCACCAGTAATATTCAAAGTGGCTGTAGTAGCATTGCTGTAAACGCCTCCGTTGGTTACGGAATTAAATGTTACACCATTATCAGTGCTCACCTGCCATTGGTACGTAAGGCCGCTGCCGGTACCACTACCTGTAAAAGAAGTACTGCCGCCAGCGCAAATGGTTTGCGATGTAGGACTGCCAGTAAGGGTAGGGGGAACATTTACCGTAAAGTTCGCTGTGCTTGTAAGACCTTTAAAGGTTGTTACCACTGCGCTCCAGTTGCCAGCTGTTGTGGCGTTATATGTTAATGGTATGGTAGATGTAAATTCCTGCACACGGCTATTGTTGTAGCCGGCGGTATATATATTACCACTTGCATCAAGTGTAATGGTATATGGCAGATTCAGCAAAGTTGCAGAAGAACCCGCAGTACCGGCTGCAGAACCTGCAACTGTAGTACCCGTTGTGTAAGGAGGTGCCCATTGTTGTATCCTGTTATTATATGCATCTGCTACATATACATTACCCAGGCCATCTACATATACATTGGTTGGGTTGTTCAGCTGGTTGGCAGCTACACCGCTACCGTTACCACCTGCTACGGTTGTTGCTGTTGTAGTGCTTGAGCTGGTACCCGCTGCACCAAAAAACTGCACACGGTTGTTACCAAAATCTGCTACATACAAAAAACCTGAGTTGATATAAAGTCCTGTAGGGGAGTTAAGCTGGTTGGTGGCACTGCCACTTCCGTTGCCACCTGCTGCTACTGTGCCGGCATTGGTACCCAGGTTTATTCTTACTATGCGGTTATTACCCTGGTCTGCTACGTATAGGTTGGTACCTGCAGCATCCAGCATCAATCCTTCCGGGCTCGATAAAGTAAGGCCGGTTATGGTAACTGTTGTTGCAGCCGTACCAGATGTAGAGCCTGAAGGGAATTTTTGTATACGGTTATTCTGTTCGTCACTTACATATATATTACCTGCTGCATCGCCCCATACGCCCGATGGGCCATTAAGGTGTGTAGCATCATTACCGCTAACGCCGGTAACGCCCGCCACAACAGTACCGTTGGTAGCAGATGTAGAACCCGATGGGAACTCTATGACACGATGGTTAAGATATTCTGCAATGAAGAGGTTGCCTGCAGCATCGCGATAAACTGAGTTCGGGCCATTGAGCTGGTTGGTAGCTGTGCCGGCGCCGTTACCGCCAGCCACTGTTATACCGCTTGGGTTCCAGGTGGCATTTACTGTGCTTTGGGTCACCCCGCCCAGCTGCCACACTATGCGCGCGGGCTGTATGCTGCTGGTAAGCGTAAGGGTGCCTGTGGTACATGTAGGGCCTGCAAGAGAAACTACCGATGCCTGTCCCCATCCTTGGTAGGATGACAAAAGTATCGCCGCCATCATTATCACTTTCCCACCCGCAGCTTTGCGGCACACATTTTTTATAGGCTCAAACATTTGGTTGTACAGCTTTTTCATATAGGCTACCTCAATTTATGCTTAATAGACTGTTAATATAGACATAGGTAACTGTAAAATGGTTGGCACTCAATATCATATAATAGATAAGAAGACAGGAATATGACAATACGCCACACCCCTAACCTAAACAGTTACCAACAATATTAACAAAAGATCGTCGTAATGTCTTAATAAAATGGTTTTTTTTTTTGAAAATAATGGCGTATAAAAAAACCCTGCAGATCCGTGTGGATATCTGCAGGGTTAGTATATATTCTACTCGGCTCTTTATGCTTCCGATTTCATTGTTTTAGAGAACTTCTTACGGTCTTCTTCATCCAGCATTATCTTACGCAGGCGTATGTTCTGTGGGGTCACCTCTATACACTCATCCTGCTGTATGTACTCCATGCACTCTTCAAGTGTCATCAGTATCTTTGGCGTTATGCGTACAGAATCATCGGTACCGCTGCTGCGCATGTTGGTCAGTTTCTTGGTCTCGGCCACATTCACCACTAGGTCTCCTGGTTTTATGTGCTCGCCAATTATCTGGCCTTCGTACAGCTCCTGTCCCGGATCGATAAAGAAAGAACCGCGGTCCTGCAGTTTATCAATAGAGTAGCCAGTTGCTTTACCACCCACCTTTGCCAGCAATACACCATTGCTACGGCCAGGTATAAAACCTTTCCACGGTTTGTACTCGCTGAAGCGGTGCGCCATTACAGCCTCACCAGCGGTGCCGGTAAGCATCTGCGAGCGCAGGCCTATCAGTCCGCGCGAAGGAATTTCGAACTCCAGGTGCTGCATCATGCCTTTTGTTTCCATTATGTGCATCTCACCTTTCTTCTGCGTCACCAGGTCTATCACCTTACCGCTAAATTCGGCAGGCACATCCACCACCAGTATTTCGTATGGTTCGTTCTTTTTACCGTTTATTTCTTTGGTCAGTACCTGTGGCTGGCCTACGGTCAGCTCATAACCTTCGCGGCGCATAGTTTCAACCAGTACGCTCAGGTGAAGGATACCACGGCCATACACCAGGAATTTATCTGCATCATCTGTTTCAGATACACGCAAGGCCAGGTTCTTTTCCAGTTCCTTCATCAACCTGTCGCGTATGTGGCGGCTGGTCACGAACTTACCTTCTTTACCAAAGAAAGGGGAGTTGTTGATGCTGAACTGCATGTTCATCGTTGGCTCATCTATTGGTATTATTTCTAATGCCTCAGGATTTTCCGCATCTGCAACTGTTTCACCTATCTGGAAACCTTCTATACCTACCAGGGCACATATGTCACCACACTGCACTTCGGTCACGCGCTTCTTGCCCATGTCCACAAATACATATAGTTCTTTAATGCGGCCACGCTGCATGGTGCCATCTACTTTGCACAGCATTATGGGCATACCTTCTTTTACTACACCACGCGTCACCTTGCCTATAGCTATACGGCCCAGGAAAGAAGAATAGTCGAGCGATGTGATCTGCATTTGCATTGGGCCTTCAATAACTGTTGGTGGCGGCACTACATCCAGTATAGTATCCAGCAATACAGTAATATCTTCTGTAGGGGTCAGTGATGTATTGAACCAGCCTTGTTTAGAAGAACCATATATAGTTGTAAAGTTCAGCTGCTCTTCTGTAGCATCCAGCTGGAAGAACAGTTCGAACACAGCATCGTGTACTTCATCGGGGCGGCAGTTTGGCTTGTCCACCTTGTTTATCACCACTATCGGTTTCAGGTTCAGCTGCAAAGCTTTCTGCAGTACGAAACGTGTTTGCGGCATCGGGCCTTCAAAGGCATCTACCAGCAGCAGCACACCATCGGCCATTTTCAATACGCGCTCTACTTCGCCACCAAAGTCGGCGTGACCAGGGGTATCGATAACATTTATCTTTACGTCTTTGTAAGTTACAGAAACGTTCTTTGCAAGAATGGTGATACCACGCTCGCGTTCCAGGTCGTTGCTGTCCATTATCAGCTCACCGGTCTCCTGGTTGTCGCGGAACACGTTGGTGGTGTGGAGTATTTTATCTACCAGGGTAGTCTTACCGTGATCTACGTGCGCAATGATCGCAATATTGCGGATGTCCATATTAAAAGCCCTCTTTTTATCACGCACTCAAGCGTGAGATCATTTTTATTCTCCTGTTTGAAAGATCAGGCCACTCCGTAGGAGAAAAGAGAACGGCCTGCCAAATAGCGCGCAAAGGTATGGAAATAAATTTAAAGTAGCAGCGTGTAGAAAGTGAGCGGTCTATCAGTTCGGGTTCTTCGAAAATATAAGCGGTTTGCGACCAATGCGTGAATGAGTAGCTAAAGCTGTGCTGGGTATAATTATACTATAATTAAACACTGTTAATTTTTAGCGAGTAAATGCCCACGTTTTCAATTTACAATATATTAACGTGCAAACGATGTAAAGAGGCTACATTTGGTTTAAGTTATTATCAATGTTGTTAAGGTAAATTATAGCAAAATGAATGAGGGTCCCATAATTGTTATTGAAGATGACGTAGACGATAGGGAAGCGCTTAGGGAAATATTGATAGAGTTAGACCATCCTAACAAAATTGTCTTTTTTGAGACGGGAGAAGAAGTTTTAAAATACCTCATCAGTAATGATGTACACCCTTTTCTGATCTTATCAGATATTAATATCCCCCGTATCAATGGTATGGAATTACGAAAGATGATCTGCAATAACGAGACGCTGAATGAAAAATGTATCCCTTTTGTTTTTTTTACAACATCTGATAACAAGGATATAGTCAAAAGGGCATACACTATGTCTCTCCAGGGATTTTTTAAAAAGCCCGATACTTATTCCCAGTTAAAGCGCACTATCAGAATAATAGTAGACTATTGGAAAACCAGTCTTTCCCCAAATTGATACGGCTGCAATAATATGCAATAAAAAGGGCTGCAGATCTGCAGCCCTTTTTATTGCAGTTCGCTCCTAAATATCAGAACCTCTGTCCTGTTGCTGGCTATCGGAAAAAAGGTTCCAGCATCTGGCGGTGGTCTTCGCCCCATTGCGCTGTCACTTCTATTACTGGTATCAGTGTTTTGCCCAGCTCGGTAAGCTCATATTCCACCTTTGGCGGCTTTTGGTCAAATATCGTTTTAGTGATGATGCCCTGGTCTGCCAGTTGCTTCAGCTGTGCATCCAGCAACCGCCGCGATGCTTTGGGTACGCGCCGGTGCAGTTCAGATGGCCTTTTCACCCCGCCATGTATGCACCATATCAGGTTTATTTTCCATTTCCCGTTCATCACCTCCATAAACAAGTGCAGTCCGCACTCCAGCTCCACAGGCAGCTTTCTTTCATACATGTTGCAAATATACCCATCTCCAGTCCTGCCACATACGGCTGAATTTAGCCGCGGTTGTTTTAATAGAGGGGCGCCCCGAACTTTGACCTATGAAATATAAATTATTCGGAGCGCATACCGGCCTGCCAGCAAGTGAACTGATATTAGGCGCTGCCAGCTTGGGCGGGCGCCGTGGTTACGGAGCCGCTGCAGATGAGATCCCTAAGATCTTGGCAGCCTATACTGATGCGGGTGGTAATTTTATTGATGTGGCCGACCAGTATCAGCTTGGCGAGGCCGAGGAGGTAGTAGGGAAGTTCGTTGCGCCCCAGCGTAGCAATTTTATTATCTGTACCAAGTATACCCGCAGCAGCTATGCAGCTCCTGCGCCAGCAAACTCCGGCAATCACCGCAAAGCCATGCGCCAGGCTGTAGAGGCAAGTTTGAAACGACTACGAATGGACTACATTGATATCTACATGCCGCATTTTGATGACGGCGCCACACCACTGGAAGAAATTGCCAGGGGTTTGGAAGACCTCATCGCATCGGGCAAAGTGCTGTATAGCGGTTTGGCCAACTTCCCGGCCTGGAAGGCCGCGGCTATTGCCAGTGCAGTTCCGCTGGCGGCATTGCAGTTTGAATACAACCTTGCCCAGCGCACCGCCGATAGGGAATTGATGGGCATGGCCAAACACTTCGGTCTGGGTACCATGCTTTATTCACCATTGGCCGGTGGCCTGCTCACCGGCAAGTACCGTAAGGGTGCTGCGGGCAGGCTCACGCTCGCACCCGATGGGTACCAGGAAGATGCTGCCACCAAAGCCATTATAGACCAACTGGAAATAATAGCGGCAGAAGTTGAAGCAACGCCGGGGCAAGTAGCCATGGCCTGGGTGCTCACAAAGAATGCCTTCCCTATAATAGGTGCGCGCACCCTCACTCACATTACCGACAGCTTAAGATCGCTGGAGGTCCGGTTGTCTGCCGCTCAGGTGTCAAGTTTAGATAGCATCAGCGCAGTCACCATGGGCTATCCACACGATCTGCTAAAAACCGTTCAAACCACCTACTGACCTTAACAGATCACTCGCGATAGTTGCCCCGCGGCATTCATTGGCTACCCCTGCCATAAAACACAACAGCCCCGAAGATCGGGGCTGTTGTTATCTTATTGTTAGTTTATTCATATGTGGTCATTGCTATCGCTTTGCCGCACTTACTATTTACAATTTGCTCAGCGGCAGGTTTGCTTTCACATTACCATCAGCATCTGTTACACGCAGTATATAGTGGCCAGCAGCCAGGGTACCTGGTGTATATTCTGCTGTAGCACCGGTGGCCTTGTAGGTAGTGCCCACCTTACGGCCGGCCATATCATATATTTCCAGCAGGTCGGTATTAGCTATGCCGTTCACGTTCACTACATTGGTGAATGGGTTAGGGTAGGCGCTTATATTATTGTTGTTAGCTACATTGCTTACACCGGTGTTATATGGGGTAAAGTCTATATCCAGTGTGTTAGATGTTGCTGGCGAATAGCAGGTACCGTTCGCTGGCGATGCCGGAGTGATGCGTGCCGAGATGTGGTCCACCATCGGCTTAGCGCTCTTTTTGAATTGTATGGTATTCACATCTATCGTAGTGTCGAACGGTATTCCAGCGTTAGACCATATAATGGTATAGTGTGTGCCATAATTAAGCACATTAGCAGTAAGTGTTATGTTGCTGCCATCTACTGCTGTGGCCGGGCCTGCAAGATGTATAGTAGCGGTCACGCCATATACGGTCGTAGCAACAAGGGGCTGGCTGGTGGCGCTGGTAAGACTATAGCACCCGTTTTGCGGGGTGGTCACCACTTCTTTCACCTGGTCGCCACTGGTTGGTGCATAAGAGAACAGCGATGCTGTGGCACCTGGGTAAGGCTGGCCATTCACATACCACTGGTAGGTGCCGCCATATATATTGCCATATCCTGTAAAGTCTACAATGGTGCCTGCACAGCTGTTGTTGTTGCTGGCAGCTATAGAATCGTATGGTACAAAGTTGCTGCCTATGCGCATGGTCACTGCATTACTCACGGCCTGGTTAGGCACATAGCAGCCCAAGGCAGCATTGGCAGGCGGTATCACCGTTGCCTGTATCACATCGCCGGCCGCCGGGGCAAAAGCATATGTGGTTCCTGTAGCGCCGCCTATAGTATTACCGTTCTTTGCCCATGAGTAGGTGCCGCTCACTACATTGGTAGTAAGTGTATACAGTGCATTGGTATAGGCACATGCAGGGTTGGGGCCGGCTATGTTCACTATAGGCAATATAGCTGGTGCTGTATTTATACTCAGTGTGGCCGGGTTGCTGTAGCCGGTACCGCAGCTGCTGGTCATGTATGCGCGGTACTGGTAGCCATTCATTGCTGCGGTCAGTGGCGCTATGCTCAGTGTAGCGCTATTCACACCGCTATATGGGCTGCCGCTGTTCAGGTTGGTCCATCCGCTGCCGGTATTCACCTGCCACTGGTAGGTATTCAGCACACCGGTGGCCCGTGCACTAAAACTTGCAGAGTGCCCAGGGCACTGCAATGTATTCACAGGGTCGTACAGAGCGCTTGCATTTATTGCGGTATCCAGTTGTGATGTCACATAAGAATTGGCTACAGGTAATATATAGAATTGAATATCAGCAAAACCTTCCATGTAAGAACTGCTGGGGTATACATTAGGAGCAGTGGTATTTACATTGGCTACAAGAGGATAGCCGGCAGCATAGCCTAAAATGTTTATCTGTGAAGCTGTACCCGATGGAATGGATGAGGTACTGTAATAATTAGTATAAAGAGGTGCTGAATAATAGTCTGACGTTACGACGGAAGCCGCGAACTGATTAGCGGAAGTAATGATCTTAGGGGTATCCAAATTCACAAATACCCAAGTGTTGTAAGAGGTATTTGGTATCGTCTGGTTGGCAATAACAGTACCTGCGCCGCCGGAATACGATGATAATTGCACCTGCCTCGATGTGCTGTTGGGTACATATGCACCTAAACCTGTGACCAGTACCGATTGATTGGGCTGAAAATATACACCGTCCTGATAATCGTTCGTACTGCCGAAATTGTAATTATAGCTGAGCGGCGATGTAATAGTCTGATTATTGAATATAGTATACGGACCGTTCAGCGCACTATAGCTTGCCGTACTTGTAGCAGTAGGGTTACCGTAGAACATATATATGGTACGTGTGCTGTTCGGCTTCAGCGAGTCTATCATCACATATATCAGCGTGGTGGTTGTATTGAGGCCTGAGTATACAAAATGGTTAAATATCCTCGTGCCTGTGCAGGGTGTACCAAAACGAATGTCGGCACCGTTGGCCTGCATCTGGTGAGCGGCTATCAGGGCTTGTGTGTTCACCGTTACGGCCAGGCTGTAGTTCTGTATCAGCTGACTGCCGGAGTTGGTTACCGATATGGGTCTTTCATACAGCCAGCCTGTGGGTTGGGCATATGTTATTGCGCTCATGCACAACACGAAAAGAGAAAGGAGTAAATGTTTTTTCATACCTGAATTGTTTGTTCTTTCTTTTTGATCACTGCTACGAGATATAGAACTATAACCCGTAATGGAAATGTACAAAGTTTTTCATAATTATCGGAAAAAATTTTGTTATCGTGTGGTGGTGAGGGTGTTAGGGGCTAAATTCGTTATTATTTTGCGGGTTAAATAGCGGTATTTAAAAAACTTTTACGGGTTCATCATGGTGGGGGTTGGCCATAACGAAACGTCCCGGCTTATGGCCGGGACGTTTCGTTATGGTTTATGTTTTGTTGTTTACTATAGCTTGCTCATTGGCAGGTTTGCCTTCACAGCCCCGTCCGCATCTGTTACACGCAGTATGTAGTGGCCTGCTGCCAGGCCGCCGGGCGTGTACTCTGCTGTGGTGGTGCTGGCCTTGTACGGCATGCCCACCTTGCGGCCGGTCATGTCATATACTTCCAGCATATCGCCGGTGGCCAGGCCGCTCACGCTTACTGTGCTGGTGAACGGATTGGGATATACGCTGATGTTGTTATTGTTCGCTACGTTGTTCACACCCACGTTGTATGGTGTAAAGCCTATAACCAGCGTGTTAGATGTTGCTGGGTTGTAACAAGTATTGTTCGATGGCGATACCGGGTAAATACGCGCAGATATATAGTCGATCTCTGGCGAAGGGCTTTTTTTGAACAGTATGGTATTCACATTCGTTGTAGTATCGAAGGCCACACCGGCGTTAGACCATATAATGGTATACCCTGTGCCATAGTTAAGCACATTTGCAGTAAGCGTTATGTTGTTGCCATCTACTGCTGTGGTCGGCCCCACAAGGTTTATGGTAGCGGTAACGCCATATGCTGTTGTAGCAACCACCGGCTGGCTGGTGGCGCTGGTCAGGCTGTAGCAACCGTTTTGCGGGGTATACACTACTTCTGTTACCTGGTCGCCGTTGGTTGGTGCATAAGAGAACAGCGATGCTGTGGCGCCTGGGTAAGGCTGGCCATTCACATACCACTGGTAGGTGCCGCCATATACATTACCATATCCTGTAAAGTCTACAATAGTGCCCGCGCAGCTGTTGTTGTTGCTGGCAGCTATAGAATCGTATGGCGTAAAGTTGCTGCCTATTCGTATGGTCACCGCATTACTTACCGCTTGCGGATCTATGTAGCATCCCAGGGCGGCATTGTTTGGTGGTAATACCATAGCCTGTATCACATCGCCATTGTTAGGTGCAAAAGCGTACGATGTGCCGGTAGCGCCACCTATGGTATTGCCATTCCTGGCCCATGAATACCTGGCCCCTGCGCCTACATTGGTAGTAAGCGTGTACAGTGCATTGGTATAGGCACATGCCGGGTTAGGGCCGGCTATTGTCACTATCGGCAATATGGCGGGGTTCAGGTTCTCGTGCAGTGTGGCCGGGTTGCTATAGCCGGTACCGCAAGTGCTGGTCATATATGCACGGTACTGGTAGCCATTCATAGTTGCAGCTGCAGGCGATATGCTTAGGGTTTTGCTATTCACACCGCTGTATGGTCCGCCTGTACTCAGGTTGGTCCACCCGCTGCCGGTATTCACCTGCCACTGGTAAGTATTCAGTGCACCACTGGCCTGTGCAGTGAACGAAGCTGCATTGCCTGGGCATACCAAGGTATCCTTAGGATCGTAAAATGCACTACCGTTAATAACCGAATCAGCTATATAAGTAACCGATGAGTTTTGTACAGGTGTTATATAATAGCGGATATCTGCAAAACCTGCGATCAGTGATGCTACAGTTGGTATTGGTGCTGTTGTAGCTAATGGTGGGAACGGAAATGTATAGAAGTTCTCTGCATATCCGGCAATATTTACCTGTGGTGAGTATGGCGGTATCGAGCTGGTGGTAAAGTAATCCCAAAAGTCATTATCCAGCGCTACTGATACCACATAATAGCTACCAGGATAAATAGGGATCGGATTTGGCAGATCAACAAATTCCCATCCGTCAATTGGCGGGTTGCTTGGGGTACCTATATTAGCGATAACATTTCCTGTTGCTGTTGGGCTCGAATAAGATGATAATTGCAAAAGAACGGGATCAAAATCAAAATCTACAAAAACTCCTAATGAGCTTACTACTAACTGCTGATTGGGTTGAAAAAGGACACCTGCACGTGTAGTATCCGTAAGGGAGCAGCAAGTGAAACCAAAACTGCCTGTTAAAGATAGGTCTTGCCCGTTGAACATAGTATATGGACCATCCAATGCACTTAAGCTTGATGTCGCTGTCGCTGTAGATTTACCATAGAACATATATATAGTAAGTGTGCTGTTTGGTTTTAAACTGTCTATCTGCACATAGATAAGAGTAGTTGTAGTATTGATACCAGAAAAAATGTAATCATTAAAGATCTTAGTTCCTGTGCATGGCGTACCAAAGCGTATATCCTGGCCGCTATCCTGCATTTGGTGTGCTGCTATCAGTGCCTGGGTATTCACAGTAATGCCAATGGTATAATTAAGCAGTAGCTGGCTGCTGCTATTGGTAACGGCAAAGGGCTTTTCGTATGCCCAACCGGCCGGCTGCGCGTGCAAGGTGCAAAAAGAGATCAGCACAACAAGTACAGATAGTATATATTTTTTCATAGCGTGCGCTTTACTTAGATAGAAAGGTTCTTATATAGACGGTTATTTGCACAATTTAGTAAGGTAAATTACAAGATCTTGTAATTATTAACAAAATATTCCGGGTTATCCACAAATTTTTAATTGTTATTTAAGTAATAGACTATCTATCAACTCATTGCATGGTCAAATAATTATTGTTGAAAAATTTATAGATACGTATGTTTTTCTACGTGGTCTATAGCCCACCTCTGTTAGCCTATTAAGCTAATATGCATTCTATATACACGCTAAGAAAGTAGCTGACGCTATGGGATGAGGTTAGCAAGTGAAAGTAGGAAGGGCTTAGCGCCTATCTTCCTAATTCATCTTAAAAGGAGCAATAAGCTGGAATTCAGGGATGTTAACTACAAGCAAGCGCTTGTTGTAGAGGTTCTCCATTTTGTAGTTGCCGTGCATCTTGCCCATTTCGCTGCGCAGGTTCACTGCCGATACGTATTGGTAGTTATCCCCCGGCTCTATTATGGGTTGCTGGCCTATCACCCCTTCACCTTCTACTTCGCGGTGGGCGCCATTGCTGTCGGTAATATACCAGTGGCGGCTCAGTAGCTTCACTGGCATTGTGCCCAGGTTCTCTATAGTTATACGGTATGCAAAAAGATATTCGGAACTAAGCGGGTTGCTTTGTGCCGGCTGGTAAAAGGTCTCTACCGTAATGCTCACCCCCTCCGTTACCTGTTGCACCATATAAAATAGCAGTTAGTATTGTAAATATACTAAAAATATGCACCCTGCATCAGTTTTGCGAGTTTATCAATTTGTTAATGGCATCGTTCACCAGGTCGCGTTCATACCCTTTTTGCAGCAGATAGGCATACATCTTCGCTTTTTTTGTGGGTTGGTTCTTTTCGGCCTTCAGGCTTGCCCACTTCTTTGTGGCCAGTTTGTGCAGGGTAGCCATGTAGGCATTATCATCTATTTCCTTCAGTCCCTTACCTATACAGTAGGCCGATACCTGGTGTGCCTTTAGCTGGTAGGTTATTTTCACCTTCCCCCATTGCAGGGTATTGAACTTTCCCCGGGCAAAAGCTTTGGCATATCGTTCCTCGTTCAGCAGCCCTATCTCTATCAGGTCCGCTATTTGCCGCTCTACCTCGGGTGTGGTGCAGCCCAGCTCATACAGCTTGTTGCGCACATCTTTGTGGCAGCGTTCGCTATATTGACAATAGTATTGTATGGCGGGTTTAATTTCCAAGTTGAGTCGTAAGTCTATGGTCGTAAGTCCGGCTGATAGCCCGAACCTGGCTTGTCATGTCGGGCTTTACCCTCCATGCAGGATAATAATTAATTGCCGATCCGCATGGGCTATGATCAAGCTATCATCATTAAAATGCTTACCGCAGGGGTGGCGGATAGCCTCGCTCTGATAAAGCAAGAACTACCTACCCATATACACCATCAGTATCTGCACATCACTTGGGTTCACCCCACTGATGCGGCTGGCCTGGCCCAGGGTCCTTGGCTTTATCTTACCCAGCTTTTGCCTTGCCTCGGTACTGAGCGCCTGCAGTTTATCGTAATTGAATAGTTCGGGTATCATCAGGTTCTCCAGTCCCTCCATCTTCTTCACCAGTTCCTTTTCCTTCTCTATGTACACGTCATACTTTATCTGTATCTCTGCTTGCTCTATCACCAGTGCATCTGGTTCGCTCATCTCTGTTGCCAGTGCAGGTATAGCTATTGCAAGTTCCTTTATACCTATACCTGGGCGCAGCAATAGCTTTAGCGCGCGGGTACGCTCTACCAGTGGTGCAGAATTGTTTGCCTCCAGATAGTCATTCACTGCTGCCGGCTCTACAGAAAAAGCGGCCAGTTTATCTTTCAGTTGCTGCACTTTACCCCTTTTGGCCTGCATCAGCGCCAGGCGCTCATCGCTGGCGAGGCCTATGCTGTGCCCCAGTTCTGTAAGGCGCATATCTGCATTGTCCTGGCGAAGGAGGGTACGGAACTCTGCACGGCTGGTGAACATGCGGTAAGGCTCGTCCGTTCCTTTATTTATAAGGTCGTCTATGAGCACACCTATATAAGCATCCTGCCTGCCAAGCGCTACTGGTTCCAGGTCTTTTGCTTTGCGGTGGGCATTGATACCGGCCATCAATCCCTGGCAGGCCGCTTCTTCATAACCTGTGGTGCCATTTATTTGCCCGGCGAAGAACAGGTTGTTCACCAGCTTGGTCTCCAAAGTATATGTAAGCTGCGTAGGCGGAAAGTAATCGTACTCAATAGCATACCCCGGGCGGAAGAACTTACAATTCTCAAAACCCGCTACTGTACGCAATGCTTTGTACTGCACTTCTTCTGGCAGCGATGTGCTGAAACCGTTCACGTATATCTCCACCGTATTCCAACCTTCAGGCTCTACAAACAGCTGATGCCTGTCTTTCTCTGCAAAACGGGTCACTTTATCTTCTATGCTGGGACAGTAGCGTGGACCACTTCCTTTTATCCTGCCCTGGTACATGGGGCTCTTCTCAAAGCCGGTCCTTAGTATATCGTGTACTTCTGTGCTGGTGTATGTTATCCAGCAACAGCGTTGTTGTTTGGGTGTTATCCTTTCTATAGGCAGATAAGAGAACCCTACCACTTCTTCATCGCCATCCTGCACTTCCATTTTGGTATAGTCCAGGCTGCGTCCATCTATGCGTGGCGGGGTACCGGTCTTTAGCCGTGCACTATCAAAACCCATGCTTACCAGTTGTTCAGTAATACCTGTAGCACCTTTTTCTCCTATACGGCCACCGCCAAACTGCTTTTCGCCTATGTGTATGATGCCATTCAGGAAGGTACCATTCGTAAGTACAACGGTCTTAGCGTATATTTCATGTCCCATTCCGGTTACCACACCTTCCACTGTTCCACGTGAAACAATTAGTCCATTCACTGTATCCTGCCAGAAATCCACATTTGGTGTCTGTTCCAGCATTTCTCTCCAGGTATTAGCAAAAACTTCACGGTCGTTCTGCGTGCGTGGGCTCCACATACCCGGCCCCTTACTCTTGTTCAGCATGCGGAACTGTATCATGCTCTTATCACTCACTATGCCGCTATATCCTCCCAAAGCATCTATCTCACGTACTATCTGCCCTTTAGCTATCCCACCCATAGCTGGGTTGCAGCTCATCTGGGCTATAGTTTGCATATTCATGGTAATAAGCAATACCTTACTACCCATATTAGCAGCGGCAGCAGCAGCCTCACAACCCGCATGGCCAGCACCCACCACTATCACATCATACTTTAAAAACATAGCCGCAAAGGTAACATGAAAAAATGAGTTACAACTATACCCCTATAAACACTACATACGCCACATTAACATAAATAAAACTGTTCGCTAACAATAAATTATATAATATTGCGTTAAATAAAAAAGGTCTCTGCTTTTGAAACGGTTATTTATTACCTCCATAAGTTTGTTATTGCTGCATGCACCCGCTGCCGTAGGACAAACATGGCACAAGCAAAGGAAGTTCTTTACATTAGGTGCCACAACAGGGGCTTCTATTACAGATAAAGACCTGAAGATAGGTGCACGTTGTGCTTCCTGCTATACCAGTGGCATCTACTTACGAAGGTATATCAATAAGCGCTTGTCTATAGAGAGTGGTGTCCGCTATTCAGCAAACCATTTTGAGACGCCTATTCTACGGGTAACACCAGCATATTATCGCTCCCGCACACAGCCAGCAACTACTAATATACCATTGGCCATACAATACTATATGGCACCAGCTAATAGAAAGCTAAAACCTTTCGTTGGCGTTGGTTGCTACTACAGTATGGGCAGTAAACAAGTAGTAAATGGCGATGGCGGTATGCCCATATCTTATACACGAAACAATAAGCTGGTACCATTCTATTTATCACAGGGCTTTACATACAGAATTAGCCCTAAAATAGAAATAAATGAGAGTATACACTTCACACCCAGTGATGAGAACAACTGCAAACAGTTAGGTATCGATATTGGTTTTGGCTTCCATCTGTAGCTCCGTTGTTCCACGTGAAACATTGTTAGTAACTATTGTATCTTTTAATGATCGCTTTTCCGCACACATTACTTTACATCTCAGCACTACAGTATAAGTAGTCCTCTGAATAGTTGAATTGGTTATCAATACACCAAATACACTCCCACGTTAATAGCCAATAGAAACACAGTATTCCAAATAGCCAAACTTACCCATTAAAAAGACCAGTTGGTCAACAATCAATAATAAAAGTAAGTAAGTACATAAAAAAAGCCCGGCTATATAGCCGGGCTTTACTCAAATCAATTATTAATTATTTAGACAAGATGGTAAATGGTAATCCTGTAGAACCTGCATCTGTCTTTGTAGCTATGTAATACTGACCAGCTGGCAAAGTAGAAGTAGGGAAAGTAAAGTCATCAGACTGTACGTTGTACTTTACTGTTTTGTATATCGAACGACCTGTATTGTCAAAGATGTTGAAATAAACAACAGATGACTTAGCTGTCAGATCCATTTTCACGTGAATGTCAGTACCAGCAGCAGGGTTAGGATAGATAGTGTAATCTGGTTTTGCGTTCACAACATTCTTAACACTAACACCTTGGTGCGACTTAGAAGTATAAAGTGCAAAAGAAGGTGTTTGATCTACCAGGTTGATACCGTTAGTACCTAAGGCATTGATATTACTAATAGTACCTGCCGAGTTAGTTACAAAAGGTATCATAGCAAATGCACCTCCTGGGTTAGAAGAAGGAGTTGTAGACTGTACATCATCATTAGCAACTGGCGCGAAAGATTGTGCTGAATTACCAATATTCTTTGTAGTGAACATACGACCAAAGTAATTAGTGTAACCATCTACGTCCATGCTCAAACCACTACCCAGATCAGCAACAAAGAAATAGTAAGCACCTGCACTTAAGTAAGCTTTTGATCCTGCAGTACCATTAATATCATTTATGCTAACTGTGAATTTCTGATCGTTAGTATCCAAAGTGGTAAAGGTTTTTGTAGCTATACCTTCAGGTACCAGCTCACCATACTGAACAATGCTATCCATAGGCTGACCATTGGTACCATCTACCCATCTGAACATTGTTACGAATAAAGGTGAACCACTGTTCGCATTGTGCAGATCATGTTTAGAAGTATCTCCATCATTTACACCCAACTGCACTTGTACAGCTTGGTAAGGACCATCATTCACATAAAATAGTGGACCCCATGATGTACTGCCAGTAGCAAATTTCACATAGCCTGTAGAAACTGGCTCATGCTTAACAGCATCCCAGCGACCCAGACAGAATACTGAATCGGTAACATAGCTATAGCTCTTCAATGTATCATCTGGTGTATCACTATCAGCATTATTGAATGTGATATAGTTCATAACATCATAACGACCGGTAACGGTTGGTACTGGTTTGTAAATGCTATCGCTGTAATTACCTAAAACTGAATCAGCAACAGTTATGCTGCCTATAGTAGTAGTATCATGACGCAATAAGGTTGCTATACCAGATGTTGGTGTAAAATACAGGTTGGTATTTACAACAACCTCAGACTCTGGTGTATTACCAATGTTGGCCACAAAACCACCGTTGTACATATTGTACTGTGGTACATTGCCACCATGTGCAGTTATCTGCGACAAAGGCAATGCGCCAAGGTATGGGGTAGGGCTGCTGCCTGGTACCATTGCAAGGTCATGCGGCAGGTTGAAACCCCATTGTGATAAAGATACAGTATCCGCAAGGCCCGCATACAGCGCATTGTTCAGCGCTATACCATCAGGGTTAGATACCATAAGCACAGGGCATGTAATGGCAGTGTAGTTAAGATTGGTAGTATTAGCAGCCATACCTATAGGGTCAGCGCCTGGTACGTTATTCACTATTATAACACCTTTAGCGCCAGCCTTAAAGCAGTAATATGCTTTATCACTAAAGAAAAAACCACCACCACGGAATACTAATGCCCACTTGCCACTTACTTTAGCAGAGTCAGAAGGAGAAAGCTTACCACTCACCAAAGAATCGCTGATGTGCACCAATGGCTGGTGAAAGTAGAACTGCCCTGTTAAAGAACCACCCCAAGGACCAGTATACGCTGGGTCAGAAGAGTAAGTAAATTTCTTAGTGCCTTGTAATGAGTAAGGCGAATTAACGATGAGACGTGCACCAAGTGTTTGCAAGCTGTACTGTGCATTAGCAGTAGTGCACAGGCCGCAAACCATGGATACCAACAGTAAATGGAGTAAAAAAAACTTCTTCATAGTTCAATTTTAATTTTTTCAAAATAGTTTTAATAATACAATAGACGACTAAAAACAAATTTAACCCTAATAATGTGAATAAAAAATCTTTTTTTGGGGGTAACAGCTACACAAGGCCAAACTGTCTGCTCAGTTCCAGCATCCTGTCTATGGGCTTTTTGGCGGCTATTCTTAATTCTTCATTCATAAGTATCTCAGGCTGTTCATATTTCATAGCTAGGTACACTTTTTCAAGTGTGTTCAGCTTCATATGCGGACAGTCATTACAGGCACAGGCATTGTCAGGCGGGGCAGCAATAAAAGTTTTTCCTGGTGCATCTTTTTGCATCTGGTGTAGTATTCCGGTTTCAGTAGCTACTATAAAAGTAGTGGCGCTATCTGTTTTACTATACTTTAATATTTGTGTAGTAGAACCTATAAAATCTGCTATTCTCAATATTGGGTCCTCACACTCAGGGTGCGCCAGCAACTTTGCCTCAGGATGCCTAACCTTTAATCGGGTAATTTTTTCCAAAGAAAATAGTTCATGTACCATACAGGCCCCATTCCACAATACCATGTTCCTGCCGGTTACCTTATTAATATATCCACCCAGGTTCTTATCAGGTGCAAATATTATCTTTTGGTCAGCTGGCAAGCTCTCTACTATCTTTTGCGCATTAGATGATGTACAAATGATATCACTCAAAGCTTTAATGCCCGAAGAACAGTTGATGTAAGATATCACCAAGTGATCAGGGTGCTTATCTTTAAAAGCTTTGAATAATGGTGGCGGACAGCTATCGCTAAGCGAACAGCCGGCTTTCATATCGGGCAGCACCACCTTTTTGTTGGGGTTCAGTATTTTGGCGGTCTCTGCCATAAAGTGCACACCAGCAAAAACTATCATGTCCGCATTGGTACCTGCAGCCTTTTGTGCCAGTCCCAGGCTATCGCCTATATAATCGGCAATATCCTGTATATCCGGCTCCTGATAGTAGTGTGCCAGTATCACAGCATTCTTTTCTTTCTTCAGTTTATTTATTTCCTCATACAGGTCCAAAGTAGGATCCACATCAATATCTATGAATCCTTTTTTTTCAATTTCCTGCAACGAGGTGGCGATATCCACAGGCATAATAACTATAGTTAAATTTTTTAAAAGAAATACTATTATTAATTAGGGCTGTTAATATGGGGATTAAAAATTCTCCCATCACTTGCAATTTACCTTATTAATAGTTTACACAAAGTTATTAATGAATTGTCCACATACAGAAACCTTTAGAACAGGCATTCTCACAGCAAATTGTGGATAGTAGTTATTGTTTACTTGTGAGTAATTAACAAAGAGATAATGTGCTGATCGGTGCTGTATAAGTAGGAGAGTAAAAAGGGTAAATAACTTCCAACCCAATTTGAGGAAACTTGTTCTCTCTATTCACTCATTTATACAAGGCAATACACACGGTATCCATACCCCGTGTGGATAAATAAAAGACTATCAACAACTTGCAACTTTGAATGATCTGCCCTATGGGGAAACGCACTTCAAAGGTATTATGTATATATAAAAAGAATGCCATTAGCCAAGCCCAATAAGGAAACTATAAAAAAAACTCAATTTTGCAGGAAGATGATCGCAAAATTGAGTTAGTATATAAGAGATGTTGGTAACTATATATAGCTGGGTAACGATACTGTTTGCCCGGTAAACTTTGTGTAGTCCAGCCACATATAATCATAAGTGCGGCTGGTGAATACCCAGGTACCATTTATTTTTTCCATGGTGTCGTTAAATATCCCATAGTTGTTATAATACTTTTCTCCCGGCCCTTGCGCCACTTCATGCATTATCCACCGGCCACTTGCCGTATCGCCTTTTATATCAATGACCCCAGAATGCACGAACTGCACAAAAAATTCCCTTTTGTCTCGCAATTGTTTTATCAAGGCAGATATCTCATCTATTCCTGTGCGTGTAGCAAAGTTGGGTTGGCTAATGGTAAATACACCATCTGGTTTCCATAGCGCTCTAAATCCTTCATGATCGGCACGGGTAGTGGTATCAGCAAATTTTGCTACCAGTGTTCTTATGGCATGGTCATCCTCAAGGCTCAGGAGCCTTTCTTCTATAGCTCTATTCATAAAAAATTGGTTGATGTTTTATTATAACAAATGTTCAAACGATATTACCACGGGCTTATCCCGGTCTCCGGGTTATTATCATCGCTAAAAAATTGCCCTGTAGGGCCATCAGCTGGTATCATTGCTGTTTTTACCAAACGTGCGGCAGCATCCTGAACAGTACCAGGTCCGCGGTGGTGATTAAAATCGGTAGCAGTATATCCTGGGTCTACCACATTCACTTTAAAAGGTGTGTCGCGCAGTTCATATGCCAAAATAATAGTGTACATATTGAGCGCAGCTTTCGATGGGGAGTATACAGCACCCTTTACTGGGTAATATTTCCAGTTGGGGTCACTATGCAGTGTGAGGGAACCCAAACCAGAAGTAACATTCACTATACGCGGCTCATCCGACTTGTGCATCAGATCCAGAAAAGCCTGCGTTACGCTCACTATACCAAAAACATTAGTTTCAAATACCTCCCTGAATACCGATACATCAGTACTGGTGGCTGGTTGTGGAAAACCACCGCTGATGCCAGCGTTGTTGATGAGCACATCCAGCACATCGGTCTTCTTACCTATTTCGGCTCGTGCTGCTTTTACTGATGCTTCTTCGCTTACATCTATAGCTATAGCTTCTACTTCGGTCAGGCCTTCCGCTTTTAGTTTCTCTACAGCTTCATTGCCTTTCTCTATAGTGCGGCTGCCCAGGTACACGTAATATCCTTTCTGCAATAATTGTCGCGCTGTTTCAAACCCTATGCTCCTGTTAGCCCCTGTGATCAATACTTTTTTCATGTGATATCTTTTTACGGTCAGCTTTTTTCTTGACCGGTACAAAGGTATAATGCCTCACATGCATCATAGTTGCACTCCTGCAGGCATTAATGGTACATTTCGCGGATGGTATTGCGGTAGTTGAGTGGAGTGCTGTCTGTAAGGCGTTTAAAAAACCGGTTGAAGTACGCCGCATCTTCAAAACCAAGTTGATAGGCAATTTCTTTTATAGAGCTATTAGTGTGGAACAGCAAACGCTTAGCCTCCAGCAGCAGCCGGTCGTGTATGTGTTCTATAGCCGTTTTACCGCTTTGCTCTTTAATGACCTCGCTAAAATGACCGGGAGTTAAATGCAGCATCCCTGCGTAAGTAGCCACATCGTGACATTCTGCAAATTTTTCGGTCACCAGGTCTTTGAATTTTTTCACCAGGTCGTGGTCTGCCGGTGGGTCGGCTTTGGTATGCTGCTCCACGTACAATCGGCTCACGTATATCAGCAACACCCGCGTATATGCCAGCAGCATATTATTTTGCCAGTCCAGTTTGTGCTGATACTCTGCCAGCATTTTTGCAGTGATATCGTTTATGAAATCAACATCCTCTGCCGATAAGTTCAGCTCGTGTCCATTATGTTTATCCTGTATCACAGGCAACTGTCTTAGCAGCCTGTTCTCTTCCATATCCAGGAACTCTTCGGTAAAGCTTATGGATGTACCTACGAAACATACATCTGCCTCCTCTTTCAAAAGCACTTGCCTGGGCGAGGAAATATATAGGCTGTTGGCTTTTATATTATAGGGTACCATATCCACCCAGTGGCGGCTGCCACCTTCCTTCACCAATACCAGTTTGTAATAGTCTTGCCGGTGCGGAACGAAGAATAACTCCTTTTGCTGTGGGGTAAGCCCGGCCACGCCCGTTCTTATTTCAAATTGTTTACTACCATCCCTGCTCGATAGCTCGAGGGAATATACTGGAATTTGAGTTTCGGTAGTAACGGGCATATCACAAAGTTATATTGTTTAGGTGCATGGCCACATACACAACTGTTTCAAAGTTTTTTGGTTCAGGATGCCTCGCCCGGCAAAATGATATGGAATGTAGATCCTTTTTCCGGTTGCGACTCTGCGTATAGAACCCCACCATGATTGATCACTATCTTCCTGCACAGCGCCAGGCCTATGCCCGACCCTGGATATGCATCGCGGGTGTGCAGCCGTTTGAAGACCTCAAATATCTGTTCGGAGTATGCTGTATCGAAACCGATACCATTGTCTGCTATAGTTATGTCGTAATATGTGGCCTCGCTGCTATGCTTTTTCAGATATTGCTTCACCTCGGCTGCTGTCAGTTTTTCACAGGCAATATTGATAACTGGCCGCACGTCTTTTTTAGAGAACTTTAGAGCATTGCCTATCAGGTTGTAGAAAAGCTGGTTCATCTGCAGTGGCACGGCCACCAGCTCAGGCAGCGTATTGGTCAGTATTATTTCAGCATCCTTTTCCTCTATGGTCAGCTCAAAATCTGTTATCACATCGTTCAGTATGTGTTTAAGGTTTACTGGCCGGGTCATGGCATCAGAGTTCAGCAACCTGGAGAATTCAAGCAGGCTTTTTATCAACAGACTCATCCGGCGAGATGATGTGCTGATCTTCATGGCCACATCGCGGCTTTTGTCAGACAGGTCTTCCTGTTTCTCCAGCAGGTCAGAGAACACCAGTATCTTACGGAGTGGTTCCTGCAGGTCGTGGCTGGCCACATAAGCGTACTGGGAAAGCTCCTCGTTCGATCGGTTCAGTTGCTCCACACTATCGGCCAGCTCCTCGTTTATGGCTGCCAGCTCTTTGTTGCTTTTTTGCAGGGCTATTGTACGCTCGGTCACCAGGTTCTGCAGGGCCAGCTCTATGTTTCGTTGTTCTGTAATATCCTGCGCTGTGCCCCGCAATACCAGCGGCGCACCATCTTCATCGTAAAATACATTGGCCTGTGCATGTATTATGCGCACATGCCCGGTAAGCCGGTTGATGATGGGATGCTCATTATCATATACACCGGTAACTATAGCTTCATTTATCTTTTCGGGTACCAGCTGCCTGAATTCGTCTGGCAGTGGGTTGTAAGCTTCATCCAGGCTCTTTGTCCGCTCATCAAAGCCCAGCCATTCCATAAATCTATCAGAATAGGTAAATGTCTTGGTCTTTATATCCATACTCCAGTTGGCAAGGTTGGCCATATTCATCACGCCTTGCATCTCGGTAGCTGCTTCTTCCAGTTTTTGTCTGGCCCGCACTTGTTCTGTTACATCTATACCCATATTCAGTACGGCATATACTGCGCCATGCTCATCAAACAATGGTGTATACGAATAGTTGAAATAGTAAGTACCTGTCACTCCGTTGTCTACAATATCTGCACGCGATGCATATTCGTGGTGGTCCCTGCCGGTACGGAATATATCGTCCAGTATATCAAAATATCCTTGTCCCTCCAGTTCTGGTACTGCCTGTTTGTAGGGCATGCCTATTACACCAGCTCCTTTTTTCCAGTAGCCCAGCATCACACTATTGGCTATTTCTATTACCAGGTCCTTGCCGGTGAATACCGCAGTGGCCACAGGTGTTTTTTCTATGAATGAGCGGAATTTGGCTTCGCTTGCCTCTATTTTTTGTTTTGCCAGTGCACGGGCAGTAATGTCGGTAGCCAGCACCAGTATGCCGTTCGCTATACCTGCACTATCCTTTAGTGGTGAGTAGCTAAAGTCTACATACACATCTGTCAGCACATCATTGTGCATCAGTTGCACCAGCTGCTCGTAGCCGTAATACGGTACACCCGTATCATATACGTGTTGCAGCAGCTCCAGGAATCCTTGGTTTTTTATTTCGGGCAGTGCATCGGTAATGGTCTGCCCGGTTACAGATCTGTCTTTTCCCCATATCGCAAAAATGGTATCGTTGCCAGACTCTATTATCATGTCACGCCCCCGCAGTACGCCTATGGCCATAGGTGCCTGGTCTATTATAGCACGCAGTTTGGTCTCGCTTTCTTCCAGTTTTTGTTTGGCTTCTATCTCGGTGGTCACATCTGTATTGGTGCCCAGCCATTCGTATACCTTTTGCTCACTATCGTAAAAAGGTACTACGCGCGTAAGGAAATGTCTGAAATTACCATCGGCCCCTTTCAGCGGAAAGGTCATCTCAAATGGGGTGCCGTTCGCGATGGACAGTTGCCATCTTTCCATTACCTTTGGTAGTTCCTCTGCATCATGTACCGACTGCCATCCCCAGCCCTCCATATCTTCGGGCGTGGTGCCTGTATATTCATACCATCTTTTGTTGTACCAGTATATCCATCCGTCTGCATTGGCTATCCATGCCAGGGTGGGTATATGGTCTATGGTAGTGCGCAGCTTGCCCTCGCTCTCTTTTATTTTCTCCCTGTACTCCACATGCAGTGTCACATCTATAGCTACCACCATCAGGCCATCTACAGCACCGTCCGTATTTTTCAGGGGGGTGAACACAAAGTCGTAGTATGCTTTTTTCTGTATGCCATCGTGCTCCATGTTTGCGGGTACAGCATTTCCAAAAAATGGTGTACCACTATCATAAACATTTTGCAGCTGCTGCAGAAATCCCTGTGCTTCTATTTCGGGTAGCGCTTCTGCTATCGGCAGGCCAATGATCTCGTTAGTTCTGCACCAGGCAGCAAGTATACCGTCATTGGCAGCTTCAATGGTCATTTCCCTTCCGCGCAGTATTGCTATGGCTACAGGTGCCTGTTCAAAAATGCTTTTCAGCCGCTGCTCATTATTGCTCAGCCGTTTCTTTACATCGTTCAGTTCTTCCTTTACCCGGGCATTGGCAGCAAAGCTTTCCAGCTCCTCGGTAATGTCTACCACTATTCCTGCAAAACGGAAGGGTACGTTATTCTCGTCAAAAGATACTTTCCCGGTAGAGCGTACCAGATGCATTATGCCCGCTATGCCCGGCAGTGTTCTATACTTTACGTCATACTTGCCACCACTTGCGGGGTCCATTGCCGTGGCCACCACCTGCAGCGCTCTTTCGCGGTCATCGGGGTGAATGTAAGAAACCACCTGGTCGAAGGTGGGGTTGTTCTCATTACAAAGACCGAACAGGTCTTTGCATCGGTCGTCCCAGTTGATCTCACCATTTATAAGGTCTATATCCCACACACCTATGCCAAGGGAATCCAGTCCAAAATTCAAACTCTGTATGGGCAAACGCTCACCTGCTACACTCATAAACTTACCTTACTCAGCAAACACGCTTTAAAAATTAAAAATAATGATTTTTTATAAAATAATTAAGAACAGCGGGTGTGAGCATCCTTAAAATTACGATCAACGTTGAATCTTAGTTTAATTAATAATAGTTATGATACTCCTATAGGCATCCCCTCTTTGTGGATATCCTTTCTTGCCCAAACCATCCCCTCATCGTAAATTGCTTCAGGATCATTATTATGGCAGGCAAGAGTCGACCCTAAATTTCCGCCCCCGGTAAAAACCGGAAATAATTCGGTAACAGCGGAAATTTATTATTTAATGCATATGAGCCACCGCATGGTGTTTCATGCGTCGTCTTCTAAAAAATCACCGATTTTATTTTTTTCTTACCGACCGGTAATTTCTGATATCACAGTATCTCATTAACACATTACCGCATTCTCTTACCTTTGCAAAAATCTCAAAAAATAAGTGGCCGATATCATACAGCTTTTATCAGACCAGGTAGCCAACCAGATAGCGGCGGGCGAGGTGGTGCAGCGCCCGGCAAGCGCCGTAAAGGAGCTGCTGGAAAATGCTGTGGATGCCGGAGCTACCGAGATACAACTGGTAATAAAAGACGCGGGTAAGGAACTGATACAGGTAATAGATAATGGTAAGGGTATGAGCACTACCGATGCCCGTATGAGTTTTGAGCGCCACGCCACCAGCAAGATCAGGAATATAAATGACCTGTTCACCATACGCACCATGGGTTTTAGGGGCGAGGCCCTTGCATCGATAGCTGCCGTAGCGCAGGTAGAGATGAAGACCCGCCAACCCGCCAGCGATGTAGGTACCCGCATAGTAATAGAAGGTACAGAGGTGAAACTGCAGGAAGCCTGTGCCGCCAATGCCGGCACCAATATACAGGTAAAGAACTTGTTCTACAACGTGCCTGCACGTCGCCATTTTTTAAAGAGTGCTACTACAGAGCTGCGACACATACTCGATGAGTTTACCCGCGTGGCACTGGCGCACCCACAGGTGGGTTTCCGCTTTTTTAATAATGGTACCGAACAGTACAACCTGCCCATAGAGAACCTGAAGACCCGTATAGTGGGCCTGCTGGGCAACACTTACGAAAAGAACATGGTGCCTGTGGAGGAAGAGGCCGATGTGCTGAAGATAAACGGCTTCATAGGTAAGCCCACAGCTGCTACCCGCACCCGCGGCATGCAGTTCTTCTTTATCAATAACCGTTTCATACGCAATGCCTACCTGCATCACGCCGTCACCAATGCATACGAGGGGCTTATAGAAAAAGATGCCTTCCCGTTCTATGTTTTGTTCCTGGAAGTAGATGCAGCCCGGGTAGATGTGAACGTGCACCCCACCAAGCAGGAAGTAAAATTCGAGGATGACCGATTGATGTATACCTACCTGAATGCAGCTGTGAAGCACGCACTGGCCCGGTACAACATTGCCCCCTCGCTCGATTTTACACTGAACGCCGATATACAGCAACTAAGCGCCATACAGCAGCCACGCACCGATACGCAGAACGATGCTACCCGCAGTGGGTACCTATATAATACATTTACCAACAAAGGGCAGGCCCACTTTGTAGAAAGCAAGGATAGCCTGGCTCGCTGGAAAGACCTGTACGAAGTAGCCAACACAGTACCCAAGAATGCCATAATAGTGGACCAGACCACCCTGCCCTCGCAGGCGGGCACACTGCATACCGATACAGAGACCAGCATAGCCGGCGGCAGCAGCAATGTGATGGTGATACAAAATAGTATGCTGCTCACCACCGTGCGCAGCGGCCTGATGCTGATACACATTCGCCGCGCACAGGAGCGCATATGGTACGAGCGCCTGCTACAGGAGTGGAATACCGGGGTCACCCCCTCGCAGCGGTTACTGTTCCCGCTGTCTTTCGATATTGCGCCGCAGGATGCCATATTGCTGAATACCGTACTGGCCGATATGGCCCGCATTGGTTTTGACATAGCGCCCTTCGGGCAAAACACTTATGTGGTGCAGGGCGTGCCCACCGGGCTACCATCCGGAGAAGAGAAAAATGTGCTGGACGAGGTGATAGAACAGCTGAAACACGAAAGCCCCGATGCCGCCGCCAGCCGGAATGATAAGCTGCTGGCCAGTATGGCCCGTCGCCTCAGCCGCAACCGGCACGCCATACAGCAGGAAGAAGGCCGGCAGGCGCTTATAGACGAGCTCTTTGCCTGCAGTATGCCAGAGTATACCCCCGACGGCAAAAAAGTATTCACCATGATACGCAAGGAAGAACTGGATAATATGTTGGAATGATCAATAATTTGTTTTTGCTACCTTTGCCGCCCGACCAAAGAGTATAGTTAGTCGTATATATAGTATCTATGTCCACTTTGAAGTTTTATCCACTTACCGTAAAAGATGTGCGGCCCGAAACGGCTGATTGTGTATCTGTAAGCCTGGCAGTGCCCGGCGAGCTGGAAGATACGTTCAGGTTCGCACCCGGCCAGTACCTTACGTTCCGCAAGCACGTGCATGGCGCAGAGGTGCGCCGCTCTTACTCCATATGCGCCAGCCCTGCCGATAACGAGCTGCGTGTGGCCATAAAGAAAGTGGACGAGGGCAAATTCTCAGGCTATGCACACAGTGAGCTGAAGGCTGGTGATGTGCTGGATGTGATGCCCCCCATGGGCAAATTCACGCCCCGGACAACCGATAAAACAGAAAAAGAATATATAGCCTTTGCGGCCGGCAGCGGCATTACCCCCATCATGAGCATCATGAAAACGGTGCTTGAAAATGAGCCGGGCAGCAGCTTCACATTGGTATATGGCAATCGTAACCGCAACTCCATCATATTTCGCGAAGCCATAGAAGGCTTGAAGAACAAATACATGCAGCGGGTGCGCGTGTACCACATCCTCAGCCGCGAGCACATGGATATCCCCTTGTTCAACGGACGTATAGATGCGCAGAAATGTGCTGACTTCTGCGAAAAGCTCATAGACGTGCACAGCACAGACGAAGCCTTTATCTGCGGACCGGAAGAAATGATACTCTCCGTGCGCCAGCAACTGGTAGATATGGGTATGCCATCGGCCAACGTGCATATAGAATTGTTCACCTCTCCCGATCAGCCAAAGGCAGCGCACGAGAAGTGGGCCAAGACGCATACAGCCGACAGTACCCTGAAAAGTAAGGTAAGCGTGCGCCTGGATGGTACCACTTTTGATATGGAGCTGGCCTACGATGGCGAGAACATACTGGATGCAGCGCTGCACAGCGGCGCAGACCTGCCCTATGCATGCAAAGGCGGTGTGTGCAGCACCTGCCGTGCCAAGGTAGTAGAAGGCAAGGTGGATATGGAAGCCAACTACAGCCTGGAGCCCGATGAAGTGGCCAAGGGTTTTGTACTTACCTGCCAGAGCCACCCGCGTACAGAGCGCGTGGTGATAGACTTTGACGCCCGATAAACCAACCCCAACCATGCGCGAACTGAGCCCCGAAATATTTTACAGAACAGCGCGCAGCGGCGGCAAGGGCGGCCAAAATGTGAACAAGGTAGAGACCATGGTGGAAGCCTGGTGGCATATAGATAACTCCCGCCTCCTGCAGCCCGAAGAAAAAGAATGGCTGCACGACAAACTAAAGAACCGGATAACCAAGGATGGCTACCTGCTGGTAAAAAGCAGCGAGACCCGCTCCCAACTGGAGAACAAGCAAATAGCCCTGGCTAAGCTCACCGACCTGGTGACCGCCGCACTAATAAAGCCCAAGAAGCGCAAACCCAGCAAACCATCTAAAGCCGCCATAGCCAAACGGCTGGACAGCAAGCGAATGGATAGCGTGAAGAAACAGCAGCGACGAGGTGGAGAGTGGTAGGTAATGCTTAGGTAAAAGATCCTCGCCAAGGTGCCAGTCTCCTCTCATTTTTTTAATAAAAGTGGAGGTTGCCGGGGCTTTTTTATTTCAATGTTTCAAGTAGATTTGATAAAAGACCTATAGCTTTCTATTTCTATGCAAGTACAAGTAATACAACAGAAGATCTACGAGGTCCGTGAACAAAGAGTTATGCTTGATTTTGATCTGGCAGAATTGTATGAAGTAGAAACAAGAGTTTTGAAACAAACAGTAAAAAGGAATATAAAACGTTTCCCTACAGACTTTATGTTTGAACTCACTAATAGTGAGGTAGAAGACATGGTGTCACAAAATGTGATACCATCAAAAAGCAAACTTGGTGGTGCAGTACCAATGGCATTTACAGAGCAAGGGTTAGCCATGCTAAGTGGCGTTTTGAGATCGGATAGAGCTATTGATGTTAATATAGCCATCATGAGGGCCTTTGTGTTCATGAGGAAATATGCATTAACACACAAAGACCTTACAGACAAATTAAAGGAATTAGAAAATAAATATGACAAGCAATTTGAAGACGTATATGAAGCGCTGAATTACCTGGTAAATAAAGATAAGGCACAGACAAAGCATGGAGAGCGGCAAATGATTGGATTTAAAAAGTAAAACATTTTCACGCGATGTTCCAGTGTTCTGAAAGGCATCTGGAACTACAGATCAGCTTCGCTTTCGCGAACGGCACTTAGGGTGTTCAGCTAATAAATTTATCATTGCCTGTTTTGTGTTCAGTTGGCTAAGCACATCCCATATTTTAGACACGATTGACCCTGCGGATGACCCACATCAGTCTATACTTCAAAGAAAATTAGGGTTTAGTAGCGGTCGTGATGACGGTGCCAGTTTGAATTGTGGTCGCGGTAGCTGTGCTCCCAATGGGCACATGAGCTGAAAGCGGTAAGCACAATAACAGCAGAACAAATGGCGAATATTACTTTCTTCATAAAAAACAGGTAGTCAGTTAAAGATGATGTCATAAATATAGGCAAAGATCATTAAGAAAATACGCTTGATAAGCATAACAAAAAAAGTACCGTTCTCTGCAGAACGATACTTGTAAATTTCTAATGATCGATACCCATCTTAGCCATGACGGAAATGGGGGTGATGATGGTGTGGGTGAAATATGATACATGAGCTTAACGACATAGCCATGATGCAAACAGCACAAACCGATAAAACCATACTTTTCATAGTGTTCAAGTTTTAGATAGGAGCAAACACAAAGACCATTCCTATAAACTATAAGACCACCCGCTAATAAGGACGGTAGTAACCGCGATAATGGTGATGGTAATGATGAGGATGCTCTACTACAATGCAAGAGCTGAACGATACCACCATAACAAGCAATGCGCCAAGAGCCATTAATTTCGTTTTCATATTGTTTTCTTTATTGGTTTAGAATGTATTAAAACAAAATAGTTTAAACATACTATTCCAAAGCACGCACCAACATATCTTAAAGAAATCACAAAGCAAAAGGAAGGTAAGAGCCGGGATACATTGATAAATCATCTGCGCTCAAATTATGTCCATATCGGTGATAGAGCGGATATGGAAATGAGACCTGAAGGGGCTTATCACCGCAGGGTGACGGGCTCTGCCTTATATCCCATTTCCCGTAACCGGGCTATCAAGCCACAGTTCGTAAATAGATGGAACAAGCCGACCGCAATAAAACAATTATTGTTGTTCAGCAATGCCGGCAACTTTTTTAGCCATTGATCGTTCCGGTCACTTAATATCACATTGTTACTACACGGTTTGTCAAAGCTATAATCAAACCGGAAAGCCATATAATCGTGCGCATCATCGCACTTGTTATCATTCTTTTTAGGCTCCATCGTGGTGTGTATCCAAAAATGGATCGCTTTTTTCAGTTCTTTCCAATTTCCACCCGATCTGTTGATGGCATCCATTTATATACTGTCTGTTTCAAAGGCGCTCAGCCGGATGCTGTTTGACCGGGCCACATCGATCAGATAGTCATCGAAGTGGTCCCATTTATCTGTCGGAAGAACAGTACCACAGTTTTTTTTGAAATACTCCTGTTGCAGTTTCGCATACAGTTCCATCGGTCTTAATTTATGAACATCAACACCCCAGTTTTTTGAAATGGTCAGCAGATCCAACATATCGTCTTTTGTCAAAGTATTTTCTATATCGCTGGTCGGTTGTCGTTGATTTAAAAGATCCCTTACCTTTTGCGGGTCACCTATTGACTCAAATACCGCAACATCAGCGTGAGTTAGCTCCTTTTTTATACGTGGTAGCGAGTCGATAAATGAGTTTCCCATTTGGTGATAAGTGCCCAACAAGTAAGATACGTGAGGCGAGCCTGGCTTTGTTATTTGCCAGAGAATGGTATTTTGACCAACCGCCTGCACACTTTGCAATAAAAAAATTGTCGCTATTAGCGAGATAATTAACCGCATACAGGTAAGATAAGTATTATTAAAAATAGATGCCCGATATCGTATGGTAATGAGACAATAAAAGTGACACAATTGGTTGGGCTATAAAATGTAGTTACGCTTGCGGAACGTTTGAAGATCAGCTTAGGGATATACTACCGGAAAGCCATGAATACCAGCCAGCTGCACAAGTAAGCAATGCCCGACATGTAGAGGAACTGGATAATGGGGTATTTCCAGCTGCGGGTCTCCCGGCGCACGATGGCCAGGGTGCTCATGCACTGCATGGCAAATACGTAGAAGATAAGCAGGGACAAACCGGAGGCCAGGGTATATACCGGTGTACCATCTTCGCGGCGGGCTGCTTTCATTTTTTCCTGTAGGGTACGGCTGCCGGCCTCAGCATCCCCTACGCTATACAGCGTGGCCATGGTACCCACAAAAGCCTCGCGTGCCGCGAACGATGTGATGAGCGCAATGCCTATCTTCCAGTCGAACCCCAGTGGTTTTATTACCGGTTCTATTGCGTGGCCCATGATACCGGCAAAGGAATACTGCAGTTTTTCGCTGGCGGCAGAGCGCTCCAGCTCTTTCTGCTGTTCCGGGTGTTGCTGTTGCAGCAGTGCATACTTCTGGTGCACCTCGTTCATTTTTGCGGGAGGGCCATAGCTTGCCAGCGCCCACAAAATAAGGGATATGATAACAATGACCTTACCGGCATCGGTAACGAAGATCTTGGCTTTTTCTATCATAGTGATGCCCACGTTCTTCCAGCGCGGAGCACGGTACACGGGCAGCTCCATAAGGAAGAAGGTACGGTCCTTACTTTTTATGAGAAAGCTCATGACCTTGGCCACAATAAGACTCATAAAAAAGCCCAGCAGGTAAAGGCCCATAAGCACTAAACCCTGCAGGTTAAAGATACCCAGGTATTGCTGCGAGGGTATGACCAGCGCTATGAGTATGGTATATACCGGCAGGCGGGCAGAGCAGCTCATGAGCGGGGTGATCATGATAGTGATGAGGCGCTCCTTACGGTTCTGTATAGTGCGGGTAGCCATGATGGCGGGCACCGCACAAGCCATACCGCTGATGAGCGGCATTACAGAGCGGCCATTGAGCCCCGCGCTGCGCATGAGCCTGTCTGTAAGGAAACTGATACGGGCCATATAGCCACTATCTTCCAGTATGGTGATGAGGCCGAACAGTATCATGATCTGCGGCACGAAAACCGCCACCCCGCTGATACCCGCCAGCAGGCCATTTACCAAAAGGTCGCGCACAAAGTTATCGGGCATGATGCTGTTGAGCACGCCCCCCAGGTTGCTGAATGCATACTGTATCCAGTCCATAGGGTACTTGGCCAGCCAGAAAATGCTCTGGAAGATAAGGAACAACACGGCCAGCAGTATCACATTGCCCCACATGGGGTGCAGTAGTATCTTGTCTATACGGTCGCTGATGACCATGCGCTTCAGCGGGCTGTCCTCTACCACGCACTGCGGCATTATCTGCCCAATGCGCTGGTAGCGCTGCATGATCTCCTCGGCCTGCATTTTTGCCTTCTGGAAAGAGCTCGCTGCCAGTACGCGCCCTATCTCTGTTTTGGTGTATGGCGACAGGTAGCTGAGCTCTGCATAATTGCAGGCTACATGCAGGGCGGCATAGTTGCTATCCAGGTTGCATAGTTCCTTTATCTCTGTAAGCCAGGTGCCGGCCAGTTTGTGTATGTCTATAAAGTCGGGCTGTATAACGTGCTTGTCAGCGCCAGCCACATCAGCTATCTTCTTTTTCAGCTGCACTATACCCTTGTTGCGGCGGGGGTTTATGGCCACAACGGGCACACCCATCAGCCGCTGCAGGCCTGCCATATCTATGGTGATGCCCTTTTGCCGGGCTATATCCATCATAGACAGGGCAATGATAACGGGTATCTTCAGGTCCATGATCTGCGAGCAGAACAGCAGGTTGCGCTTCAGGTTGCTGGCGTCGGCTATTACTACTATCAGGTCGGGCTTATCCTCATTGTGGTGGTTCAGCAATACCTCGTAGGTCACCTGTTCATCGGCGCTCTTGGGGTACAAGCTGTAGGTGCCCGGCAGGTCAAGTATATGTGCAGTAATGGTCTCGCTGATCTTGGATATACCGGTCTTCTTATCTACAGTGACCCCAGCGAAGTTGCCTACCTTCTGATTGAGCCCGGTAAGCGAATTGAAAAGGGAGCTTTTTCCGCTATTTGGGTTACCTACAAGTGATATGGTAAGAGGCCGCTGCATGAATGTGGCTGCAAAGGTAACGGATACGCTTACGTATAAGATATGATACATCTCATAACAGTATAAGTTTTCCCGATTATGAAAACTGGTAGTTATCTTATCAAAGTCACATTCCCCTTAACTTGCCGGGTATGGCCGGTATTGGTGGGTGTGTATTCCAGCAGGTAGGCGTAGGCACCTTTCTCGCAGGCTATTCCGCTCAGGTAACCGTCCCAGTTGAAGGCAGGGTTGTAAGACTCGAAGACCATTTGCCCCCAGCGGTTGTAGATGCGCAGGCGGTAGTCTGTGACCGCGCAACTAACGATAGGTTTTAAAATGTCATTGACGCCATCTCCATTGGGGGTGAAGGCATTGGGCAGGTATACACAGATCTCGCAAGGCTCTGTATGTATAATAGTGGTATCTGTAGCGGTGCCGCAGCTGTTAGTAATAGTTCGTGTGTATATGCCTGCTGTGTGTGCGGCCAGGCAGCATGCGGTATCGCCGGTGGACCATGCATACTGCACCTGTGGCAGACGGGTGCCCATTAGTATGGTATCCTTGCTGCAAATGCTTACACTGGCCAGTGCACTGTGCATGGGCTTGTACTTAATGGTAGCGGTGACAGCTACCTTGGGACTAACACAGGTATTGATGGTCTGCGATACATAGAAAGTATATGTACCTGTATCATTGGTATTGATGAACGGTTGAGAAGATAAGCCGTGCGTATCGGCGGCATTCTGGTACCACGTGATGGCGGTGCCGGATACAGGGAGTACCACAGGGCTGGTATACTCGCATATAGTGGTGTCGCTTGCCACAGGTGGCGGGGTGGTGGGCTGCCAGGTGATGAAGACAGAATCTTTTTGCTGTCCGCAGGCATCGGTAGTGGTGAGTACATATTCACCGGTATGGCTGGCGGTGATGGTATCTGTAGTTTGGCCGGTACTCCACAGGTAAGTATAATAATAGATACCGGCATTGAGCAGCAATGGATGGTCCTGGCAGCTTACGGTATCAGCTCCCAACTCCAGTTGATGGTAAGGAACGAACACCAGTTGAAAGGTATCAATAGTAGTATTACATGCATCGTAGTGTGCTGTGCACCAGTAGGTACCGGTATCGTGTACCAATATCTGTGCCGTGCTTGCTGCCTGATCGCTCCACCAGTAGTAGGTGGCACCTGCTGGCTCAATCAAATACTTTGACACACTGTCGAGGCTGCAGATATTTATGGTTTGCCGCGTATGGGTGGTATCTCCCGTTTTGATGTCTGAAACATCTACATCATCAATAAAAACATACTGCCTGGCGTTGAAGGTAGCACTGGCAGGTTGGGGATATATCTGTGCGTACTGTGCTATAGTATCGAAGTAGCCTATGGTGAGCCACTGCTCCCCGCCGGTAGCGGTATAGGTGCCAGCTATTTTTTGCCACTGCCCGGTATCGGTACCCAACTGGCCCAGGGTATCAGACATGCTATATGGCGATAGGATATTGGTGGCTGTGCTACTGCTAACCTGTGCGTTACTGAACTTTACCCCCAGCCGGGCCATACATATATTATTATAGTACTGGCCTGCGGATATGACGGAGCTAACGTAAAAAGACACACAGTACTGGTGCCCGGCTTGCATAGGGCTGCTGAGGCGGGTCTCAATATACTCCCGGTAGTTATTGACCAGTATGTTGTTCACAAAAAAGCCTTCCCATGGTATAAGGCCGGCACAGCCACGGCCGGCATGTGGCTGCTTGTAGCCCAGCGATGTGGTGGGTAAACCTGCCGGACCAGGTGCGGCGCAGGAATTGAAATAATCGGGGGTTGTGTGCTGCAGTGGGTTTATCCAGTCCTTTACTGTAGAGAAGGTATTGTAAGCAGGATCGTAGTTAATAGCAGATAGATTGGGAGGGCATGCGTTGTGGTCCTCGAAACCGGGGTTGACCACAAGGTTTTGAGCCGCAACGGGGAAGCAGTATATTGTAAGGGCAATAATAATGAGCGAAAATGATCGCATAGCCCCCAATAAGACGCAGAAAAAAACGAATGTGTTGGGGGATAGTTTATTTATTTTCCTGCGGCGCTAACAGGCAGCATCAGCATAATCGATACGGATAAGCTCTATGGCCTTGCGGATACGGGTCTTTACCGTACCTAATGGCACATCTATTAGTTTTGATATTTCCTCGTGTGTATAGCCCTTGCGGAAATACAGGTCGATAAGGGTCTTGTATTTCGCCTCCAGCCTGTTCATCAGCTGAGACATAGTGATGGTATCGAAAGCCGCTTCGCGTTTTTGCATATAGTGCTCAGTAACACCGGCCATGTCGGAGGTCTTATTCTTATCCTGAGCGTAGGTGGTGCGCAGAAAATCTATAGAAGCATTGCGGGCTATATTATTCATCCAGGTGTATAAACGGGCTTTTCCGGGATCGTACTTGTCTATATTTTTCCAGACCTTGATAAATACATTCTGCAATATATCGCAAGCATCATGTTCGTTCTTTACTATTCTTATTATAACACCGTACAGTGCATTACCATAATTGGTATACAGGTAGCCAAAAGCCTTCTGGCAATTGCAGTTGATAGCTGCTATAAGCTCTTGCTCTGTATATATAGTTGATGGCATGTAGGTATCATGTATACCAATACACCTTAAATATCATGCCACATACATATGATATTTTTGCCATTGTTTTTGTTTAAATAAAAAAGTTATTAGTAAAAAAAGATCGCACAAAACATGTGTGTTATGTGCGATCGTGGAAAGAGAATGGTGTTTCTACCCCAAAAGATTTACACACTTAGCCTATGGCATTTGCCAGGTCTTCTTTCAGGTCTTCTATATCTTCTATACCTACACTGAGACGGATAAGTGAATCGCTGAGGCCGTTCTTTATGCGCTCTTCGCGGGGTATGGAACCGTGGGTCATGGTAGCGGGGTGCCCTATCAACGACTCTACCCCACCCAAAGACTCGGCGAGAGAGAATAATTGGGTTTTCTTCAGCACGCTAAGCGCGGCTTCCATATTATCATCTTTCAGAGTAAAGGAGATCATACCTCCAAAATCGCGCATTTGTTTTTTTGCAATATCATGGTTGGGATGGTCTGGGAAACCTACCCAGTACACCTTGCCTACTTTAGGATGTGCCTTCAGGTATTCTGCAATGGCGCGGCCATTCTCGCAATGGCGCTGCATACGTACATGCAGTGTTTTTATACCACGAAGCACCAGGAAACAATCCTGAGGGCCGGGTACGCCGCCACAGCTATTCTGTATGAAACGCAGTTTTTCTTCCAGCGCAGCATCATTCATGATGAGGGCGCCATGCACCACATCGCTATGGCCGCCGAGGTACTTGGTGGCCGAGTGCAAAACGATATGGGCACCCAGATCGAGCGGGTTTTGCAGGTAGGGCGATGCGAAAGTATTATCGCATACCAGTATCAAATTGTGCTCCTTGGCTATTTTGCCGCAGGCCTCAATATCTATTATGTTCAACAATGGATTGGTGGGGGTCTCTATCCATATCATCTTCGTCTTGTCATTCACATGCTGGGTAATGCCCTGGGCATCGTGCATGTTGATGAAGTGGAACTTGATGCCATAGTTGGCAAACACCTTTGTGAAAATGCGGTAAGTGCCACCATACAGGTCGTTGGTCACTATTACTTCGTCGCCGGGCATCAGCAGGCGGGCCACAGCATCGGTAGCGGCCATGCCACTGCCAAAACACAGGCCATACTTACCATTCTCTATATTGGCCAGTGCATTTTGCAATGCAGCGCGTGTTGGGTTTTGGGTGCGGGCATACTCATAACCTTTATGATCGCCTGGCGCTGCCTGTACGTAGGTAGATGTCTGGTAAATGGGGGTCATGATAGCGCCCGTGGTAGGGTCGGGGTGCACACCCGCATGTATCAGTCTTGTTTCCAGTTTGTGTTTTTTATGTTCCATATATACTGCTTGTCTGTTTATGGCCGTAAAGGTAATAGTTTAAGGTATTGTGCGGATGGATGGTGCATTAATACTGATCAACTGTGATCATATTCCTAATAAGCTGGTGAGGTTTCGGGTACAGACATAATATTATTACATTGCTACTTTATTCTGCCCCATGCTACCCGACCTGAAAGAGAATGCCAATAACCATAAGAGTGTCTATACCATTGGTATAGTTACAGCGGCGCTTACTATACTGCTTTCTTATGCACACTTTGTGGTGGGTAAGGGCATAGCGCAAAGCGTATCTATCGTGGATATAGGACTGAACCTGGTGACGCTTTTTATATTCCGCAAATACCTGCTTCTATATAAGAATACAACAGTTATAGCTTCTATGGATTGGTACCTGTGTATATATGCGGTAATATTTTTGAGCCCGGTGGTCAGGCTCATACTGCACAGTTCGGCCAGTGCAGAATTTAAGGAAGCGCTGGAGGTGATGGACTTTTTTGATGGCCTGGTATACATCACCTTCCTGGTGATAGGTATACAGCTTGGGGTGCGTGTGCGGCGATTGGCGCCAGAACATACCTTCTTAAAGATGTTCGGCAATACACTGATAGTAGTGATACCTTCCCTTTTTATCATAAAACTGTTCATCAATAATACACCACTCATCAGCAACCTGCCACTGCATATAGTGCTGAGCACCTTTGCTCAGGCCCCTTCTTTGCTGATGCTGCTTGTGTTCTATACTGCAAGACAAAGCGTTGCTGTTACTTTACAAGGATGATGAAGTTGCCATGGCGTGATCTTTGGTGTAACTTTAATTACCATGAAATATATACTACTACTATTGCTGCTACTGCCGGGTGTGGCCACTGCCCAGAATTTTGAGATCGGTGTGTTCGGCGGGTTCGCTTTCCATTCGCGGCCGTACAATAACCGGTACGTGATAGATGACAAAACGCAACCAGGATACGCGGTAGGTGCAAAGGCCAGCCTTACGCTGCCAAAAGCACAAATAGGACTGGGTGTAGAGCTGGTGAACGTTCAAGAATACAATTACGACCTGCCAACCTACGGCAACCGCATATACAACAACCTGGCAAAGCCACTGATAACTCCCTACCTTTTTTATAACCTGCTACACAATACCCCCGCTGGCGGGTACTTGTATGCAGGCATAATGGGCGGACCTGTGATAGCCAATGTGGGCGTGAACACACTGGAGTATAACGGGCCTAATGGTACTTTATCAGGATACCAGACCACTTACAACTCTACGCTGGGCTATATTTTGGGCGCACAGGCGGGCTTTGCTGTGCGGGTGGCTAAGCGAGTGCGTGTATGCGGCGAGTTTGGTATGCGATACACCGACCATGACTACAAACCCGTGCACACTACGCTGCAAGACGACCCTTATCACTACAGGTATTTCTATTTCCCGGTAACGGCTGGGGTAAGGTATAGAATATAGTGAAGTTTGGTATTAGAATAAGAAGCCAAGGTCTCATTCTTGCGCCAGCGCTTATAGTCAACCGACCTGAACATGTCCCGTAGGGACAAAAGGGTCTGTAGATAGTCCTAAACACCCATTCGATATTGCCTCTAAAGGCAAAGCGTACAGCACGCAAAACAGCCAATACCATAAGCGATATTTTTCAGTGCTTACTTATATGCCTGGTACGCTGTGCCTCTACGAGGCATGTACCTTATTGTTCTTTATTATCGCTACAGGCCCTTTGTCTACGGGACAATGTTACGTTCAGTTCTTATCGCATCGAACGATATTCGAAATAAATAATAATAAAGGGCCTGGAGTATGTAAATACTCCAGGCCCTTTATTATACGTTGCACTATTTATTGAATATGGTGTACTTCACCTGCACCTGCATGTAGCTGCGGTCTATATATCTGTCAGCGGGGATAAGCACATTGGTGATGCCGCGCCTGTAGTAGAGGGCTGCCTTCATACGGGGTGTAAGGGTGTACTCTGTTTTACCCACCACACCCATATCGAACTGGGGCGCTATCTTATCGCTCACCACATCGTTGGCGGCGGCGGTATTCTGTAGCAGTTGCTGCATATCCACACCGGCGCCTACTGATAAACGCTTGTGCAAATTGTAGCCTATAGTAGGGGTGAACTGTGCATAGTACATACCATAAGATGTTGGTTTTGTGGCCATAGGCGGTGCAGCCTGTGTATTGTCTGTAGTGGTCCCGGTCACATCGAGCTGCTTTGTGGTGGCAGCCAGCTTGGCTGTAGGTGTAAGTGTATTTACAGCATACTCTGTTTTGCCGGCATTGCTGTTGTTCACAAAAGCAACATCGCCTTCTATATATACTTTTGGGCCTATCATTGTTTTAGCAGTAAAGCCAATGGTGTACCCCGCAGACTGTGTGCCATGGTTGATACCGCCCAGCAGGCTGATGGCAGACCGCGGCGCTTTTTTATCTTCAGTGCCAGGCTCGTAGAACCGGTCAGTATTGGCGAACAGGTCTATATGGTCGTGCGGAGTGGCTGTTGCGTTGGGTATGCCCTTCAGCAAAGTCTCTGAAAGATGCAGATCGTGATTGATGCTATTGGGCAGCAACTGGCGGCTGTGTGCGCCAAAGAGCAGGTTCTCTATAGCAGAATGCTGAGGTTTTGCAGTAATATTTTTGGGCGTGTAAGCGATATAATTGTAAGGTAAGGTGCAAGACCGGTTGATAGCTGCGACGGCAGCAATGGGAGCAGAGACAATAGTTTTAGAAGCAGCAGGCGCCGGCTTGTGCATAGCGGCAACAGCAGCCCCTTCCTTGTGGTGCACAAGGGCAGGGAAAGTTATGATCATAGCCAGCGATGCAGCTATAGAACTAAATGAAACTATAGCGGCCATAGGCAGCCATAAAAGCATTTTGCTTTTATTTGGTTTCTTGTCCATCTTCGCCACCAGCTTATCCCAGTTGCCCGGGTTGTAGGCGAAGTCTCCCTCCTCAAATCTCGACTTGAAGAGGTCGTCAAACTCTTTTGCTTTCATAATTCACCTTTAACGGATCATTTTTTTTTAATTTCTGCTGCAATAAACTCCGTGCCTGGTGCACATGCCATTGCGAAGTTTTCTCACTTATTTTGAACTGGCCCGCTATCTCGGCATGGTTGTAGCCTTCGAAAACGAACAGGTTGAACACGGTACGCGTCATAACAGGTAATGACTGGATGACGCTTACCAATTCTTTGAACTCCATATTCTGCAGCCCGCTATTACTTACAGATATAACGGTATCCTCTGGAGGTACCGATTTTACATGCATGATCATAGCTTGTTTCAGCTCTTTGGTACGCAGGTAGTCGAGGCAGGTATTTACCATGATGCGCCTCATCCACCCCTCGAAAGAGCCAGTGCCGCCGTACTTGGAGATATTATTGAATATTTTTAAGAACCCATCATTCAGCAGTTGCTCCGCATCTTCCATGTCTTTTGCGTAGCGTGCACACACCTTCAGGAACATGCTGTAGTATATTTTATACAGATGTTCTTGGATCGTGCGGTTTTTATCCCTGCACCCGGCTATTATTTCCTGTTCAGAATATGCGGGCATGATCGGTAGAAGTATTACATAATATTAGTTAATTTTCACTACAATTCCCGGCTTTAGTTGCAGTCTACGCAACTGGGGCTGGGAACCGTGTACAACAGCAGGTGAAGTGGAAACTTAGGCATTGTTTTTTCGCAGCGCCTAACCTCGCCTTTTGAAGTATAAAATGTAATACGGAACCGATAGGTCTTAATGGTGTTCATCATACTAAAACATTGAAAGATGAAACTTTAGGGATTGCTTTGTGCCTTTGCACAGCAGCCCCTATATGTATAGACGTACGATATTGATAAAAGACTGGGTATTTTGGGAAAAAAGAGGAAAATAGTTTTTTGGGGAATATAAATACGTGTGACTTGCGCCTTATGTCTTCTGGGCGTTATGCGATAAACGCTTCATCAGTGGAGCATAAAGGTGATAGGTTGAATAAAATATACTTTGACCGGTATTTTATTTACCATACCTGGTTTCCAGGGTGGCATCGCAGCAATAACCCGTACGGCTTCTTCGCTCAGGTCATTATCAGCATTTTTTATAACTACAATGTCTGATATACGGCCATCTTCATTTACTATGAATTTCAAGAGCACATTACCCTGAATATTATTGCTACGAGCTTTAACAGGATATCTAAGTTCGCGCGACAGGTAACTACCCATATCTATAGACGGTTCGGGTTGCTGGTCTGCATGGGTATATACAGGTTTGGGAGCGATGTAAGCTATTTCTTTGCCATCAGCGTCGTATGCATTACCTTCTACAGAATCATCCTTAAACCTATTTTGCCGCTTTATTTTCCCATTCGAATAATATTGTGTAGCGGTCACAAGGCTGCAACCTGAATATAGGCGCTCTTCTGCTACGGTGCCGGTGCCAGCGTAATACCAGACATTCCTGATAGGGCAATATGCGCCCTTGTTGGCGACCTCATACTTCTTTTTTCCGGTGGCAGAATCATAACCTACGGTATACATGGTAGAATCAGCCCGAAAGTCTTTGGTGCCTTTCAATGCATTGCTGTTCTTATAATAGAATTTCCAAAAGCCTGTTTGCTTACCTGCCGTATAGGTGCCCTCATCTGTGGTATAACCCTTTGCGTCCTTGTTTATGAAGTAGCCATCAAGTTGGGTCTTATCCTCTATATTGGCAGACAGGTAGGTGCCAGACATTTGTAATTGTCCATTCATAAAATGGTCCTCTACTTTGTACTTGCCATCAGGTTGCTTTGTTATTACCCGGTAGTAGCTTGCTTTTTTTTCTTTGCAAGGTTTCCATTGCTCATTCAAATACAAAGTATCCTGTGCAAAAGAAAATGCTGGGATCAAAAGTACCAAGGTGAGCAACAGGGAGCGTATAGGTATCATAATATTTGTAAGGGTGTATCGGCGAAAATATAAAATACATATGATCTTCGTGTGGAGTATCAAATAATTGAGGATGCTTTATGCTATAAAGCACTTATGCTCGTGCGCTGTATAGGAATATAACCATAAGATATGGGCCAGCCACAAGGTTTATCTCTACCTTTGATAGCGTTTTAAAACAGCATTATCATGGCCCAGTTGTTCACCCCATTTGCATTGAGAGATATAGTATTGAAGAACCGCATAGTGGTATCGCCCATGTGCCAGTATAGCAGTGTGGATGGGTTTGCTAACGACTGGCACCTGGTGCACCTGGGCAGCAGGGCCGTGGGTGGCGCAGGGCTCATAATTACAGAAGCTACGGCGGTGAGCCCTGAAGGCAGGATAAGCCCCAACGACCTGGGCATATGGAAGGAAGAACATATAGAGGGGCTAAAGAGGATAACTGATTTTATACACGCACACGGTAGTGTGGCAGGCATACAACTGGCACATGCAGGCCGCAAGGCCAGCAAGACCCGACCATGGGATGGTGACAAACTGGTAGCACCCGAAGATGGTGGGTGGAAAACCGTAGCGCCCAGCCCTGTAGCATTTGCGGAAGGGTACGATACACCTGAAGAACTGACAATAGAAGGTATACAAAAAGTGATAGCCGATTTTAAAGCTGCTACTGTACGTGCACATGCGGCGGGCTTTAAGGTGATAGAGATACATGGCGCGCATGGCTACCTGGTAAATGAATTTTTATCGCCGCTGAGCAATAAACGTACGGATGAATACGGCGGCGCTTTTGAGAACCGTATACGACTGCTGCAGGAAATAGTGGAAGCTATACGCAGCGTGTGGCCGGAAGAGTACCCTGTGCTACTGCGCATATCTGCCAGCGACTGGACAGATGGCGGCTGGACCATTGAAGACTCTGTAGCGCTGGCCAAACTGCTGACCGGTAAGGGTGTGGACCTTGTGGATTGCTCATCAGGAGGGGTGGCACCTGCAAAGATACCTGTGGGCCCTGGCTACCAGGTGCAGTTTGCCGAGGCTGTGCGCAAAGGCAGCCGTATGCCAACCGGCGCAGTAGGTATAATAGTGGACCCGCACCAGGCCGAAGCAATAATAGCCGGTGGCGAGGCCGACCTTGTAGTAATGGCGCGCGAAATGCTGCGCGACCCATACTTCCCCATGCATGCTGCGCGGGAACTGGGGTATGAGGAAATGGAATGGCCGAAACAATACGAACGCGCCAAAAGGAAGTAGCTTGATGAGGCGCCGCCAGAATTTCCTGGGTGCATTTATTATTTTGCTATCTTTAAGATATTCTAAAGTGTGTCTGTATGAAGAACAGGTTCTCAAAGGGTCTCTTATTTGCGGGTAAGTCGCTAGTATGGGCTGCGGCCATGTATTCGCTGTGCATGGTGGCTATGTATAGAGATGACATTGCGAGCGGAGTAAGCAGTAATACAGCCATGCTGATGCGCCACGCTCACGTTGCCGTGCCGCGGGTAAATGATACTACCGTTATTATACCGGCCATACATACTGGCATAGTGCTGTCGCTGCCACATGGCATACAAAGTATAGAAGTGAATGTGGACCGACTGATGTTCCTCTTCCACCTGCTGGGTAAATAACTACCTGGTAATTTTTCATAAAGACCGCTATAATTAATACCCCTCCATTACCTTTGCCGGCATGGGCCGCAATTTCACCAAACGCATTTTTTACGATGGCAAGTCGACCTTTGCAGCCATAATACCCGAGGTGCGGCAAGATGGTACGTACTTTGAAGTGAACGTAAAAAATCTTCCCCGTTTCTATATGACCTGGACAGAGCTTGGCCGCTACGATGTAGTACCTGACCCGGAGAACCCTATACAGATACCGTATAACTTAGTGCTGGCAGTGAGTGATATTATTGAGGAAGTGGTGAAGAAGAGGTAGATTGCCTTTCAGGAATCTCAAATATCATAGTCCCTTGCCTCAACATCCCTATACGAGACAGCAATTTGATTTGCTTTTGTACGCCAGCCTGTACCTTCAAAAATAAGGATGTCGTTTTTATCATACCATTCAAAATGATATTGACCGTTCTGAACGCGTTTAGGTCTGTTATGTATAATAAGTTTGCAATCCCAAACTGTATTATCCGACCCTATAAATCCACAAATATATTCACCTAAAATTTCGTCTCCATTGTCACTTATCTTCTTCCTCGCAACATCGTTAAATATTTGGTTATTAGTTTTGGGATGATCATTAGAATATACTCCATTCAAACAACCATTAGGTAATATTTCGTAAACCATAACTCCATTAAGTCCCATGGTAAATATGTTTCCAAGTAAGATAAATAAAAAGACCCGCTCACGAGCGGGTCTTTTTATTTAAACCATTTTTTTTTGTTACTATCCTTCTGCTTCCATGTATGCTTCTGTAGGTTCACAGGTGCATATCAGGTTGCGGTCGCCGAAGGTGTTGTTGACACGGGCTACGGAAGGCCAGAACTTGTTGTGTTTTACATATTGCAGCGGGAATGCGGCTTGTTGGCGGCCATAAGCATGGTTCCACTCGTCGGCAGTGATAACGGCTTGGGTATGCGGTGCATTCTTCAGCGGGTTGTCTGTTTTGTCAGCGGTACCATTTTCTATAGAGCGTATCTCATTGCGTATGGCGAGGAGTGCATCGCAGAAGCGGTCTAACTCAGCTTTGTCCTCGCTTTCTGTAGGCTCTATCATTATAGTGCCTGCAACAGGGAAGCTCATGGTAGGCGCATGGAAACCATAATCTATCAATCTCTTGGCTATGTCCTCAGCTTCTATCTCCGCACTCTTTTTGAAAGGACGAAGGTCTACGATGAACTCGTGTGCACAAGTGCCATTGCTGCCGGTATATAGTATCTCGTAGTCGTTCTTCAGGCGGGCACGCATGTAGTTGGCATTGAGTATAGCATACTCCGTGGCCTTGCGCACGCCTGTGTAGCCCAGCATACGGATGTAAGCGTAAGAGATAAGCAGGATGCTTGCAGACCCATAAGGCGCAGCAGAAACAGCATTAGCATCTTCGCCTTCGGTGTCGAATACGTGACCGGGCAGGAATGGCGCCAGGTGTTGTTTCACACATATAGGGCCCATGCCGGGGCCGCCGCCACCGTGTGGTATAGCGAATGTTTTGTGCAGGTTGAGGTGGCAAACATCGGCACCAATGAGGCCGGGAGCGGTAAGGCCCACCTGCGCATTCATGTTGGCGCCATCCATGTATACCTGGCCACCGTGCTCGTGTACTATCTGGGTAATGTCTTTTACTGTTTCTTCATATACACCGTAGGTAGATGGATAAGTGATCATGATACCGGCCAGGTTGCCAGCGTGCTGGTTGGCTTTTATCTTCAGGTCCTCTACATCTATATATCCGTTCTCCAGCGCTTTCACTACTATTACTTTATAACCGGCCATTACTGCCGATGCCGGGTTGGTACCGTGTGCTGATATAGGTATCAGTATCACGTTACGGTGGCCTTCGCCGCGGCTTTCGTGGTAGTTGCGTATGGTAAGCAGGCCGGCATATTCGCCTTGCGCGCCGCTGTTAGGCTGCAGGCTGCAGGCATCGAATGCGGTGATCTTGCACAGGTATTCTTCCAGTTCGGTAACTATCTGCTGATAACCTTCTGTTTGTGATTTAGGAGCGAACGGGTGGATCTTACCCCAGTGTGCCCAGCTGAGTGGTATCATTTCGCTTGCTGCATTCAGCTTCATGGTGCAGGAGCCGAGGGATATCATGCTGGTATTGAGGCTGAGGTCTTTGTTCTCCAGCAGTTTCAGGTAGCGCATCATCTGCGTTTCGCTGTGGTGGCTGTTGAACACTTGCTGCTCCAGGAACGGACTGGTACGTACCAGCTGGCCCGGTATGTTCTGCAACAGGTCCTTACTCATATTCAGTGCTGATGAATTAACACCGAAAACTTCCAGTATAGTGCGCACATCGGCAATAGTAGTGGTCTCGTCGAGAGAAATACCAATTACTTCGTGGTTGTAGTAGCGGAAGTTCATTTCATGATGCTCTGCGCGGGTGCGTATGGCAGCGGCATCATCTGTGGTAACCACAACGGTATCAAAATAATGACCGGTGTGCAGTTTGAGACCATTTGCTTTCAGTGCATCGCCCAGGCCTTGTGCCAGCAGCGCTACGCGCTTGCTTATGTTGGTAAGGCCGTCCGGGCCGTGAAATATAGCATACATAGCGGCCATATTAGCCAGCAATGCCTGCGCGGTACAAATATTTGAAGTTGCTTTTTCGCGTTTGATGTGCTGCTCGCGGGTTTGCAGTGCCATGCGGAGGGCGCGGTTGCCCTGTGCATCTACACTGATACCTATGATACGGCCAGGTATCTGGCGTTTGAAATCGTCGGTAGTAGCAAAGAAGGCAGCATGCGGGCCACCAAAGCCAAGTGGAACACCAAAACGTTGTGAGTTACCAAAAGCCACATCGGCACCCAGCTCTCCGGGAGGGGTAAGCAGGGTAAGCGCCAGCAGATCGGTAGCCATAGCTACAAATGCGCCTTGTGCGTGTACGGAGGCTATAAAGCCCTTGTAGTCCTCTATGCTGCCCTTATCGTTAGGGTATTGAATCAGTGCACCAAAGTAGGTACTATCCAGTACAGCTGTTTTAAAATCGCCCTCTACTACTTCAATATGGAGTGGCATAGCGCGGGTGATGACCACATCTATAGTCTGCGGGAAGGTATCTTTATCTACAAAGAATTTGCGGCGGGTAGCATTCTCATGGTCCTTGTTCAGCGTGTGGAAGAACATGGCCATAGCTTCTGAGGCTGAAGTAGCCTCATCGAGCAGGGATGCATTGGCCAGTGGAAGCGCTGTAAGGTCGCACACCATTGTCTGGAAGTTGAGCAGGCTTTCCAGGCGACCCTGGGCTATCTCGGCCTGGTAAGGTGTATACTGTGTGTACCACCCTGGGTTCTCGAACAGATTGCGCTGTATCACACTTGGGGTGTGGTTGTCGTAGTACCCCTGTCCTACATACGTTTTGTATACTTTATTTTTCAGCGATACCTCTTTAAGGTCGTGCAGGTACTCTGCCTCGCTGATAGCAGGCGGAATGCTGAGGTCGTGCTGCATGCGTATGGCCGCAGGTACGGTATTGCCTATCAATTCATCCATACTGGTAGCACCAATGGTATGCAGCATGTCTTGTGTATCTTGTTCAGCAGGGCCAATGTGGCGTTGCGTGAACTCCAGGTTCTGATCGGAAAACAAACTCATATAAGAAGTAGGAAAGAAACTAAAAAAATAAAACGATCTGCAAAGTTAACTTGATCTGGGGAATGTGGCAATTTTTGGTAAAGTATGGTCGTAACTTGACCGAATGAGGTGTTTAGCACGGACAGGACAACCCAATTCTGTTAATATTTAATGAATAACGATAGAAAACAGCAGACACATAAGAAGAATTTTTATAATTTTGTTGCCGGTCAAGATATGGGTAAGCTAAAGGTGTTGATACTACTTTGTGCAATTATGTTGCTTTTTTCGCATGCAGCGCATGCGGAGCATGGGATTGTGCACGCACAGGCAGGCTCTCCGTATATGAGCAGTACCGGCCACACCGTACCGCAGTCCTCTTGCGGTAGCATGTACGAGGTAGGCAAGTACCCCGGCAGGCACAAACTATACATGCATAAAAAGCTGGTGATACCTGCAGTTGCTATGGGCGCTGCCCCTATGTGGGTGCAGGCACCACAAATGCGAGTCTTCACCAGTTATTATTTCTCCTCTTTTTACCGGTCGCACATCAATGCTATACTTAATAGCAATGACCTGTTGCGAGGGCCGCCTGCATCAATTGTATAAATTGTGGCAGTGTGATCTGCCCGCAGAATAAGTACAATTTTTTACCGGGCGTTTGCCCCTAATCAAACATATGCATCCATACCTTAGTATGCACTGCAAAAAGTGCATCCTTACCGGGTTGCTGCTTGTTGCCCTTTTACCTGTGGCACCTGCGCAGTCCCTTAACTTATATGATGCTGTAAGCAAGGCCATGGCCAACTACCCGCTTATACAGCAGCGCCAGGCCGAGGTAGCATCATCGCGAGCCCATGTAACCACCGTAAATGGCAACAGGTTGCCCTCTTTAAGGCTAATAGAAGAAGCCACAGCAGGCACATCCAACAGTCTTCCCGGGTCCTACTTCCCGCTGGGGGTCATTCCTTCCACATCGGGTTCCATACGTGCTACAAATAATAACAGCCTGTCATCTGGCAACATAGCCATCTCTTACCTGGACTGGCAGTTCCTGACATTTGGCTACTACAATGCACAACAACGGGAAGCTAAGGCGCAACTGGCAACAACCACCGCCAACCTGGAAAGTGATAGATACCTGCTGACCCAGAGCGTGATAACCCTGTACCTGGATTGGCTAAAAAAATACCGCCTCCTGAAAATAGAAACAGAGAACGTAGCGCGCACGCAAACCATACTGAACGCCATAAGAGCGGTTGTGAACAGCGGCCTGAAACCGGGAGTGGACAGTGCCACTGCCAGCGCTGAATATGCAAAGGCCCGCATTGCATTCTTACAGGCCCAGGGCGACTATAAGTATGACCAGGCCTACCTGCATACCTACACCGGTACAGACACAACAGCAATGGTGCCCGATACCAGCATTTTTTCAGGTTCATTCGGGGATAAAATAAAGATGTTCGAGCCAGCCGATAGTGTAGTGAACGCACACCCATTACTGAATGTATATGAACGGCAATACGAGCAGCAGGCAGCAGCGGGCAGCACCATAGCCCATAAATACCTGCCCCATGTAGGGTTTGAAGGTGCAGGATGGATACGTGGCTCCAGCATCAGCAGTAAGGACACATATGCCCCAGACGCGCTGGATGGTAATGCCAATACCCGGTATAATTATTTGCTGGGGATCAGCCTCTCTTACAACCTTTTTGATCTGAAACACAGGCAGGATGAACTTAGAGAGAACCGCTACCGCACAGACGCTGCACAGTATGCACTGCAAAACCAGCAACTGCAACTGAACAGGCTTTTGCAACAGGCAGGCATAGGCTATACTACTACCATGCAGAAACTGCAGGAGCTGCCTGTAAGGCTGCAAAGCGCAAGGCAAGCATACGGGCAGCAAGTAGCCCTTTACAAGGCCGGGCTGAACACCCTGACCGATGTGACCAATGCCCTGTACATGCTGAGCCAAAGCGAAACAGACCTGGTACTGGCACAGGATGACATGCTGCAATTGCTATACCTGCGCGCAGGCCTCAGCAACCAGGCAGATATTTTCTTACAACAATTCAAACAATAGACATGAGCTTAGTATCAGCATCATTAAAAAGGCCGGTCACTTTGATGGTGATCGTGTCGGCTGTCTTTTTGAGCTCATTTTTGGCTATAAAGACAATACCGATAGACATATTCCCCAAACTGAACCTGCCTACCATATATGTGATAGAACCCTTTAGTGGGATGACCCCGCAACAAATGGAAGGCTTTTTTGCTACACGCCTGCAAGACCAGTTCCTGTATGTGAATGGGATAAAGAATGTGACCAGCAAGAACATACAAGGCATAAGCATACTGCGCCTTACTTTTTTTGAAAGCACAGATATGGCCGAGGCATCGGCGCAAGTGGCGCTGCAATTGAACAGGGCAATGCAGTTCTTCCCGCCGGGTGCATTGCCGCCGCAGGTGATACGCTTTGATGCGTCATCATTGCCTGTGGGCGACCTCGTGTTCAGCAGTACCACACGCAAGCTGGAAGACATAAATGACCTTGCAGCGACACGTATACGACCCTTGTTCAGCAGTGTACCAGGGCTATCTGCACCGCCGCCTATAGGCAGTAACCAGCGCACGATAATAGTGAACATAGACCCCAATAAATTGCGCAGCTATAACCTGACCCCAGATGAGGTGGTAAGCGCTATGGCCCGCAACAACAGTATATCACCATCGGGCAACATACGCATAGGCAATACCATGCTGATGGCAACTACTAATACACTTGAGACCACCGTGAAAGACTTTGGCGACCTGCCTGTGAAAACAGATAATACCAATACCATATTCCTGCGAGATGTGGGTACAGTGCAGGATGGTGCGGACATTACCACTGGCTACGCGCTCATCAACGGCAAACGATCGGTGTACATGCCGATAGTAAAAACTGCCGATGCATCGACATGGGATGTGGTGCAACAGCTAAAGGCACGACTGCCTGAAATGCAAAGCCTGCTGCCCGATGATGTACATGTGACCTATGAGTTCGACCAATCGGTATTCGTTATCAACTCGGTAAAAAGCCTGGTAAGCGAGGGATAATAGGTGCCATACTTACAGGGCTTATGGTGCTACTCTTCCTGCGCGACTGGCGCAGTTGTATAGTGGTGGTGGTGACCATACCTGTATCCATATTGAGCGCCGTACTTTTCCTGAAACTGGCAGGGCAGACCATCAACATCATGACGCTGAGTGGCCTTGCGCTGGCCATAGGCATACTGGTAGACCAGGCAACGGTGACCATAGAGAACATACACCAGCACCTGGAAATGGGCAAGCCGAAGAAGCAGGCCATCTATGATGCCTGCGAGGAAATCGCTTTCCCACTGTTTCTGATATTGCTGTGTATCATAGCCGTGTTCGCACCATCGTTCGTGATGCAGGGAGTACCTCGGGCATTGTTCCTGCCGTTGTCACTCTCCATTGGTTTTGCCATGATACTCTCTTACCTGCTGGCGCAAACGCTGGTGCCCATAATAGCCAACTGGCTGCTGAAGGAAGAGATGTACCAGTACCACCACGGCAAGCTGCATGCACATGCCGGCCACACACTGGACAACCAGGAAGAGGGGCAGGCAGAAATGCACTTACAAAAAGAACGTGACGAACCAGAGAAGAACGACTTTTTCGAGCGGCTGAAATTAAGGTTCATAAACACACTGCAGCGATCTATGCCCAACCGCAAAAGGAACGTGACGCTGTACTTAATAACAGTACTGGTGCTGACTGGGGTTTGCTTTGTGTGGATAGGCAAGGACCTGCTGCCCAAAAGCAATACAGGGCAATACCAATTGAAACTGAGATTGCCCGATGGTACCCGACTGGAACGTACAGAAACTATGGTGCTGAACGTGCTGGGTGTACTGGATAGCCTGACCGACCACCATGTGGAAATATCATCGGCTTTTGTGGGCATGATGCCCAGTAACTATGCAACGGCAAACCTGTATGTGTTCAACAGCGGCACGCACGAAGCATCGCTACAGTTCCAGCTCGACGAACATTTCAAAATGAACAAGGATGATTTCCAGGATAAGCTGCGCGCTGCGCTGCATGATAAACTGCCAGACGTAAAAGTATCTTTCGAGCCGATAGAACTGACCGAAAAAATAATGGCTCAGGGTGCTGCCACACCTATAGAAGTGCAGGTGGCCGGCAAGGATATGAAGGAGATAGCCGACTATGCCACAAGGCTGGTAGGTGAAATGAAAAAAAGTACCCTTCCTGCGCGACGTGCAGATAGCACAACCCCTTAAATATCCTACTGTTAGTATCAAGCTGGACCGGTTTAAAATAGCACAGATGGGGCTGAACCTGAAAGATGTATCCAGGTCTATTTCGTCGTTCACATCATCGAGCCGTTTCACAGAGAAGAACCTGTGGCTGGATACCCGCAGCGCCTATACCTTCCAGGTGCAGGCACAGGTGCCGGAGTATGTGATGAACAGTCTGGAAGACCTGAAGGAGATACCATTGCAACCAGGGCAAAGTGCGCTGGTGCTGCAGGATGTAGCCACCTTTGAAATGGACACCGCCTTTGGCGAGTATGACCGCACGGGCCCGCGCCGGTTTGTGACCGTAAGTGCCAACCTGTACAAAACAGACCTGGACAGAGGCACCACTGCTGTGAATAAAAGTGTAAAAGCGCTGGGTGAGCTGCCCAAAGGTTTGGTGATAAGAGTGCAAGGTATGTCAACACTGCTTACCGAAACATTGGACAGTTTACAATCAGGATTGTTATTTGCGATCATTGTGATCTTCCTGCTGCTGGCCGCAAATTATGAGTCGTTCAAGGTGGCGCTATCTGTACTGTGTTCTATACCTGCGGTATTGCTGGGGGCGCTCGTCACGCTGCTGCTTACGAGTGCCACGCTCAACCTGCAATCGTACATGGGTATCATCATGTCGGTAGGTGTATCTGTAGCCAATGCCATACTTATAGTAACGAACGCAGAAAAGCTGAAGTACGAGTATAAGAACGATGTGCTGCGCGCCGCCACCGTGAGCGCCAGTGTGCGCCTGCGTCCCATACTGATGACCAGCCTTGCCATGATAGCAGGTATGATACCCATGGCCAGTGGCATGGGTGAGGCAGGCGACCAGACCGCACCGCTTGGCCGTGCTGTAATAGGCGGACTCATAGCATCTACATTCGCTGCGCTGTTCATCGTACCGCAATGCTATGCATGGCTTATGCGCAGCTCATCATTAAAAACGGCATCGCTGATGCCAGAACAAACTGATCCCAAACCAACTTTATAACACTACAGATGAGATATAAATTTTTGATCCCGATCATATGCCTTGCCGTACTATCATCGTGCGGGCATGAAGAGAAAAAGGTAGCAGCAGCAAAGGCTGTACCCTATAAGATGATGACACTTGCAACAGGGCATATCAGCAGTACGGTACAATTGCCGGGCGTGCTGGAAGCTTTTGAATTTGTGCAGCTATACCCAAAGCTCAGTGGCTTTGTAAAGGAGGTGCACGTAGACAGGGGCTCTGTGGTAAAAAAGGGACAATCGCTCATAAGACTTGAAGCGCCTGAGATAGAGGAACACGTAGCAGAAGCACGCCTGAAGTACACACAGGCCAATGCTATGTACATGACCAGCAAGGACCGCTACCAGCGCCTGCTGGAGACCAGCAAAACACCCGGTACCGTAGCGGCCTACGACCTGAGCGCAGCGCAAAGTAAAATGCAAGCCGATGCCGCTACTGCGCAAAGTGAACAGGCAGCATATAAAGCCCAGCAGGCTATGCAGGCCTACCTGTCTGTAAATGCCCCTTTTGATGGGGTGATAACAGAGCGTAATGTACACCCAGGCGCATTGGTAGGCCCCGGTACGCAAGGGGCAAAACCTATGCTGGTTCTGCAACAACAAAGCAAGCTACGCCTGGTCGTGAACATACCGGAGCAATACAGCGCACAAGTGAAAGAGGGGGACATGGTACACTTCAAAGTGAATGCACTGCCAGGGCAGGATTTTAAGGGCACTGTATCGCGCTCATCCGGCAACCTGAGCAGCAATTTCAGGTCAGAGACCATTGAAGTAGATGTGCCGAATACGGATAACACCTTTAAGCCTGGCATGTATGCAGAAGTAATACTACCGGTAGGTGGCAGTACAAATGCATACGTGGTTCCTAAGTCGGCTATAGTAACTACTACCGAACACAAGTATGTGATAGTGAACAACGATGGAACGGCACATCTAATTGATGTGACCCAGGGCAACGAGCATACAGACAGCACCGAAGTATTTGGCAACCTGCATGCCGGCGATAACATTGTGACCAATGGCAGCTACCAGATAAAAGAAGGAGATAAACTGTAAATTTTTTTGAGGGTAGATATAGGGCGGTGCTGTAGTGGCACCGCCCTTGCTTTAAACTATATTATTTATAACCCCTGTACAATATAGCCTGGCCTCTGCGGCACGCCGGGTAACAAGCCCTGGCATAACGTGGCCGCCTGCATTTACCCACATATTAAAAGCTGCTGTTATGGTATTATTGTCAGCATGGCTCCTTATGTCTTTCAACAAAGAGGAAGACTGAAAATTGTGGAGGCCTTCATTGTATATAAAAGAACAGAGGGCATCGAACTGGTTTTGGTTCAATGCGGGCAGGTTTTGAGCCAACCAGGGTTGGATATTGGTATTTACATAAGCTTGTATATAACTACTGGCTTGCGCTTTGGTGACCGGTGCATCAGCCATGGTCACTTTTTTACCATTAGGATATATGGTGGTGCCGTAACCAATGGTATAAGGTTCTCCACCGCTTGCAGGGTCAGGATATGGGTTGGCGCTAAACCCCTCGAAAGTGCATATAAATGATACGCCATTAGCAGATATGTTCATGTCGGTATTTTGATTTGCTGGCGCAACTTAAAGACAATATTTGGCATATTAATATAAATGTGGATAAGTATATGGTAATACTTTCTGTAAGAAATATAGCAGTTACCTATACGGCAATATCTGCAACCCGTTCACATTGTCATGCAATGGTCACAATGATAGATGACAATGGCAAAACTCCCTAACTTTGCGGCGTGCCAGCAACTATACGATCTGTGAATAACCGCAATGCCCAGCCCCTGCAAAGGTTTTTGGGTGAAAATGCGGGTATACTGAATACTGCCCAGGTGGAGGTAAGCCGCTATGTGCAGGTGCAGGTAATGGAAGTATCGTTTGCTGAGGTGCAGGAAGAAAGGGCTTGTTTGTATCTTTTCCCTATAGATACGGGCAAGTATTGCCTGCAACTGCTATACCTGCGGCAGAACGAACAGGCGGCCAACATAGCCGTGGTATACAACATTACCTACCTGCCTGAATACTTTGACCAATACGATACCGATGTACTGATGGCCAACAGGCCATTCCGTTTCGACCAGTCTACGGAACAAGTATTTACCATTTGCAGCCAGGCGCAAGCGCTGCTGGAACAGCTATACGTAAAAGAGGCGCACAACCCGTTTGTACAGTCGCTGCAACTTGGTGAGGTGACCACACAACTACTGCGCCGTGCGTTGCAGTGCATTACTGTACCATTCACTACCTGCCAGGTACCTGCTTGCCGCTTCCTGGCCATAGACAGTGAGCGCGAGAAAATATACGAGGCCCAAACCTATATAGAAGAACACCTGACGGAACTATTTACCATAAAAGAACTGAGCCGGAAGGTAGCAATGAACGAATGCTACCTGAAAAAAGGATTTAAAACTCTGGTAGGTAAGACCATACACGACTACCAGCAGCACCTGCGCATAGACAAAGCCAAGCAGCTGCTGCAACAAGACGGCCAGTCTGTGACCGATGTGGCAGTAACACTGGGCTACAGTAGTATATCGCACTTCAGCACCGCCTTTAAGAAAGCCACAGGTATGAAGCCTTGTGAGTTGCTGCGGTAGTAAATTACCCCTTTACATACTTGCCGATGAATGGCAAGCCCTTCAATTCTTTTTGCTCTGCGGAGAATACTAACCTTAAGAATAGGAACATGCATACCGTGGCGCTGGCCATGCGGATGATGATATTAGGCGAAAGCCTGCACACGCCCTGCTGCACGAAAAAGAGCACAAGCATTACTGTAAGGTAGGCCAGTAGCTTTTTAGGATTGTACGGCACCGGGAAATATTTTTGCCCTATAAAGTAAGACAGCACCATCATGCAACCATAGGCGGCAAATGTGGCCCAGGCGCAGGCATACATGCCGTATACCGGGATGAACGTAAAGTTGATGAACAGGGTAAGCACAGCGCCTACTAAAGTGATGATCATACCCCAGTACATACGGTCGGTTATCTTGTACCACACACTAAGGTTGTAATAGATGCCCAGGCACACATTGGCACTGAGCAAAATAGGCACCACACCTGCGCCACTGCGGTAAGAAGAGCCAAGGATAAGGAAACGCTCCCACACATCTATATACAACGACGTGAACAGAAAGGCAACACAGAGCACTATTACGAACCACTTCATGACCCGTGCATAGGTCTTGGGTGCGTTGCGGTCTGCGCTCTGGTTAAAGAAGAATGGTTCTGCACTCATACGGAATGCCTGTATGAACAGCGTAATGAAGATGGCCAGCTTGTACTGTGCAGAATAGATACCCACAGCTATTTTGCCTTGTTCAATAGTGCCGTGGTGCAGGCGATCGAGCATGATACGATCGAGGGTCTCGTTTATCATACCACCCAGGCCAGCCACTAGCATGGGCGCACTGTACCACATCACTTTTTTCCATATGGCCCTATCGAACCGGAAACGATAGGCACCCCACTCCCCTGCCAGCAGCAGGAAGGTGACCAGGCTTTGCCCCATAAGAGCCAGCAGCAGGAAACCGGTGCTATTGTACTGCGAGTACCACACCGCATATGCGCTGGCAGGGTGCTGTGCCACATACATGGGGCTATATGCAATGAAGAACACGGTAAGAAAAATATTGACCACTATACCCGCCAGCTTGGTAAAGGCATACTTGCGCGGGCGCTCCTCTTGCCGCAGGCGGGCAAAGGGTATAGCGCTAAGGGTATCTATACTTACCACCAGTACACACCAGGTGATATATTCAGTATGCCCGCCCAGGTGCAGATACTCTGCAATAGGCCCACGTGCAAAAATGAATGCCGCACTGAGTAACAGGGTACTCACTAAAAGTGAAGTAAAAGTGGTCTGGAAGAGTTTTTTCTGATCGGTACCGGAGGAGGAGAAGCGGAAGTAAGCCGTTTCCATACCATAAGTGTACACCACATTAACAAAAGATAAGCCGGCCATGAGCACACTAAAGTCGCCATAGTCGCCCTGCCCCTTTGGGGAGTTGAGCAGGTAGGTAACGATAGGGGTTAGCAGGTAATTGAGCAGGCGGGCCCCAATATTGCTGAGGCCATACCATGCTGTTTGTCCTGCCAGTTTCTTTAATGAGGCCAAAATAAAATAGTCGTAAGTCTAAAGTCGTAAGTCTAAAGTTGCGGGTATTGCTCCATCACAATCCTTCCTACTACCGCATTGTCACATTATTTAAAAACCGCCTTATTCAATTATCCAGGTCTCGTTACCTTTCAGCAGGGCATCCAGGTTGCCTCGGCCTTTGCGGGCCAGTGCTTCTTCCATCTGCAGCTCCATCTCTTCTTCATAAGTAGCACGGTCCGTAGCATAGAACACGCCAAATGGGCGCGGGAAGTGGCCGGGTGTAGCCGGGTTATCGAAAAAGCGGGTAAGTATCTGTGCTTTGTAAAAGTCGTGGTCATCGTGTATCCACAGGTCGCTGGCACTGTGGCCATCGTTCAGGTCTACCAGCTGTGGTTTATAACCATCCAGTTTTATGCCCTTGTCCTTATTGGCACCAAAAATCATGGGTTGCCCTTGCTCCAGTATCAAGGTCTCTTCAGCCTTGCTGCCTTTGTCTGTAAATACTTCGAATGCGCCATCGTTAAATATGTTGCAGTTCTGATATATCTCCAGTAGCGATGTGCCATGGTGGTCATTGGCGCGGTGCAGCATTTGCTGCAGGTGCTTAGGGTCGCGGTCCATGCTGCGGGCAATGAAGGTAGCATCGGCACCCAGCGCCAGCGCCAGCGGATTGAACGGGTGGTCTATACTACCCATGGGGGTACTTTTGGTCACCTTGTTCTCTTCGCTGGTAGGGCTATATTGGCCCTTGGTAAGGCCATATATCTGGTTGTTGAACAACAGGATGTTCACATTAAAATTTCTGCGCAGCAGGTGTATGGTGTGGTTGCCACCAATGCTCAGGCCATCGCCATCGCCGGTCACTATCCATACACTTAGCTCAGGCCGTGTGGCCTTCAGGCCGCTGGCTATAGCTGTGGCACGGCCATGTATGCTGTGCATGCCATAGGTATTCATATAGTACGGGAAGCGCGAACTGCAACCTATACCTGATATAATAACAATATTTTCCCTGGGTATGCCGGTTTGCGGCAATATGGTCTGTACTTGTTTTAAAATAGAATAGTCGCCACAGCCGGGGCACCAGCGCACTTCCTGGTCGGTGGCAAAATCTTTGGCCGTAAGGGCAGGGCCCTGCGGGGTTATCACATCGCTCATGATCAATAAAATAGTAACGTAAAGTTACGCTATTGGGCGGATATTGTATGATAACGGGTTGTCAAAGTATTTTTAAGAAGTCAGTTATCTTACGGCTCAGCTTTTGCGCGCCAATGTCGTTCAGGTGGTCAGCATCGCAGAGGTCCGCATTTTCGAACGACAGATCGGTTAGTAAATTGTAATATGCAACATTATTATATTGCTTTGCCAGGGCTGATACCGTTGCAATGGTGGTATCCATCTGCACTGGATCGACAAGGGCCAGGTAAGTACTGCTAACGGGCGATGTATACAAGAGCACTTTTATATGGTGTGCTTTAGCATAGTTGAGAATGGCGATCAGGTCGGCCTTGTTGGGGTCGAAGTTCTCTGCTTTGCTGTTCTGGGTATGCCGCTTTAGGGCCAGCACGGCTGTGATCGCCAGGTCTTGCCTGCGGGAAGAAGGATAATCGGTAGCCCAGCCCAGGGGTGTAGTGATAATAGATGAACGGTGCCTGAGGTAATATTGCCTGATGCGGGCAAGGGTGGTGCTGAACGGGAATGACAACACCTCGCTATGGTCATCTATGTTTCGGTTGAAGGTAGAGATGCTGTAATAGATGTTGTAGTTCTTTACCCGCCATTTTTCAGAGCTGTTCTCCAGCCGCACAAAAAAGCTGGTATAGTCTATGGGCAGAACAATGTACTTAAGGCTATCCCACCTGCCATCGTACTTCTTTAGTATAGCAAGGTCGAAATTGAGCGATTGTGTGAAATTGGCAGCATTGAATGTGCCGGGCAACATATAGGCAGGATCGAGCCCATAGTAGGCATGAGAGCTGCCCAGGATAAGTGTAGTAATGCGGCACGAATTACTATTGAGGTACCGGCGTTTTATTTTATAGTCATTGGGTTTGTGACGCACTAACAATTCGGCAGTAATACCCAGCAAGACGAACGAAAATAAAAAAAGAATAAGACTGCCGGTGAACCGTTTCATGTGTGAGTGTGAAAATACGAAAATGGTGATCTGTAAACGCTGTCGAGCTATGGCAGAATTACCATTTTAGTAGTGTAATGCAAAGTAAGTAGCTTCCTTTTGTATTGTGCCGCCAAACACCTGAATTAAAAATACAATAGACCGTCCCACAAACACTTTCCACGGGCAGAAAAAAGTATGGCACTTAAGTTAGTGTGGTACGCCACCTAAGCAGCGGTGGTAGCATGCTTATCGCGTTTTGTACGTACCAAAAGGCGCCACATCTTTGTGTCAGAAATAACGGTTTACCTCCCTATCCCCTATGACAGACCAGTTTAAAAAGATCGAGAAAGAATATGTTCTTTCAGACAGCTCGGTGAACGAATACGGTTTTCGTTTACTGACCGATGGCTATCAATTGCCAGAGTTCCAGAAAAACCCGATAGGGTACTATATGCACCAGCGCGATAAAGGTGTGGCGCTGAAATGGGAAGACCTGAAAATAGACGGCGACCGTGTATGGGGCAAGCCCGTGATAAACCTAAGCAACGAACGCGGTGCGCAAACCTGTGCCGAAGTAGAGAATGGTTTTTTGAACGCGGCGTCGGTAGGGCACATAGTAGTGCTGGACTACAGCACCGAACCCGAGTTGATGATGCCCGGCCAAACAGGCCCGACCATAACCAAGTGGTACAATAAAGAGTGTAGCCTGGTAGATATACCCGGTAATACAAACTCCCTTACCCGCCTGTATGACGAGCAGGAAAATGAGATAAACCTGGCCGACCTTACAGTGCAAAAGCCGATACTTAATAACCTGCATATCAACCTTGCGCTGGAGCTGAACAAAGCCCTGGACCTGAGTGCAGATGCTGATGGTGCCACCATGATAGCAGCCATAAAAGATATGGCCGCGCGTATAGCCACCACCAAAGACCTGCAACTGGAAAATACCACACTGCGCAGCAGCAATGATGCACTGCTGGCACACATGGACCAACTGCTGATAGCTAATGCAAAACACGAAGTAACAGACCTGCTGGACCGCGCGCTGGAATATGGTAAAATAACTGTACTGCTGAAAGAAAGACTACAAGTGGATTATGCCGGCAAACCCACCGAACTGAAAAGCCTGCTGAGCGCCATGCCTGCCTACCGCAGTATAGCAGACCACCTGAAACAGACCGCACAGAACAACCCTTCACAACAATGGACATGGGACGACTTTGAGACTAAGGACCCCACCGGCAACAAACTGAAAGAACTAAAAGCCGACAACCCGGAGCGATACCAGCAGATATTTAAAGAAAAATTCGCAGGGTAGAAAGTAGCCCTTTTAAAAAGTAGTAAGCTGCGGGGATCATAACTCTTCCTCTCTTTATCGCAGCAGTAATAATAGCATTATCCTAAAACCCCTAATAAACCCTTATGGCAATTCAAAGAGAAATATGGGAAGACCATATAGAGGGAAACCTCTTTAAGAACAACGAATTTTTGCTGGCCAGTACCGATGCCAGCCAGTTCGTACTGCAAGGCAAAGTAGTGCACATACCGCAGGCAGGTGCATTGCCCACTGTAACAAAGGACCGCTCTTCGCTACCGGCAACCGTGACGCAGCGTGCTGATGTGGACATTACATATCCGCTGAACGAGTTTACCACAGACCCCATACTGATACCCAATGCGGACACTATGGAGCTGAGCTATGACAAGCGTGAAAGCGTACTGAGCGAACACGAAGCAGCACTGCGCCAGGTAACTGCAGACAGCGTACTTATAGACTGGGCGCCGGCAACGAGCATAATAAGCACTACAGGTGCAGCCGTAGCCTCGCACCTTACAGGCACTACCGGCAACCGTAAAAAATTCAGCACTGCCGACCTGAAAAACGCTATGCTGACGCTGAACAAACAGAACATACCGCTGGAAGACCGTTTTGCACTGCTGAGCGCGGATATGTACCAACAACTGACCGACGAACTTACGGATACATTGTATCGCGATTTCAGTCAGACATTTGATGCGAAGAATGGTATACTGGGTAAGCTGTATGGTTTTAACATCATGATGCGCAGCAGCGTGGTCACCTACACCAACGACAGCACACCGGTGGTAAATGTATATGGCGCTGCGCCTGCAGCAACTGATAACGATGCCGTACTCTGCTGGCAAAAAAATGCGGTAGAGCGGGCGCTGGGCGATGTAGTATTTTACGAGCGCGTAGGCGACCCTACCTACTATGGCGATGTATACAGCGTGCTGGTGCGCATGGGCGCACGCAAACGCCGCAGCGATGAGAAAGGTATTGTGGCCATACTGCAGGCAGCAAGTGCATAAGCATACTAATCTATACGGGCCCGTGCGGGCCATATATCTATAAGCAGTGAAACATACCCTATTCACGAGCCTGTAACTACAGGTACCTTAAATGCCCGCCGGGCCCCTCTTTTATGGCCGAGATAAAAATATGGATACTGATAGTTGTGGTGAGCTCACTGGCCGCTGTACTGGGCTTTGGTATAAAGGTAGTAACACACGAAGTGATAAAACGCCTGGATGCCATAGTGAACGAACTGAAACAACTGACCCGGGAGACCACCGTGCAGCAGCAACAGATAAAACGCCTGCAAGACCAGGCCACCATCATCAACCAGCGCCTGCACGAGCATGGTGCACGCATCCACATACTGGAGTCGAAACTGATCAAGAACTAATTGAACCTTAAACCCCTATCCCTTATGCTCTGTACCAATTTTAAAACGCGTATCAAGACCGCGTTGCGGGAATTTGATACCTACATAGATGCGCATATAGATACTGCACTAAGTGTAACTGCTGCTATAAAAAATGCGCTCACCTCGCCCGTTGCTGATATACTTACGGAGATAATACCCGGTACTATAGACAACACCATTCGCACACAGCTGGTGAATGCACTTACCAAAGTGATAACTGCACTTTCTATTGTAGATAGCTGCAAGCAGTACACTGATGCCACCGAAAAGCTAAAGTGCTTCATTGCCCAGCTGCAGCAGCACGACCCGCATCTGCAAGATGCCATACTGCAAAAACTGGCCAGCCTGCTTGCCGGTGAGCTGGATGGCAACCGCCTGAAACAAAGCCTGTACGACCTGTACACACAGGCCAAGTACACCACTGTAAAATAACCATCCTTAAAGGCCCAAGAGCAACAGCATCATTCTTTCCTATCTCCCCCAACTGCTGATAAAGAATTAATGGCCCTTATGAATCCCGAATGATGCTGTTGATGCTCAGCTGCTTGCCACCACCCCGCATTATTGTGGGGCTGGCGCGGCAGCCGGCAAAGAGGAGGTATATTCTTCACTACAATTAAACCCTATCAAAAAAATGACCGAAAATCAAAGGGCGTATTTCGATAACCATGCAGGTATCGAAACGCTGTTCTTCACCTCAGATGGCTTTGCCTTTTTTAAAGAACCAGATGCCTACAACCATGCACAATATCTGGATGATGGCGAGGTAACTACCATTACCCGATACGAGCTGGAAGGCTACGAAATGGAAGACGAGGACGACACATTATAAACCACCAAAAGCAATAGAAAAACATGTCATTACCAAACGTAAAAATAACACTTACCAACGGGCAGCTGGGTGGTGTACTGCAAACTGCCGACGGCGTAGCGGGCCTGGTGCTTACCGGTGTAAGCGAGGGTAGTATAGTTGCCGGCACACCGGTACTATTCACCAGCCTGACAGATGCTGCGACACAAGGTCTCACCATTACCAACAATCCATTTGCATACAAGCAGGTGAAGGAGTTTTATGATGAGGCGGGCATTGGTGCGCAACTCTACGCTATGCTGGTACCCAACACCATGAAGGTGAACCAGATAGCAGATAAGACCAATACCGCTGGTGCCATCAAGCTCCTCAACTTTGCTGCAGGTGCGGTAAAGATACTGGGCATCCTTACAGATGATACTACTGTGTATAACACAGGCTCACCAGTGGTGACTACCAGTGGCATCAATGCCGACTGCTACACAGCGCTTACCAACATGCAAGCGCTGGCCACACAGTTCTTTGCAGCACAAACACCTTTCAGGGCAGTGATAGGTGGTACCTCATTTACAGGTTCGGCCCCAGCACTTACCAATGAAACTACCAACAGCGACAACCGGGTATCGATACTTATAGGCGATACAGTAAGCGGTAGCGGCGCAGCTGTGGGCTTGTTGCTGGGCCGTGCAGCATTTGTACCTGTGCAGCGCAAGATATCGCGCGTGAAAGACGGTGCACTAACTACCAGCACTGCATTTATAGGCAACGTGCCTGCTGCGCAATATGCAGATACAGAAACACTGTTCGAAAAAGGGTACATCACCTTCCGGGTATTCCCAAACAAAACAGGGTTTTACTTTTCCGGCGATGCTACCTGCACCTCTACTACAGATGACTATAGCAGCCTGGCACGGGGCCGCGTGATAGACAAAGCACAAATAATAGCCTATGCCACATTTGTGGACGAGGTGGATGATGAAGTGCCGGTAGATGCCAGTGGCAAAGTAGATGCAGGCTATGCCAAGTGGCTGGAGCAGCAGATAACCGACCAGGTGAACACTACCATGACAGCAGGAAAGGAAATAAGCGGTGTAAACTGCTTTATAGATACTGCGCAGAATGTACTCTCAACAGGAGTGCTGAACGTGGTGCTGAAGATAACACCGGTAGGCTACGCAAGCGATATAGAAGTGCAGCTGGGATTTTAATAGCGAATATAAAAAAATAAGGTAGAAAGTAGAGGTACAAAGAGTGAAATAAGACGTGTTCATGACGCTCTGCTTTCTACCCAAAATTGATCAACCACCATAAAAACTAAACTATGCCAGGATTACATTTTTTTGACAGCCAGGAATGCGAATGGGCCGAGATGTCGGTAGTATTTGCTGGTGCGCCGCTTACCAAGATACGCGGGCTGAAGTATAAAGTGACACAGGAAAAAGAGAACTTGTTTGCCGCAGGCGATGAGCCTATAAGTATACAGAGCGGCAACCGCAGCTACGAAGGCAGTATAAAAGTGCTGAAGGGTGCACTGGACGATATGAATGCAGCCGCAAGAGCCGCTGCTGCCCGCGACCTGCTGGATATGGAATTTACCATAGTAGTGACCTATGCACTAAAGGGTACCCGACCGCTGCACCAGGATGTACTGATACGCTGCCAGGTAAAAGACTTTGAAAAAGGCTGGGACCAGGGCGCTAAGATGATGGAGATAACATTGCCTATCATATTTATGGGTATACAGAGCGCGTAGCTGTTTATCATTTAATTAATAGAACTACAAAAAACCGAACATGAACGACTATCAACCAATAGGGCAGGCTACACCAGAGCAGGTGCAGGAATGGAAAAGCAAGTACAAACAAGGCATATATGCCATAGAAGTAGACGACCACGTAGCCTACTTTAAAAACCCAAACAGACAGGAGATGAACTGCGCCATGAGCAAGGCCAGCGCAGAGGCCGCACTGGACATGTATGACGAGCTGGCCAAGCGCACACTGATAGGTGGCAGCGAAGAAGTGCTGGACGACGACCAGAAATTTTTTGGTGTGGTGCAGCAGATAAAGGTGAAAATGGAAGGTAAGAAAGCCACACTGGTAAACTTATAGAGGAGGCGTGTGGAGGCCCGGCACACGACTTCCTGGGATACTTAGAAACGGTACTGGAATACTACCTGCCGGGCCTTGACCACACCACCCTGAGCGATGAAGCTTTTAGCCAGAAAATAGCACACCTGGCGTATATACGTAAACAAGAATAATAAGGAGCAATGGACGAGATACTGCAGCAAATAGCTTTTGTGAATGCCATGAATGATGCATGGTCGTCGGTAAATGATTCTGCGTTAAGGGTGCTGAAAAGCATTGACCACGCCGTAGATGTGACCATAGCAAAGATCGAAAAACTAACTGAGGTAGTAAATAGGCTGTCTATTTCAATTCGTTACCATAATACATCGTCAAAGCTGGTAAATACCTTTTCAGTTGAAAACCCAATTCAACGTAACACAGCAGCGACCTCGAAACAAAGCTATAGTTTAGCCGAAAGCGAAACGAAACAGGGTACAACAAGAAGTACTGAGCAAGAAAATGAACGCCCGGAGGCAGTAAGTGTTGGTAAAAATAGCCTTACGATTGCTAATACTCTCGTCGGTCTTGCAGAAGTAGGAAAGTTTCTTCCAGAAAAGTATAGAGGCATCACAGAATCGATAAAGTTAGCCTCATCGCTGTCCGATGGAAAGGAGGGTATTGAAGGATTTAACAAAAAACCGACTCTATACGGAGAAGTGACCAATGAACTCAAAACGACACATGCTGTAACAGAGATCTTAAAATTAGGAAATTTTCTTCCAGGGCCATTTAGATCGGCAGCAAAAGTAGTAGGACAAATTTATGGCACGACAGAGCTCAATGATGGTGTAAACGGATTAGTTGGAAATGAAACTGAAGGGTCAAAGCTGCAAAGAAACATCGATACTTTCACAAATTTAGGAAGCGGGGTAGTGGACCTGTTTGGAGATGAGATCACTGCTATGATTACCGGCATTGAGGGGGAAAGCGTAATGGGTATAGCTGAAGTTGTTGCCGCAATTGGCGCAGAGATACCGGGACCAGGATGGGTGGTGGCAGCAACTGCATTGGCAGCAGCAGGAGCAATTGCATTGTACAAAGCAAATAGCACTACCGACCCTCAAGATGTACATGCAAAGATCACTAACGATGGGCTATCATCGTTCAAGATTTCAGAGGGACGTAATGAGTATATAAAAACAGGATATACAACACCTTTACCTAAGCCTGTCCCTATAGATAGCAAACACCCATTGTATGTAGACCCATATAAAATATCAGCCAATGCTGTAGATAATACATTTGTAGCCCATCGAGGGATCATACCCACAAAGCCACCCGCACATCGACCACTATCTCTGACAAAGATCTTTTCGCAAGCAGCATATGATTATGGACGTACAAATGGCAGACCGGCCTTCGATAAGATAGTTAATGGCTATGTGGGCTCTGTCAGTGATATAAACACATCATATTCCGCAAATAAATTTTTTATGCCAGTCAGAAAACGGCTGGTAGATGCGGAAGAGAAACAAGATGCTATAGCTAAGGGAAATCGCATGAAACAGATCTTGAGTTCTAAAAATAGACAAGACCAAATTGTTACATCACCTACGGTCAATCTCACCATCAATGGTCCTCTCATCAACAACTTCTCTATTCACACAAAGAACATCAATGAAGCTTACGACAAGGTGAAAGAAGAAGTGACCAAAGTATTGATTGATATGTTTCACCATAAAATAGCTGTATAACCATGGAAACTAACTTTGACCTCGCCAGCTTGTTCGCGAAAGCGTTTGGATACGAAACACACGCTTTTGAGCCTAAGTTCGATACATTGCCTACAAGGGTTACGAACTCTTCTAAAGGTGCACCATACTATGATACCGATGTAACAGGCCGCGAGTATTTCCTGCCAGCTATTATTATCTATACAACGGCTGCAGGCGAAGAAAAAATATACACCTTGCCTAACCCTGTCATTTCTATATCAGGCCGGAAGAACATAGTAGAAACAGCACTCACCGAGCGCAATGGTACTGTGAAGGAGATCATCAATGTACAGGACTACGATATAGTGATAAAGGGTATAATTGTGGATCACAATAGCGCCTACCCCGAAGCTGATGTGGCCACATTGATAGAGATATTCGAATCGAATACTGCAGTGCAGTTAGCCAACGCGCTTACCGATATCCTGCTTATACATCCCGACCGAAAAGGCTCTGATAATGTGGTGATCAAAGAACTCTCCTTCCCACCCGTAACAGGTGCAAAATATGTAAAGCCCTACCAGCTCACGCTGGTCAGCGATGCCATCTTCAACCTCCAGGAGATACAATAACAGCGGTCAGCCATAGTACCATTTTCTTCCACATTCCTCACATTTCTTCCTCATTAAAATGTTCTATCTCTCCAGCGATATCACTATAGGCAACTTCCATTTTAGCGGAGCGCATGAAGTGCAGATAAAGCGCAGCATACACAGCCATGTAGATAGTGCTACCATAAAGTTGCCCGCAAAAGCACAGGTAAGTAAAAAAGGCCAGGTGGCATCATCAAATATAGTTACGGGAAAGCAATTCAGCGATGGAGACCCTGTCATTATCAAGCTGGCATATGGCGATCTGCCTATAACCGAGTTCAAAGGTTTTGTGGTCAGCAGAGATCTGAACGTACCGCTGGAAATAAAGTGTGAAGGCTATAGCTATCAGCTGAACCGCAACAACGTAAGCGGCAGCTGGAAGAGTATAAAAGTTGCCGAACTGCTGAAAAATGCTATAGCCAATACAGGCATTAAGGATGTGATATGTACAGTAGATATGACCCTGGTGAACATAGAGCAGAACAACAAGACGGGTGCCGATATCATAGAAACAATAAAAAAAGAAACTGACGGCACCTTGTCTATATTTTTCGTTGAGCCCGATGTGCTTTGGTGCGGCCTCCTATACACTCCTGCAGCGCAGAACAAGGATGTGTTTGGTCTGGGTAAAGTAAAGTACAGGCTGGGCTACAATTGCCTTAGAGTTAACGGTCTGAAACAGCGTATGCCCAAAGATGACCCCGGTACCTACATCTACGTGAAGAGGCAGAGCAATGGCAAGGTGATAACTGGAGAAAGCAAAGCGATACCAGGCGCCATAAAGAAGACCAAGCTGGAGCTCAACTGCATAGCCGATGCTAAGACGCTGGATATATTGGCACAAGAACGCCAGTACATAGACAACTACAGTGGGTATGAGGGAAGCCTTACCGGTTTTTTACAACCCTACTGCACACCCGGCTATATGGCCTTTGTGGCAGATAGTAACTACCCCGAGCGGGATTGCTGGTACCTGGTAGAAGGCATAGAGGTTTCTTTTGGCACCAGCGGAGCAAGAAGGAAAATTGATGTAGGGCCATTTATAGAACCAGCATAGCAACATGAGCAACACGCACAAGATAATAGAAGGTATAAGGCAACTGACCCACAAGCCCTACGAACTGGTAAGCGGCACAGTGGTACCCGGCAGTGTAGACACTACAGAATACACGTGCAGCATACGCCTCACCCACATGGATGATGCAGATACACCACTCGCCAATGTGCGATTGAGTGCCGTAACGGAAAATGGTAATGGAGTGATACGCATACCTGCCGATGGCAGCAACGTAGTGATAGGCAGTATAGGCGGCCAGGGTGAATATTTTTTAGTGCAGTGCAGCGATCTGGTACAGCAGATAACTACCATAGACAACACCGTACTCACCATTACAGCCACAGGCTACAGCATGACCCGTGGCAATGAGAGCCTGACCAAAATACTGAATGACCTGCTGACGGCACTGACCCAACTGACTGTAGAGACCCCGGCAGGCAACAGCAGCATACCTGTAAACGTTAGTGACCTCACCAGCATACAGAACCGTATAACCAATTTGCTCACCTAATCAATATTCCCGCGAATGGCACTGAACAAAACAACCCTTAAAGAGGCGCTAAAGACAGCTTTTGAGGCCAACCTCAGCAATATAACAACTGGCCAGGCATCGCAGATAGATAGCCTTTGCGATGCAATAGCCAGCAGCATAGATACCTATGTGCGGGCAGCAACTATTGTGTACACTGCCGGGCTTGTGGCCCCTAATGGGCCGGTGACCGGTGCATTTACTGGCAACTTAACTTAAGCACTATGGCAAAACAAATGAAAGACCACACCTTGCAGGATGGCACCACCACAGATGACCTGGCGATGACCCATGGCGATATTGCAATAATAGAAAGCACAGCCGAGCACCAGCGCCAGTTGCTGCTGAACGATAAGGGCGACTACAAGCAGAACCCCACCACATGCATAGGCCTGTATAACTACATTGACGATGAAGGGCTACAGGCGCTGGCAAGAGATGTAGCCGTGGCCTTTGCACAAGATGGCATGACGGTGAACAACATACAATTAGTCCCCACCGGCAACCTGCTGGTAGATGCACAATACTAAAAAATAACACATAATGGCAAGAACAATAGCGACCATACAACAAAGTATTATAACTGCAGTGCAGGCCGATGCCACGCTGGGCCCACAGCTCACCAGCACCAGCAGCGTAGCCATATGGCGACTGTGGACCTACATAGTGGCTGTGTGCCAGTACGTGCTCGAAAGCCTGTTCGATGCCCATGTGGCCGAAGTAAGCACTACCATAGCCGCTATGAAGCCACACACACTGCCCTGGTATGTGGGCATGGCCAAAGCATTCCAGTACGGGTATGCACTTGCTGCCGATAGTGATGTGTATGACAACACCGCCCTTACAGCCGCGCAGGTAGCCGCCGCACAAATAGTGAACTATGCTGCGGCAGTAGAGGTGTACCAGGGCTTGCGTATAAAAGTAGCCACCCTTAGTGGCAGTATGCTTGCCCCGCTCACCACACCTCAGCTCGATAGCTTTACTGCGTATATGAACCTGGTGCGCGATGCCGGTGTGCGCCTGCAGATAACCAGCACGGTTGCCGATAGGTTCGTGGCCAGCCTCAACATCTACTACGATCCGCTGGTGCTCGATAATACAGGTAAGCGACTCGATGGCAGCTACAACACACCCGTGCAGGATGCAGTGACCAGCTTCCTTAACAACCTGCCCTTCAATGGCCTGTTCGTGCGCAATAGTTTTATCTATGCTATACAGCAGGTGCCCGGTGTGCTTATATGTGAAGACAATGGTGTGCAGGCCACCTATGGCGCACTGCCACTTACACCCATACCGCTGGAGTATGTGCCCGATGCCGGCTACATGGATTGCGACACCACCAACGACCTCACGCTCACCTTCATACCACACGGCCCTATTTAGTAGATGGTAGTTTAAGTGGTCTATTCACCATGCTCCTTCCACATCCCTCACACACTATAGCACTATGGCCATTTTCGATATCGACTTCCCAAAACTAATAAAGTACACCCTGCCCGTGCGGCTGCGCAGCACTAACATGCAGGCATGGCTGGGAGCATTAGTAACCCCCGTCACATACCTCTACAACCAGTTCCGTACCAACCGCAGAACCAATCTGTACCAGCTGGGCCACAACGGCCAGGTATGCTACCTGCAGGCCGCGCTCAACGATGCTTTTGATGATACCCTGCGGCGCATCACCATCACCGATGCAGCACATGCCGATGCCGTGTACATATACATAGTGCCGGAGCTGAAACCAGTGCCCCTGAACCTGGCCAGCGAGCACCACCCCATACCGCTATACACCCAGGCCGAGGTGCAGGCGAGCACCAGCGGCTTTGTAGTGAATGTGCCCGCAACGGTCACCTTCGATACCAGCTATATGAAAGCGATAATAGACAAGTACAGGCTGGTAAGTAAGAACAAGTACACCATCAACATTATATAAACTTATGCTCACAAAAATAGATTACACCGCCACCGGTGGTTTTCCGCTCACGCAAGATGTGCTGGGCACTATGCAGGATACATATACCAGCGCTATAAATGCACTGTGCGCTATGCGTGGCCCAGGCCCGTATATACTCAGCGGCTGCGTAGTAAGTACATCAACGTTCTACATGACACTTAGTGATGGGTATATTGGTTATAATGGGAAGCTCTATAGGGTGCAGGGTGCCAGTATACCATCTTCTTTCAGAATTCCTTATCAGCCTGGGCTGCTGCTTACCACCACCAGCACACCACTTACATACAACAACGCCAGTGTCAACGCCAACGCACTGCAGGAGCAGTACTTTGCATTTACTTCCATCCCCAACGGCACACTAAATAGCTCGCAGATACCACTATCTCTTCTGCAGCTATATGGTGCCGATGCCAGCTACACCACGGCTGCCACCTCCGGCCATTTGAGCGGCAATATATACTACCGGAAAAACTACATGGCCAATACCCTACATCTATACGGCACGCTCACCGTATTGGCAAGTAGCCTCTCTGCCACACAGCCCTACACTGGTAGCAATGTACCCACAGGCCCATTGTATTATGACCTTGGCCTAACCCTCTCTGCTGCCTGCCAGCCGGCCCGCAATACACCATTTACGCTCTATGTGCGATACCATTCGTCCATGTTCCTCGATGATCTGGGTCAGGACTTTATAAAACAGTTGAATGGTGAAGTGACCACCACAGGTGGCATTGCCGTAGGCGCTATAAAGCCAGCAGCCGGCATCACCAGCTATAGCGCGTACTTCAACTGTGTGATACCAATAGACTAAACACCCCCTATGACCTACACCATACTCCCCAACCAAACCCTGCACGATGTGGCCCTGATGACCACCGGCACGCTTGAGAACCTGTGCGCCATAGCATTTGCCAACGGCTATGGCGCTGCCGATGATGTGGCCCCGGGCACCATACTGGCCATACCCGCAGGCCTGCCGCCCGATACCAATACACTTACCTACCTGGCCGCCGCAGGTGCTATAGCCACACAGGGCCACGCCATACCAGCAAGCACCTTCACAGACCAGTTCAGCGATACGTTCAGTTAGCGGCGCACCTGCCCATCAACATTCCACACCCTGCAAGGGTACAAGACCAAAAACCATAAACCCCCAAACCATGAAACAGATATTGATAGCCGTGCTCCTGATGGCCGCCACAGCAGCACACGCGCAAAACCCCCTTAGCAATACCAAGTACAATATAGACACCGCCATCACCAACAAGACCGCCAGCAAAAGCATAAGCCCCACCACCGTGGGCACGCAGATGAAAGGCATATGCGATGCCGTGAACACCTACTATGTAAAAAAGGCCGACAGCACCCCCTACACCCTGCTCAGCGGCACCCCCGCAGCCCTGCCACCCACAGGCGGCGCCGGCGGCAGCCTGGCCGGCAGCTACCCCAACCCTACCCTGGGCGCCAACAGCGTAGGCTACAACCAACTGAACGCCGGCACCGCTACCCCAGGCCAATACTTGCAATGGAATGGAAGTGCGTTGGGATGGAGTAATGTGAGTGGTGGAGGTATATTTGCAGGCCATAGAATAAATCTTCGTGGAAATGATAGTATTGATGTGGATAGTACCTATCTGACAAGAGGGATGTATTTAGACACAATCAACATTTTCAATACAACTTTTAATAAAGGAGGTCTGCCGGCTAACTTCGTTTTAAGTGCGTCAAATACAGCATCGTTTGCTGGAGGTAAATTATCCTTTAGTGGCAGTGGGGGCACATATACAGACTTCATAAAGTATCAGGATACAACAATGATGCATAAAGCTGTACTGTCTGTGACATTTAAGGTAAGTGCTATAAATTCGAGTATAGTAGGTGGAACACAAATAGGATTTGCCAGTGTTAATTCTTTTTCTGGTGGTGGTGCACAGCATAATAGTTTAATAGGTTATGTTATGGCCTCTGGAAGCAATAATGGTAAGATAGCATTTGACAACAATCCCAATGTTAATACAGTTAGCTATGTAGGCACACCCAACACAAACAGAAGCATTGGTGATACTATTACCATAACCTTACAGGCGGCTGATTCGGTATTAATTGCAACCGTTTTTAATCAAACACAAAATTGGACTGAAACCGCGATAATTAACACAGGTTCACCATCTATATACAACGCAGGTAATTGCACTATACGAAACTTATCTGGAACGGATAGTATCCTCTCTGCAAGCTATTATATTCTTGCTCCGCATAATACATTTGGTGTCGTTTGCGGTTATTCTATCGATGCCGGACAGCAATCAAGTTATTACGCTACTAATTACTATAATAAATTGTTGGGCAAAGGGAATAATGTACTTCACGCAGGTGGAGCAGATGGAGCGGAGAGTATAGCAGGAGCAATGAAGGAAATTGCCTTACTAAGACCGAAAGTAGTATTATTTGGTGGTGGGTTTTCCATAGGAAATGATGTAGGCTTTGGTACATCAATGCAATCTTACCAGCAGGCTGCTATAAATGCTTATAATTCTGCATTAAGCATGGGAGCAATACCGTTCATAGAACTTATAACTCCAAGAAATGGTATAGATATGAGAACAGCAAATGCCTGGATAAAAGCTACATTTCCGTCTTATCTCATTATAGACACGTATACTCCACTTCATGATACGGCAACTCCATATGGTTTGTGGAGCTGGGCAAATAGTGGTGATGGAACACATCCAAATGATAGTGGACATACTAATATTGCTCAAACAATAAATAGTAACTACTGGTTCAAGCGTGCTTATTATGGCGCTAAAATGGACATTCCGCAGGTGTTGCCAATAAATATTACCAACGACCAAACTAAAGCCACACTGGGGCCTAATACGTATAATGGATTTCAGCATGTTGGTAGTTCAATTCAAGCGGATAGTAACTATGCCGGATTGATGCACTTTCTTTATAATCCGTCTTTATATCAAGAGGACACAGCTTTTCAAGATGTTGAAGTTTATGGAACAGGTTCTATTCAGCTAGTCGCACCACCAAGCAATTCATACAGGACATTTCATAAATATATCCATTACAACGGGACTGGTGGTCCTGTGTATGTGCAAAATACCAGTAATGGCACCATATCATTAAGCAACAATCAAGGCTTGGAACTCATGTGGAACGGTATAACATCATGGGTTGTAATGAATTTTTACGACCCTGCATCTGCTGCTAGTGTCCTTCAATATTCGGGAGGAACAAGTTCCGCACCAATTGTCGATAATATAACTTTACATGGGCCAGTAACATACAGTGGAAGCTTTCACACAACAAATTATACAACCACATTTACTGATAACGACGTAGCATTTTATGCGACTTCAGGAACCTTAGCGTGTACTTTAGGTACATCTGGATTTAAATATCACCAGCAGCAAACAATATCCAATACATATAATAGCACTTATCCAATAACGGTAAATGGTATTACTGTTCCGCCAGGCAACATTGCGACCTGTATTCAGTTTGGTGGGGGATGGTCAATAGCTGTTGGTAATACACTTAACTGCGCGACTTCTTCATTTGTTGGTGATGGTTCAACTAATGCCTTCACTGTATTAGTTCCTTCAGGAGTAACAATATATTCTGCTGTTTCAAATACCTTAGGGATTACTATCGCTTCTGCCAATGTGGTAGGAACCACGGCTACTTTTTATACAGTAGTAGCTCCGAGTAATGGAGCGGGATTCAATATCAACTACATCTACAAATAGCTGTCAAGCCAACTATATTTTATCTAAAATAGGGCAGCTACAAAGTAGCTGCCCCTTCTCCTTTTATACATCCTTTTCGTCGCAGTGCTGCGATACGCCACTTAGTTATTGCTATCTTAATTGATATTAATAAGTTTTAAGAGTAATCATTAGTTTTACCCGGTGAAGAAAGCCAATAACTATTTCCCCCAGCTCACGGGTATCAGGGCCATTGCTGCCTACATGGTTTTTGTATACCATTATGTAGCTGCCTACAAGCCCATGCTCCCTGCACGTATGTATGCCATGCTTGCAGAGCTGCATATTGGTGTCACGGTCTTTTTTGTGCTCAGTGGTTTCCTCATCGCCTATCGGTATATGGATAAAGTAGAGGTGTCGCGCAAGTGGGTATACCAGTATTTTAAGAACAGGGTGGCGCGTATCTACCCCATGTATTTTCTGCTTACTACCTGTGCATTCTTGTATTATCATTATCACAGCCAGCCCCAGGCTACGGTGCCCGTCTACCTGCTCAATATCACTTTTCTCCGCGGCTTCTTCAACGAGTATAAGTTCACCGGCATCATACAGGGCTGGAGCCTTACAGTAGAAGAGTGTTTTTATGCCGCTGCGCCCGTCATCTTTCTGCTGCGCAGGCGTATCAATATATGGGTCATGGCTGCCTTTACGCTTTGTTTTGCGGTTGCTATGGCCGCTATTTTTAAAAATGTCAATTTTCACCAGTTCTTCAGTCCGCCATTGTTCGTGCTCACCTACACCTATTTTGGCCGCTGCCTCGAGTTTTTTATAGGCATCCAGCTGGCAATGATAGTAAGAAGAACAGCCGATGCAGATAAACGCGGCTTTATATTCACGCTCACTGGCGCTGCAGGCATCGTTGCCTGTCTGTATCTATTCACCCTTTTCACCCCCAGCGCCATCCTTGCCCTCACTGCACCTGCACTCACACGCACCTGTATCAACAATGTGCTGTGCCCCATATTCATCAGCCTCTTGTTCTACGGCCTGCTCAAAGAAGCAACACTCTTTCGCCGCTTCCTCTCCACTCCTATCATGAAGCTCTTGGGCGAAAGTTCTTATATTTTCTATCTCATTCACGCAGGTTTTATCTACGAGGTAGTGCGGTCTTTTCTTCCCGCATTCAGTGGCATGGTACCGGTATTGTTCGTCATCCTCAATATCATTTCCATCCTGTTATATAAGCTCATAGAGCACCCGGTAAATGGCTGGATACGCGGCCATTTTAATGGAAAAGAGTAGAGCGATCCCCTACAGCTTGTCCGCGTATTGCGAGTGGATGGTCACACGGGTAAGTATCACTAACAGCCTATTTTTTGGCTAAAATGTGTTCATTCACATAATTATAAAAAATAGCCCTGCCTGTGCAGTTCCAGTGCGTGTCGTTAAATGTATATACGGCGCGTTGCGCATTTGCCGCAACAAGTGGCGTATACATATCTATGAAGGGCACCTTCAGATTGGGGTTGTCTCGCACCCTTTCCAGCGCATGGTTATATACCTTCCCTTTAAAGTCGGGCCTTAAGATGCTTTCTTTATTAGGCGCTATCACAAAGTACACCTCATTAAAGCCCATTGTTTTATAATAATTCGCAAGCTCGGTATAGTTCATGGCTATAGAATCAATTTTCTGTGCGCTCACCGGTATATATGTTTCATCAAAAGACTCTTGCGAGAATAGTTGTTTGTCGTCAGGGCCGATCACCACTATCGGGTCTGTCTTATGGAACATGCTCCTGTTTATGTCCGCCTTAATGCCTTTGATGTACATCGATACAGGATCAAAAAAGAGCAACTTTTGTAGGCGCTCTTCAGAGAACAAGGCAACATAGTCGTTCCATGTGCGGCCATAAGGATGGTCAGAATGTTTTACCGTAGATAAGTTCTTATCTATATTGATGATCTTGCCCGGCTCGCGCGACCACAGTAGATTACGTTCTACCGTTTCTATTATCAGTATATTATTTGATGATCTCGATAGTTCTGGTATATCTATCCTGTTGTACCAATGTACGAACTGAACATTATTTACATTCTTAAAGTTATTTCCTGATGAGAATATATGCTCGAAAAAACTATCGCCCAATAGGAAAAGGTTGTTGCCACCTTCTTTATTGGTATTCGGGAACTCGTCGCCACATTTTTCTTTCAGCCCCCTAAATTTAGAAAGGTTCACAGACGGGTATAGGTCTCCGCTACTCCGCGCATAAGCTGTAAAAAAGGTAAGGCGCGACGCTATATAGGGAGAATTTGCAGCAATAAGAACAATGCTTGATGCTACCAATACTAAGTATTTAAAGATCCTCAACATTGCTAAAATTGAAAGTATATGAATGAATTGGTATTGAACACACCGAACAGGTACGTTACTATAGCGAACGCACTACTCAGCATATAGAAGCTGAGGTTGCTGGATGTATTTATTTTAGGCCACAGGTTATCCTTGAACAACAATACCGCTATCAGGAAAAATGAAAAAATAAGTTCTGTAGTGTTGAATACAGATGTGGTGATGGCAGAGTACGTATGCGGGTCCAATATTGTTCTTATTACCAGTACAGCATCGCCTACGTTTTTGGCCCTGAAGAATATCCAGGTAAAGCAAACCAGCGTAAAAGTGAAAAGAACGCCGACCGCTGCAGGTAATTTGAATTTTGGAAAATACTTTTCAATGATGAGTTGGGCCACCATATAGCCACCATGTAATGCACCCCATATAACGAACGTCCAGTTTGCCCCATGCCAGATACCACTTACCAGGAAAACGATGAACACGTTAAGGTACCAGCGCGGAATGGACACACGGTTGCCCCCAAGGGAAATATACAGGTAATCCCTGAACCAGGTAGATAAAGAGATATGCCACTTGCGCCAAAACTCACTGATATTTTTTGCAGAATACGGGTTATTGAAATTGGTCATCAGGTCGAAGCCCATGACCTTTGCTGAGCCTATAGCAATATCTGAATAACCTGAAAAATCGCAGTAGATTTGGAAGCTGAAAAAGAAGGCCGCCAGCAGTAGGTTGCTGCCACTTTGGTGATGAATATCTGCATATTTCTCGTTCACAAAAATGGATAGCCTGTCTGCTATCACACATTTTTTAAAGAAGCCCCATAGCATCATCATAAGGCCCGACTTGAAACGTTCAAAGTCCCAATGGTGGTGTTCTTTGAATTGGTGCAGCAAATTTTGCGGGCGTTCTATTGGTCCGGCTACCAGCTGTGGGTAGAACATAACATACAGGCTATACACCCAAAAGTTTCTTTCGGCTTTTTGGTTGCCCCTATACACTTCTATGGTATAGCTCATAGCCTGGAACGTATGGAACGAAAGGCCTATAGGCAGCAATATCTTTAAGAAAGGGAAAGGGTCTTTTTTTGAGAACAGGGAAAATACACCTTCTATATTCTCGTTCAAAAAATTCCAGTATTTAAAGAAGACCAGTATACCAATGTTAGCCAGCAAAGAGCATATCAGGAACACTTTTCTTTTATGTCCGCTACTCTTTTCTATATAGATGCCACTATAATAATCTACCACAATAGTAAAGCCAAGTATAAGGATGTATACCGGCCTGAACATCATGTAGAAATAGCAGCTTGCCACAAGCAACAGTCCGGTCCTGTACTTATGAGGGAGCTCGAAATACAGAATGGTAACTACAATAAAGAATAATACGAACTGGATAGAATTAAAAAGCATGCAAAGAAGGTCTGCGTTGATCCTGGAAAATAAATATCGGCGAATATAATTAATAATAGATCGCACGTTATCATTTTTCCTATTATGATCTTATTATATCAGCTATGCGGCCTTTGTGGCAGGGGTCAATAAGCAAACAAAAAACACCACATAGCAAAGGGAACGCCCAACCTTTTTCTTCCCCACCTGTTATACACAACATGAAGGATACCGTATCCATATTCTGGTTCAGGAGAGATCTGCGGCTGGATGATAATGCAGGGCTATACTATGCCTTGCGCTCGGGCAGCAAGGTACTGCCCATCTTCATTTTCGATACCAACATACTTAATGATCTGCAGAATAAGGCCGATAAGCGCGTCGACTTTATATACCGCACCATAGCCAGCCTGCATGCACAGCTGCAAAAAATGGGTAGCGGGCTCTATGTATACTATGGTACACCAGAGAGTTGTTTCAAGGAGCTCCTGCACACTTACAATATAGCATCGGTACACACCAACCACGACTACGAGCCCTATGCCATGCAGCGCGATACCGAAATTGCTAACCTGCTGCACACACACAATATCCCTTTCCACACCTACAAAGACCAGGTGATATTTGAGCGCGCCGAAGTGGTGAAAGACAATAAAGCCCCCTATACCGTATACACTCCCTACAGCCGCCGGTGGAAGGAAAAACTCACCGACTTTTACCTGAAGCCCTACCCCGCCCACAAGTATTTTGGGCAGTTCTTAAATCACGCTACTGCACCCATACCCACCCTTGAAGCGTTGGGCTTCAAACCTACAGACCTGCACATAGACCCTCCGATACTGAACGAGCACATAGCCCACACCTACGATAAGACACGCAACTACCCCGCACAGCATGGCACCACCCGGCTGGGCATGCACCTGCGGTTCGGCACTATAAGCATAAGGAGGCTTGCATCACAGGCCCGCGCTATAAATGATACCTTGCTGAATGAGCTGATATGGCGCGAGTTTTACCAGATGATACTCTGGCACTTCCCCCACGTAGTGGGCAACAGTTTTAAGCCCGACTATGACAAAATACAGTGGCGCAATAATGAACAGGAATTTGCGGCCTGGTGCACCGGCAATACGGGCTTCCCTATAGTAGATGCCGGCATGCGGGAGCTGAACGAGACGGGGTACATGCACAACCGCGTACGTATGATAACCGCCAGCTTCCTCACCAAGGACCTGCTTATAGACTGGCGCTGGGGCGAGGCCTACTTTGCCGAAAAACTACTGGACTACGACCATGCTGCCAACAATGGCGGCTGGCAGTGGGCAGCCGGTAGTGGCTGCGATGCCGCACCGTACTTCCGCATCTTCAACCCAACACTACAAACGGAGAAATTTGATCCCCAACTGGAATACATAAAACACTGGGTACCCGAATATAACTCGCTTACCTACAAACCTATGGTGAACCATGCAGAGTGCCGGGAGCGCTGCCTGAGGATATATAAGGCTGCGCTGCAATAATATTGAAAACTACTAAACTAATAAAGGAGGAAAGCTCTGCACTAATGCATTACGTGCAGCAGCTCCAGTATCTTATTGTACAGGTCGGTAGGCTCAAATGGTTTTGAGATATACCCATTCATACCCACCTCATAGCATTTGTCCGATTCGCCTTTTAAGGCATCTGCGGTCATGGCTACTACCGGTATGTTGCTTTTCATTACATTGCGTATATACTCTGTTGCCTTGTAGCCATCCAGCTCAGGCATTTGCAGGTCCATGAGTATAATGTCGTAATCGTCTTCCTTTAGCTTGTCTATAGCTATCTGCCCGTTGCTGGCCAGGGTCACTACCACGTTTTGTTTGGCCAGTGTGTGCTGCACCACTTTCTGGTTTATCATATTGTCTTCTGCTACCAGCACGCGTATGCCGCGCAGCAGTTCTTTGTATTCGTGTTCCACGTCTTTTTTGTTTTTCACGTTGTTTTGTTCTGCCCCGGCTATTTCGTAGGGTATCAGTACGGTAAAGGTCGACCCCTTACCAAGTTCACTCCTTACGCTTACGGTACCATTTTGCCGCTCTGCCAGTTGCTTCACTATGGCCAGGCCCAGGCCTGTGCCACCATATAGCCTGCTGATGTTGGTATCGCTTTGCTCGTAGCTTTCAAATACATTTTTTAGCCTGTCTTCCGCTATGCCTATGCCACTATCCGTTACATCTATGCCCAGCATTACCGTGGTGTCGGTCTTAGACTCGGCATATACTTTTATTTCTACAAAGCCATGGTGCGTGAACTTTATAGCATTGCCCACCAGGTTTATGAGTACCTGCTGCATGCGCAGGGCATCGCCCTTTATGCAATTTGGTACAGATGTATCAATATAGCATTTCAGCGATACGCCTTTTTCCTCTGCCTTGAAGTTGAGCGGATACATAGCCTTGTTAATGGTGGTGGCCGGGTTGAACTCTGCGACCTCCAAATGGAACTTTCCCGATTTTATTTTTGAGAAATCGAGCAGGTCGTTGATGATGGACAGCAGGTTCTGTGCAGACTCTTGTATCGACTCCATGTAATCGCGTTGCTCCACATTCAGGTTGCCGCCCAGCACCAGGTTGGTAAGCCCTATAATGCCGTTCATTGGTGTGCGTATCTCGTGGCTCATATTGGCCAGGAAAACCTCTTGTGCTTCTTTGGCCTGCTCTGCTTCTTTGCGGGCCTGCACTATTATTTGTTCCGATCGTTTCAGTACCGTCACATCGGTATAGAAGCCACATATATATTCTACCTGCCCGTCTTTGTCCAGTATAGGCAGCTTCATCAGCAAGTAGTTCGATATTTTGCCATTGGCATGGTGGAAATCCTCTTCAAAGGTGATCATCCTTTTTTCTTCCACTATTATCCGCTCTTGTGCCAGGTATTCTGCTTCCCTTTCTCCACCGTTATAATTATTCATGAAGGTGGTCACTTCCTCATCGGTCTTGGAGCCGGTTATTTCCTTCATTTTACTGTTGGTCAGTATGTAGCCGCCACCAGGTCTTTTCAGGTACACTATTGCCGGCGATAGGTCTATAACCGTTTGCAGCAGCAGCTCTCTGTCCCGGCTCTCTCTTTCTATATCCAGCAGTTGCAGCTGCAGTTTCTTTTCCTTGTCTATGTCCCATATCATCAGTTGCAGCTCCTGTATATTTCCTGCACTGTCCTTTACCGGGTACATTCGGCTCGATACCCACTTTTCATCGCCAGACCGTGTTACTATCCTTGCTTGCAGGCTGTCCTCGTAAGTAGCTGCATCATTCATACGCACCAGGCTATTGGCTATGATGGCCTTAAAATCTTCTTGTATGCAATTTACGAGGGGGATACCAATAAGCTCTTTGGCTTCGTAGCCAGACAGGCGACCGATGTTCTGGCTTACGAACTTGATGACCTGCCTTGTC
>CBDIBP010000045.1:0-17513 GCA_965276955.1 Flavipsychrobacter sp.
CATAGTGTGGAGCCATCATTTCATTTCCTTACCGGGCTCACCTTTATACTCATAGCCCTGCGCTGCATCCAGCAATACCTGCACACATCAAAACCGAAATATACGTGGATATCGGTCATAGTATTTCTCTGGGCCACCCACACGCTGGAGATATTTTACATCACCCCGTGGCTGGTGTTGGCGCTCATCGGCTACTATGCCATTGCCTTGAGGTGGGATAAGCAAGTATGTCGCAAAGCATTGCTATCGTGCTTCGTGCCGCTCCTCGTTATTTTCGGTCTGTACTTTGTAGAGTTTCACTACGTGTATGGTAGCGACGTGGCACATATAGGTACGGCTGCAGTTAGGCAATCATATGTCTCTATGCTGGGCAAGCCAGCGAAGTATGTGTTCAATATCCTGTTCGATGGCCGCTTCTTCCCCAACCCTACAAAACAGTATGTATATGGTCTGCTCAATTCACGAGCAGGCATTGTTGTCTTCTTTTTAGTTATTGCTATCATTGGTGCGTTATTACTATTCCGCTTCCGCAAGCTCGACGATAGAGGCAAAGCAATTACACTTGTGCTGGTATGGCTCGGTATCACACTGGCCATTATGCTGCCCCTATGGTTCCAACAAGACTTCTTGGTCACTACAGACAGGTACACTTATTTTTCTGCACCGCTGATGTATATGCTGCTATCGTTGATGCTATACTATGTGTACCCGCTGGCCCGGTACATTATCCTGTCCGCTTATGTGCTCATCAACATCGGCCTCACACTACAAGTAAACAACTACTGGAAGCAAACCGACCGCTACATCAACCGCCTCCTCGATACCATACCCAACGACAGCACCCGCATAACACTATTACTCAACCTACCCGAGAACCTCCATGGTGTGTACATGATAAGCGCCACCCCTGAAGGTGAATACAAACTAATCCACAACCTGCTGCGCCCCACCAATCCACTCACAGGACAGGTATACGATGTGGTATCATACAACCTTAATAATATAACTGATGGTGTGCATGTGCAATGGCAAAACGACAGCACCCTCTGTGTGATCCAAGACCAGTGTGTGGGCGACTTCTGGTGGTATAATAGCTTTGGCGCTGTCAACTACAGCAACCAGGATTACAGCGTCGTTATACCCGATGCACAGCACTACATGGTGCAACTAAAAAAGCCACGAAGCAACTACATGCTGCTGTACCAGGTGAATGGTGTGTGGAAGGAGGTGAAGTAGGTTTCTCCCTTCAACTGGATCAGAGTTTCCGACTTTTCCCGGTTTCGGAAATTTTAGCTGTTGGCTGGAATGCATGGTGGGCAATGGCTTTGAATGGAATTTCCTGTTTGCCCGGTAAAAATAAAGTGTGTTGTTGTTGGTGAAATTTCATGGTAGGTGATTTTTAGGTTTTGTTTTCGCCGTTGGACGGTCGCCTGACCGCCAACCCTCGTGATAGGCACTCGCCATTTCGGAATGTCCAATGAAAAAAGTCTAAAACGATGATAGATCTGATAAAAAATTTATCAGCCAAAAGCAAGTTACAACCTTGGTTAATACATGAGCCCATTTCATATCCACAAACTAAGTGTGTAAATTAGCTGAAAGCATTTCTGAATAGGTGTTTGTATAGGTTGGTAGTGTGTGGAGATGTTTTTAGGACGAAGTCAGAAAATAAGACTCCGCCCAGCAAGGGGAATTTTTTGTATTTTGAATGTTATTCAAAAACGTATCCCACTATGCAAAAATCATCCTAGTGATCATTGTTGCACTTTGCTTTTTTTCTTGTGCAAATAAGAGTAGCGCTGACAAATATAAGACCGCACATAGATTTTTAGATTATGCTAAGAAAAATGACTATAAATCAATGGAGGATCTTGTAAAGGGTCCTCATAAAGAAGACACATCAGCGATAAGATTTTATGTTGGCGTTTTGTATAAATATTTAAGCAAAAATGAAATTCCCCCACAAGCAGAATGGAAAATAGCATATGATACAATGAACCCAATATTTAAACTAGAAGAAATACAAATAGTTCTTCCTAAAGGATATTATAGTTACGATTCCTCATGGCAAGCAATTCTAAATTTGTCTTTCGACTATACACGACATTACGTATCACATGAATATATAGTAAGCTTTGATGTGGATCGACTACTAAACGGTCAATGAGTATGGCTACTTCGGTTGTATAGTTTTGTTACTTCCATTTTCAAGGGAAGGTGCCGGAGGCGAAGGGTTGTTGTGGGAGATGAGTGCACTTAGCGAGAGTTTCCGGCGCGAGCCCAACCACCCCGGCCTTCGGCCACCCCGCCTTGAAAAGGCAGGGAATTTGCAAAACACTTTGTTACTTTCGGGATTAATATATTCCTTCTTAAGGTCAGTAACATTTACAAAAGCGTCATTACTTTTAATAATGGATCGAGCGCATTTACATTCCGTAAAATATCTAAAAGAACAACGTAACGTTCTTAGAAAAAATCTCACTCCCGCAGAGGCTGTATTATGGAACAATTTGAAAAACAAAAAATTCCAAAACAGAAAATTTAGAAGACAGCATAGCATCTTAAATTATATCGTTGACTTTTACTGCGCTGAGGAGCAGTTGATCATTGAGTTAGATGGCAAACCTCACTTTGAACCTGGTGGTTCCGAACGTGACTACGAAAGAGATATTAAGCTGACCGCATTAGGTTTTAAAGTTGTGCGTTTTGAGAACTACCTGGTAATGCAAAACCTGGAAGGTGTTCTGGCAAAAATTGCCAGCTACTTCAAACAGGCTGCAACAGACACTGTATAATTTTGTTCCTTCCCTTTTCAAGGGAAGGTGCCGGAGGCGGAAGGGTTGTTGTGGGAGATGAGTACGCTTAGCACGAGTTCCGTACGCGAGCCCAACCACCCCGGCCTTCGGCCATCCCGCCTTGAAAAGGCAGGGAGCTTCGGAGTAGTTTGTTCCTTCCCTTTTCAAGGGAAGGTGCCGAAGGCGGAAGGGTTGTTGTGGGAGATGAGTGAAGTTAACGCGAGTTCCGTACGCGAGCCCAACCACCCCGGCCTTCGGCCACCCCGCCTTGAAAAGGCAGGGAGCTGATTCACCTACTTCCCCACTACATCCAAATTCATCGCCGTACTCATGTTATTGAACCTTTTCCACAAACCCTGGCTACCATACCTATAGTAATGCACCTTACCAGAGCGCGGCGTTTTGATGGGCAGTGTCAGCGCACTTCCCTTTACCGAATGCTTCACCCATTGCAGTGATACCACCATATCTTCATTAAAGGATAAGTTGTATGGTCTCAGGTCTACGGCTACCCAGCCCTTTTGTTTGTTATAAATGGGCAGGAGTATATTGCTGGTCAGCAGGTTCTTGTCGGGCATGCCATCCTTTATGCCGTACACATTTACCCTGAATATGGTGGTATCATAATCGTTGTTGTTGATGTACACGTTCAGCTTGTTGAGCGTATACTGTTTGTCACTCAGCCGGAACAGCTCACCAACTTCGCTACTGAGTCCCTCGCCGTCTGGTGCATTTATAGCGAAGGTATTCGACATAAGCCCTTTAATATGAGTGCTCCCTATCTTCTCTTCTACGCCTTTTGCGGCGGTCACGGTCATGTTCTTTAGCACGGTGCTCGCCGGGGCCATCTTTATTTGCAGGTCGTCTATTTTATACTTTATCAGCGCCAGTGGCAGCTTCACATCCTGGTAGCCCATATAGCTGAACATCAGGGTGTCCTTAGCATGCGCCGGCGATATCGTTATCTCGAAATTGCCTTTATCATCGCTTACCGTGCCCTCAGGTGTATTCGCTACACCTATAGAAACGAATGCCATTTTTTCACTTGCTGTGGTGGTCACGCGGCCATTCACCGTTACCTGTGCCTGTGCTGTTATACCCGCGCAGCACAGCGCTATTAAAGCATAATATTTTACCATTGGGAGTTAGGTTTGTATATCAAATATAAAGATCGTTTTTATGAAACATATCTCAAAAACCAAAAGCGCTCATTACCAGCCAACAGCCAATAACAAGCGCTCTTATATAAAAAGCTTCATTAAAAAATACTAATCAGGTACTACCAGCCTGAAACCATTACCATGTATGTTCACTATCTCTACACTGGTATCCTCTTTCAGGTACTTGCGCAGCTTGGCTATGTACACATCCATACTGCGGCCGTTAAAGTAGGTATCGCTGCCCCATATGCGTTTCAGTGCGGCTTCGCGCGGCAGCAGGTCGTTCTTATATTCACAAAGCATCAGCAGCAGTTCATTCTCCTTGGGCGATAGTGTTTGGCTATTGCTGTCATGCTGCAAGGTGCGCAGTTTGCTATTGTAGCTATACATACCTATGGTAAACTCTACCTGGCCGTGGTTCTTTTCCTGCAGCTCCTGGTTGCGTTTCAGCACAGCTTTTATCTTGTGCAGCAGCACTTCGCTGTCAAACGGTTTGGTTATATAGTCATCAGCGCCCAGTTTGTAGCCATTCAGTATATCATCCTTCATGCTTTTTGCACTCAAAAAGAACAAAGGCACATCAGGGTCCACATTACGTATCTCTTCAGCCAAGGTAAACCCATCCATATTGGGCATCATCACATCCAGCAGGCATATATCAAATTTCTCGCGGCGAAAGGCGGCAAGGCCCAGTATCCCGTCGCGTGCCAGTTCTACTATAAAATCATTCAGCTCAAGGTAATTTTTCAATACCTGGCCAAAATTGGTATCATCTTCAACCAGCAGTATCTTATTTTTTTCTTTTTCCATGTCTGTATTTGTAATATCAAATATAATTCGGTTATCTGTGCTTTTCCCGCAAATGTTTGTTAAAAGAATGTTGGGCAGTTATAAGAGTGCTTCACCTTGCTGAAACCGCCATACACGCCCTGGTATATAATGGAGAACTCCATAGCGCCATTGCTGGCGTTGTAGGGCGCAAGTTTAGATATGGTAGCGTCGTAAGATACCATCACCTGCATACCGGCCCACTGGAAGCCAGCAGCACCTATCACGGCATCGCCCAGGCGGTTGTACGCGCCCAGTATCAGTTGTGTGCTCAGTGCATCGTGCCCCGATAAATAAATGCGGAACAGCGATCCGTATGTGAACTCGTACGCGCCATTCTGCGTAGCATAGTAAGCCGATGGATTTATAATGAATCCCGGGCTTGCCTTAAAAACGCCATCCAGGTCGGCAGCAGGCTTCATGCCCAGCTGGTTCTTGGTACCATAAAAACTCTCTACCGGCTGGTTTATGTTGGCCACACTCACGCCCAGTTTTATATACACCTCTTCATTAGGGAAGTAAGCATAGTTCATACCCGCACCCACATCTGCATAGTTGGTCTTTATGATGCCATTCTTTTCTGCGTTAGAGAGGTTGCTGTTGAAAGTAAACCCATCCCATTGGCTGTCAAAGGTAAGTTTGTCATAGTTCACGCTGCGTTGCGCGTACCCACCCTGTAGCCCCAGCGATAGCAGGCTTCTATCATTTATGGCCAGGTGGTACGCAGCAGATAGCTGAAAGTGGAGCAGCGCCAGGTCGCCAGCGCCAGCCTTGTCGCTGAATAAGGCGCCACCTATACCCAGCCAGCTATGCGCATAGCCGTCATCAGCCTTGCTGTTGGGTATCTTAAAGTCGGCAAATGCAGAGGTGGTATTGTAGGGCACCGGTACAGACGACCATTGGTTGCGGTAGTTGGCGCCCAGGCGGTAATCGTATTCGGGCATCATGGCCGTATTGGCCGGGTTCACCAGCATAGGCGCATTATAGTACTGCGAAAAATGTATGCTTTGCGCCTGTGCCGCTGTGCCGCACAGCACCATACATATACCGGCCCACAGTTTCTTATATAGCGGTTGTCTGTTCTTCATGTTGCTAACGTAGTAGTGTTACATTTCCTTTCTTCTGCAATGTGGTCCCGTCTATAAATGTCACCCGTAGCACATATGCATATGCATCCATGTCCTGTGGTTTGCCGTTAAAGGTACCATCCCATCCCTTGGCCTGGTCTGTGGTCTCAAATACAAGTTGCCCCCACCGGTTAAATATCATCAGGTCCAGTGTTTGTATGGCTGCCCCTCTTACATACAGTACATCATTAGCGCCGTCCCCGTTGGGCGAGAAGCCCGTGGGCAGGTCGGCCAGCGGCTGTATGTCGGCAGACACCTGCTTGCACAGTTTCGATGGGCAGCTCAGGTTGTTATATGCAGTTAGGCAGGTATTGTATTCCCCTGTCTTTTTGAACATGTGGGTAGGGTTCACCTCGGCACTCGTAGTGTTGTCCCCGAACTCCCAGGTATAGCGTATGGCCCCTACCGACAGGTTGGTATACGATACCGGGGTATTGGTAACAGGTATCACCGGTGTAAAAGAAAAATCTGCAACAGGCCCTGCCGTTACGTAGATGCTTCTTTTGAAGGTGTCTGTACCATTGCAGGCCGCCGTATTGTTCACTACCTGTATTATGGTATAGCTGCCGGTATCGGGGAACTGATAGTTGGTAGAGGTGGCGCTACCTGATGTGGACTGTCCATTACTAAAGTAGTAAGTATATATAGCACCGTTAGTTGCCGTATTGGTAAACGTTGCCTGCGTGCCTACACATACCGTGTCGTTAGCTGTAAAACCTGCAGCTACCTTCAGTCCGTTGAACTTGATGATCTTGGCCAGCGTATCTTTTGCATTGCAGGTAGTAGAGTCGCTCAGCGTAAGCAGCACGGTGTAGTTGCCCGCCGCTGCGTAGGTGTGCGCGGGCGGGGTATAGCCGGTATAGCTGCTGCCATCTCCAAAGAACCAGGTATACACTGTAAAGGCGGTGCCAGATGTTGAATCTGAGAATATGGCCACATATGGCGAGCAGCTATTAGGCTGCACCACACCAAACTTTGGCGTTATCTGGTTGGTACCAACTACTATGGTCAGGTAGGCCGTATCTGCCTTGTTGCAGGAGTTCACATTGGTAGTTATCAATCGCACTGTGTAGCTGCCGGCTGTGGTAAAAGTATGCGTGGGTGCCATGGCGGTACTCGCTGCACTGCCATCGCCAAAGCTCCACTGGTACGTAACACCGTTGGTAGAATTGTTCTGGAACTGCACAGCGAACGGCACACAACCCCTTGCATTCGGCAAGGGCGATGCTGCCGCAACCACCGGTGCCGAGAAAGTAAGTGTTTGCGTGGCAGTGCCCGTAGGCGTGCACAACGTAGCGTCCGTCATGGTAAGCGTTATGGTGTAGCTACCTGCCGGCGAGTAGGTATGGTTGGGCGGATTTGTGCCTGTAAAATTGGTACCATCCCCAAAGTCCCACGCATAGGTAGCTGCCGCTGTACCGTGCTGGCTGGTATTATTAATGTGTATGATGTACGGCCCGCAGCTATCTACTTTTGTTACGGTAAATGCAGGCAGTGCAGTGCCTGTATCTACTATTATGGGCACATATGCCGTATCTATTAGTTTGGTACATGCATTGCTGTTGCTGGCTATCAGTCTTACAGTATAGTGTCCTGCTGCTGTGTAGGTATGTGATGGTGAAATGGTTGTTGTTGTAGCACTGCCATCGCCAAAGTCCCAGACATATGTAGCCCCGTTAGAAGAAAGATTGGAGAACTGCACAAATAGTGGTGCACAACCAGTACCGCTGGTGGGGTTAGGCGATGCCAGCGCGTTCACAGGCCCAATAGAGAAGTTGATCTTTAAAGCTACTTCATTACAATTGCTGCTGTTATTTGTTGTGCTCCATACACCTGGGGTGGTTGGGAATGGGCCTCCGCCGCAACCTGCACATATAGCCTGGTAAACGATCCCATTCTTATCAAATCGGCTGGTGCCGCCATCCACATGTTCATCTACACCGGGTGATCCCATGTATGTAGCATATTGAAGAGTAGTTGCATTTCTACCAAAAACGATAAAATAAAAATCGAACCCATCGGTGGTCGACTGTGCTGCATTTGCAGTAAGAGGCATATTGGTACACTGGCCTAAACTTGCCGGGATAGTACTGCTTGGGAAGAAATTGGGAATATGTAGATTACCACCGTAGCCTGATATGTATATGTTCTGGCAGGTATCTACAAGGAATGCTACCGGGCTGATATTGGTTTGGCTCGATATCCCATTGCCATATACTGTTGAGAAAACATCGGTGGTCAGGCTGCTGTCCATTTTCATTACGAACTGCGTAGAATTCGGATTAGAATAAACCCCTGCAGTTACAGGGAATAACCCGCCAATGGACTGCCCCATTACATATACACTGTTTGCGGCATCCACTTGTATACCGTATACCTGGTCATAGCCGCTGGTGCCTATGTAAGTTCCTTTTTGTATAGTATAGGGTGGGCTGTTTTGAAATTTTAGCACAAAACCATCTGCATTATTGCCCTGGTAAGTGGGATGCAAAGTACCTGCCGTGGTAGGGAAACCACCGCCCTGCGTGCCACCCGCTACATAAAATGATGACTGGCTGGTGTTGAATGCTATCACGTATCCCGCATCATCACTTGTGCCACCTATATAGGTACTGTATAGCAATGTAGAAAGTGTACTGTTCATTTTGAAGACCACTGCATCCTGGCCCCCTGATAAAGTGGTCTGTTGTGCATTTGCTGTGGTCGGGAAACCTGCCGATCTTGTACAGCCTGTCACGTACACATTGCCTGCTTTATCTATCTGCACTTCGCTGCGGGCGTCATCTCCATAGTTGTGCTTCAGGTTACCATAGAATACTTCTGTAGAGTCGTAGTTCATCCCATCATCACCTGGTCCGCCTATGTAGGTCGATGCCAGCAGGGCAGTGCCTGTGCTATTGAGCTTGGTAACTATAATATCCCAGCCACCACTCCTGGTCGTCTGGAAGGCCGATGGTGTTATCGGGTAGTTTGTAGATGAGGTTCTCCCTGCCAGTATCAGGTTGTTACTGGTATCTACTATCATACTATGTGGCCGTTCGTTCATCGAGCCGCCAATATATGTAGCATATATCCTGTTGGTTAGCGTCTGGTCGTACTTGATGATAGCAATATCACAGCCCCACTGTATCGGTGTATTACCTATACCCCCGGCATATGTGGTCTGGAATGCACCGGTAGATACCGGGTAGCCCAAGCCTTGCGCAATACCACCGGTATAAAAATTACCCAGGGCATCGTAAGTGGCCGTAAAGCCCCAGTTGTCTGCGAACGAGCCGGTAAATGTAGCAAAGATCACTACCGGGTCTATTACCAATGTCTGGTGCTCATCATACTTTTCAGGGAATGAGTAGGTAAGTATGTTCCCATCAAGTACATAGTTACAAGGCACCGTAACTTTTACATCGTTTATATACTGGTACGCGTATGGCTTTAGCTCCATAGCATCACCTACCGATGTATGTATCACCAGGTTACCTTTCTTTACCTGAAGTCCGTCCGCACCGTCGAATCGTAACCTTATCTGCTGCTCATTAGCCCCCGGTCTCACTACGAACTCGTATTCCATATCTCCCTTGTCCGAAGATATGTGCAGGTCTATGCCTTTGTAAAGTTCTTTATAGTCAATGGTATGGCAGGGATGGATGTTCGATTTCCACCTTGTACTATCGTTACCTAAAAAGTAATTGTAATAGCTTTTGCCGGGCTTATTGCCAACTATGTTGGGTACCAATGCGTTCTCGAAGAACATTTTGTAAGCATGGTACTTCAGTATCGGCGCGTCTTTTGTCCTTCCATGCTCCAGGTCGTCAAGCTTTGTCGGGTTGTCTTTTTGCCCCACCAGGTATGTAAAACAGCTGTTCTCAAGAAAAACTTCTCCCTTTCCCGTACTTGCTCTATACTTGAATGGGCCATGCCACTGGCCCTGATTCTCAATAAATTCTACATTTTGGGCAAACAAATGCACCGGCATAAAAACCAATACAATATATAATAGGATCCGTGATCTCATCTGCAGTTTAAATTGCGCCGAACGGCTATATGTAAATTTAACATTATTTTTTCAATAATCCGGTACTCCACTTACGCCTTTGTTGTTGTTCCCACCCACATACCGCCACTTGGCCACAACGTACCTGTAGAACCAAACTGAGAATAAGTGTTTGCTGAGTTAACCAGCACTTTCTGTGAGCGGGATATTATTGTATATTCGTTCAGGATAAAGAATAGGACGGTGAACTACATTTATTTAAAAGATCACAAAGAGCATCCCGATGCTCATTTAAACCCATCTCTACTGTGGGAATATGACCTGTCATCTTTTGACTACCAGCAGATGCGAAACATTGTGGTGCAGCGGGTGATAGAACGGGGGTGGCCAGAAGATTGGTGGGCCATCTTAAATATGTATAACGAGGATGGTATAAAAGATGCTATACGCGATATTCCATATCTGAACGATAAAAACATGAATTTTGTAAGCAATGCCTTCCATATACCATTATCAGAATTGAAATGCTACGAACGGAAACAGTTACGCCAGGGACACTGGAATGCTTAAATAGGTTGATGCAGGATGACTTATTGAATAGTTTCTATCTCGCCGGAGGCACGGCGCTCTCACTACAGATAGGCCATAGGATAAGTATCGACATCGACCTGTTCTCCATAAATTCGTTTAGTGAAGATGCATTGCTGGACCATCTTCAAGGTCAGCAGGGATTTCGGTCCAACTATCAGTCTAAGAATACACTTAAAGGCCAGATAGATCAGGTTCAGGTCGACCTTATTACACATGCTTATGCTTAGTAAAGCCTTTGCAAATAATTGACGGGATGAGGCTTGCAAGTTTGGAGGATATAGCAGCAATGAAGCTAAATGCTATAGTAAGCAACGGAACACGCCTGAAAGACTTTATTGATATTACATACCTTTCCTGCTATTTGTCTCTAAAAGAGATGTTAGACGCGTATGAAACAAAATATATCGTTAGGAACCCTTTAGTTATCATTAATCTTTGGAATATACTGTAGATGTGAATACAGCAGAACCGGTAAACCTCCTGGCGTCCTCGTATTCATGGGAGAATATAGAACAGCGGCTGAAGGAAATGCCACAGCAACCTGATAAAATATTTTCATCGCTACCCTGAACCTTCCATCTACATTACAATGGTCGCGAGTAATTGTTGCTTCCTGATACCCGTGGAACAGTATGCTTTGTGGAACTATGGATATCTTTTTCAAATCCATCTGCCCTTCCTTTAGTAAATTTGTTTCTACCTGCCTGGCTATTACGGGCACTATTGTTCATTATTTGTAAACAATAAAATGCATTTACCCTTCGGTCAACACACAAAATAACCGGTAACAAAATTTCCGGTATCGGTAAAAACAGGTAACTTTTCCTTCGGTACAAAATATTAATATGGCTTACAGCAAAAGGTTTCAACCCATCAGCCATCTCAAAATTTCCGGTTTTATTTTTTCTTACCGGCAGGTAATTTTACACTACTCTTTTTCATCCGCTTGTTATAACGTCTTTCTATAAATGAGATATTGGTTTTTATTACTGTTCCCGTCCCTGCTGTTGTCAATATCAGCATACGCTGCCAAAGAGATCACACTCAGGGGGTATATTGGTGTAGAAGGTGGCGAGTCGTTCTCTTACAACATCACTTTTACCGATTCTGCCGGGGCAGTAAAAGGGTACTCGGTCACTTATATAGAAGAGCCAAAGGAAACCCGGTCGGCCATAGCTGGGCACTTAGACAGGGCAAACCGTACCCTGTCCTTTAAAGAACTCAACATTATTCATAATCATGGGTTTCACAGCAATGCCACCATGTGCCTTATAGATGTTACGCTGAAGTACATGCCCAATACCACCAGCACCGGCTATATACTAAAGGGTACCTACAAAAGTGCCGATGCCAGCGCCACCTACTGCGGCATGGGCACAGTTACCTTTATAAATGACGATGTATTAAAAACACTTTTTGAGACCACAGCCCCTGCCGATACTGTTGCTATAGTAAAAAAGCAGCCCGCAGTGCCCAAGAGGCCTACAGGCATCAGGGTAGAGCCCATGTACCCTGCACGCCCGCAGCCTGCTGTACAACCTGTAGTAAGAACAGTAGAAGAGATAACCACCGGAGTGGAAAAAATATACGACTGGCGCAGCGACACAGCTGTTGTTGATGTATGGGATGGTGGCACTATAGATGGCGACCGCATCACCATACTCTTCAATGGCCGGAAGATACTTGCCAACTACCTGCTCACTGCCAGCAAAATGCGGTTGCGCCTGCCTATATCGCCCACCGGGGTAGATGTGCTCACCATAGTGGCCAACAATGAAGGTACAGAGCCGCCCAACACGGCCAACCTGCAACTGGCCGATGGCAGCCAGGTATATAATATAGTAGCGTACAACGATGTGGGTCGCGAAGCCGTAATAAAAATAAAAAGAGCATATTGACGCTGCACGCTGCATCTTGATAACAAACAGTTCAGAAGAGGTTTACATCAGGTTAACAACGTGCCTGTAGCGTATTGAAAAAGCTTTTTCTACTTTTGCCCCTACTAAAAATAAGGTATGAAAAAACTTTTTTTATTTGCAGCTATAATATCATTCACACTTGCATTTGCTTCCTGCTCTGCGCCTAAAGGCTTAAAGTACCAGCAGGTAGAGAACCTTCGTATACAGAAAGATCGGAAAAACCCTTTCCTGGTAGATGTGAAATTCTACAACCCCAATAAGTATCCACTGGTGATACGGTATGGCAACATAGAGACCTTCCTGGAAGACCTGCCACTGGGTGAGATAAGATTGGATGACAAAATAAAAGTTCCGGGGCATGGTACCTTTATACTGCCGCTGGGCTACAACCCCAACTACAAGCAAATGTTCCCTAACTATGCCAAGGAGATGAGCCAGCCTACTATGAATATAAAGATAAACGGCAGTGTGTCTATAGAACGCAAAGGCAAGTTCTACGTTACACTTATCAATTTCCAGGGCGACGTACCACAGCAGCAATAGATATAGGCGATAAGCGATATCAATAGAGTAAGTAGTAGCGCTGCTTACTCTATTTTATTTCCTTTGCAGCAAAAACTGCCTGTAAGCCTTCAGGAAATTAGTTCGGTCAAAGTGATCTTTCGCATACTGGTAAGCATTGGCCGATAGGCGCGCTATATCTTCCATATCTGCTGCAAGGTGCCGTACATGGGTCATGCACTCTGCTACCAGTTTGTCCTCGTCGGCCACTTCCGTTATCAGCAGGGCGTTATCATTGTTCACCAGGTGGGTCTTGTTGCCGTCCAGGGCCGTTACCAGTGGTATGCAGCCATGCGCCATCCCTTCCTTCACCAGCATAGGGAAGCCCTCGTATGCCGATGTCATTACTATAGCATGGCTTATATCGTATAGCTCGTTCATCTTCAGCTTATCCACGTTGCCATGCACGGTCTCGTGCTGCTTCACAATATCAGATAGTTCATCTTCCATAGGCCCCGCAAAGTGGAACTGCACAGGTAGCTGCTCTTGTATGCATAGCTCTGCCACACGGCTCAGCAGGTACACCCGCTTTTGCGGGCCGCCCCTGCCAGCATAAAACAACACCAGCGGCAGCTGTAGGTCTTTGTGGTACGTGGCCGGTACCTGCACACCCGGCTCTATCACTTGTACACGCTCGTTATATGCAGCCGGCACAGCGTGCTTTGCATATAGGTCCTTTATATTGGCGGCGGTAGAGAAGTCTACGCACAGACGGGCATCCAGGTACTGGTAGTTGCCCAGGCCAAAGTACTCCATACCCTTCTTGCCATAGGTAAAGTTGTGCAGCAGCTCGGCCTTAAAGACACCTTTGCGCAGGAAGGGCAGCATATCGTAGAAGTAGGTGCTGTTAGAGCTGAATACTATTGCATCCTTATGCCGGTTGATATAGAAAGCAAAGTAGTGTATGCTGAATATACGGAACACCAGGTTATCGCACCACACATGTATATCGTCCAGGCTGGTATTGGGTATCGAGTAGAACTCATCCTTCAGCAAGCTGTTCTTAGACACCCGAGTGAAGTATACTTGCTTGTTCTGGTCCTGTATGCTTTGCAGTATATCTATATGCACCCGTTGGGCGCCGCCCAGCTCATACCTGTCCAGCAGAAAGAAGTACCGGGTGGGCTTTCTCTTCTTCAGCAAGGCAAGCGGGTACAGAACCACCAGAGCTATGGGATATGTGGTCCATAAAATGGCCCTGAACAGTTTTATCTTGGTCAATGTGTGCATATCGAACAGGTACTCGGCAGCAAAGTAATTGCTATTTATCGTTTTGAAAGAAATTTTAAAACGGTGCAACTATTGCAAGCCAAAAATTGGCCATATCCCTTCTTTATTGTTCGTTATCATATTTTGCGTCATATTTGATGAGATCCACTACTTTAGCACTCACAATGATCGTATGTTAAGGCAAATTAAAAAATATATTTCTACCCAAACCCCTAAGTTTCATTTTTTAAATAAAGCTGTAGGCAATAAAGAGTTCAAGCTGCTTGATATTGGCTCGGGCAACCACTCGCCGTCTAAAACTGTGGCCTTGTTCCCCGGCTGTGCTTACTACGGTGTAGATCTTAATAAAGACTATAACTATAACGATAAAGATAGCCAGGCGCTGAAGGGCTTTTATGAGAAAGACCTTACCAAGCTGCAGTTCGATGATATACCTAATGACTTCTTCGATTTCGTTATGATGGCCCATATCATAGAGCACCTGCACAATGGGGATAAGGTGCTGGAACTATTGGCCAAAAAAATAAAGAAAGGCGGGCACATCTATATAGAATACCCAGGGCAAAAAAGCACTACGCTGCCCACTATGTATGGTACCCTCAACTTTTATGATGACCCTACACACGTGCGCATCTATTCGGTAGAAGAAATAAGCAAGCTGATGGAAGGGCTGGGCTTCGAGATAGTATCGAGCGGGCCGCGGCGCAGCTGGTATTATATATTGTCGCTGCCACTCAATATCATTACTTACAAGCTGCGCGGCAAAAAGGTGACCGGAGCACTGTTCTGGGATCTGTATGGTTTTGCTGAATATGTATATGCACGTAGGATAAAGTAACAGCTTGCAATTAGCGTACCCTTAAGAAAGGCTATCTTGCCGATGGTCAAAACTTCTGCTCATGACCTATCTATTGAATGGCGTAGAAACGCAGCGACTTATTTTTGGTTCTATTACTGATATTTCTTTTGAGGAGTGGTTGCCGTTCTTCCTGCATACAAATAATGCACGAATGGTAGCGCTCGACCATCTGGATACACCAGAGGCACAATGCAGACAATGGTTCGAGCGGGCGCACAAAAGGATCAGTGATAATAGAGGCGGCCTTAATGCGCTGTATGAAAAAGAAAGTGGTGTATTAGTAGGCCAGTGCGGGCTACTGGTGCAGCCGGTGAATGGGAAGGATGAACTGGAAGTTGGCTACTCACTACTGCCGGCACAATGGGGAAAGGGATATGCCGTTGAGGCGGCCCGCAAAGCACGAGATATTGCCTTTGAGCGCAAGCATACGGATACGCTCATCTCTATAATTCATGTAGAGAATGAACCATCAAAAAAAGTAGCACGTAAGAATGGTATGATCGTAAGAGAAACAACTCTTTTCAGGGATGTATACCCGGTAGAGATCTTTTGTATCGACCGTGCAACCTGGGAAGCAGAATAAGAATGGTGCACCGGGAACTGTAGCGCCGTACCTTCAATACAAGAAACGCTTATCAGTGTGGCTTCTATCACTTGTTCTTGATAGAAGCCGTTGAATATATTTGTTGTTAACATATTCCCAAAACAGGCGCTGGGATTTGCGATGAAGGATGCCTATTTGTAGTTTTAATTAAATTTGCAACCGCACTATAATTATTTATGCTTCGATTTCAGCACATGTCCTACCTCTTTGTACTTGGCGTATTGCCTGGTACTGGTAGCGTTGTTCTTATGGATGCTTTACTGGCGCAAAAGCAAACTGAAAAAAATAGGTGATGAAGCTCTTGTAGCCACACAGATACGTGGCTTTATACCAGGCAGGCACACCTTCAAGTTCATACTGCTGGCAGTGGCCCTGGGGGCCATTATAATAGGATGGGCCAACCTGCAGAGCGCCGACCGCACAGAGAAGATACAACGCAAAGGCGTAGACGTAGTGATAGCACTGGACGTAAGTAAAAGTATGCTGGCCAAAGACCTGCAGCCCGACAGGCTTACCCGCGCCAAGCAACTGATATCGCGCATCATGGATAAGATGCAGAACGACAGGATAGCACTGGTATTGTTTGCCGGAAGAAGCTACCTGCAGGTGCCAATGACGGTGGACTATAGCGCTGTAAAAATGATGCTGCAAAGTGCCGGGCCCGATGTAGTGCCCACACAAGGCACCGTGATCAGCGATGCTGTGGATATGGCCATGCAATCCTTCTCTCAGCAGGAGCGTAAATACAAAACACTCATCATCATATCAGACGGTGAGGACCATGATGAGAACGCTATTGCCAAAACAAGAGATGCTGCCGATGCAGGTATCATAGTGCATACGGTGGGTATAGGCTCGCCACAGGGCGCTACCATATACGACCCTGCTACCAAGTCTGTAAAGCTGGATGAGAATGGTCAGCCGGTCATCAGTAAGCTGAATGAAGAAGAAATGAGGTCTATAGCCGCTGCCGGGCATGGTACATATAGCTTACTGCAGAACACAGATGAGGTGGCCACCAAGCTGGTGAAAGAAATGGATGGCATGGAGCAAAAGAGCCTGGGCGCAGTAGTGTTCACAGACTATACCAGCTATTTTCAATACTTTTTGGCAGTAGGCCTGCTGGCTATTCTTATAGAGTGGCTGCTGCCTGGCGCTAATATGAAAACGAAAGAAAGGACCGCATGAACAAGCATTTGATACTGCTACTGATATTACTTGGTGCATGCTGTACTGCACAAGCGCAGGCGCAGGCCGATGCACTGATACGTAAGGGTAACAAACTATACGAGCAGCAGAACTATAAAGATGCTGCTGCCGACTACCAGAAAGCACTGGCCAAGAACCCTACATATACCCCAGGCCTTTTTAACCTGGGCAACTCGCTGTACCAGCAAAAACAATTTGATGCATCGCGGCAGATAATGACCGCTACAGCAAAGGCCGCAAAGGATAATGTGAGCAAAGCAGGTGCCAACTACAACATAGGCAATACATACATGGCGCAGCAAAAATGGGAAGATGCTGTAAGCGCATACAAACAAACACTGCGCAACAACCCGCAAGACCTTGATGCAAAGTATAACCTTTCTTACGCAGAGCAGATGCTGAAGAAGCAGCAAGGCGGCGGTGGCAAGGACAAAAATAAGGACGATAAGAAAGACCAGAAAAAAGACAAGAAGGACCAGCAGCAAAAGAAAGACGATAAAGGAAAGGACAAGGATAAAGACAAAAAAGAACAGGACCAGAACAAAGACAAGAAGGACGATAAAGACAATAAAGACAAACAAGACGAGCAGGGACAGGGACAGCCCAGCAAGCTAACACAGCAGGAAGCAGACCGCGTGC
>CBDIBP010000046.1:0-70563 GCA_965276955.1 Flavipsychrobacter sp.
GCCGTTCACTGTATATATATCTATACCGCCCTTGCCGTTCTCGTACTTCATGCCGGCAAGCGCTTCTGATATGCTGTTCTTTGTTGTTTGGTGGTGGCGGGGTACACTTATGCCATAGCCATCGTCCCATATAAATATGGCCAGTGGCACCTGCAGCACGCCTGCGGCATTCACTGTTTCCCAAAACAAACCTTCTGATGTAGATGCATCACCTATGGTGCAGAATACTACCTCGTTACCCTTTCTGCTGAACTTTTCAAAACCGCTCGCCAGTTCCGGTGTGTGCCTGAATGCCTTTGAAGCATAGGCCAGGCCCAGGGCGCGGGGCATTTGCCCTGCTGTGGGGCTTATATCGCCCGATGATTGTGGCGCCTGCATCAGGTCTTTCCATTCCCCGTTGTCATCCAGCCAGCGTGTACCATAGTGTCCGTTCATAGAGCGGCCACCTGTAGATGGTTCGTGGGTCACGTCGGGGTTAGCATATAGTTGTGCAAAGAATTTTTCTATATCGCTCATGCCGGTAGCAAACATCAGGGTCTGGTCGCGGTAATAGCCGCTGCGTATATCGCCGGGCTTCATGCACTTGGCGGCAGCTATTTGTGCCAGTTCCTTACCATCGCCAAATATCCCGAATTTAGCTTTGCCTGTCAGTACCTCGCGGCGGCCAATAAGGCTGGCCTCCCGACTGGCTATGGCCATGTGATAGTCTGAAAGCACGCCTTGTTTGAACTCGTCGAACGATAGCCTTTCTGGTTGTACTATATTAGCTTCCTGCAGCATATGCAATATTTGGGATAAGTGTAATAAACTTTGGCCTTAAAGGTAAAAAATAAAGTTGAGAATGGACAGATAACCACAGAGGCCTTTGGCTGTATCAGCCAAGGATCGATATCACGGTCGCTTTATCAAAATTTCCGGTCGGTAAGAAAAAAAGGAATCGGTAATTTTAAAAGGCCTTGGTCTGTAAATTGCACTGTGGGCGTAATTTATGATACAAAAATTAAATTTCTGGTGTTACCTGTTTTTACCGATTGTGGAAATTTTTTGGTGGGGTATAAACACTTAGAAAAACGGCACCACCACGGTATGAAGATACTATAAGAGGGTTGTTGTGGCAAAAGAACATATCCACATTTTGGTGGCTGCTGCTGCTGGCAAGTAAAAAATCATAAAAACTACAACTGACTATTTTGTTCATAGCCTTACGTTCGTATATTGTTGCCCTATTACTTATCATTCTACATTCTCTTAAAGATCAAACAAATGAAAAAGAAACACCTATTGCTCGTTGCGACATCTATGTCTGTCGTAACATTTCTGTCTTGTGGTAACGGCGCTAAGAGTGTAAGTACAAGCACTTCCGATACAACAAAGACAGCTGCCACTACTACACAAACAGCAACTCCCGCAACTCCCAGTGGTAATAAAATGGGACAAGACGTGAAGGCAGGTGACCTTACTGTAAAAGTGCTACAGATGAAAGATTACAAGTCAACAAACCCTATGTTGAAAACAGAAGAGGGTGATAAACTGGTGGCATTGGAAATTGAATGTGCCAATACTTCTACCGATAAAAATATAGAAACGAATCCAATGGATTGGTCCGCTTCAGACGATAAAAGCTATTCATACAACTTTGGTATGACAGACAAAAAACAACCAAGCTTTAACGGTAAGACATTAAACCCAGGTGGAAAGGTAAGGGGTTGGATAACCTTTGCTATCCCTAAGGATAACAAGTTGGTAAAGGTGCAATACAAAGACATGTTAAGTAGTGATGCAGGTGCCGAAATAGATCTGCAATAATTATTCTGCACTAATAGTTTTATATTAAATTAGCCCGACATGCGATGTCGGGCTAATTCCTTTCTAAAAGGATTCAGTTGTATAGTCTTTCATAACTATTACCTGAATAGCGAAAGCCGCCACAATTACATAGTAACTCAAATAAACCTTAAATTTGTTTAGTGATCTGAGACCTATGGATACAACTACGATAAAAACCCGTTTGCATGAATATATAGAGCAAGCAGATGATAAACATCTGGAGGCGATCTATGTATTGTTGGAAAAAGAAATTGCGCCATCTTATCAATATAATAACGACACACTGGAAATGTTGTACCAGCGCAGGGAAAAGCATTTGAAAGGCATTACCAATTCCTACACTGCCGAAGATGCGATCGCCTTTGTAAGAAGTAAGAAGAACGGGTAATTATGATATACCGCCTGTTCGTTAAAGAAGAAGCCCGTATAGAGATGCTGGATACATATTTTTATTATGAGCAACAGCAGGCAGGGTTAGGCGAGCGTTTCCTGTCTGAATTAGAAGCACGCTTCTCAGATATATCAACGCATCCAGAATATTTTAGCTTCATTGATAGCAAGCAAATATTAAGAGATGTAAAAGTTGAAAAATTCCCTTTTGTTATCGTGTATGAAATTGCCGGAATTGAAGTAATTGTTTATGCCATTCATCTTACGCATAAGCATCCGCGCGAGTAAACGAAATGATAATTTAACTGGCTGGACTGTAGCCCCAGGTGGCCTGCGGAACACCTGCGCCATTGGGAACTTTAATTATACAGAAAATTGTTATTTTTATCGAATAAATGTAATTTCATATTCACGTATTTAATGATTGACTTTAGAAAATATTACTGGTTATTATGTACCTGTTCGACCATTATTGGAACTACAATAGCGTGGATATTCAAGTTTTATGAAGATAAAGGTGCGCTTACCGCTTTGGTGGACGTAACTTTGACTTTTATAGCGTTGACTATTGCTATATTGGAGATATTAGAGTTGCGTAATATCGCTGAAAGTTCTAGACTAGCTGTTGAAGGAGCATTGGGTCGAATAACTGAACTTTTTTCTGTTGCTGATATTACAAAAGGAATTAAGACGGCATATGACATACAAAAATACTTAAGGAGTAATGAATTTCATATTGCGCATATTAGAATGCAAGATTTGAAGTCAATAGTCATTCCATTAAAGAACGATAAAAGATTTGAAGCATTAGATTTATCTAAACAATTGCCGGACATTTTGTTCACACTATCAGTTGATATAAAAAATGTAGAGTCTACAATCAGCGGGCTTAAAAATAAATCAATGGATATAACTAAAATGAATGGCAATTTAGAGAATCTTGTGTCTGTATTAATAGAGTATGAGAATTATATAAAATTTTTTAAATCTTAATAAAATGCTGCCTAACAATATACGTGATTTAATAGACGCTCTTTATCAAAGAACCATAGAAAACAAAATTATTTGGACTAAAACCAGCAGGGAAACGGAATATCAGTGGACGTTTAATGGAGGATCTATTACAACCGATTATTGGTTAACTTCCAATATAATGCAGGTAGATTTAGCAGTATACAATAAAGATGGTTTATGTATTGATCGGTTTATATGTTCCGAGTCAGACTACGACTTTTCTAAGCTTAATGAGTTTTATACAACTATCCAAAAGGCATATTTAAAAACGGACGAGACCTATAGTAATTTATTTAAAGAATTGAACGACTTAGAATAGCTTGTCTATTTACTGTTTGCTAAAAAGTTTTTGCTAAATTTCGTTAAATTTTGCTGCCGTTTTCAAGTTTGATATAGTCTATAATTTAAAAACATCCTCTAAAGTTCTCCAACTTTATTAGCCTGCGGGACCGACCCGGTCATCTAACTTGTGGATACTTTTATTATGTGCATTTGCATAATACAGTAATTACATAAGAGAGTATTTTATACCCATTAAGTTATTTACATTAAATAGCCCTTGATTTGACAAAAAATTATCCACAGTAAAAAGAGCAAAAATATGTAAAAACAAGAAATTTACTATAAAAATAATATTAGCCACCACAAAGCATTTCAACAAAATAGTACCTCAAAAATTACTGATTTTATTTTTTCGGCTAAACCGGAAATTTCATCTGTCTATCCTCAAAGAGCTAAATATACACATTTGCTATTCCCACCCATTACCCCGAATTTTGCGACCTGATGAGCAAACCCATACACATACTGGCCATAGAGAGTAGCTGCGATGATACCAGCGCAGCGGTGATAAGCGATGGCCGGGTGCTGAGTAATATAATAGCCACACAAAAGGTGCACGAACTGTATGGTGGGGTAGTGCCTGAAATGGCCAGCCGGGCACATATACAGAACATAGTGCCGGTGGTAGATGTGGCGCTGAGCCAGGCGGGCATAAACAAAAAAGACATACAGGCGGTAGCATTCACCCAAAGCCCGGGGCTAATAGGCAGCCTGCTGGTAGGCGCGTGCTTTGCCAAGGGCTATGCCCAGGCGCTGGATGTGCCCATAATAGCCGTGAACCATATGCAGGCGCATGTGCTGGCCCACTTTATAGAAGAGCCACGGCCACAGTTCCCGTTCCTGTGCCTCACGGTAAGTGGCGGTCATACGCAGGTGGTACTGGTGCGTAGCCACCTGGATATGGAGATACTGGGCCAAACCATGGATGATGCCGCAGGCGAGGCTTTTGACAAGGTGGCCAAAATGCTGGGGCTGCCATATCCCGGCGGTCCGCTGGTGGATAAGCATGCCAAACTGGGCGATCCCCAAGCATTCCCTTTCCCGCTGCCGGAGATGAAGGGGTACGAATTCAGTTTTAGCGGACTCAAGACATCGGTACTCTACTTTTTGCAGAAGCAAAAGAAAGCTGATCCCGATTTTGTGGCCAATAATATAAATGACATTTGCGCTTCGGTGCAGTACACCATAATAAAGATGCTGCTCACCAAGCTGCACAAGGCAGCTAAAGAGCTGGGCATTAAACAGGTGGGCATAGCCGGCGGCGTAAGCGCCAACAGCGGCCTGCGCCAGGCGCTTACCGAAATGGGAGCGAGCGAAGGCTGGCAGGTATACATCCCCAAGTTTGAATACTGTACCGACAATGCGGCCATGATAGGCATTACTGGTTACTACAAGTACCTGGCGGGCCAACTGGCTGATATGACCGTGAGCCCTGCGGCGAGGGGGAGCTGGGCATGAGCAACGCCTATTTTCAATTTAAACAGTTCACCATACAGCAGGACAAATGCGCTATGAAGGTGAGCACAGATGCCTGCATACAAGGCGCCTGGACACCCGTACGCCCACATGTGCAGCGGGTGCTCGACATTGGCGCTGGCACCGGCCTGCTCAGCCTCATGCTGGCGCAGCGTGCCCCACACATCGCAATTGATGCTATAGAGCTCGACGAGGCTGCCGCCCTGCAGGCCAGTGAGAATGTTGCCGCATCACCATTTGCAGATCGCATACACGTGCAGCAGGGCGATATATTGAACTATATGTCAGTGGATGGTTACGATCTTATAGTTTGCAACCCTCCCTTCTTCAATAATAGTTTGCTGGGGCCTGTAGCAGAAAGGAATGTAGCCCGGCATACCGTTACACTCACGCACACACTGCTGATACAAACCATAAATAGGTTGCTGAATGCAGAGGGCTATGCTGCTGTACTGCTGCCATATACAGAGCAGAAAGCTTGGGAGCAACTGGTAGTGCAGCATGGCCTTTACACTCAAGGGAGGCTGCTGGTAAAGCCATATGAACAGCATCAGTATAACAGGGTAGTAAGCGTGATAGGACATAGGGATACTACCTCACCAGACGAAGAATTAACCATATACCGGGAACAGAATAAGTATACACCTGCGGCTGTTGCGTTGCTTGGTGCGTTCTATGCAAAGGAAATGCAGTGAGCCCACGCTATGGTTGGGTTGGCGCTGTATCCACTTTTGGATCAGTGGTCTTATTACTGAATAAGTGAAAAAGAGAAACGATCATCCAGCTGATAAAGAACAGGTAAATGCCCAGATGGAAACGCTCACCAATTATCTTGTGGGAGAAGTTATGCCGAAAATCATCATACGCGAGGTATAGCGCACCCAGCGCGAGGAGAAAAGCAACTATCTGCACGGCCGCATTCACACCTTTTGATAGCCTCATCTTTATTATACCTTGTATAGCAAATAATACCAGCAGTGCACCAAACACTGCCAGGGCACCCTGCCACCATATTTTAAGAAAATGATATTCTTTATGCACCCAGCTTACTCCTATCCTGCCTATAAAATTCATCCCAGACATCAGCACGCCCGATATGGCAGATAACACGGCCAGCAACAGCAATACAGGGAGCACACGTTTCATGAATCAGTTTTTGCCAAAAATAATATAACTGGGGCTAACCGAAAATAAATAGATCCGCTAAATGACACAACCCTAATAAAAATAATGACCACTTATAAAAAGGAACGCTGCTAAGTAGCATAGCAGCGTTCGTTTTGTATGTTTTTTCAATATTTATTGCTTAGATCTTTCCTCCTTCTAAGCCTTTTAACTTGAAAGTATTGTCCTTAGGGTCCTTATCTATCAGCAACCTGTTGGGGTCTATCACCACATTGGTCGGCTTCTGGTCCACGGTCCAGTGGAAAGTAGCTTCACCATTTTTCAATTTATAAGTGGCGATCTTCTGTACATTGCCCTTTTCGTCTGTCAGCCCTATCTGAAAGTAGTCATTGCAAGCCACAGGTATATCGCGCCCTGTAGTATCAGCTTGCAGCTTACTTATCTTCACCGTCAGGTCTACATTATAAGTATTGCCAGTTGCCTTCGATATGGTTGCAGTGGTCACCTTATTATCATAGAGCACTATCCGTTCAAATCCATCTGTTACCATGTACTGTAAAGAATCGGGTACCGATCTCCGTACTTCTGCCAGCAGGTCCAGCGTGGTAGGGTATGGCGGCCCCTGGAAGGCATGCTGGTTTATGAACCGTTTCAAGGCATGGTTCATACTGTCTGCGCCTATATATTGAGATAGTCCGTACCATATTATTCTGCCTTTCCTGTATAGTATATATTGTTGTCCGGCGTCAACATAGGCCAGTGGTTTCTCTTTTTCCTTTTCCATAGAGCGCGATACCAGGTAGCTGTTCAGCTCGTACTTCAGCGTCTTTCGCACCTTATCCATACCGTATTCTTTTTCTACTACTTTAAGGGAGGCATACTGTGCCAGTGATTCAGACATCATGTTCGATCCTTCTACGTCGGCGCCTATTACCTGGTGGGCAAACCACTGGTGGGCCACCTCATGTGCGGTCACTTCGAACACGTAGTCTATACCACTCCCTACGCTGGTGTCCTTCACATTGGCAATGAAGCCTATGCCTTCTGAAAAAGGAATAGTATTGGGGAACGATTGTGCAAAGGTGGCATAGCGCGGAAACTCAAGTATGCGCACCTGTTTGTGCTGGTAAGGACTGTATTGCACAGTATAGTAATCTATCGATCTTTTTACGGACCGTATCATATCATCTACATTATACTCGTGGCCGGGGGTGTAGTATATCTCTATATTCACGCCATTCCATTTATCTCTTTTCACCAGGTAGCGCGCAGACAATATTGAGTAAAAATCGAGGATCTTACTGTCCATTTTATACTGGAAGTAGCGCCGGCCATTCTGTGTCCATTCTCTTTGCAGGTAGCCTGGAGCAATAGCTATCTGATCAGGCACCGTGCTTACCGTGGCTTCGAATGTTATAAAGTCGGCATCCTTGAAGAACACATTGTTTTGCAAAGCAGCTTTGTCCGTAATAGGGTTGGCCGTACGGCGATAACCAAGTTTGTGCTTTTTGCGCTCGCTGTTATCTTCAAGCTCACCCTCTGTACTATAGCCTATCACAGGCAAAAAGTCTGTATTGTTCACAAATGTGCCATTATATACAGGTGCGCTGGTACCATTAAAGTCATGCTCGAACCCATGGTGCAGCAGGCTGGTATTGATGTGCATGCTCATGCTGTCGCCTGCAGCCAGTGGTTTGCTTAACTTGTATATATAGTAGTAGCATTCCGGGTCGCTCGATACCAAGGTAGAAGGCACACCGAACGTTAGTGCATTCAGCTTTATTTTGTCCGATAGTATGATGTGGATAGAATCTATTGGGAAAGCTGTTTTGTTCTTGATGATAAAATTACCATCACATTCCAGTCTGCGTTCCTGCGGGTATATGTCTACATTCAGTTTTACAGCGGTTATCTTTGGCTGCGGCACGCCCAGATACTTGCGGTACTTTCTTTCATATTGCGCCTTCACTTCACTTTGCTGGTATGGCGTTTTAAACTTGTTCTCGATATTGGTATTATAATAAATGAAGCTACCGCAGGTAATGAACACTGCCAAGCCACCAAATATGGCCAGCCATGCCGGGCGCGCCACCTTTAGGCGGACATCGGCAAACCTGCTTTTGAAGGTACCCTCGCTGCCCCTGGCCCACATAAGCGCAGAAAATATGGCCAAACACACGGCAAGCACACTCCAATATAGTTTGTAGGTAAAGTATGGCACTATAGCATGGCCAAAGGCATTCATATCAGAATATACAACGCCAGGATCCGATGCGTAAACAAATAAATGATTCTTCAGCACCAGTGTAGCAAAAGCGGAGTTCCAGATATAGAATAGCACGGTGATGAAGAACCCTACATACCGGTTGCTTACCAGTGTTTGTATCATTATAGCTACAACTGCCAGCAGCCACAGGTTGATGAGACGGAAACCATACAGGTATTCCAGGTATACACCCAGTTGGTAGTTGTGATAGCCCCTGTAGGTCTGCACCATAAGGCCGCACACTACAACTATACTCAGTAATATGGCCTGCATGAACCACAATGCGAACAGCTTGCTCAGGTAGTACACCCAGTTGGGCACCGGCAGCGCATCCAGTATATTGCTCATGCGGTACTGGCGTGCGCGCCATACCAGTTCGCCAGAGAACAGTATGGTGAGGATGACATTGAATATCTGCAAAGTACCCCCAAAAGCCTGTGCTATCATGTATGTGACAGGGTATACCGATGTTTCGAATAGATTGCCTACCTGCGATGATACCAGCAGCAGCAACAGCATGCCGAACAATAATATAATGCGGAAATATACATTGCGCAGCACTGTTTTGCATTCGTTCACAGACAGGCTCCACAGGCTGGCCATGTAGCTTCCTGTACTGAACGACCGGTGCGCCTGTGGCAGAGACCCGGCAATATTCAGCTTTTGCAGCACCGGGTGCGCCGAGGGTTCTGCTACGCGCCGTTTGCGCAAACCGGTACGCGGTGCTGCAGAGAAGGAGAACATAGCGGTTCCCAGTGCCATGATAGCGAAGGAAACGCCCAGCCATATTGCCCTATTGATAAGGAACACACCTTTAAGCGGAATGAGACTGTGGTTCTTCTCATATATGCCCCAGTACTTGGTGATATAATCTTTAGCATTTGCACCGAATGGATCGGCAAGTGACGCGATCTTTTCATATTCCAGGTTGGCAAGGTACTTGTCTGATACCCCCATAGCTACGAACAGTATGATGAGGAACAGCCATATCATAAAGGTATCTCTGGCAATAAGGCCTACAGCAAAGAACATAGCGCCAATAAAAATGGTATTAGGTATCACCGTTTGCCAGAATGTAGCTATGTACGGCGCTATTGTGAACGGTCCTATCTTATCGGCATCGCACCAAGGGGCGGCATACCCCAGCATCAGCCCCCACATAGGGGCGGTAAGCACCACCAAAGTAATGAGTAAAGAGGCCGAATAACGGCCAAAGAGATAATTGAACTTAGAGACCGGGGTGGTGAATATAAGCGAATACGTATTGTCTGTAAAATCCTTTAATACGGTATTACCTATTATTGCTACCACTATTATTATGGTCACATACTTATTTAAATAAGTGACGAGTACATCTACTATAGCAGGCGAGTTCACCCATACCTTTTCCCCGCCAAACGACAGGTTAACGCCGTCAAAAGTGCCCCCGGCTGTTATACCTAACAAAAAACTAATGACCAGCAACACCCCAAAATAAATATAGAACGCCGGACTCTTGAGCCAGCGCCTGACCTCGAAACTAAATATAGAACTAAACATGAGTTTGCAGTTTTACAGGGTTAAGCAATGTTTGAAAAATAAACGTCCTCAAGACCGGCAGTCTCCTTTTTGAAACCCTCGCCAGGGTCGTCATCACTCAATATGTGCACTACCACACCCCCTGCAGATAGTTTGGACAAGATCAGTTTATACTTACTCTGGTAAGCAGCTATCTCATCTTTGCGTATGCGCTTGCTCCATATCCTGTTGGTAAGGTTATGTACCAACTCTTCGGGGTTGCCGCGCTGCACTACTTGCCCGCCGGCTATTATAGCCATATCGTTGCACAGTTCACTTACGTCCTCCACTATATGGGTAGATAATATGATGACGATATTTTCTCCGATCTCGCTCAGCAAGTTGTTGAATCGCAGGCGTTCTGCGGGGTCAAGGCCTGCAGTAGGTTCGTCCACTATCACCAGTTTTGGGTCGCCTATCAAGGCCTGCGCTATACCAAAGCGCTGCTTCATACCGCCGGAGTAGCCGCCCAGGTATTTATTGCGGTGGCTATACAAATTCACCTGGTTCAGCAGTGCCTTCACCAGTTCTTTGCGTTCATTGGCCTGGTCTATGCCTTTCAGCCTGGCTATATAGGTCAGCATCTCCTCTGCCGATACTTTAGGGTATACGCCAAACTCCTGGGGCAGGTAGCCAAGGGTCTTTCTCAGTTCCTGCTTGTCCTTACTTACGTCTATACCGTTAAATATTATGGTACCGCTATCGGCATCTTGCAGGGTTGCTATTGTGCGCATCAGGCTCGACTTGCCCGCACCATTTGGCCCCAGCAGACCGAACATGCCGTTAGAGATATTGAGATTAACGTCTTTCAACGCCTGTACCCCATTGGGATATGTCTTTGATAAATTGGTGATCTGTAAATTCATATGAAGTGTGTTTGTTTGTGGTGGTTATTTATGATGATACAAAGGAATAGGATCAAGCAAGCGTATCCTAATGTTTTAGACGAACAGGTAAATAAATTAGACATAACAGGTAAACTATGTATTTATTAGTTTGGTCGAAGAAAAACGCCACTATATCTATTTTGTTTGTCGCAACGTTAATTGATGTGTTAATTACATGAAATTTATAGGATGGATAAATTTATGCAAAGCATATTCAGGTTCCTCGGTAGCCGACTGTTCAGAAATATTCTGTTCTGGTTTTTTGCTGCCAGCATGATCGTTAATAACAGACAAAAAGGTTATCCTTATAATACTATATCGTACTATACATATATAGCTATATCGTCCGCTATTATTCTTACGCTTACTTATACTAATAACTTATTGTTGGTACCCCGCCTGCTGGTAAAGAAAAAATATGTTCAATATTTCGGCATTGTACTGGCAATGTTATTGATATTGGCAACCTCACAAACCGTAACAATAAAGCAAGCATTACAACATTTTCCGGTACTGAAGGTGCAGCAGGTTAGTTTTATCTCCGTTCCCATTACCAGCAACTGGACCTGGAATAGCGTGAGTGCAGAGATCTCTTCCTACTTTTTTGGTTTTGGTCTGTGGGTGTTCGTATTCACCATGGCATGGTACATGAATGATTACCGCAGGCAGCAAAAGATATCTCAACAAGCTGTAAAAAAACAAGTAGAAGCGGAATTGAGCTTTTTAAAAGACCAACTAAACCCTCACTTTCTACTGAATACCCTTAATAATATGTATGGGCTCGCATTAATTAAGTCGGATAAAACACCGGAAGTGATACTTCAGTTATCCAGCATACTGCGTTATTTTTTATATGAATCGAATGTAGAACGTATCTCCTTCGACAAAGAAAAAAAATTAATGCAGGCGTATATTGACCTGGAACTGTTACGACTAAGTAGCAAGGCCCACCTCACTTTTTTTATTGATGCTGACAATGCATACAACATACCTCCGCTACTTTGGTTACCTATATTAGAGAATGTTTTTAAGCATGGTACACGCTATATTGCTGATGAACACTATATTGACTACAAATTCATTATTTATAGCAATACATTGTCCATTCGTTCAAGAAATGGATATAAGCCGGGAGCACAAAAAGAAGAGGAGGGTGGTATAGGCCTCACAAATCTGAAGAAGAGATTGGAAATATTATACCCAGGGAAACATACAATAACTACCAACGCAGAAGAAAATATTTACAGCATTGATATAGACATTCAACTTACGTGACCATGAAGCCCATAAAAATATTGATTGTAGATGATGAACCGCTGGCCCGTGATATCATAGCCAGTTTTGCAGAAAAAGTACAGCACCTGCAGGTAGTAGCTAAATGTAAGAATGCTATAGAGGCTTTTGCAGTACTGAGTAAGGAATCTGTAGACCTCATGCTGCTGGATATAAATATGCCTGAGATAACAGGTATAGATTTTTTAAAGACCCTTAAAAAGCCGCCTCATGTTATTTTCACTACGGCATACCCTGAGTATGCCGCACATAGCTACGAAGTAGATGCTATAGACTACCTGGTGAAACCTATAGCATTTGAGCGTTTCCTTAAAGCCATCAATAAGGCCACAGAAATTATCAATAACGAGCACAAGGGTAGCAACGTTATGGTACGCGAAAATGAGATAAACTCTAATATTATATTTGTAAAGACCGAAGGCAAGTTGGTAAAAATAGACCTCACTCAGGTGTGGTTCATAGAAGGGCTTAAAGATTATGTGCAGATATGGACCGACACCGGTAAGCTTACCGTACACAGTACCATGAAAAATTTTGAAGAACAGCTATCCGGAATGCCTATTTTTCTGCGTGTTAATAAATCGTACATCATCAATATGAACTTTGTAAGCGAGGTCGATGGTAATCTCATCCGCATCAAGGGGCAGATGATAACTATTGGCAATACTTATAAGGAGGAGATACACCAGCATTTCAATAAATTTAAGATCAATTAACTATGATCCTTATTTTATTTTGTTAGGTAGATATAGCGAGGGCCAGTGCGTTTGCCGTATCGGCAGCAAGGATACTATTTTCTATATGGGTAAGGCCGTATCTACAGCAGACGGTAATAAAAAATGCGCAGCGTTAAGATCACAATACAATGAGGATAGCTGCTATTACTACGTACCGCAGAAGAAATAACTTACCCTGCATATTCCTCATGTGGTAAGAAAATGTTGCCTTACCAAATATTGCTTTTATCATCCTTGGTGCAGTTTTTGAATACATGTAGCTTAACAAGCCTTAAAAAAGCTTGCAATAATAAGTTTCATGTAATTATCTGTCATTAATAGAGGCATTTACAATGCGGGGATTATCTTTAATAAATTTTTGGTTCAGGCGTAATTATGGATGATTTTAGTATAGTAAAAGGGACCATTCGGCCAGACTTGCTTCATGAGGAGACTTTAGTGGACATGTTTCGCGCCTCTGCAAAGCAATATGCCAATAAGGTCGCTTTGATATTTAATGATACAGAACTTACCTACGCGCAAGTAGATAAGTGGAGCGATGCTGTGGCTGCCTACCTGGTGAAACAGGGCATGGGCCGTGGCAGTAAGATAGGATTATGGTGGAAAAGGAGCCTGGAGCTGCACATTGCAGTGCTGGGCATTATAAAAGCTGGTGCATCATACGTGCCGCTGGATAGGGAAATGCCTGCCGAACGCGTACTCACCGTACTTAAAGAAGTAGATGCCGATGGCTATTTCAGCCAGGATGGCCTGGATACTACTGTTCCTGTTTTCACGGTTGTTCCCCAGCCATCGCCCAAACAAACGTTTGCTATACCAGAGGGGCCATTACCAGATAACTGGGCCTATGTGCTCTATACATCGGGCAGTACAGGTACGCCAAAAGGCATACCTATAACGCACAGGATGATAACGCACCTGGTGCGGTCTGAGAATAGCATCTTTAATGTTACAGATAAAGACAAGGTATACCAGGGATTCTCCGTATCGTTCGATATGTGGTGCGAAGAGACGTGGGTAAGTTATTTCGCAGGCGCTACCCTTTGGGTGGCTGATGCTGCTACAGCTAAAAGTATTGATGAACTGGGAGATGTGCTGCGTAAAGAACGTATCACCATACTGCATGCAGTACCCAGCCTGCTGGCAGTTATGGAAGATGAGATATCTTCCCTGCGCCTTATTAATGCAGGCGGCGAGGCCTGCACACCGCAGGTATTATCGCGCTGGTCCACACCCGACAGGCAGTTCTACAATAGTTATGGCCCTACAGAAACAACAGTGAGCGCCACCATGGCCGAGCTGCATCCTGGCGATAATATTACCATAGGCCTTCCATTACCCAACTACGACCTGGCTGTGGTCGATGAGAAAATGAACCCGGTACCCTACGGCGAGCGGGGCGAACTCGTCATTTCCGGCCCCGGGGTTTGTGCCGGTTATGTCAACAGGCCACAACTTACAATAGAGAAATTTGTAGATAAACCAGGATCGCTGTCCACCATGAATGGCGACCGTATCTACAAGACCGGAGATGCTGCTGTAATAAATCCTAACGGTACAATAGACTTTTATGGCCGCCTCGATGACCAGATAAAGCTGCGTGGCTACCGTATAGAGCTGGGTGAAATAGAAAACAAGCTCAATAACCTGCCGGGTATATCTGCAGCTGCAGTGGCTGTAAAAAAAGATAACAACGACCAGGAGCAACTGGTAGGTTATGTGCTGCTCGAAGATCTTTCGTTATTTAACGAAGGCAATCTGCGTACAGAACTTGCCAAGGTTTTACCTTCTTACATGGTACCCGCGGTCATTGTGATGCTGCCGGAAATGCCACGCCTGCCCAGCGGTAAAATAGATCGTAAAAAGTTGCCGGTACCGGCATCCCTATTAGACAGCCCTGCTGCGGGACCAGAAGAAGTGATAGACCCCAAAGCACCTGTTGCAGACCGTGTACTCGCCGCATTACGCCGGGTATTCCCCAACAGGAGTATAGATCTGTCCATGGATTTCTTTACCGACCTCGGTGGCCACTCCTTACTTGCAGCAGTGTTCGTATCGCGACTTCGTAAGGAAGGGAATATGAATCGTGCGTCCCTTAAAGACATATATCTTAAAAGGCCGCTTAGTGCCCTGGTAGCCGAGTGGGAGCTAAAACAGGAAATAAAACAACCTAAGGAAAAGATCTTTCACAAGATACCTGCCAGCCGATATATTTTCTGTACCATAGCGCAAACTATAGCGCTTGTTGTCATATTTGGCTTGTTCGCCATTCAAATATTTCTACCTTATCTCGGATATTACTATGTGGAGCAAGATACAGGCAACCTTACTTACTCCATCATCACATCACTTACTTTGTTCTGTCTCATTGCTCCGCTTTTTGGCGCCATAAGTATTGGTGCCAAGTGGCTCATCATTGGTCGCATGAAGGAAGGTGATTATCCCTTATGGGGCACTTACTATTTCAGGTGGTGGCTGGTAAAAACGCTGTTGCGCCTTATGCCGGTGCAGTTCATTACTGCAACACCACTTTATCCGGTGTATCTGAAATTATTAGGCGTAAAGGTGGCGCCCGATGCACAGATATCTAACCTCGAAATAGGCGCTGAAGACCTGGTGACGCTGGGCAGCGATGTCAGTCTTAGCTCGCAGGTGGTGCTCAACAATGCTGTGGTAGAAGATGGTATGCTCCGGTTGCGCCGTATTGTAGTTGGCGATCATGCTTATATAGGCAGCAGCGCCATAATAGCTGGCGATACCACCATTGAGGCGTGGGGCGAACTTCAGGACCTTAGTTACCTGCCTGCAAAAAGCATTATAAAAGTAGGAGAAGTATGGAAAGGCAGCCCTGCAGTGATGCAAACCACAAAACGCATTGAAGACCTGCCACAGCCCATATTTGTATCGGATGCTACGAGGAGAAAATACAAGGCTATTTTCACTTTGCTGCTGCTGGTATTCCCTTTTACCATACTCCTTCCGCTGTTGCCTACCATCATCACGCTCAACCAGATGGACAATGCAGCGCCCGACTATAACTTTACCTACATGGTAGTTACGCCATCGCTGGCCATTACCTATATTATATTGTTCACGCTCGAGACCGTATTCCTCACCAGGTTGCTGCAATGGGGTATCAAACCGGGAACCTATTCCCTATATAGCCCTTTTTACCTTCGCAAATGGTTTGCTGATCAGTTGATGTCGTTATCGCTAATTGTACTGCATCCTATATATGCTACTGTTTATATAAGCGCATTCTTTAAGGCATTGGGTGCAAAGGTGGGTCGCAATACAGAGATCAGTACAGCGAGTAGCGTTACCCACCCGTTACTCGAGATCGGTAAAGACTCCTTTATTGCCGATGCAGTAACACTGGGTGAGGCTGACGTGCGCGGCCAGCAACTAATATTGGAGAAAACAATAATTGGTAACAGCAGCTTCGTGGGCAATAGCGCCCTTATACCGCAGGGCTACAACCTGCCGGGGCATATGCTTATAGGTGTGCTTTCCACCCCGCCCGATGCCCAACAGCTAAAAGAGAACACGGCAAAGAATTACTTCGGCTCTCCGGCCATACCACTACCACGTAGGCAAGAGAGTCACCAATTTTCTCTGCGGCTTACCACTTTCCCTACTGTGCAGCGCTATGTAGCCCGCAGCATAGTAGAGTTCCTCAGGATATTGATACCTGAGACCATGATCCTGATATTCAGTATCCTGTTCATTGCGTATTGCCACGATCTGCTGATAGATGGAAAATGGTGGGAGATAGTATTGAAACTTCCTTTTTATTACCTGGGCATCATGGGTATACCAGCGTTCCTGGTCACAGTATTGCTCAAATGGATCACCGTAGGCAAGTATAAAGAAGAGCAAGTGCCTATGTGGACATCAAAAGTATGGCGCAGCGAAGGTATAACGTCTACCTACGAAGCTCTTGCTATCCCTTTCTTTTTAGATTACCTGAAAGGTACCATGTGGCTGCCCCTGGTATTGCGGTTGCTGGGGTTAAAGACCGGTAAGCGCGTGTACATGAACACTACTGATATCACAGAATTCGACATGGTATCTATAGGGGATGATGCCGCGCTAAACGAAGACAGCGGCCCGCAGACCCACCTATTCGAGGACAGGGTAATGAAGGTGGGCAAAATAAAAATAGGTGCACGTACCAGTATAGGCGCAAGAACAATAATACTCTACGATAGCGAAGTGGGCGACGATGTAACGGTTCAGCCATTATCGCTGGTGATGAAAGGTGAGAACCTGCCTGCAGCTACCGACTGGATAGGCAGCCCGGTAAGGCAGGAATAAACGAACACCATGGAAAATAACACCAATATTGAAATTGATGCCGTTACAGTAAAAGACCATTACGGTGTTATTGCTGAACTGATGCGTGGCCTGCATGAGTCGGAGCAGGAGATGTTCAATAAAGCAGCCAATTGGGATGATATAGCAGAGGGCTATATGCGCTATATAATAGATACCCAGGAAGAAGAAGGCGGTACTTGCCTGGTGGCATACGTCAACGGCGAACCCGCAGGCTTTATATTTGGCTACGCCGAAGAACCTGATGATAGCCGCATAGAGGAATCTTTTTCTAAAGAGCTCTATATATCCGATGGTTTTGTCACTCATCCATACAGGCGCATGGGCATTTACCGCAAGCTCAGCGAAGAAATAGAACGGCGGTATATTAATGATGGAGTGCGCAGGATATCCCGCTTCACCCTTGTCACCAACCACCGTATGCAAAAATTTCTGGAGGAAGAAGGCTACCGTGTGGTACGCCTGCTGTATGAGAAATGGATAGATGACACCGGTAATGCTACTTTAGAGTTGAAACTCACCCCTCCTAAAGAATGATCATGATAAAATAGCCGAAACATACTTCGGCGCTACAGGTCTCACCTACGCAGGATATTCTCCTCGATCTGAACTGATGGTCTTACTATACGTATGTTCTTTAATCGTTTCATTTCCGTTACCCTTCTTCTTTTCTTAAAAAATGTGTAGAGGAATGGCACTTGGTAAAATATGATCCAGTTAGCAATAGTATTAATGAATGATTTCTGGTCTCGCGACGATTGAAAAACTTCAGGGGTTACAGCAAAAGGGTAGGTGAGGTATATATTATTTATTGAACCTTTTCTTTTATAGTACTCCCAGCTATCTGGTGCATCTGTCACGGGGTATATCACCTTTAGGTGTTTTATGGCTACTTCTTTCGGCATCAGGTACGCCGCTGTGGTAAATGGTCGGGCAAAAGGATCTACCGGTTTTATGAGTGCGATGTGCTTACCTACCTGTTTTACGGGTACATAATCATAAGGTTCCATCAGCATACCCGCCAGCATCACTACATCATCTTTACCCATATAGCGGATAGCACTATCTACTATTTTTTCAAAATCGGGGGGGAGTAGGGCATCGTCTTCCAGTATCACAATATGGTTAACGGAGTCATCTGCTACAAATTTTTCAAGGGCCAGTCTGTGGCTTAGTGTACAAGCTATCAAAGTACCCGGCATCGGTTTCACTAATTGGGTGTGGTCGCATTGGCTTTGCAACCATTCTTCTCCTATCTGGAACGCATTTACAGCATCTATAATTTCATACTTTTTATAATTTATTTTACGCAATTGTCTTTTAATGAACTTCCTCCTTATAGTGGCAGTTTCCAGGTTAATTACATAAACTTTCCACTTCATTTATGACGTCAATTTCAATAGAACAAATATAAATATCGTATTTAAGATGAGTCACAATGAGTTTTCCATTAACAGATCATTATCTAAAGATTCATGCTTTGTTACACTTGCGCCATAATGACATTCCACCTTTCTTGGAATTATCCGAGTAGATTACGGCATGATTTGGCGTCAAGAAACATGGAATGCCTTTGTCGGTGCGTGTTTGTCAGTTTGGCAGATGACTTTTTTCGATAATTTACGCTATTAATGTGATGATTTGTCAAAAATATTGACTTTCATTTACCCTTTGTTTATTGCCGTTCACCTATTATTAGGCCCTGCTTACCTATATGGTATTTCTGCTTGCTCCTGTTCAGATTACCTTTGCAGTGTTTATAAATTTCATAATGGCCCGCAGACCACTACCAGATAATGAGGTATCACCCAAACTTAAGCTCACCAGGGAAAACCTGAAAGAGATACTCCTTATATTTAAGTACATAAGGCCCCACCGCAATAGTTTTATAGCAGGTTTGGTGTTTATAACCCTTAATAGTGCATGTGGTATGGCATTCCCGTATCTCCTAAAGTATATGCTGGATAGCGCTAATGGCCAGCAAACCACAACTATAGCCCTTACACCATCGTCCATTGCTGCCCTTATGGTGGGCGTTCTATTACTGCAAATGGTGTTCTCTTTCATGCGCACCTACCTCTTCAGCATAGTTGGTGAGCATGCAGTAGGCCATATGCGAAAAGATGTGTATGGGAAGATACTCACCATGCATATGGATTTCTTTAACCGGCACAGGGTAGGTGAGCTGGCAAGCCGCATTAGTGCCGATGTATCGCAGATACAAGATGCTGTGACAAGTGTATTTGCTGATATATTACGTAGTATTATCATTTTTATAATTGGGGTCATACTTATTTTGCACATTTCACCGCGCCTCACATTGCTTATGCTATCTGTCTTACCGGTAACTATCCTCATCGGTTTTCTTTTTAATAAACGCATGCGCGGGCTATCCCGAAAGGTGCAGGACGAACTGGCCCAGTCTGGCACTATTCTCAACGAAACATTGCATGGCATCACTAACGTTAAGGCTTTTAGCAACGAATGGTTCGAGGTGGATAGGTATGGCGGTAGCGTGAATAGGATAATAATTATGGCTATTAAAGCTGGCAGGTTCAATGCATTTTTCACTTCATTAATGGCTTTTTTAATGTTCATGGCCATTGTTGCAGTAGTGTGGTGCGGTGCAGATATGATGCAGCACGGCCTGCTCACCTTTGGAAGTATGACAGAATTTGTACTGTATACAGCATTCGTTGGCGGCACCATGGCAAGTTTCGCAAGCCTGTTCAGCCAGTTCCAAAAGACACTGGGTGCTACCCAACGCGTCCGGGAAATACTATCAGAAAATGCTGAAAATGTGTTAGTTACCAACAGTCACTTAGATGATAAGTATAAACTTTCGGGTGCAGTACAATTGAACAATATCTCATTTAGTTACCCATCCCGGCCAGATATACAAGTGCTGAATAACATTAATATCTCTGTGGCCAAGGGTGAGCAGATCGCTATAGTAGGACCAAGCGGTGCAGGCAAAAGCACCCTTACTGCCTTACTGCTTCGTTTTTACGAACCTGATACTGGCAGTATATATTTCGATGATATGGAGGCTTGCGGAATACCCCTTACCCAGCTGCGCAAGCAAATGGCATTAGTGCCTCAGGATGTATTCCTTTTTGGAGGAACCATTTATGAGAACATCGCATATGGCAACCCCGCTGCCACTGTTACCCAGGTAGAAGCTGCTGCCCGGAAAGCAAATGCGCACGATTTCATTAAAGGTTTCCCGGAAGGGTACAAGACCATAGTAGGGGGAGCGTGGCATACAGCTATCAGGCGGCCAGCGCCAAAGGGTGGCTATTGCGAGGGCTATATTAAAAGATCCTGCTATACTCATTCTTGATGAAGCTACCAGCTCGCTCGATTCCGAATCGGAATCGCAGGTGCAGGAAGCATTACAAAATCTCATGCAGGGTCGCACTTCATTTGTTATAGCTCACCGCTTGTCTACCATCCGCAATGCAGATAAGATCATTGTGCTGGAGAATGGTAGCGTAAAAGAGGCTGGCACCCACGATGAGCTCATAAATATAGATGAAGGCTTATATAAACACCTCAGTCGTCTGCAGATAGTGGATAAATGATGCAATGTTGTACCTTTACCATATACTATGTACAAAGAATTTCTACCGCCTGTAGCTACCGATAAGTGGGACCATTTAAAGCAGGAACACAATATACCTGCACTATGGGAGCTGCTTACCGAGCCGCTGCATGAAGAGTTATGGCGCCGCCAAACCTTTGACCTGATGGACGAGCTGAATCCCGGACAGCAACTCTTACTAAGCTTCGACTACCTGCGGACCCAGGTAATGCAGGGCGGTTTTATACAATTGATACAAAATGGCTATGTAGGTCTGCTGCCTGATATGCCCGCCTGGCTACAGGAAGCGGGTGCTCCTGAAATGGCCCAGGTCATAGACGACGCATTAAAGGTATATGTCCTGAATAAGGAGATACTAAGCAAAAAGACAACTGTAGAAGAATTTGCATTACTATATAATGAACTTAAAGAATTTGAAGGTATAGACGAGCGTTTTGCACAATACAACGATGCTACAATGACGGCTATAGTAGAAAATGCCCTGGAATACCCCGAAACATTTGTGACACTGGTATAGAAAAATTTAGCTTTTCTCCTGCACTTATTTCATAACTTTGCACCTCTAAAATAAGGGCAATTGTATTCATATACATTGCCATATCCAATAAGATGATCTCAATTTCTAATTTATCGCTTCGTTACGGTAAGCGCGTGCTGTTTGAAGATGTGAACGTAAGGTTCACAGAGGGCAACTGTTATGGTATCATTGGTGCCAACGGTGCTGGTAAGTCCACATTTTTAAAAATAATTTCTGGCGAGATCGATCCTACTACCGGCAGGGTAGATATATCGAAGAACGAGCGCATGAGCGTTCTGAAACAGAACCACTACGAATATGATGAAGTACCCGTACTGGAAGCCGTTATACGCGGCAATTCTGTACTGTACGACGTGATGAAGGCAAAGGACGCCATCTACGCTAAAGAAGATTTTACGGAAGAAGACGGCATACAAGCTGGAGAACTGGAAGCACAGTTTGGCGAAATGGATGGTTGGAACGCCGAAAGTGATGCAGCCAACATGCTGAGCAGCCTTGGGGTGAGGGAAGAATTTCATACCAAGCTGGTAAAAGAGCTGGATGGTAACCAGAAAGTAAGGGTTTTGCTGGCGCAGGCACTGTTCGGCAAGCCCGATATACTGCTGCTCGATGAGCCTACCAATGACTTGGATCTGGAAACTATAGCCTGGCTCGAGAACTTCCTGGCCGACTATGATAAGATAGTACTGGTAGTATCGCACGATAGGCACTTCTTAGATACGGTATGTACGCACGTTGCCGATATTGACTTTGGCAAGTTGCAGGTGTTCACCGGTAACTACACTTTCTGGTACGAGAGTAGCCAGTTGTTGCTGAAACAACGTTCAGATTCTAACAAGAAAGCAGAAGATAAAATTGCCGAACTGAAAGACTTTATTGCGCGTTTCTCGGCCAATGCCTCTAAATCAAAACAGGCTACCAGTCGTAAGAAAGCGTTGGATAAGATAAAGCTCGATGACATGACGGTCTCCAACCGTAAGTACCCGGCCATATTATTTAACGTGCAGGTTCGTGAGGCCGGCGATCAGATAATAGATGTCAAAGGCTTGGGCAAAACAGTGAATGGCGATGTGCTTTTCAAAGACATTACGTTCGACCTCAAGCGTGGACAAAAGGTTGCGGTACTGAGCAGTAACGGATTGGCTACCAGTGCTTTCTACAAAATATTATCAGGTGAGGATACTGATTATGAAGGCACATTCAAATGGGGTGTTACCATCACGCCTGCCTACCTGCCATCTGATAACACAGAGTATTTTAAGGCTGGTAGAGACCTTAACCTTATAGATTGGTTACGCCAGTACTCAGAAGAAAAGGATGAGACTTTCATCCGTGGCTTCCTGGGTCGTATGCTATTCAGCGGCGAGGAAACTCTGAAACAAAGCAGTGTACTCAGCGGTGGTGAAAAAATGCGCTGCATGATGAGCCGTATGATGATGATGAAAGGCAACCTGCTGATGCTGGACGAACCTACCAATCACCTTGACCTGGAGAGCATCACTGCCCTTAATAATGGTATGAAGGATTTTAAAGGCACCATCCTCTTCACCACGCGCGACCATGAACTGGCACAAACCGTTGCCGACCGAATAATAGAAATAACCCCGAACGGCATCATAGATAAAGAAATGACCTTCGACGAGTACATGAGCAGCGAGCGTGTAAAAGCCCAGCGTGCAGAAATGTATGGCATCCCGGCTTAGTTTTTTACCAAACTTCGGTCACTATTATATTATAAGCCCTTTGGAATGTTCCAAAGGGCTTTGTTCTTTTAGTAGCTCACATAGGCGCTTATCGATGGCCCGGCCACTTTTATTTTTTCCCACGGTGCTTGGCTTACGCTCCGCATATAGGTAGCATTACCAAAGAGGGTAGCGCACAGCCATACCTGTTTTTGCTCCATATTGCGTACTACCTCCACGCTTATCAGCAGGTTGTTGTGGGCCACCAGGTGGTAGGGCGTCATATCTACTACCAGCCGTTCCAGGGCATTCTTGGTAGCTGCTTTTACATATATCGGTTCGTTCAGTACATTTATAAAACTATCATTTACTTCCTCTGCTATGTTCAGCCTGAAGAATAGGCTATCTGCAGAACATTTGGCTATATTGATGCGTACGCTATCTATAAATGTAGGGTCGCGCCTCATTTTTATCACGGTACCCACCTCGTAGCCCAGCTGGTAGTTGCTAAATCCTATTATCACATGTTTATTATCCTGCGTATTGCCCAGGTGTTTATGCTTCATGTGTCTTGGTTTCACCACCACTTCTTTCAGTTCCGTGTTTTTGGGTTGCAGGGCTATGTTGGGGTGGGCAAGCAAGTTTTGCACGGTCACCACCTGCGCATAGTAGCCTATTATCGATATTTTCACGGTGTCGCCACCAGTTGCGCCCGGCATTTGGAGTGTATATGTGCCGGTTTCGCCGGTAGTAGTGCCCATGTTTTTGCGGGGCAGGCCTATATTGGTATAGGCCAGGGGTTTGCCGGTGCTTTTATCAGTAATGGTGCCGGTGGCCGTTTGGCCATAAGACGTGGCGGTCATTAAGATGATCAGCGATACCAGGCAATATTTCGTGTACCTCATAAATTTGTTTTATGCCTCAAAGAACATACAAGGGCGTAAAGCATTGAAATTTATTAGACAAAACATGCAAAAGGGTAGACATAATATTACATCGAAAAAAAAAGTAGTGGAGCATTGCTTTTATCACTCGATTATTTTCAGTACATTCGCCCCACAAAAAAACCAATATGAAAAATTTATTCGTAATTGCTACACTTGCACTTTGCCTGACCGCTTCTACTACTTTCGCACAAGAAGCTGCTGCAACAAGTCCAAAAGCTGCTAAGAAAGAAGTTAAGGCTGATAAAGCTAAGGCAGAAATGAAAAAAGCTAAGGCTGCTAAGAAAGAAGCAAAAGCTGAAAAGAAAGAAGAAAAAGGTAAATAGTCCGCTACTATCTTTTTACAAAGCCTTCTGCCCTCGGCGGAAGGCTTTTGTATTTATACGATATGTATATATTAAATATGGATGCCCACAACTACCCAATACTAATTTAGGCTTTCTTTATACCGTACAAAGCTGAACCCATATTCAGCCACCTTTTTTGCTGCGATCCTTCATCGCCTGCAAAAACCAGTGGCCCCCTATCGAGCCTGCTACAACACGCAGCAGAGCTTCTTTTTATGCGCGGAGCGATCATACAAAAGTGGCCTTTTTTCTTTTGCTATCTTTTCTTTTTTGGCCAAGCAAAAAAGAAAAGTAGGTTCTCGTGAATAAAATAATAAATAAGATATATTCTATTACCACACCTGTAAGCCCAAGTCATGGTATCATTTTTTTGATGATCCCTTCAAAAAAACAGCCACATGAAGAACCGTTTTATCATCGCCATGCTTGCAGTATGCTTTACTGCTACTACAGCATTTGCCCAGGATAGGGCCGATGCGCGCAAAGAAAGAAAGGCCGACAAGAAAGAGGCCAAGATGATGAAGGCACAGCGCCATCATAATATCAAAAGGAGCGAAAGAAAGGAAGAAAAAATGGATAAAAAAGCGGAGAAAGGTTTGTAGAAACTTTTTTATTACATTAGTGCTCTAAAAAAGCACACACATGAAGAACTTATTTATCATTGCAGCTGTAGCAGTAGCCTTAACTGCCTCTACATCATCTTTTGCACAAGAGACCAAGGCCGACAAGAAAGAAATGAAAGCCGGTAAAAAAGAAGCTAAAGCAAATATGAAGAATGCAGAAGGTAAACCAGCTAAAGCTGCTAAAAAAGAAGCTAAAAGCGACAAGAAAGAAGAAAAATCAATGAAATAGTTGGTCTTTTCCTTTCTTAGCAAAGAAGCCCGCGCCGCACAGCACGGGCTTCTTTATTTTTTGTAAGTTTAGTGCCAAAATTCCACACTGCACCATGCGCCGCTTTTTACTTACCGTTCTTATCATCAGCACCGCATTCACCACCCACGGCCAGCAGCTCACCGCCGATAGGGTACAGAAAATAAAGAATTGCACCGTTCGTATAGCTATCGATAGCGCCCCGGCCACCGGCTTGGGCTTTTTCATTAGCCCCATGGGCTACTTGCTCACCTGCTGGCACCTCGTAGAGCCCGCCATCCTGCTCGATCCTGCACGACATATATCCGGCATCAAAAAGATATACGTTATATATCAAGATGGTTCGCGACAGGAATATACCATACCTGCCGCCGTGCTGCGCAACGTCAATCAGCAGGCCGTAGCGTACGATTTTTGCCTGCTCGTGCCCGCCGTAGCGCAAAAACCCGCATATCCTTACTTTAAAGTGGGCAATTTCGATGTAGCTGCCGAGGGGCAGGAGGTGTACACCTGCAGTTACATGGGTAGCGCAGCTTTGCCGTTCCTGTCCAAAGGCACCATAAGCAGCAAGTACACTTACAAAAGCATCATATCTACCACTGCCGGCGAAAAAGAGATGCTCCGCAGGCAGGCGCTGCTCACCCTCAGCATGGCTGCCGACAATGCCGGCGCCCCCATAGTGCAGTTCGGCGCCACCCCTGCCGACGATGAAGTGATAGGCATTGCCGACTATATGATAGACCCCGCCACCAACAATATCACCCCTTTGCCCGATGGTGTCAGCAATTGCATCTCCCTCAACCACTTCCTCGCCGCCTCCAAATAGAAAAAGCCCGCGCCAGGCACCACAAAATATATAGGTAAAAAACCAGAAAGACGAATAGGGGAGTACACACTCCAACTATTCCTTCTTAGGTTTAGCAGCCTTACTCTTCTTTATTTTCCTCTCCGGCTTCCCCGGCTTGCCAAAAGGTGTACCCACCAGCGCATCCGGACCAGTATTGTCGTCAAAAGCCTTTATGAAGTAGCCATTACCGGTATGGTCCACCACATCCAGTTGCACATCTTTTAGCATGATGTGCTCATATATCTTCTCGTACCGCTTTATCACAAGCCGCTCCACGTCAAATTTGTATGTAGGCATGATTTGACTGCCAATATAAACAATGCTACCAATAAAAAATATGATAGGGCGCCAGTGTCGTAATAATATTTTTCTTATTATTAAGTTGTGAACGATAAGCATTGCCGTGATATCCACCTCCTGCAATATTTCATTTCCTTTTCCGTTCTCATTATCAAAACTACCCCGTATGATGAGACCATTTGTTGCGCTGTCCATAGGCATGTTAATGCTCGGCGCCTGTTCGCACAAGGCCGATGTACAATGCATTTGCCATGGAGCAAATGGGGCAGAACAAGTTTACGACCTCGGCATACAAAAGAACCCAAACACTAAAGACGACATTGTAAAATGCGATACACTCGCCGCGCACGATGGTTTAGACAGTTGTACTATTGTTACGTTTGGGCATTAAAAATGGAACCACAAGATGTTAAAGGGAAAGGTGGCGCTTACCGTACCACTTACCAGCGCTATTTAGAGTAGCTGGCTAATGTATGTTTATCCTCCAATAGCTTTCTGTCCAGCTTTTTTATCCTGGCCTTTATCTCTGCTACTTTGTCGGTCTTATCGGTCGTCTCTTCCTTCTTTTTATGATTGCCGCGCAATAAATGGAATTTTTCGGTTTTCTTCAATTCCTCCTCTGCTATCGCAAGGTTTGCGTGTTCTGTTGCCAGTTCCTTATCTATGCGGGCTATGCTATTTCGTAGCTGTTTCTTCATTTTCAGCTCCTCCTCCTGTTGGTGCTGTTGTTCTGCTACAGCTACAGTAGCAGCTGCGGTGTCCGCTTTATGTTGCTGCACCGTAGCTTTTGTTTCTGAACTTTGCTCGCAAGATGATAATGCCATTATCACAATTACAGGAAATAAATATAATGTTGTTTTCAAAATGTATACTTTTAACTGGGTTATATGCTTATTGTAATAAGATCTGTGCCATAGATAGTATATGTAGTAAAATAAATGCTGTTCTTTGATCAGCCCTTGCGCAGGTCACTGACAACCACTGTGCAAAGTGACACGGAACGATTATTTTACACTCATAAAAAACACAACACCATGCACAAAATATCAGAAGTTCAGCTCAGCGCCCCCAATTCATTTCCCGAACTCGAAAAGCAGTTCCAGGCATACCTCGATGATAAAGGCATCCATCATTCCGCACGGGTGAAACAGGCTGGCAACATCATAACATTAGAACTCATAGAGGTAGGCCCCGATATTGATAAAGACAATGTGATCAGGAAATTTAAAGAGATCTTTGATCAGGGTAACTGAGTGGCGATGGTGTATACTGTTCTAATTAGTATTATCATTTATATTGTTTAGGTCTGGTGAACTCTTACCCCTAAAGATCAGGGTGGAACAGCCAATGCTTTTTCTGGTCCGTTCAGCAGTGTAGATACCTAGCGCAATACCTATAAAGGCAATAGCGCCCGCTAAGATCTTGTACAGAAAAAGCGGACAAGCACTGTATATCAAGTACCCGGAAAAAACGAATATTGCAGCAACGGCAATGCATATATTTAGCCAGGCGATAAACTCGATGATTTTTTTTAATTTGCTGATCATAGGTTTGGGTTATTAAATATAAGCAGATATTCGCTCTATGAGCAGGCGTTCCATTTGTATGGTCTAACGTTTCTTTCCTTATACCTGAATTTAAACCATATTGGTAGGGAAGAGGGCTGCTCTGTAGTTCATCAACAAACATTCCTTCCGATATTAGATATTGTTTTACGCCGGTACGTAACTCATGGCGCAATAATTTCAATTTGGGATAGTCACACATCATCTGGTTTACTATCCCTCTCAGCGCTTTGCTATTGGCCTCTATGAACTGTTGCACCGTGCAGGGCTTATCAAATTGCAGCATAATACTATTGCGATGCAATCTGCCCTCCATGATATCTGCAACCATTTGCCCGTCCATATTCAAATGTAAATTGCAGATCGGTCTGCTCAAAGAAGTGGGGCGAGAATGTGGATATGTTGTTCGGTTGTAGAGGTCGGCCCCGATATTGATAAAGATGCGATCAGGAAATTCAAGGAGATCTTAAATCCGGAATGGTTCTATCAGGGTAATCATTAGTTAAGGTAAGGGGGAGATGAGATTTGTTGTATATTGGCTAAATTGAAATCCTTTAGAAACAGCCCACCATTCAAGCCCAAACAGTAATGAAAACAAAACTTATAATATTATTTATAGCAAATCCTATACTGTCTTATATTGTATTTAACTTATTGGGTTGGATTATGTACGCCGTTTGTCACGGTAATCCGACATATCTAATGTCTTTCCCAATTCTCATGATCAGTTTTTTCTTCATAAATATATTTATAATTAGAGTTATATTTAAACTGATGAAGTTATTTAATGAGACAACATTTGCGGCTGTGGTAGTTGAAGTTATACTCTTATACGTCTTATTATGGTGCCTACTTGGTAATCGCTGACAAGGTGGTTAAAGATGCAGTAGTTGCAAAAGTGTCATGCCATTAGGTTCCAGATGTTCTGCAAGGCATCCGTAACTACCACTAAGGTCTATTCTGTGAACGGCATTCTTGATCCTGCGGCCAAATTTCGATGATGCTGCCACACAGCAACAATACAGCTCCAAATTATGTTAGTCAGCGAATGAACAAACATTTCTGCAGATTTGTTATCTTTTGTTCTATAATTTTGTCTTATGTTACCGAAGGCCTGAATACGGAGGTTGGGACATTTTTCTGTCCAACCGTAGTATTTAACGATAAGATCAATTATAAATCGTTTACGGGGTTGAGGGTTGGGATGGTGGTGAGTAGGGTTCGAGGGACGCCCACTATTATGTTAAGTAGAACTTTCGTATATTGCATAAAAATACCACGTACTGCAATACGTGGTCTGTCTCCGACTAAAAGACATAACGAAGTTAAAACTTTTTTATGTCAAAAATTACTTTTGCTCTACAGAGTCTACATTATGGGCTTTTCTCAGAACGCTGTCCAAATGAATGTAGATTTGTTGCTTGGTCTCTTTTAGTTTCTGTTGTAACTCTTCTTTTGTCGCTGCTTGGTCTTTTTGTTGCTGTGACAAGTTATACGCACGTACAGCATACACTGTTGCAATAATTGTAGATACTACGGCAACAAAAGAAATTGCTAAAGGCCACCATCTTGTTTTATATAACCAGGATGCGTTGAGCGTTTCAACATCTATTTTACCTAATGACTTTTCAGCTAATGTTTCTGCTATTTGCTTAGAACGAAGTTCTTTAGCAATATTCTCATCTTCAATTGTGAAGTAGCCTTCATAGCCCAAATTCTTTAATTCTCGTCCCAATTCTGTTAGGCTATATCTGCCTCCCAATCTACTTGGTTTAATAAAACCCCTTTCGATAAGGAATTCATCCACAATTATTGATGCAGCTGCACTTGCGGCTACTAATGCTTCTGTCCTATTTTCATTGTTCTTGGTAAATATATCTTGTATTAAAGAGTATGGCATAAAAACATCGTGATCGCCGTCATTAAAATCGGGGAGTATGGTGTTAAGTATTTCTATATTGGCAGGCGATAATCTCATAAAATATTAGTTGTGCGCAACGAATATAGATAAAAATAACAAAGCCCCGTAAGGGGCTAAGTATTACATTTGTTTTGCACAACTAAATGTAAGCGAGGTATATAAAGCCTGCATACGTGCAGGCTTTAATTGTTATATTTGTATTCTCACACACAAAATAACAATGTTATGAACGTATCAGAAGGAATGACGGTTTGGTTAAAAACAGGCAGCCCTGCAATGGTTGCTAAATTTGGAAATACTAATTATACATGGACATGCTCTTGGTTTGATAAAAATGGGCATGTACATGAACAAGAATTTACATCTCGACAATTAACAGATATTAACCCCGGAAAATCATCCTCCGATGTGTACGTCACTGAAGAAAGTTTCCCAAGATTATTGGCTGAAACTTTGAGGAAAGTCGCCAACGAGAGCAAGGGTTAATTGATTACGAGTAAATGAGTAATCGGCAACTGTACGGTATGTAATTCATTTTGCCTGTCAAAATAATTACATACCGCATCGTTTTTGTCAATTGAGCGTATGCACATTTTGTAAGGGTTATGCAACGATATTACTATGTCTCCTGCTTTCATAAAAACGGTGGTTTCTGTTTAATCAAACATTCACAGCTCAATGTCTACCAATCAGTTGTATCGCTTATAGCAAGTAACACTGCCGCATCGGCATTCCCGTAAATGTTCTATAATTTACATTATGTTAAGTAGAAGAACAGCAGCTTTCTGCCAATATACCTATCACGCCCATTTATATGTGGATATGTATCCCAGGCAGTTACCCTACCTCGTCTTATCTTTGTATGCCGGGCAACCAGGCACGTCACACGCAAACCATAATGAACCTCGCATCCTGCCAACCATTATCCTGAGCGATCCTGAACCAAACAAATTTCCACCACCAGTAAGAACCGGTAAAAACAAGAAATAAAGCAAAACAATAATAACAGCCACCATGAACCCTTTCCCTCAGCAACCCCTCCCAAAATTTCCGATTTACTTTTTTCCCGGCCCACCGGTAATTTTATGAAACATTTGCAACACGCGATCCTGCACATCCATTTACCCTGAGCATCCTGATCTAAACAAATTTCCGCCATCGGTAAAAACCGGAAAGAACAAGAAATGAACTAAAAGCATAATAAGCCTGTCCCGCAACACATTTCCACACCAGCACCCCTCAAAATTTCCGATTTACTTTTTCCAGGCAACAGGTAATTCTCACTACTCGTCTTAAACCTGCAACCTCACCTATCATGTCTGCATATCGAGAAACCATATATTCACATCCCGATGATTGGTGAGCACATACTTACTACTGCTTAAATTATTCTATAAAATATTGATTTACAAATACTTAAAATAATTCACTGCAATTAACAGTTCACACATCTACCTTTCGGCTTTTATTCATATCATGCACTTCCCACCACTTACCAACAATTGCAGCCCACGCTTCCACGTTATACTTTCTTCCAATATCTTTGCCCATGCTCGACTTCAGACTCCGTGTTTTCCATACCGTGGCCACCCTGCTCAACTTCACAAAAGCTGCCGGCGTGCTGCACGTCACCCAGCCCGCAGTTACCAAACACATTAAAGAACTTGAGCAGGAATACAAGGTCACCCTGTTCGATAGGCAGCCAAATGCCCTTGCTCTTACCTATGCCGGGCAGCTCTTCTACCGCCACGCTACCACCATTATGCAGCAGTACCAGGTCTTGGAGTTCGATATGAACGCCATCCATCATCCCCTCACAGGTCAGCTGCGCCTGGGCGCTACGGCCACCATAGCCCAGTATCTGCTCGGCCCGCTGCTCGCAGCGTACCACCAGCGCTATCCCCATGTGCAGGTGCAGGTCACCAGCCAGCCATCGGTCACACTGCTGCAGGCCCTCCAGCAGAAAGATATAGATATGGCGCTGGTCGAGGATAAGGCGGATAACAGCGCCCTGCACTTTACGCAGTATCTGGAAGATGAGATAGTACTCGTATGCAGCGCACAAAACAAACTTTTCAATAAAAATGAGGCCCTGCTTTCCGACCTGCCCGGTCTCTCATTCATCGTCAGCGATGGCGACGCCGGCACCCACCAGGCCGTATCCGACCACCTGAAAAAGTCAGGTATATATATAGATAAGTTGAAAATAAGTATGCGCCTCGCCACCATAGAGGGCGTTAAGCAGTTCGTAGAGCACAGCGATCACTTTGCCTTCCTCAGCATCCATGCGCTGTCCCGCGAACTCAGCCGTAGTGCGCTAAGGGTCATAAATGTCCGGGGTTTGGATATTAGAAGGCAGTTCTACATAGCCCGCCATTCGTCAGAACCCTTGCCCATGGCTCATTCGCTTATCAGCTACATCACCACCCATAACAATAAGTAATACCCTAAACGACCCCATAACAAAAAGTGATGGCTTTAAATTCACCCCATTACTTTTTGTTATCCCTCAGTGCAGGGCATTACTTTTGGTGATGATGTCGTTAATATGCTCTATTACTTCCATTTTATCTAATGTTATATCTAATGTGCTTGTCCATGACCATATACCATTATCTACCGGGGTCATGAACACTTATCAAAATGTAAATGATGACATGTATTAGCTTTTTGCAGTTTTCTCTTTTACATGCCGCCAACATTCTGTAATTTTCCCCCATGGAAAGAAAGCCGGTATATTATAGTGATTACTTACAGCTGGATAAAATATTAGATGCTCAAAAGACCGAGAGCAGCAAAGAAGGGATACGTGCCGATGATGAGATGCTATTCATTATCATCCACCAGACCTACGAACTTTGGTTCAAGCAGATACTCTACGAGCTGAACATTGTGCAGCAGATCTTCAGGCAAGACAACATACAGAACAATGCGCCAGACATATATAATAGTGTGCATCGCCTGAAACGGATATGTGGCATATTAAATATAGCGGTCAGCCAGATGAGCGTGCTCGAGACCATGACCCCGCTCGACTTCCTCGATTTCCGCGATCTGTTGTTGCCGGCATCCGGCTTCCAGAGCATACAGTTCAAAATGATAGAGGCTGCCCTGGGCCTCACCTACCAAAATAGGCACGGCAAGCACTACTATACTTCCCAGCTCAACGATAGCGATATTGCCAGGGTAAAAGAAGCAGAGTCTCAGCAGTCGCTCCTGGTCCTTATCAATAATTGGCTGGAGCGTATGCCCTTTATCAATAATGAGCTTTACTGGCACGAAGGCCGGTCTAAAAGTATCTTTTGGGCAGAATACAGGGATGTTTACACCAAAAGCCTCCGGGACAATGAAAAGAATAACCTGAAGGTATTTGATGATCTTATATCCAGCGACGGCAATTATCCCCCCGATCGTGCATTTACCGCAAAGGCCAACAGGAGCGCACTATTCATCATGCTCTACCGCGATTTTCCGCTGCTGCACCTCCCCTACGAGTTGCTCAGCACCTTGCTGGAAATAGATGAACTACTGGCCATGTGGCGCTACCGGCACATACATATGGTGCAGCGCACCATTGGTAAGCGCATTGGTACAGGCGGCAGCACCGGTGCCGATTACTTACGGTCGGCCGCCGATGCACACTATGTGTTCAAAGAGCTCGCAGAGCTTACCTCATTCTTATTACCACGAAACAGCCTGCCCAAACTACCGCTCACACTTATAAACGACCTTGGTTTCCCCAGCTAATAAATAAAAATGAAAAATATTTTAAGGCCGTTTTAACTTTCAGGATATACACAAGTCTATTACAGCACAAGTCTATCACCATAAAATAATACGGGTATCCTGCACGGGGTACCCGTACTTTATTCAAAGTCGCGGTACAGCAGGTATTTCTTACGTATCTTCTTAAAGGCTTTTATATCGCCTTCCCACGTCTTGGTTATATCAGCTTCCTTCATTCCTCTTCTTATCTGCTTTTCTAATATAGTAGTGCCAGCCAGTTTATTAAAAAATGAGTTGAAAAATTTATCCTGGTTCTCGAACGCCATATATGCTTTTATCAGCCATGTTAGCTTTATCTTATTGTTTATCTTCTTCAGTATCTCACCTTCATTTGCGGCTACAAGTTCGCCATAGCACACCTGGTCCTGGTATAGTGGTGTTTTAGCGCCAATAGTGCTGCGGGGTATAAAGGTATAGCTGAACTTGTCTTTATACTCTGGGTGCCCCCACAGTTGAAAAGGCAGGTAGGTGCCGCGGCCCACGCTTATCTGGGTACCTTCAAAAAGGCACATACTGGGGTAAGCATATATTGCCGCCATCGATTTCAGGTTGGGCGATGGTGGTATGGGCAATCTGTACTTTGTTCTATGCTCATAGTTGTGGCACTTTATCACCCGCAGGCTCAGCAGCTCCGCATTATGGAACCATTTTTCTCCCACCAGCATTTTGCCATACTCCCCCGCTGTCATACCATATACTATAGGTATGCGTTGCATACCCACTATCGATCGTACCCCGGTCTGCAGCACGGGGCCATCTACATAAAAGCCATTAGGGTTGGGCCGGTCCAGTATCACGTATTCTACTTTATTTTCGGCACAGGCTTCCATAGTATATTCCAGGGTAGATATATAGGTAAAGAACCGCACTCCTACATCCTGCAGGTCATACACCATCACATCAATATTTTTCAGTTGGGCATCCGTAGGTTTTTTATTGTCACCGTATAATGATATTACGGGTATGCCAGTCGCGCTGTCGTCATAGCTGTCTACCTTGCTACCGGCATCGAGTATTCCTCTAAAACCATGTTCCGGCACAAATATTTTCTTCACGTTAATATTCAATGCCAGCAATGTATCCAGTAGCGAAGTAAATCCTACCCGTGAGCTTTGGTTCATTACCAGCGCTACCCTTTTATCTTTTAGTATAGAGAGATAGTCATTCATATTCACATCCCCAGGAGTCACCGCAAATTCTGATAGTTTTGCTTTAGCTGGTTTGGGTACTACTATTTTTTGGTTGGGTACCACTTGTGCCCGAACATTATTTGTATAAAAAAGAAAAGAAAGGGATAAAATTGTAATATAATAAATACTTAACCTGCTATGCCTCATGCGTTCAAAATTTATCATTAAGATAATCCTGCCAATTTAAGATATTCTGCTAACTTGCGCCATTATTGCTAAAAAGATAAGATAATGCAGACAGTAAAAACCGGTGATACCGTACATGTACATTACCATGGAAAGCTTGAGGATGGGTCAACTTTCGATACGTCAGAAGGACGTGAACCCCTTGAGTTTACCGTAGGCAGCGGCCAGGTGATAAAAGGATTTGACGATGCAATGGTGGGTATGGCCCCCGGTGACAAGAAAACGGTGCATATACCTGTAGAGCACGCCTACGGCGATAAGAACGATGACATGATGATGGAATATCCACTCACAGAGTTCCCTGCAGATATGAAACCAGAGCCTGGTATGGAGTTACATATGAGCGATGACGATGGCAATGTGTTCCCTGTAGTGATAGCTGAGGTGCTGGAAGATTCAGTAGTGCTGGATGCTAACCACCCGCTTGCTGGTGAGAACCTGGTGTTCGAAATAGAATTGGTGTCAATAGCTTAAGTACATATCCTGAATATTTGGGCCGGAAGTTTTACTTCCGGCTTTTTCATTTTTAGCATTATTTAACAGACCTAATTATTACATTTGTCTAACAGCTAATTTTTTTCATGAGTTTACTATCTATAATGCTGCTGCAGGTGGTGGATACCGCCCTCAAGGCTGCGGCAACTGCCACCAACGTACCGGCCGAAAAAATATCATTATTATATCTGCTGCGCGAAGGCGGTGTGTTGATGATACCTCTGCTACTTTGCTCTATTCTATTAGTATATGTGTTCGTAGAGCGATTTTTAGCTATACGCAAAGCTGGACAGACCGATAATAATTTTATGTTCCGTATCAGGGAGCAGATAGCTAACGGCAACCTGCCCAATGCAAAGTCTATCTGCAAACATGAGGATACACCTGTATCGCGCATGATAGAAAAAGGCATCAGCCGCATAGGCAAGCCGGTAGACCAAATAGAAAGATCTATGGAGAATGCAGGAAAGCTGGAAGTGTACCAAATGGAAAAGAACCTTTCCATACTTTCTACCCTTGCAGGTATTGCGCCTATGTTCGGTTTCCTGGGTACCATCGCCGGTATGATCATATTGTTCTTTAATGTGCAGCATGAAGGTTTCTCACTTGAAACTATAGCTGGTGGTATCTATACCAAGATGGTCACATCAGCGGTAGGTCTTATAATTGGCTTGTTATCTTATGTGGCATATAATTATCTGAACGCGCAGATCAATAAGAATGTGAACCGGATGGAAGCAGCATCGGCAGAATTTTTAGATATTTTACAGGAACCAACCCGCTGATCTGATCTTTTATGAATCTAAGAAAAGGACTGAGGCACGACGAACCACATGCGCCCACATCAGCGCTGAACGATATATTGTTCATCTTGCTGTTATTCTTCCTCATCATATCTACCTTGGCTAATCCTAATGTAGTAAAGCTTTCTATACCTAAAGCCAAGAGCGATACTAAGGCGAAGCAGACCGTAGTAGTATCTATCGATGCCAAACAACACTTTTTCGTAGCTACCCATATGGTGTCTGCCGACTCATTGCAGGCAGATATTGCGAGGGCAGTTACCAAAGCGCAGGACGCAGAACCTACCGTGGTCATCAACGCCGACAAAGATGCTACTGCAGACAATATTGTTGCTGTGATGCGTGCTGCACATGAACTGAATATCCGCACTGTGCTGGCTGTAGAGAACAAGAACAGGTAGCTATAGTGCTCGTAAAAAATAAAATACAAGATCAGCTCCTTTGCTTCCATATTAGACTCCCCTATTGAATACCTGAAAGGCGTAGGGCCGCAACGGGCCGAGTTGCTGCGCAAAGAACTGGATATAGCGACATTCAAAGACCTGCTGCACCACTACCCCTACCGCTATTTCGACCGCACGCAGATCATTAAGATCAACACCATAAATGCCAATTCAGAATTTGTGCAGCTGGCTGGCAGGCTCATCAACATAAATGAAGAGGGTGAAGGACGTAAACGCAGGCTGGTAGCCACACTGTACGATGATACCGGGAGAATAGAACTATTGTGGTTCCAGGGCGCCCAATGGATGAAGAAGAACCTGAACGACAATGAGGCATACATTGTATACGGAAAGGTCTCTTTTTTTAATGGTATACCCAGCATATCTCATCCCGATGTAGAACCTGCACGTGCGGAGAATATGTCAGGCAGTGGCCTCCAGCCCATGTACCCTACTACAGAAAAATTACGCGTAAGAGGTATCACTAACCGCTCTTTTGCCAAAATAACACAAAGCCTTTTTGAGAAAATAAAACCCGGGGATATACCTGAAGTACTGCCACCAGCCATACTGAATGAGTACAAACTATGTAGCCGCTACAGTGCTATAAAATGGATACACTTTCCTGATAATGATGAGCAGATGCAACTGGCCCGCTACCGCCTGAAGTGGGAAGAGCTTTTTGCATCTCAGTTCATGATAGCACGTCTGCGGCTGCAACACACCATACAGCGCGGCTGGAAGTTCGAAAAGGTGGGCGATAAATTCAAAGATTTTTTCAGTAAACATCTGCCTTTTGAACTCACTGGCGCCCAGAAACGGGTGCTGAAAGAGATACGTTTCGATACTGCAACCGGCAAGCAAATGAACCGCCTGGTGCAAGGCGATGTGGGCAGTGGTAAGACCATTGTGGCACTCATGGCCATACTGCTGGCGCTGGACAATGGTTTCCAGGCCTGTATGATGGCACCTACGGAGATCCTTGCGCAACAGCACTTTCAGGGTATATGCGGCTTGCTGAAGGAAATGGATATACCGGTAGCCATACTTACAGGTACCACAAAAGGCAAAGAACGCAAAGAGATACTAAAAGGTTTTGCCGATGGCACTATACCGGTAGCCGTGGGCACCCATGCACTTATAGAAGACCATGTAGTGTTCAAGAACCTGGGCTTAGCCGTCATAGACGAGCAGCACCGTTTCGGGGTCAATCAGCGTTCGCGCCTGTGGAACAAGAACGAGATAGCGCCCCATGTATTGGTAATGACCGCTACCCCCATACCGCGCACCCTGGCCATGACCCTCTATGGAGACCTGGACGTATCTGTAATAGATGAGTTGCCGCCGGGCCGCCAGGAAATAAAGACAGTGCACCGTACACATATGTCGCGTGCACGTGTCATGGAGTTCATAAAGAAAGAGGTGAATAAGGGCAGGCAGGCATTTATAGTTTACCCGCTTATAGAGGAATCTGAAAAGATGGACTACGAGAGCCTGCAGGAAGGCTATGAGCAGGTAAAAGTGTGGTTCCCTGAAGATAAGTACAGAGTAGCCATGGTACACGGCCGGCAGGATGCTGGTGAGCGCGAGCGTAATATGCAGCGCTTTGTAAGTGGCGAAGCGCAGATACTGGTAGCCACTACCGTAATAGAGGTGGGTGTGAACATACCCAACGCAACAGTTATGCTTGTAGAAAGTGCAGAGCGTTTTGGCCTGTCGCAACTGCACCAGTTGCGTGGGCGTGTAGGCCGTGGTGGCGAGCAGTCTTATTGCATCCTGCTTACAGGCAACAAACTCTCACATGAAGGCGCCAAGCGCATGAACATAATGGTGACCACTGCAAACGGATTTGTGATAGCCGAGCAAGACCTGGCTATGCGTGGTCCCGGAGATATACATGGCACCAGCCAAAGTGGATTATTGAAATTTAAACTGGCAGATATTGTTGTCGATGGCTTTATACTGGAACAAACGCGTATAGCGGCCCAAAAGATAATTACTGAAGATCCCGGGCTCACACTACCCCACCATCAACTGTTGAAAACCATACTGTTACAGCCAGAGAAACAGAATAACTGGAGTAAGATCAGTTAATACACTTAAGTAAAATTTACACATTATTTTTAAGGCACAGTTTTTAACTATAACGCGATAGATAAAATTATTTTGAAAAAGCTATTAAACGTTTGTTTAAAATTAAACGACTGTTTAACTTTGTGTCGTGAAAGGAAGACCATAATATGGAATACAACGAAAAACAGTTACAGATAATTGAGGCGGCAGAAAAGCTATTTGCTTTAAATGGGTTTGATGGTACGTCTGTAAGGGACATTGCACATGAGGCTGGTATCAATATTGCAATGATCTCGTATTATTTCGGATCTAAGGAAAAACTGATGGAAGCAGTTTTTCAGAAAAGAACAATAAACGCCCAGATGAAAGTAGAGGATCTGCTGCAAAATGAGAAATTATCTCCATTGCAGAAAGTTTTTTCTCTTATAGATGATTATGTGGGTAAGATGACCAACAATCGCGAATTCCATAAGATAATGTATCGTGAGGCGATGCTGGCCAAGAACAGTGCTATATCTGAATCGATATTTGAGTTGAAGATGCGGAACATGGAGCATATAAAACGCCTCATCAACCACGGACAGCAGGCAGGCGTTTTTAAGAAGAATATAGATGTAGCATTAATGATGTCTACACTTACAGGTACGGTCACCAACCTGATATGTGCAGAAGGTTTCTACAAAAAGATATACAACATGGAAGATAAATCAGACGAGGTTGTACACCGCTATATGCAGAAAAAGCTAAGCCATCATTTAAAAACACTATTTAAAGCAACATTGACTTATGAGGCATAATATATATAAACACAAGATCGCAGGAGTTGCAATGACCATGGCATCTATCGTAGGTGCATACAGCGCTACTGCCCAGAAAAAAATGGACCTTACCATGGAGCAGGCCATACAATTAAGCCTGCAAAGCAATAAGCAGCTTAAAGTAAGTCAGGCTAAAGTAGACCAGGCAAGGGCTTCACTGCACGAGGCTAAAGACAATCAGTTACCGGATGTTAAGGTATCGGGGTCTTATTTAAGGATCAACAACCCAACGATAGACCTGAAATTTAAAACGGGTAGCAGCAGTTCTGATACAGGGAAAACAGCTACAAGTTCGGTCCCTAAAGTAAATGAATTGGCCTACGGTATGGTAAATGCCAGCCTTCCTTTATTTTCAGGGCTTCGCATACATTATGGTATAGAGGCTGCAAAATATCTGTCGCAGGCCGCCAAGCTGGATGCGGAGAACCAGCGCGAAGAGGTAATAGTGAACACCATCAATGCCTACAGCAATTTGTACAAGGCACGCAAAGCGGTTGAGCTGGTGCAGGAAGACCTGAAGCAAAGCCAGCAGCGTGTCACTGACTTCACAAATATGGAGCAGAACGGACTTATAGCCCGCAACGACCTGCTGAAAGCGCAACTGGGCAGTTCTAATATTGAGTTGTCTTTGCTGGACGCACAAAATAACCTTCGTATCACTTATATCAATATGGACCTAATGTTGGGTCTGGAGGAAGGCACTGAGCTTGTAGCGGATTCCAATAGCTTTACCATGCAGAACGATGCAGGTAGTCTTATAGATTGGGAGACCAACGCTTTGCAGAACCGTAAAGACCTGGGCGCTATTGGCCTGAGAGCAAAAGCATACACCGCCAATATAAAGTCAGTAAAGGGTGAATATTATCCTGGTATAGCGCTTAGCGGTGGTTATGTGGCTTTATATGTACCCAATTTCATTACGGTGACCAACGCAGTTAATGGTGGCATAGGTTTACAATACAACTTAGGCTCTTTATGGAAAACAGGTGCAAAGGTAGCACAGGCACAGGCGCAACTGAGAGAAGTACAGGCCAATGAAGGCATGCTATCAGATCAGGTAAGACTAAGTGTGAACCAGGCATATGAGAACTATATTCTGAGCCAGAAGAAAATAGATGTGTATCGCAAAGCAGTAGAACAGGCCAGCGAGAACTACAGGATCACAAAGAACAAGTATGATAATAGCCTGGAAACAACTACCAACCTGCTGGATGCAGACGTAGCCCAGTTGCAGGCAAAACTTAACTATGCTACTGCTAATGCAGATGCATTGGTTGCTTACAAAAAATTACAGCAGGCTGCAGGCATGCTCAACAGCAAATAAATTTTACACCACATAAAACCATTTGTTATGTCAACAACTCAAACTAACGAAACAAAAAATATAAACACAACGACCATGGCTGATACTACCCAGGAACCAAAGAAGTCAAATCCCCGTTTCATGATCATACTGATCGCACTTGTATTAATAGGCGGTACATTCGGGATATACAAATACATACATGCCCAGCACCACGAGGAAACAGATGATGCACAGCTTGATGCCAATATTAGCCCGGTAATACCTCGTATATCAGGTTATATTACACAGGTACGCGTGCAAGATAACCAGCATGTAAAAAAAGGCGATACGCTTATTGTACTGGATAATCGCAATGAAGTAATAGCTGTAGAACAAGCGCAGGCAGCGCTTACATCGGCACAGAGTGCCGTGGGTGCAGCACAGGCAACCACCACCGCATCAGAAGTGAACATCAATAGCTACAGGGCAAATGTCACCACCATAGATGCACAGATAGCTGAAGCCAAGATCAATGTGCGCCGTGCTACACAGGACTACAACAGGTATGCCAACCTGATAAAAGACCACACCATCACGCAACAGCAATTTGAGCAGGCTGAAGCCGCAAAAGAAATAGCTGAAAAACAATTGCAGGTGTTTACCAGCCAAAAGGCAGCTGCAGAGCAGCAGACCAATGGCGTTGCTTCACAAAGTAACGCGACCTCAAAGCAAGTAAATGTAGCTAACGCAAACGTTCAGTCGCGCCAAGCGGAATTGGACAATGCCAAACTGAACTTGTCTTATACTGTTATTACAGCACCAGAAGATGGCTATATATCTAAAGTAAGTGTTCAAGTAGGCCAATTTCTTCAAACTGGTCAGTCACTGTTCAGTGTAGTGCTGGCGCAGGCACCTTGGGTAGTTGCCAACTTTAAAGAAACACAGCTCACCAAAATGAAAATAGGCCAGAAAGTATACATCAGTGTGGATGCGTACCCGGGTCACGAATTTGAAGGAAGGGTTAGTTCATTCTCCCCTGCTACTGGTGCCCGTTTCTCTTTACTGCCGCCAGATAACGCATCAGGCAACTTTGTAAAGGTGGTACAGCGCCTGCCGGTGAAAATAGAATTTGCAAATCCTAATGACCAGTTGCTGAAGAACCTGCGCCCCGGCATGAACGTGAACGTAGATGTGAATTTGGATTAGTCATTAGTTGATCGGTCGTTAGTAGATAGTATAATGTCATGATCTGTGACCGCGTGAACTTGCGGGGAAGGTGTAGCGACCATATACGATCTACAAACAACTCTAAAATAACAAGATAAATAATTATTTATGCAACAGGAGTCTTTAATTGAGTACGGCAGCAGGCGGGTGATCATTACGATCACAGCTATTATCTGCGCCCTGCTTGAGATCGTGGATTCGACGATAGTGAATGTGGCGCTGAACGATATGAAGGGTAACCTGGGGGCCACTTTGAATGAGGTGGGTTGGGTAATTACAGCATACGCCATAGGTAATGTGATCATCGTTCCTATGACCTCATGGTTATCTCAGCAGTTTGGTCGGCGCAATTACTTTGCGTTCTCTATCATGATATTCACTTTGTTCTCTTTTTTATGTGGTAACGCGCATGATATCTGGACACTGGTATTCTTCCGCTTCGTGCAGGGGCTTGGTGGTGGTGCATTGCTGGTTACATCTCAAACGATCATCACAGAAAGCTACCCACCTGAAAAACGAGGTACAGCACAGGCTATATATGGTCTTGGTGTTATCATAGGCCCCACATTAGGCCCACCCTTGGGTGGTTATATTGTAGAGAATTTCTCTTGGCCTTATATATTTTACATCAACATACCTATTGGTATCATAGCTACCATACTTACCATTCTGTATGTAAGGAGCCCTAAATATGGCGAAAAGAAAGCAGCGAAGGATATCGACTGGTTGGGTATCGGTTTGCTTGCTACCTGGGTAGGTTCGCTCCAATATGTATTAGAACGCGGGCAGGAAGATGATTGGTTCGCAAGCCCTGTTATCACCACGCTGGGTGTTACATTTGTATTTGGTCTGTTCTTCTTTATATGGCGGGAGCTTACCACAAAGAACCCGATCGTGGAACTTAGGGTGTTAAAGAACGGTAACCTTCGTATAGGCACTGTTCTATCCTTCATAATGGGCTTTGGGCTATATGGATCAACATTTATAATACCGCTATACACACAAAGTACCTTAGGGTGGACCGCCCAGCAGTCTGGTGCGTTAATGATACCAGCAGCGCTTACTACGGCATTCATGATGCCTATCATTGGTCAGCTACTGCAAAGAGGTGCACCTAAACAGATATTGGTTGCACTGGGAATGGTCTTGTTCTTTGGCTATAGCTTCTGGGGATATAAGATACTTACGCCCGATACTGGTAAGGATGCTTTCTTCTGGATGCTGATACTGCGCGGGTTCGGAATGGGTATGCTCTTCATACCGATAACCACACTGGCGCTATCCTCCTTAAAAGGCCAGCAGATAGGCCAGGGCGCAGCCTTTACGGGTATGATGCGTCAATTGGGAGGTTCGTTTGGCATCGCGCTCATCACTACATTCATGGCGCGCCAGAACATGGTGCACCGTAACGACCTGGTGACCAGGCTGGATGTGAATAGTGCGCTGGTACAACAACGTATAGCAGGCAGCCAGCAAAATTTTATGGCCCATGGCCAGCCAGCCGACCAAGCCCTAAGAACAGCATATACAACGCTCGATTTTGCTGTTAATAAACAAGCGCAGATACTGTCTTACATGGATGTGTTCTTGTACCTCGGCCTTATGTTCCTGGTATGCGTACCTTTTGTACTGATGGTAAAGGACGGTAAAAAACAGAAGATTGACCTTAGTGAGGCAATGCACTAACTATATTTTGTTATAATGTTTAAAGATCCGCTTCGGTAGGAAGCGGATCTTTTTATTTGGACCTCATCATAGATGACTATTGCTGCTCCAGTCGGTCCGATGTTAAATAAAGATGCCCAATGGCAATGTAGCATACCTACTACTTAATTTAAAGACCAATGATACATGGATAACTATAGTGATGATCATCACTGTACAAACTAATACGACGACGATAGTTATACGATTAGGTTCAGACCTATCTCTTAACCCTTTAAATGGGTTCTGGTTGACAATTCAATAGATCGCTGCAATACAAACTTGGCTATGCAGGAACGCTATATTATCACCCGGCAACAGATCCATATCAGCTTTTAGCGAAAATAACAATGGGACACAAATTGTGTCCCATTGTTATTACTGGTATAGTGAATCTATTATTCTTTAATGATCGTAAGCCTGTCTATAAAATATCCACCTTTATCATCTACCAGGTGCAGCATATACACACCAGCAGGAAGGTTCAGGTCAATTTTTGTTTTATTGCCAGAGAAGCCTGCTGGTCTGCTCCACATCTTCTTGCCGCCCATATCATATATTTCCACCACAGCTTTTTCTATGTTTGCCGGTGCTTCTATAGTTATTCCCGTTTGTGCAGGATTGGGGTACAATTTATAGTCGCTGCTCGATGCACTTACACCATTCACCCCAAGGCTTATCATGTTGGTAACCAAGGTATCAGGGTTGGTACAATCGCAACTGCTGTGTACGTACAAGCTCACCTTATCTCCGCTATTGAAACTTGCGGTCTCATAAGAACTGCCGGTAGCACCGGCAATATTAACGCCATTCAGGCGCCACTGGAAAGTAAGGCAGTTACTGGTACCCACCACTATAGCAGTAAATGTTACCTGGCGTCCGGGAATGTACGTTGTAGGGTTTGCGGTAATGTATATTGCTGGCAGGTGCGCTACTTTCACATGCATCTTTATGGCATTGCTCATGGCTGTGTTAACTGCCTGGCATACACCGTTAGCTGTTATACTGCAAGATACCCAGTCCCCGTCATTAAGCGATGTAGTAGCAAACGTGCTGCTATTTGCCCCGGTAGGTATGTTATTTACCTTCCAGTTATATACCGGCCCTCCGCCTGTATTAGTAGCGGTCGATGTAAAAGAGGCTACCCCACCCCCGCCACACACAGTGTCACTGAGGGCATGTATCGTTATTGTAGGTACTCCTGTCAGTGCATTCACAATTACCGGCACAGCCAGTGTTGTGGTGCAGCTTCCCAGCGAAGCCACCAGGTTATATGTACCAGATGCTGTGGCGCTTATATTATTGATTGTCGGGTTCTGTGCCCCGCTGCTATAGCCTGCAGGGCCATTCCAGGTGTAGGTCACGGTAGCTGGCGTCACTGTAGAAGTAAGCTGCAATGTGCTGCCTGCACAAATCGGGCTATTGCTGCTTGCAGTACCTGTTGGTATCGGGTTCACTACTACCGTAGTGGTTCCTGTGGTGCTGCAGCCATTAAGGGTGGCCTTAGCAGTATAGACACCTGCTGCCCCCAGCGGTGTATTAGTTATCGTTGGGTTCTGTAAAGCCGACGTATATCCATTAGGGCCGGTCCAGCTATAGCTTACACCTATGTTGCTTATGGCGGTCAGGTTCAGCGGTGCTGCTGCGCATACCGGGCTGTTACTGCTTGTTGTAGGCACAATTGGCAAGGGCTTTATTACTACCGTCAATGTATCGTACACAGTGCAACCACTATAGGTAACTGCCAGGTCATACTTGCCTGCGTTGGCGGCTGTAGCACCTGTAATATTAAAATTTTGCAATGTACCGGTATATGCTGCTGGTCCTGTCCAGCTATAGCTTACACCCGGTGTAGCAGAGGTGGACATTATTTTTAGTGTATCTCCTGTACATATAGGGCCGTTGCTACTATAGCTAACCCCGGTCGGCGATGGATTCACTACTACATGTGTGCTATCCGATGCATGACAACCATTAAGAGTAGCTTTTACGGAGTAGTAACCGGAATCTGTTACCCCCACTGTGCGGGTAGCGGTCTGGGTGGTGGCAGTAAAGCTATTCGGGCCATTCCAGCTATAGGTAGCCCCGGTGGTAGCCACCGGCGTCAATGAAAGGTTATACCCTGCACATACCGGACTATTGCTGCTTATGGTTGGTTTAGCTGGTAGTGGATTGATGACCACGGCCATAGTATCATGTACCGTGCAGCTACCCAGGCCTACCGTCAGGTAGTAATTGCCCGCACTGGCAGCAGTAGTGTGTATCTTAAAGTTCTGCTGAAGGCTGCTGAAGCTATTAGGTCCCGTCCAGCTATAGCTTACACCTGGCGTCGCATTATTAGAAGTTACCTTGAGTGTATCTCCTGCACATACTGGGCTGTTGCTGCCGTAAATGACCCCAAGAGGGGCGGGATATACCACCACATGTGTAGTATCTGAATTACTACAGCCATTCAGTGTAGCGGTCACATAGTAGTAGCCTGAATCACTGATCATTACAGTACGTGTAGCGTTCTGCGTAGTAGCAGTATATCCTGTAGCACCTGTCCAGCTATAAGTGGCTCCTGTGGTAGCCACCGGTGTCAGGGTCAGGGTATTGCCAGCACATATAGGACTATTGCTGCTTATTGTTGGCTTCGTAGGCAGTGGTTTCACTACCACATTTATCGTATCCAGCACTATGCAACTACCTAAACTTGCAGTAAGATAATACTTGCCTGCAGTTGCCGGGGTGCTATTAAGTATATTAAAATTCTGCTGGGTAGTACTGAAACTGTTAGGTCCTGTCCAGCCATAGTTAACACCTGCGGTTGTATTATTAGCTGTTACCTTAAGCGTATCTTTTATGCATATCGGGCTATTGCTTCCGTAGGTCACACCCAGTGGTGCCGGGTTCACAACTACGTGTGCCGTATCCCTGTTGCTGCAACCATTTACTGTGGCAGTAACTACATAATATCCTGAATCGGAAGTGGTCACAGTACGGGTAGCATTTTTTATGGCTGAGGTATATCCTGTAGGGCCCGTCCAACTGTAAGTAGCACCAGTTATAGTAACAGGTGTAAAGGCAAGCGTAGTACCTGCACATACCGGGCTATTGCTGGTAATAGTTGGCTTCACAGGTGTCGGGGTCACCGTTATTGCTGCCGGGTATATGGATGTACACCCATTCTTACTGGCTGTAAGCTGGTAGGTTCCCGCATTAGCTGTTGTTGCGTGTAGTATAGATACATTTTGACTGGTACTGCTATAGCTATTAGGGCCACTCCAGCTATAAGTGCTGCCAGGGGTAATGGTTGTGGTGATACTGATGCTATCGCCAACGCAAACCTGGTTGTTAAAACTTCCGGTTATCACTGGTCCTGCATTAATTACCACGTTTGTACTGTCCTTCGTACGACAACCATTAGTAGCTGTTACGGTAACATAATATCTGCCACTATCTGCTATCGGTGCAAAGTTTATAAATGGTGATTGTATGGTTGACGTGAAATTATTAGGCCCGGTCCAGCTATAGCTTACACCTGTAGTAGTAGTTGAGGTAGAAAGGCCAACCGTATTCCCTGAGCATATAGGGCTCGTATTGGTAGTGGTCAGTGTAGTTGGTCCTGCACCTACAACCGCTGATATGGTGTCGCGCTCCACGCAAGCTCCATATGTAACAATTAGTGCGTACCTGCCAGAATTAGTAAGCGTTGCATTAGGCACCGTACGATTTTGTTGGGTAGTTATGTTGCCAGTGTTGGGGTCTGTCCACTGGTATGTAGCACCCGAAACATTACTTGCCGTTAGCTTCAGCGTATCGCCCACACATACTGGCGAATTATTTGAAAAGGTAGTTTGAGGCAGGTTAGTGATGTGCAGGTTAATGGAATTAGGTAAAGACGTATCAATTGGTGAACTTGACAATATACGCACGCGGTAACCATTTCCTGTAGGTGTGCCTGCAGGTATTGTACAAGCTATGGTTCCGGCGTTAACTGATGCCAAAATACCTATATTAATTGGCGTTGAAAAACTGCCACTGGCGTTAGATAACTGTGCTGTGAAAACATTGCTTGTGTTATAAGCTCCAACTTTAGTATATGGCAAGTTTAAAGCCGCACCTGCGCATTTGTTAGTATCTGTGAACGGCTGGGTAATGGTAATGCTATTGGCACTGCAATTAGCATAAAGTGCCGTACTAGACAATACACCTTTCCATATAGATAAGTTGTCGATAGCACCATTAAGCCAATACGGAAATGCAGTCCCACCTCCCGGATAATAACCAAAAATAAGGGGTGGTTGAATACTTGCATTACTAAAATTATATTGGTTGGTCCAACCTGTAGAGTCTACTAAAATACCATTAACATACACCTTAAGGTAGTTGCCGTCGTACGTAACAGCATGGCAGTACCATACACCTGCCTGTATGTAGTTAGCATTGTGAAGCGACGCTCCCGTAGGATAGCCAGCTACACCAGGAGTAAATTCATTGAAGTTTGGGCTGGCTATCGCACAACTATTATCATATGTGTTGTCATTTAATGCCATACACATAAAATTCCCGGTTTGGAAAGTACCTCTCGTTACAATATTTTCCTGTTGGCAAGTATTAGAATTGAACCCATCTATCCTAATTAAAGCCTGTATGGTCCACGTACTAAGATTTAATATGCTATCAAAAGGAACATCAATGTGCGAACTTGTTCCATTGAATAGATATGCGGTATTAGCGATCCCCCCCTGCCCTGCTGTTAACGTCGCATTATAAACAGTACCATTCAGGCCATGTCCTGACCCATCATTTGCGTTACCATTAAAATTCCACGAGCCAATAAGTGTTGGGGCTTGGCCAAAAACAGCAATAGGTAAAAGTGCTATTGTAATAAATAGTAGTAGGGTTCTCATCATACGAAGATTTAGGGATTCAGTTTTTTCAAAAATAAATGTATTTTATGCAATACTAAAATATCTTTTCATAATATCTTGACCTATGATTAACATACCATTGATGAATATATCATTGTGTATACGGCAACAGGTATAAAATAAAAGAACGAGATCTTTGCAGGTCTCGTTCTTTCTGTTATCATGCAGGTCTTTTATTTTCCGGTCATATATTTTTTAGCTTCAATACTTAGTGTAGCATGTGGTACTGCACGCAGGCGAGCCTTATCTATCAGCTTGCCTGTTACGCGGCATATACCATAAGTTTTGTTCTCTATCCGTATCATCGCTTTTTCCAGGTGGTTGATGAACTGTATCTGGCGGCTGGCAAGCTGAGCCAACTGTTCACGCTCCATAGCGCCACTTCCATCTTCCATGTTCATATAGCGGTTCTCAGTATCTTCAGTACCGGCTTCATCCTTGCGGGTTATCAGGCCTTGCAGATATAGCAACTCTTTACGGGCGCTTTCCAGTCTGCTGGTTATCAATTCCCTGAATTCTGTAAGCTCTTCATCACTATAACGATACACTGGACCTTGCTGGTGTACAGGTTCATCCAATATCGACCTGTTAAAATCAGGCTGATAGTTTATCATGGTGCGGCTATCGTTCCCTGTTTTTGTTTTGGTTTCCAGTCTGCGGTGGGCCACAATTATCGTTGGTTTCTTTTCTTCACGCACGGCCCTTGGGGTCACTGTAGGTATTGGCGCAGGTAATGGGCGGCCGGTTACCGAAGTAGTTATCGTTTTCACGGTCTTTACTACTTTTTTAGACGCACTTTTGCTTTTCGGTTTTATTTCTGGTGCTGCAGCTACTGGCTTTTTAGCTTCCACTACAGGTGTCTTTGGCGCTACTACTGATGGCTTTTTCACTTCAGCCACCGCTTTTGCAGCTACTGGTTTTGCTGCAGGCTTAGCAACTACCGCTTTCGCTGGGGCTGCTTTTTTTGCAGGCTCTGCCTTTGCGGCAACCACTGCTTTTTTAACTACTTTGGTTGCTTCAGCAGCTTTTTTCACTGGTGCGGCTTTGGTAGGAGGTGTCTTGGTTGTTGTATTTTTCACAGTTGATGAATGTTTTTTTATAGCTTTTTTATTAACAGGGACAGGTGCTGCTTTTTTACTTACAGGCGCCTTTACATTTTTGGTGGGTACAGCGCTCTTTTTTGCGGGGGCTGCTTTTACGCTTCCTTTAGCCGCAGGTTTCCCCTTGGCAGCAGGTATCACTTTTTTTTCACTCTTTGCGGCTACAGCTTTTTTTGCTGGTGCTGTAGGTTTTGCACTTTTTACTGCCTTGGCAGCCACTTTCTTTTTAGTAGCCATAGCTTTAAGAGCTTTTAAATATGAACACTTTTAAGGTTGCTTCATTTATCTCAATTTCAATGCCGTCCTCTATTTTAGGCATTAAATGTATGTTATCAGCTAAAATTTCCGCGCAAATATAATCGTTATAATTTATTATAGCTGTTTTTAATGGCTCATACTCTTCTATGTTCACTACTATCCGGTCTGTGAGCTCCAGGCCGTTGTCTTTACGTATGCGTTGTATGCGGTTCACCAGTTCGCGGGCATTACCTTCATCCTGCAGTTCGGTACTTACGGTCACATCCAGTGCCACGGTCAGTGTGCCGCTGTTAGCCACAGCCCATCCAGGTATGTCATCTGCTATTATATCTACATCTTCCACACCTATTTGCACTGGTTCGCCGTCTACAGTAAGCATATATTGCTTTTCCTTTTCTAATATAGCTATGTCATGCTGCCCCATCTGTGATATTGCGGCTGCAACAGCCTTCATCCGATGCCCCATACGAGCACCAAGAGATTTAAAGTTGGGCTTTATCTTTTTGCTTATAAAGCCTTCAGTATCAGTCAGGTATTCTATTTCCTTTACATTTACTTCACTCTTTATTAAGTCTGCTATTTTCTCTATCTGGTCCTGTACATGCTTTTCAGCTACAGGTATAAGTATCTTTTGCAGCGGCTGCCTTACTTTTACATTTACCTTCTTCCGTATCGAGAGCACCAGCGAGCATACATCCTGCGCCAGTTGCATGCGCTCTTCCAGGTCTTTGTCTATGCAGGTGCTATCCGCAACCGGGTAGTCGCACAAGTGTATAGAATCTGCCTTATTCCTCTTCGTAACACTATTCAGGTTGTTGTGCAACCAATCTGCAAAGAAAGGGGCTATTGGCGCCATCAGCAGACTTAGTGTGTCCAGGCATTCGTACAGTGTCTGGTAAGCACATATTTTATCAAATTCATACTCCCCTTTCCAGAACCGGCGACGGCACAAGCGCACGTACCAGTTGCTCAGGTGTTCATCCAAAAAGTATTCCATCGCCCTGCCCGCCTGGGTTGGCTCATAGTCATTCAGAGAAGCAGTAACATCTGCTACCAGAGATTGCAGGGACGATAATATCCAACGATCTATCTCCGGACGCGCAGATACCGGTATATATTTTTCTTTAAAAGTAAAACTGTCTACGTTGGCATACAGTGCAAAGAATTGATATGTATTATACAAAGTACCAAAATACTTGCGCTGCACTTCTTTTATCCCTTCCACATCAAATCGCAAACTATCCCACGGCGATGCATTAGTTATCAGGTACCAGCGTGTGGCATCTGCACTGTACTTCTCTATGGTGCTGAAAGGATCTATCACGTTCCCTACCCGCTTACTCATTTTGTTGCCATTCTTATCCAGCACCAGCCCGTTCGATACCACTGTTTTGTAGGCAACGTTATCGAACAGCATCACACCCAGTGCATGTAGCGTATAGAACCAACCACGTGTCTGGTCCACACCTTCTGCTATAAAGTCTGCAGGGAAATTTTTATTCAGGTCATTTTTATGCTCGAACGGATAATGCAGCTGTGCATATGGCATTGCTCCTGAGTCAAACCATACATCCACCAGATCAGGTTCTCGGTGCATGGCCTTTCCATGTGCCGATGCCAGCACTATATTATCAACATAAGGCTTATGCAGGTCCAGGTTTTCTCTGGTTATTTCCTGGTTTATGTTCAGCACTTTATTAGCATGTTCGGCCTCTTTTATTAGCTCATCTATGCTTCCTATGCACTTGGTCTCAGTACCATCTTCACTTACCCATACCGGCAGCGGAGTGCCCCAGTATCGGCTGCGGCTTAGGTTCCAGTCCACCATGTTCTCCAGCCAGTTGCCAAAACGGCCTTCACCGGTGGCTTTGGGCTTCCAGTTTATGGTCTTGTTCAGTTCTATCATCCTGTCCTTAACTGCCGTGGTCCTTATGAACCATGCATCAAGCGGATAATATATTATAGGCTTATCAGTACGCCAGCAATGCGGATAAGTATGTTCATACTTCTCTACCTTAAAGGCGCGGCCTTCTATTTTCAGTTTTACAGCTATATCAACATCTACGTCTTTATACTCTGCATCATCTTTATAGTTCTTTACATAACGGCCGCTGAATTCGCCCAGGTAGTCTATGAACTTACCTTGCTTATCCACCATCGTTAGTATACCTATGTTATTCTTGCGGCCTACTTTGTAGTCATCTGCACCAAAAGCTGGTGCCGTATGTACTATACCGGTACCGTCTTCTGTTGTTACAAAATCACCGGTTATTACGCGCCATGGGTCGCCACCTGCTACTTCACGGGTATTACCTTCAAAAGGTAATAGTTGTTTGTAGCGCAGCCCTTCCAGTTCTTTCCCGCTGTAGCTTGCCAGTATTTTCCAGGGGTGCACTTTGCTTTCGGCGGTGTATATATTAAAGTCACCTTCCTCAGCTTCTGCTTTAAAGTATTTGTGCACTAAGGCCTTAGCCAATATCACATTGGTAGGCTGGTGTGTATACGGGTTGTAGGTCTGTACCAGTACATAATCTATATTAGGCCCTACGGTCAGTCCCAGGTTCGATGGCAATGTCCATGGTGTGGTTGTCCACGCCATAAAGAAAACTTCCTTACCCTTTCCTTCATAAGGGGTACCCCACCATGCTTTTGCTGCGGTATCTATTATACTTACTGCCAGCGGGTTGGTGCCACCGTCCCGGTCCAGGTTGGTCGTCAACTCGAACATGGCGACCACTGTGGTATCCTTTACATCTTTGTAAGTACCCGGTTGGTTCAGCTCATGGCTGCTCAATCCAGTACCTGCAGCAGGGCTGTATGGTTGTATACTTACACTTTTGTATAAAAAGTCCTTCTCGTGCAGTTGCTTCAGCGCCCACCAAAGTGTTTCTATGTAGTTGTTATCAAAGGTCACATAGGGCGATTTCATATCCACCCAGTAACCCATTTTTTCGGTTATCTCTTCCCACTTGTCCTTGTACCGCATCACCACTTCGCGGCACTTCTTGTTATAGTCTTCTACACTTATTTTCTTACCTATATCCTCCTTGGTTATTCCCAGTTCCTTTTCCACGCCCAGCTCTATAGGCAAGCCATGGGTATCCCAGCCGGCTTTGCGCTTCACTTGGTAGCCTTGCATCGTCTTATAACGGCACACAAGATCTTTAAGGGTGCGGGATATTACGTGGTGTATGCCGGGCATACCATTTGCGCTGGGCGGCCCTTCGTAAAACACGAATGGCACCGCGCCTTCACGCTGTGTAACACTTTTTTCGAAAGTTCCTTTTGCCTTCCACCTTGCAAGCAGTTCCTGCTCTATGGTGGGCATATGTAATCCTTTGTATTCTAAATACTTATCTGACATAGACTATGTCCAATCTAAAAATAAGGCGCAAAGTTATATAAATAAATTGATATAATGCGAGTGATGTTTTAATAATGTGTATATAAGTGTGTAAAAGGTATTAGCCGCAACAAAGGCATAATTTTTAAACACTCATTATAAAATATATCAGATGAGTCAGGCATTTGTGAAAGAAAGCGAAGAGCAATGGTTACACGATGTACCCGCAACTATGAACGCACTCATTGTTTACCTTACGAGGGAGAACAACGGGATACGTGTATATGAAAAAAGCAGTCATGCGAACGCTGCAGGTAACTTGATACATAATATGAGTAACGGACTCAGTTACTATTTAGATAAAGATAGTAAGTGGGAGATCGATCTATAAAAAATGCCGGCTCTTTTGGAACCGGCATTTTTATCATATTAATATCAGAAGTTATTGGGCTATACCTTCATGCCTTTTCGATATTTCTTTGTCTTTATTTTTATTGATGATGGCTTCAAGAGCTATCACGGCTTCCGCTATTGCCTGTTCAAAAGTTTCACAGTGTTTTTTTACAAATGGTGCAGTGCCGCGCATATCTGCCTTTATCTCACAGTAGCAATTATTCACTTCACTTTCGGGGCCTTTAGTTAAGATAACATCTGTTTGTGTAATGCCATGTGCATGATGATCAACTTTGGCCAATTTCTCGCGTATAAGACCTTCAAGTGCAGCGCTGCCTTTAAAGCCTAAGGTTTGAATGATAATATTCATAATTGGTATAAGGCTTTTTTCGTGCCTTCAATAGCAACTACACGATCATCATACCATTAGCTAAAAAATGAATATTGAATTAGGTAGTTGCTACCAAGCAACGAGTACCGAATAAGTAATTTTGAATATGCCTTTATATATAGCGTGGTAGCGCCGTAGCAATTATGTGTCTCAAGCTTATTGTCTGAATTATACTATACAGCTTGGGCAAGGCTCATTTCTCCATTGCCCGTATAGTGCTGCGACACCTCTGCCAGTATATCTTCCAGTTCATTCAGGTTTTCTGTACTTACCAGCCTGTTCCTATATTCTTTTACGTGGCTTAATCCTTTCAGGTAGCTGGCGTAGTGCCTGCGCATTTCCAGTATACCCACTTTTTGTCCTTTCCACTTCACCGATCCGTACAGGTGTTTCCGGCAGGCATCCAGCCGTTCGGCGATGGTCGGCGGGTCCAGCACCCCGCCCGTATTCAGGTAGTGCTTTATCTCGCGAAATATCCAAGGGTAGCCTATCGCCGCACGCCCTATCATTATACCGTCCACTCCATACCTGTTCTTATATTCCAGGGCTTTTTCTGGTGTATCTATATCTCCGTTACCAAATATGGGTATCTGTATACGTGGGTTTTCTTTCACTTTTGCTATCAGCCTCCAGTCCGCATCGCCTTTATACATTTGTACTCTGGTGCGGCCGTGTATACTTAGGGCCTGTATGCCACAATCCTGCAGGCGTTCGGCTACTTCTTCTATATTTAGGCTATTGTTATCCCAGCCAAGGCGTGTTTTCACCGTTACAGGCAGGCTTGTAGAGCGTATCACCGATTTAGTAAGGCGCACCATCAGGTCTATATCTTTTAGTACCCCGGCCCCTGCACCCTTACACACTACTTTTTTTACCGGGCAGCCAAAGTTTATATCCAGCAGCTCAGGTGTGGTAGTGTCCACTATTTTAGCAGCAAGCCCCATTGCCTCTTCATCGCCCCCAAATATCTGTATGCCTACAGGGCGTTCATTGTCAAAAATGTCCAGTTTCTGCCTGCTTTTCATGGCATCGCGTATCAGCCCTTCAGACGATATGAACTCCGTATACATCAGGTCTGCCCCATGCTCCTTGCACACCGCACGAAAAGGCGGATCGCTCACATCTTCCATTGGTGCCAGCAGCAAAGGGAACTCCCCTATCTCAATATTTCCTATTTTAACCATCAGAGCCGGCAAAGGTACTAAAACCTTTTACTACTCTCGTTGCACTACATAATTTTACAACTACATGAGGATAAGTGCTACAAGCCGAAACAAAAATGCCCTGCACTTATTGGTACAGGGCATTTAAAATTATGGTAATGTTTACTTTACAAGACTTTTAAATACAGGCTCATTCACTGTTACAGGGTATTTCTGTCGCAGTTCGTCGTTCCATGTTTTCTCCAGGTAGTCCTGGTACTCTGCTACCACATAACCACGGGCTTCATCCAGCGATTTTTGTGTGCGGTCTTTGTATAGTTCTTCCACTTTCACTACAGTATAGGTGCCATCAGCATTTTTTATAGGTGTCTTCGTTACCTTTTCCTTCACCACATCAGCTTCCGCAACATCCTTAAAGTGAGTGAACTCAAAGTGTCCGCGTTGCACGGTCACACCATCAGGGTTTGCATCATTGTTTATCTTCTTTATCACATCTTCATCGGTACTGCCTTTTTTGTTCATCAGCTTTATACCTTCCTTAGCCAGTGCTTCGTTCTTGAAGCGGTAAACTGCACCTTTAAAACCAGGCTCCCACATATACTTGTTTTTGTGCGTAGCATAGAATTGGGTAAGGCCGGTCGAATCTTTCGATGCTTTGCCCCATACGTTGCGGTCCATCAATTCAAAAAGCATGATGCCATCCTTGTATTCTTCCATCAGGTTCTTAAAGTCAGGATTTTCTTCTATCAGCTTGTGCTCTTCAAAGTCGTTCACCACATTGGCTACATACATGCGGTATAGGTCGCCGGATACTGCTTGTTTTGGTCCCATCAGCCTGCCATGGGTTATGCCTTCTGCGGCTTTCGCAAAGTCGCTTTGCAGGTAGTCTACACCACCCAGTGTAAAGACCGGTTTGCGCATATTGCTGAAATCACTTGCTCTGAATACATGTGCTTGCTTGCCGGTATCAGGGATGGCTTCCATACGTTTGATCACCTCTTTCAGGTTCTCCGGATATTGTTTGAAGCCATTCTTCTCTTTTATTTTTTCAAAGAAGATATCTCTTGCAGTTTGTGCGCGAGAGTCATTGTCTACTTTATGTTTCAGTTGCGCCTGTACACTGTCAAATGGTTTCACCGGGAAACGCTCCAGCAATTTGAAGATGTGGAAACCATATTCTGTTTGTACCGGTGCAGAGACATCACCTGGGTTTTTCAGTGCAAATGCAGCCTGCTCAAAAGCGGGTACATAACGGCCTACGCCAAATGGTGCCATTTTACCACCATCATTTACAGTGAACTTATCGTCAGAGTACGTTTTTACCAGCTCTTCAAAAGGTACACCTTGTTTCAGCAACATAGCCACGCTGTCTATACGTTTTCTACCCGCTTCAATGCCTTCAGCGCCTTTCGATTTAGGTACAGCTACCATTATCTGGGCTATCCTTATCTGGCCGCTGGCAGGGCGCCTGTCCAGCACCTTTACTATATGGTATCCAAATTGTGTCTTAAAAGGGGCAGAAACCTTACCCACAGCAGTATTGTATGCTGCGTTCTCAAAAGGATATACTGTAGATAACGCAGTTATATAGCCAATGTCGCCATTATTATCTTTCGATCCTTTATCCTCCGAGAATTGCTTGGCCAGTTCTCCAAAATCCGCCTTCTTCTTAAGCGTTGCTTTATATATGCTATCTATTTTCTGGTATGGTGCTACTGTGTCAGCGCCTACCGGGCACATAATGAGTATGTGGGCTACATGTACTTCCTCTTTTGATCTGTCATATGCTTCGCGTACCAGTTTGTTCGATACTTGTTCATCTGTCAGGTAGGTTTTAGCAAGCTGTTTGCGGTAGTTATCCAGTTCGTGCTGTATGTTCGGTAAGGTGTCCAGTTTTTGCAGTTCAGCTTCCTTTACCTTCATACGGAACAGCGAGTACAGATTCAAATAATCGCGCAGGGCTGTTTCAGAGTAGTCCGGCTTTTTGTTGATGCTGTTCTTTTCATAAACTCTTACAAAATCCTGTTTACTTACCGGGTTAGTACCGTATGTAAATAAAGTTTGTGCAAAACCCGAAGACAAAAAGAATATGGAAGTACAGGTTAAAAACAATTTTCGCATTGTGTGTGTTTTTTATTTGTATGTGGTGTTTTACGATTTCGTTTTGGTTGCTTTCTCTTTTCGCTCCACAAATTCCAGTACCTGGCCTATGTTAGTATGGTCAAGCCTTTTACCCCTTATTATTTTTTTCTCATCCAGTAGGTATATGGTAGGTGTGCTATACACATCATACTTACTTCTGAAATCCGATGTATGGTCAGGGTCCCATGTTATGATCCAATCCTTAAGGTCGTGCTTTTCATAGAATTCTTTTATTTTCTTTTCATCACCTTCTGTAGCTACTGAATATATCTTCAAGCCTTTTTTCTTAAGTACTGCTTTGTATAGTGAGTCTATTTGTGGCATTTCTGCTATGCAATGCCCGCAATCAGGAGACCAGAATATAAGCAGTGTATACTTCGCTTTCATGTCCAGCATGCTTTCTTCTTTCTTATTTACAGCGCTGGGCAGTTTCACCTCTGGTGCCAGGTTGCCTATCACATTAGGCGCTATTTTCATTGCACGGTCTGTATACTTCTGTAGTTCGTCGGTGGTCAGCCATGGGGCGTCACCCTTCATGTAGTAGTTCTCTACCAGGTATACGAATACTTCATCCATACCCATTATCTTGCTGTTCTCCACATTGCGGGTCAGCCACCAAAGGGTGTATTTAAAGAGTTCTTTGGTACCCTTGGTTTTGCGCAGCAGCATATCGCATTCTTTCTCCACGCTGTCTGTAGGGTATGGCGTTACCACCTTGTTCATGTACTCATCCAGCTTCGCATCAAATATAGGTGTATGTATCAACCTGTCATCCTGCAGGTTAAAACCATCCCAGTAATGAGCTTTATAATATCTGTAGGCAAATGTAGAGTCTGGTGTCACACCATCTTCCAGGTAGTGCTTACCTTCCGGTATCTGTGGCACTTCAAGTGCATTGAATATTGAGGCCAGCAAAGTACCAGGGTGTGCTTTTACATAGTTTTTCCTGTAGTTGGTAAGCTTCTCAGCTTCAACACTTGCTTTTTTACGTACGGCAAGGGTATCAGCAGTTGTCTTGGAGTGTTCAAATTCTTTCTTTAGTTTTTCCTGGTCCTCACCGTACCCTTTCAAAAAGGTCACATAAGCCTGAAAGTTATCGTTCTCTGGCGAGTTCTTAAATTTCAAACCATCTGGCAGCATTTTAGCATCTGCAGTAATGCTTATGTCATCACCGTTATTCAGTAAAAATTCAAAATAAGTTTTTTTGTCAGACAGCAGTACCAGGTATATACCGCCAACTATTGGCTCCTTATTTTCCAGCGTCACCGTACCATTTTTGCCCAGGCGTGCCGAATCTGCTTTGTAGATAGTAGGCAATGCTTTACCATAATAATGGGCCAGGTACAGCATAGTGTCTTGCGTGTTCAGAAATTTCACCTGGATCTTGTAGCCTTCACGGGCAAACGTCAGTTGTGCCATGCATACCAATAGCAGGGCAAATAGTGTGATTCGCTTCATACTTTGCAATTTCTTAATAAGGTGTAGTTTGTTAATTGCCAATAGAGACGGCAAAATAACCGTTCTTGTTGGTCAAGTCCAAAAATAAATTAATTATCGGTGTATCCAAGCTGGGTATTTGTAAATTTGCAGCCTTCATAAAAATTATAACAAAATTTTGTCACGTAAAAGAAAGAAGTACCCGGCCATCAACGTTACCGTCGAGGCGTATGCTGCAGAAGGCAAAAGTGTTGCACATACTGAAGATGGTAAGATAGTGTTCATACCACAAGTTGTGCCCGGCGATGAGGTAACTATCCAGATAACTAAAGATAAAAAAAGCTATGCTGAAGGCCGCATGACAGCCATGCTCAAACCTTCACCACTACGCATTACTCCATTTTGCCAGCACTTTGGCGTTTGTGGCGGCTGCAAGTGGCAAATGATACCTTACCAGCTGCAACTCACCTACAAGCAGCAGCAGGTGGCCGACCAGCTAAAAAGGATAGGACAGGTGCAACTGCCCGAAATAGAACCTATTAAAGGAAGCGAGCACGAACGCTACTACCGCAATAAACTGGAATTCACTTTTTCTCAACAGCGGTACCGCACGTATGAAGAGATACAAGAAGCCGGGGACGACGTATTTATCCCCGAACCTGCTTTAGGTTTCCACGCACCTGGCCTGTTCGATAAGGTAGTTGAGGTAAGGACCTGCTATCTGCAGGGCGATCCGACCAACCAGCTCCTTCAGGTGCTGCGCGAATATGCCGCAGCCAATGCACTGTCCTACTACGATTTTAAGGCACAGGCAGGATGGCTGCGAAATGTTATTATTCGTGTAGCCACCACTGGCGAGATACTCATCAACCTGATAGTGACCCGCAAAGATGAGCCTGCCCTTACCAATATAATGGACCACCTCATAGCCCAGATACCCGGTATCACATCCCTTCACTACACCATCAATCACAAGGTAAATGATACTATATACGACCTCGATGTGGTCTGCTACCACGGCAAGCCATATATAGAAGAACAACTGGATGAGTACCGGTTCAAGATCTCACCCAAGTCATTTTTCCAGACCAATACCTATCAGGCAGAAACATTATATCGCATCACCCGTGAGTTTGCCGGCCTCACAGGCACCGAAACTTTGTACGATCTGTATTGCGGCACAGGAAGTATAGGTATATTCTGTTCTAAGGACGCTAAAAAGGTAATAGGCATAGAAGCTGTGGCCGATGCCGTAAAAGATGCCTATGAGAATGCTGCAATGAACGGGCTGGACCATTGCCACTTTTTTGCTGGGGACGTAATTGATATATGCACCGATGCGTTTTTTGCTGAGCACGGTAAACCAGATGTTGTCATTACCGATCCGCCACGCGCAGGTATGCACGACAAGCTGGTGCAGCAACTGCTGCGTATGCGTGCACCACGAATAGTATATGTAAGCTGCAACCCGGCCACCCAGGCTCGTGATCTGCAGCTGCTCAATGAGGCCTACCGGATAGTACGCCTGCAACCTGTGGATATGTTCCCGCATACCCACCACATAGAAAATGTGGCCTTGCTGGAATTGAGGGAAGGTTAGGTTTGATACACTGTTATGTGTACGGATTTCCGTATTTTTGTGTATAAGCCATTCCAATGAGAACGAATATTGTATTGAATGAAGAACTTGTAAAGGAAGCAATGCGGTTAAGCCATTCCAACACTAAAAAGGAAGTTGTTGACATGGCGCTTCAAAACTTTGTTGCCCACCTCAAACGCAGGAACATGAAGGAGTTGTTTGGAAAGGTAAAATGGGAAGGAGATCTGGACAAAATGCGTGAAGCATGAGTAAGATACTTGTTGACACTTCGGTATGGATTGACGCTTTGAATGGCAAAGACACGCCACAAACGGAATTGCTGCACCAGTTTATAGACGAAGACGCATCTGTAGTTCTTTGTCCTACTATTATACAAGAAGTTTTACAAGGCATTAAAGAAGATAAACACTTTTTGGCTGTGAAAGACAGCTTATCAGGATTTGAAATACTAAGTATCGATTCTTTAGAAGCGGCGTATGGGGCAGCATCGCTATATAGAAGTATAAGAAGAAAAGGTGTTACTATCCGCAAAAGCAATGATTGTCTCATTGCTTTTTATGCCCTTTCCTATAAAGCGATCCTATTGCATAATGACGCTGACTTTAATATGATTGCCAAATATTCATCGCTAAAGATATTACCTACCGTATAATACACCTGCAACCTGTCGATATGTTCCCGCATACCCACCACATAGAAAATGTGGCCTTGCTGGAATTGAGAGAGTTTGCTACATAATAAACAACCCTATGCTATTGAAAACTCTGAAGATCCTCGGTAAAACCATTTTAGGCATTCTTGCCCTGGTAGTTGCTTATTTCCTTGCAGCTGTAGTTTTATCAATTATAAGTACACCCAAAGAACCTGCCACTGGCAGCGACGTGGCCATATACATACTTACCAATGGCGACCATACGGATATTGTAACGCCTATACGAACTGATATTATCGATTGGAGTACGGAAGTGCGATTTCAGGATACAAGAAGTAATGATACCACAGCCAGGTACGTAGCTTTTGGGTGGGGCGATAAGGGCTTTTTCCTCACCACACCCACCTGGGCGCAGCTAAAGTTCAGAACGGCATTCAATGCTGTCTTCGGGTTTAGCACATCGGCCATGCACACTTCGTTTTACAACAGGATACATGAAAATGCCGATTGCGAAAAAATATTACTCACCACCACCCAATACGGTCGTCTGGTAACCTACATAACAAGAAGCTTTCGGACAAATGCTTCCGGTCAGTTCGAGAATATAAAAGCTGCTCCTTATGATACGAACGATGCTTTTTACGAGGCAAACCATAGTTATAACTTATTTTACACTTGTAATACCTGGGCGAACGATGCTTTAAAAGCATGTGGTCAAAAAGCTTGTTATTGGACACCTTTTGATAGAGGTATATTTTATCAATATAGAAAATAGGTGGCAACGTCTTCCCGCTTTATGACATCAAAAAAAACAAAAATGGTTGCCCGAAACGCCATAATATGTTAAGAAAAACTTAACTTGGAGTTTTACTATCATACTTATGTTCCCTACCTATCCTAAAAGTATTCTATTCATACTTTTCACCTTATTGTCATTTGGTGCAAAAGGGCTTACAGCAAGCTTCACCGCCAATATTATATCTGGCTGCGCTCCCCTCACTGTTAATTTCACAAATACATCCACCGGGGCGACTTCTTATCAATGGACGTTAGGCAATGGCAATACTTCCTTCCAAACGAATGCCTCGGGCACTTACCCCACTGCTGGCACATATACGGTCATACTCACCGCCTACAATGGCACAGCGTCCAGCACCTATAGCCTCAATATCACTGCATATGCCCCGCCTGTCGTTGGCTTTTCTGCGTCACCCACTACTATTTGCCAGAATACGCCTATTACTTTTACCGACCAGTCCACGCTCAATTCGCCAGGCACAGGATCTTATTCGTGGAATTTCGGTAACGGAGCATCTGGCAGTGGCAGCACTACCACCTACACCTACACTACTCCCGGCACTTATAATGTCAACTTGTTCGTTACCAGTAGTGCGGGCTGCCGGTCCAGCCTTACCCGCACCGGGCTTATAACTGTGCTGGCCAGCCCTATTGGGTCCTTCTCAGCATCCCCTGCTACCTTGTGCAGCAACAGCCCTACCACCACATTTACCAACAGCACCAGTGGCAGCGGCACCCTATCTTATACCTGGGATTTTGGCGATGGCACCACGTCCACCCAAACCAGCCCCACCCACACATACAATGGCACAGGCCCTTACACCGTTAAGCTATATGTTATGAACAGCGCCGGCTGCACCGATACTGTTATACAGTCCAACTACATCACCATAGTGCCTGGCACCATCGCTTCTTTTACAGGCCCTGCAGGTGTTTGTATCGGTGCGCCTGCCACTTTTACCAATACATCTACCCCCGGCAGCACCAATAGTGACTGGCTTTATGGCGATGGTAGCGGTGGCAATGGCTCCGTCGCCACGCACACATATACCGCGGCAGGCACTTACCATGTATCCCTTACCAATAACAACAATACCTGCACCGATACCACGGGGCACAATATTATCATATACCCTTCTCCATCGGTTGCCTTCACGGCATCCCCTACGCAGCCCTGCCCTGCCCCTGTTAGCATACAGTTCTCTGCTTCCATAGGTTCATCCGGCTACTCCTGGCAGTTTGGCGATGGCGGCACGTCTGGCCAGCAAAGCCCCACACACACATACAATAGCAATGGTTTTTATAATGTAAAACTCTTTGCTACCTCAGTTAATGGCTGCGTCGATTCCGGCTTTTTCACCGAAAAGATATACCCGTTAAATATGGATATTCACCAGGATATAGTGAGTGGCTGCGTCCCCTTCCCTGTTCATTTCAGTGAATTCGTTTATTATAACGACCCTGTTACTGGTCTCCAGGTTCCCTACCCCTACCCTGTCTCTGCATATTCATGGAGCTTTGGCGATGGTGGCACCGCTTATCGCGATACCATAACGCATACGTTTCAAACTTTCGGTACCTACACCGTCACACTAACGGCCACTACGTCAAATGGTTGCTCCATTACCAAAACGGTTACCATCAATGCCGGCACCCCTGTGCCACCTTCTTTCACCGCATCGCCACTCAATGCATGCGTCAAGGTTCCTGTTTCGTTCAGCAATACTACGCCTATCAATGCCACAACTACCTTCAAATGGTACTTTGGCGATGGCAATTCTTCCACAGCATACAGTACCACGCATCCGTATGGTGTGCCCGGTACATTCAACATCACACTCATATCCACCAACAATGGCTGTACAGATACAGCTACCAGGGCTGCTTATGTCACCATAAACCCACCCAATGCTAAATTTCAGTTTACCTACAGTTGCAATGCCCGCAATATCGCGTTCTCCAACATCTCTATGGGGGCCACTTCTTTCTTATGGAGTTTTGGCGATGGTATGACGGATGCTGTGAACGTTAGCCCGTCGCACTTATATGCCGCAAATGGCACTTACACGGTCACCCTCAGCACACATAACAGCACGTCCGGCTGTTCCGATACAGCGATCGGACCTATAACCCTTTCTTCCCCCATAGCTAATATCTCCGTTCCAGATACCGCTCTGTGCCGGGGCGATACGGTTACAATGGTAGGTAGCCTTTCGGCAGCTCCCGCAGGTGCAGCACGGTCATTTAGCTGGTACCTGGATAATTTTTCGTTCATCGATACCACCAGCTCATTCAGCTATGCCTATCATTCCATTGGCCAAAAACAGGTCATCCTGGTCATTGGCGATTACCGCGGCTGCAACGATACCGCCTATCGTACATTGCTTATAGCACATCCTACGGTCCAGTTCACAGGCTCACCCACACCTGTGTGCTCCCCCATGCCTGTGTTGTTCACAGATCAGACCACCGATGCACCTACCACATACTACACATCGCACAAGTGGGACTTGGGCGATGGTGCCGTTTTAACAGGCAATGCATCCACCGTCAGCCATGGTTATTCATCAGCAGGTAGTTTTACCATTAAGCTATTTGTAACAGACAACATTGGTTGTAGCGATTCATTAGTAAAGCCCGCATATATTGTAGTACACAAGCCAAAAGCCATTTTTAGCGTAGCTGCTACCGCTTGCCAAAACAGGGCGGTCACTTTCAATAATACATCCACAGGTTCCAACCTCACCTATGCCTGGAGCTTTGGCGATGGCGCCACCAGTACATTGCAGACCCCCGTTCATTTTTATATGCGAACGGGTACATACACGGTTTCCCTCGTTGTTACTGACGATCTGGGTTGCAAGGATACACTTACCCGGCCAAATTATGTCACCGTGGTCGCAGACCCCGTAGCAGCATTCCACGCGTCCGATACCTTCTCCATCTGCTCACCACTTATCGATACATTCACCAATTTATCTGCAGGTGGCACTTCTTACACATGGTCATTTGGCGATGGCAATACTTCTTCATTCTTCAACACCACCAACCCCTATACCACGCCCGGTCAGTACAATGTGCGCCTGGTGGTCACCAATACCTATGGTTGCACCGATACCGCTACTGTGCTGGTAAACCTGTTGGGCTATGCCGGGCTGCTTACCTATAGCCCCATCGCCGGTTGCGTCCCGCTTACCGTCTCGTTCACCGCGAACGTTACGGGTGTCCCCAGTTTCACGTACGATTTTAGTGATGGTAATACCTTCACCACATCCAGCACTTCCACAACCCACACCTATACCATTCCGGGTCCGCACGTACCCAGGCTCATACTTTCCAATAACCACTGCCAGGCATACAGCGCTGGTATAGATACTATTAAGGTCGATGGTATAACGCCAGGCTTTAAGACTATTCCAGCTCCCATCTGCGGTGCCGACAGCGTGCAGTTCATAGATACTTCAAAAGCCTATTTCACACCTATCATTTCAGAGAAATGGATATTTAATAACGGCGTTACAAGTATTTTGTCCAGCCCTCTTCACTACTACTACACACCCGGCACTTACAATGTCTCGCTCATTGCTACTTCCGCTTCTGGTTGTGTAGATACTTTTATAAGTAAGGTCGTGGTCCACCCTATCCCCGTCATTTCCGCCGGGTCCGATACCACCGTCTGCAAGACCGATTCTGCACAACTGCAGCCGTCAGGCGGCGTATCGTATGTGTGGTCGCCATCTGCTCTGCTCAGTTGTTCAGCATGTACCGCGCCGCACACTGCCCCTTCTGTGGCCACCACCTACTATGTGGTAGGTACAGATGTGTACGGTTGCACCAATACAGATAGCGTAATGGTTCGCCTCAAACTAAAGGCTACCGGCACTGCCGATACCAGCGGCGATCTCTGCATTACCGGCTCCCTGCAACTTTTTGCGCACGATAGTTTTGTTAATGCACAGTACCTCTGGCTCCCTGCAAACAGCCTCAGCAACAACCTCATTGCCGATCCATTCGCAAAACCTGATACCTCTACCCGCTACATGGTCATCATAAAAGAGGGCCGGTGTATACCAGACACCGCTTATGTACAGGTAAATGTACACCCGCTGCCCGTCATCAGCGCCGCCCCGGGCCAAACCATACTGGCTGGTAGCAGCGTAGAGCTGCAAACCACAGAGACCAATGTCACCCGCTACCAGTGGCAGCCACCAGATGGCCTCGATTGCGATACCTGTGCCAACCCTGTTGCAACTCCTAAGAAGACCACACTCTACCAGGTATTCGGTTACACCGATTATGGCTGCGTCGATTCCGCACGTGTCAAGATCGATGTCATCTGCGATCATAGCCAGGTATTCCTCCCCAACACGTTCACGCCTAATAACGACGGTTCCAACGATCGTTTCTATCCGCGCGGCAAGGGTCTGCAGATCATTCGCTCCTTCCGCATCTACGACCGCTGGGGCCAGAAGATATTCGAGAAAGACAATATGCAGCTCAACGATATGTCCAATGGTTGGGATGGAACGTTCAAAGGCGCTAAACTTACCCCCGATGTATTTGTATATGTAGTAGATGCTATTTGCGATACCGGCTCACCCATCACTTGGACCGGCGATATAACACTACTCCGCTAAAAAACATTAACTATGAAGAAACACTACCTTTCACTCATCTTCTTCCTTACCGCAATTGCGGCACACGGGCAGGATATACATTTTTCGCAGTTCTATACGCCTGCCATACTCAATAACCCTGCACTCACCGGCATCTTCAACGATGACTATAAGGTCGGTGTACTCTACCGCAGCCAGTGGGGAAGCATAGCCGTGCCTTTTAAGACCGACCTCATAGACCTCGAGACCAAAGTGCAGGTAAACGATGTCAACGATTATATCAGCTTTGGTCTGCTGGCTTATTCTGATAAAGCGGGCTCTATCAATTTCAATACCGATGCATTCTACGGTGCCATCAACTACAATAAGTCGCTGAACGACAAGTATAGCTCTTACCTCTCCGCTGGGTTCACCGGGGGCTACATACAGCGCAGCATAGACCCTACAAAAATGACCTTCGATAACCAATACCAGGCAGGCGAGTTCAACCCAACAAATGGTACTGGCGAATCTCAGATACCCTATCCTAAGATCAACAACTGGGATCTCGGTGCAGGCATCAGTTTCAGCAGCAGTTTCGATGCCGATAATAAGATCAATTACTTCCTGGGCGTAGCAGGTTATCATTTCACAGGTATGAAAACATCATTTTATGGCAGCGGTAACGTCGAGAACCTTTCTCCAAAATTAGTGGGCAACGCCGGTATCGATTACAATTTCGATGAGACCTATGCCTTAAAGTTTCACTTTAATTATGTATCACAAGGTGCTTATACTGAAATAATAGGTGGTGGTGTGCTTAAATGGGCTAAGGTCGATCAGCACAATAGCCAGCCTTTTTCATTATCAGCAGGTTTATATTATCGGGTGCAGGATGCGTTCATTCCCACTTTCATAGTTAACTACAAGGGAGCAGCCCTCACATTAAGTTACGACATCAATACATCTACACTCGAACCACAAACCAACCTGCGCGGCGCATTTGAAATTTCGCTCTTCAAAACAGGAATGTTCAAAAAAGATTATGAGGATAAACACGCATGCCTGCGCTTTTAAGTAGATAAGGCATAATATTTATATCACTATAAAGTATCCTGATACCAAAAATTAGATGTACGTACATATATTTGTACTGTGAAACTCGAACAGGCAATACAAAGCACTAACTTTAAGAACGAAAGGCATAAGCTTACATTGAACATCATGTACACCGCCTACTGGCTCAAAAGCCACGTAAGTGGTTGCATGAAACAGGTGGGTATCACCATGGAGCAGTTCAATGTAATGAGGATATTAAAAGGTAAGCACCCGGTAAAGATGTGTGTGAAGGACATTGGCTCCCGCATGATAGAGAAGAATTCCAATGTCCCTCGTATTGTTGATCGCTTGGAATCAAAAGGACTGGTAGAGCGTGCTACGTCGGCCGAGGACAAGAGAGAAAGTCTGGTATCGCTTACTGAAAAGGGCATCTTACTGCTGCACCAAGCAAGCAAGGCCCTCGACGAGGCCGATGCGCCACTGATTGACATTACCGACGAAGAAGCGGCAATAGTGAACGACATGCTCGATAAAATGAGAAAAATTGATTAACAATATAACAATAGCTAAAAAACAAACACTATGGCAACACAATGGAAAGTTGACGCAATGCACTCTGAAGTGAACTTCAAAGTAAGGCACATGATGATCAGTAACGTATCTGGTTCATTCAAAAAATTTGATGGCAATGTAGAAGTTGACGGCGATGATTTTACTTCAGCCAAGATCGACTTCACCGTAGATACTTCTTCTGTATCTACTAACAATGAGCAGCGCGATGGTCACCTGCAGTCCCCTGACTTTTTTGATGCTCCCAACTACCCGCAGATCAAAATTTCGGCCGATGGTATGCAGAAAGTAGACAGCGAGAACTATACATTGAATGCCAATGTTACAGTAAAAGACATCACCAAGCCCGTTACCTTCAAAGTAGAATTTGGTGGTGTAGATAAAGACGGATACGGGCAGACCAAAGCTGGTTTTGCAGTTCATGGCAAGATCAATCGTAAAGAATTTGGTCTTACCTGGAGCGCCGTTACAGAAGCAGGCAGCATCATTGTGTCAGACGACGTGGTGTTAAGTGCCGAATTACAGTTCGTAAAGCAAGCATAGTAATAGGTTACATTTTGGTTTTTGTGTACCGCCCGAGAGGGCGGTTTTTTTGTTATCTAAACTCCCGTCACAATATTCTGCAAAAATCCGCTCCCAGCCTGCAAACAAAAAAGCATCCCACTTAAGTTACACAGTACCCCACCGCACTTACTTCAGTGCCATACTTTCCTAAGAAAATAATTCAAAATATCTCACCCAACTTTAACCTAAAAACACTCGCCAAATATGAATGAGCAAATGATTTTTATGATCCAGGAGCAAAGCTGAGGGTATATTCAGCCACCTTTTTGCTTCCCGATAGCTATCGGGATTCATCGCCTGCAAATACCAGTGGCGTATCTGGCGCGGATGTTCCGAAGGTCATTCGTGTCTCCGTAAAACTGCCGGTCTCTGACCGGAATTTGAAAATATACAGTTCAGAATTTTATCGTCAGTCGATAGCAATTACAGCCCCTGGAATCACCTCACAAAATGACTTTCTACTTTATATCCTATCCCAAAACCTATGAAAACCACCCAAAACCAACTCGCCAAAGACGCATCTGGCGCGGATGTTCCGAAGGTCATCCGTGTCTTCGTAAAACTGCCGGTCTCTGACCGGAATTTGAAAATATACAGTTCAGAATTTTATCGTCAGTCGATAGCAATTTCAGCCCCCTGGAATCACCCCACAAAATGACTTTCTACTTTATACCATATCCCAAAACCTATGAAAACCACCCAAAACCAACTCGCCAAAGACCTTTACTTCGGCACACACAAGTCTCAGAAAGAAATAGCCGACGAGGTTGGCATCAGCCAGAAGACTCTATACCTATGGATAAAGAAAGGCGCATGGGATGAGCTCCGTACTGCCTCCCTCGCCGCCCCAGCCATAATGGTCGATAACTTCTCTCACATGGTCGTCGAGCTGCAGACAGAGATAGGACAGCGCCCGGTCAGCAACCGTTTCCCCACACAACAGGAAATAGAGTGCCTGCGCAAACTCGTCACTTGTATCGTCAAGCTAAAGGACTATGCTTCCACCGGCATGAACATGCAGGTCATGGCCGACTTCGCCACATATATCGGCCCCGACGAAGAATTCAAACAAAAACTGCAGCTATACGCTGAAGGCTACTTCAAAGCACGCAAGGACACTGAGCGTTATCCCAACCATTTTACCTACGGCGTACCGCCACCCATGACCAACGAAGAAGAAATAGAAACTATAAAGCTGGAACTCGAAGAACGTTTTGGTATATCAGGATCCGTAGAGATTATTACCGGGAAAAATTGTTCGGCCCATCCGGAAATTTTATATGGTAATCGTGCTGAAACCAGCAGCAGTGAGTCATCTCAGCCACATCCTATAAGCAATTTAGAATTACCACCATCGGTAATAACCGGAAATTCCGGACCTCAAATAAGGGTCAGGGCAGGATGCCATATGTCCATTTATGACTTATGACCTTCCCATTTTTTTTGTAGTTGCTTGGAGGTAAGCTTGCTATTGTCATGGCTCCAGCCGGGCGGGCCAAATATATAGCCCAGTTTATCCTTAAAAGAGGCTTTCTTATGCAGGTCCTTACTCATCGCATCCCATTCATGAAAAATAATGCGTACCGGGTTTTGTGGTTTTTCTATGGGTGTCAGCAAGCCATACTTTGGCACTTCGCCAGGTATCTCTTCTGTAAAGGTGCCAAATATGCGGTCCCAGATGATTAGTACCATGCCCATGTTCTTA
>CBDIBP010000047.1:0-124891 GCA_965276955.1 Flavipsychrobacter sp.
GGACTTAAAAGATTTTTTTGATTTGATGGGCAATGGAGATGAGGCTGATGAAACCCTCGCAAAATATTATCGCGACGGTGTAATAACAATTGCAGGATTTTCCTTAAGGCAGGGTATAAATGAAGTAGCTGGTTGGTTTAAAGTCATCAAGGATAACAAACTTGGAATTTTTTGCGAAAATGTCTCAGATCCCAATATTGATGAAACCTGCACACATTTCGTCCTGTAAAAATTATCATGATCTGGTTAAAAGGCTTTTACGGCAAATTGAAATTAAATCGAAATTTAAAAAGGGAAATAACGATTCCGAGATTATTTCTTCAATTCTTACTAAGTTTCACCAGTTTGCAACCCAACTAAAAAATAGACACAATCAGAGAGATACTATTGCAATAGAGGACGAATATGATGTACAAGATTTATTGCATGCGGTATTGAAAATTCATTTTGATGATGTTAGAGAAGAAGAATATACTCCGTCATACGCTGGAAGCTCAACGAGAATGGATTTTCTTTTGAAAAATGAAGAAATAGTAATTGAAGTCAAAAAGACCAGAAATGGCTTAAAGGATAAGGAGGTGGGGGAACAATTAATTCTTGATGTTGCTCATTATAAAAATCACCCCAATTGCACTGAATTATTTTGTTTTGTTTACGATCCTGAAAATAGGATTAAAAATCCTCGTGGATTGGAATCAGATTTATCTAAGCTGTCAGACCAAGATTTAAAAGTTATAGTTTTTATTAGGCCTTGAGTTCATTTTGAGAGTTTACACCGATGGCGGAATTGGTAGACGCGATAGTCGAGAAATCTGTAGAGCAAGGCCCAGCAATGGTTTCAACGTCAGCATAGTGCAATTTTCAGTGCAAGCAATTTATTAGCCCAAGAAAATAGAGGATAAAAAAAGAGCTGTACATGTGTACAACTCTTTGATTTTCAGCCGTTTATGCTGAGTGCCCAGAACAGGAATCGAACCTGCACTACCTTGCGATAACCAGATTTTGAGTCTAGCGCGTCTACCAATTCCGCCATCTGGGCAATGGCAATTGTTCCTGCTTCGCTTTCACTTAGCGGGCTGCAAATCTATCAATTCTTTCCTGAATACGCAACAGATATTTTTTACGAAAATACAGGTCTTTTATTTCCAGCAAAAGTTGGTCGGTTTGCTCACCTTTATTATAGCGGTCGGTAAGTGGTGTTATTTCGTTCGTCCACTGTGCCATGTGTTCCGCAAACGCTTGTGTTGATTTATTATTTGTATTACCTCCAGCCTGTTCTTCTTCGCTCTCGCTTATGGTCTCGTTCAGCTCCATCATCTCCATCAGGAATGCCGGTGGCAAGCTATATTTTTCTTCGTCTTCCAGCAGGTTGTTCAGTTTTAGTATATACGCTATAAGCCTATCCGCATCTCCCAGCGTCTTATATGCATCGTTGTTAATGGCTGCCATGCGCAGGTGTTCTGCTTTCTCATGGTCGGTGGCTTGGGCAAACCGATCAGGATGATGGGCACGGCTCAGCGCATAGTATTTTGCTTTTACCAGCGTAGCGTCAGGGGAAAAACTTACGGGCAATTGGTATAATTGGAAATAGTTGATCATGAGGTTAGTAATCTTATATTTGGCTAAAATTAGTAAAGATGCTCCGTATAGGGTTGATCAAAGAAAGAAAAGCACATCCTGATAGTCGTGTAGCGCTTACACCTGCACAATGCGCGCAGATTTGCAATACATATCCGGGCATCCAGATAGTAGCAGAATCTTCTCCATTCAGGTGTTTTAGTGATGACGAATATCGCCAGCAGGGTATTACGGTCACAGATGATATGAGCAATCGTGACATTTTGTTAGGTGTAAAAGAAGTACCACCTGCTAACCTCATACCTGGCAAAACATATTTTTTCTTTTCCCACACCAAAAAAAAGCAGGAATATAATAGGGCTATGATGCATGAGCTCATAAAAAAGCAGATCTGCATGATAGATTATGAATGTCTCACACATACTGACGAACAGCGGATTTTGGGATTTGGCCTTTATGCAGGTATTGTTGGTGCGCACAATGGCCTACGTACTTTTGGTAAAAAAACAGGCTTATATGAGCTGCCAGCTGCACATAGCTTGGGCCGCTATGACGATGTAATAATGGCCTACAGCCGCATGAAACTGCCCAATATAAAAATAGCCATAACAGGGTCGGGGAAAGTAGCGGCAGGCATTATAGATGTTATGACCGCTCTGGATATAGAACCAGTAGAGCCTGCAGACTTTCTTACGCACCAATACCAGTATCCCGTATATGCCCACCTGAAGGGTGGCGCATTATATGAACGTAAAGATAATGGACTTTTTCACCGCGACGATTTTCATGCTAACCCGGAAGCTTACAAATGTTTGTTCACCAATTTCGTTAACCAGACAGACGTTTTAATGAACGGCATCTACTGGGAAGAAGATATAGCTCGCCTTTTCGAGTCAAAGGACATTCAGCGCAATGATTGGCGCATAAGTGTTATATCAGACATTACATGTGATATTAATGGCTCTGTGCCTATCAATCTGGGTGCCAGTGAAATTGAGGATCCGGTATATGGTATAGATCGGAAGACCATACAAAAAGTATCGCCATATCTGCCCCTGTTACAGTCTATTGATGTAATGGCGGTTGACAACCTGCCAAATGAGTTGCCTCGCGATGCATCAGAATACTTTGGTCTGCATTTCGAAAAATACGTGATAGAAGAACTATTGAAAGAGGAAAGTGATATACTAAACAGGGCTACCATTTGTAAGAATGGTAAACTTACAGACCTGTACAGTTATATGGCAGACTATGCTTACGAATAGTTTAGGCCAGTAGGTCCTTCACCGCATCCTCTATTTTGGGAAATTGAAATGCAAACCCTGAGCTCAGTATTTTATCTGCGCTCACGGTACAGCTTTTCAGCACTTCTGTGCTCATTTCTCCAAGTGCTATTTTTAGGGCTGTTTCAGGTACATATATAGGCAACTCCAGCTTATCTTTTTCGTTGGCTATAGCTTTCAGCAGTTCTTTATTGGTCACGGGGTATGGTGCCACTGCATTGTATATTCCTTTGTTCTTTTCATTTTCAAGGTTATACATTATCATTTGGCATAGGTCTGTTACATGTATCCAGCTTACTACTTGCTTGCCGGTACCCAGTATCGGCATCACGCCGTATCGGGTCGGTTTTTCAAATTCGGGGAATGCACCACTTTCCTTTCCAGCACACATGCAAGCACTATGCCAAAGCGCAGCAACATATGGTGCGCATATCATTTTGTGCTGCTTTAGCTTCATTTTCCCACTGCTCACATACACTGGCTAAAAAGTCGTCATAGTGATGTCCATCTTCTTTAAAGGGTATAACACCGGGTCTGTCCGGTCCGTAGAAGCCTATTGCCGAGGCAGAGACCAGCGTCGTGCAGTTTTTTGCATATGCTTTTAGTACAGATACAAGGTAGCGCGTACCCAGTATCCTGCTGTTCGCTATTTCCTGTTTCCTGCTATCTGTCCATCTCTTGTCTGCTACACTTGCTCCTGCCAGGTGTATCATAGCATCTATGCTGGCCAGCGCATTCTGATCACATTTTTTGTGTTCACTGTCCAGCATCGCAAATTTTATATACGCCACTTTCTTTACCCTTTATTGGGGTACGCGAAAAAATGATCACATTGTATCCTTTTTCTGTAAGTATATCTGTAAGGTGCTTCCCTATAAAACCTGTACCGCCTGTTATGCCTATTGTTTTCATCTTGGATGGTATCTATTAAAGCAAAATATAAAGATCGAGGTATTAAAAGTATGCCATATAGCCTTCGTATCACCGGATTGCTAAAAAAACTAAATAATTATTTAATGCCTTTATCTTACAGCCGTTATTTTTTGCACAATTTTTGCAACGGATTGTATATAACGCAGCTTGCATCGTAATATCGACTGGTAGAATATCTTTAGTGCTCATTGGTTATACAATTACAGGGCACTTATAATACTTGGATAAAAGAATATGAGGAAACAAAGGGTAAAAATATTTTGCACACTTTGCTGCTTATTAACATGTGTCATAGCCAATGGACAGGTGGTAAATAGGTTCAATAAATACTTGGAAGATAGTGTCAAAATATCTAACCGCAAATTGATCAATAACCTTTTTCAGCAGGCAAAAAGTTCCATCATGAAGACACCCGATACTGTTAGTGTCGATATCTTCGTGAATGGTAAAAGTGAAGCGCCATATGTCCAGTTCGAAGGCCGGATAATAAGGCATATCAATATAGAAGCGTTAGGCTTCGAGCGCACGTTCACCGATACTGCCACCCGCCACGAGACCTTCACAGGCAAAATAGCCAACAGCTTACATACCAATACACGCGAGTTTGTGGTACGTAACAGTCTTTTCATCAAAGAAAATACACCTGTCAATGCTTTTAAAATAGCCGATAACGAGCGTTACCTGCGTACCCTTAATTATATACATGATGCACGTATACTGGTGAAAAAGATACCTGGCAACCCCGATTCTGTAGATATATTGGTAGTTACCAAAGACTTCTTTACCATTAGCGGCGATGGCGCTATTAACGGCATAGACCATATAAATGCCCGCGTAATAGATGATAACATAGCCGGTATGGGGCAAAGTGTGGTGGTTACCGGGCTGTACGACAAGAATAGAACACCTAACAGTTCTTATGGTGCATCGTATAGTAAGAACAATATTGGTAATTCTTTTGTGAATGCAACTGTTGGCTATAGCCTTATGAACATCAGTAACTATACGCACGAGGAGGAAGCAACTGAGTTCTTTAGTGTCGATAGACCACTGGTTTCACCATACTCCCGTGTTGCAGGGGGCTTTACCATAAGCAATAACTCCGGTACCAACAATTATCACCTGGCAGACAGCCAATATTTTGTGAACAAGTATAGTTACCTTGATGGCTGGATAGGGTACAACCTTGGCATCAGCAAACTCACCGCTACCAATAACACTATTCGCGACCGCCGGTTCCTTTCAGTACGCTATTTCCATTATGACTTTACCGAGGTTCCCTACCAGGTGGGCAAAAATTTTGATCCGGTATTTAACAACAAGACCGGCGTACTTACCTCGCTCACTTTTTTCAGGCAAGACTATTTTAAAACACAGTACATCTATGGCTTTGGTACTACAGAGGATCTGCCTTATGGATATAATATATCTGTGACCGCAGGTTTCATAAAGCAACTAAGCCTCAATAGGCCCTATGTGGGCATCAATGCACAGCGATATATAGCTACACAGCATGGCGATTTTCTGCAGCTATATATGAGAACTGGTGGATATTATAATGAGAACCATGTGCAGGACCTTAGTTTTATGGTGGGTGGTACTGCATATAGCCGCCTCTTTTTTATCCACCAGACCAAGATCAGGCAGTATATTTTGTTCAATTACTCAAGCATATATCGCCCTGTCACCTCTGCACCATTAAGGATAGATAATGCCTATGGTATCCGCGAGTTCCTATCCGATTCTGCTTATGGCAGCCGCCGCATCACATTGCAGTTAGAGACCCCTTTCTATTTGAAGTATAAATTATTGGGCTTTCAGTTCGCGCCATTTCCTTATGTCGATCTTTCTCTACTACAGCCGGTCAACCAGGCTTTTAATAAAGTATCATTATATACGGGTGTAGGCGGTGGGTTCAGAGCACGTAATGAGAACCTGGTGTTTGGCACTATTGAGCTCAGAGCATTTTACTACCCGGTAACCCCCGATGGGGTAAGAGGATTTAAAGTTATCCTCAACTCCGAGCTTCGTTATCGTTACAATAGTAATTTTATACACGAGCCAGACTATGTGCAGTTGAACATTGAACAGTAAATGTGCACCATTATTTTATTATTTTTAAAGTTCAATCATTGAGATATGCAACTTCCCCCCGACCTGTTCTTAAAGCTATTGATAGCTCTTGTAGTTGGTGGTTCCATAGGCTTAGAGCGAGAGCTAAGAACTAAAGGTGCTGGCTTCAGGACCATGATGCTTATTTGTATCGGAGCCTCTATATTCACTACTTTATCGCAGATAATAGGTGTCAATATCTCTCCAGACAGGATAGCGTCAAACATTGTTGTTGGGGTAGGCTTTTTAGGTGCCGGTGTTATTTTTAAGGCCGAGGATAAGATCCATGGTATTACTACCGCTGCCACCATATGGATAACTGCGGCCTTAGGGATGGGTATTGGTGACGGTTTTTACCTGGCATCGGTCATCAGCGCCGCAATAGTGTTGGTCATTCTCTTCCTGTTCTCATTCTTCGATGTCCATATAGACCGCATCAACCAGATGCGCAACTACAAAATAGTTTACCCCTACGAAGAACTCGGGCAGCATAAATACGAGGACCACCTGAAGGAGTTTCACCTTAATATCAAAGCACGCAGCCAAAGTAAGGTTGGCAATATCATTACAGGTACCTGGGTAGTGCAAGGCTCTGAAAAAGATCATCATGCATTCATAGAGTATATCCTCCGGGACAGTACTGTAACAGAGTTTGACTTTTAAAGTCTCATTATGCCATCATCATCATGTCTGCCAGCGCTATTGCTGTAGCAGCTTCCACCACTACCGGCACTCTTAGGGCAATACACAGGTCATGCCTCCCTTTCACACTAAAGGCACTTACAGCTTGCTTTTCAGTATTCCAGGTCTGTTGTTCTTTTGGGGTGCTGCTGGTGGGTTTTACTGCCACTCTAAAGTAAAGTTCATTTCCATTAGTAATGCCACCATTTATGCCCCCTGCATTGTTGGTGAGGGTAGTGCCTTCTGCATCTATTATAGCATCGTTATGTACACTGCCTTTCATTCGCGCTGCCGCAAAGCCGCTGCCAAACTCAATGCCTTTAATAGCAGGAATAGAGAATATAATATGACTGATGGCCGATTCGATAGAGTCAAAGAACGGTTCGCCCATACCCACAGGTAGGCCGCTCACAGTACAGCTAACAATTCCTCCTATGCTATCCTGTTCCTCAATAGCCTGCGCTACAGCAACATCGATATCAGTATTGCCGCCTGCTTCTGTAAGCATGGCCGTTATCTGTACTTTGTATAAAACTTTTTTTGCAATTACACCTGCAGCAACCAATGCCAATGTCAACCGACCTGATGAATGCCCACCGCCCCTATAGTCATTATACCCCTTGAATTTTTTATCCAGCACCCAATCGGCATGGCCGGGTCGTGGGGTTTGGCGCAGTGTCTCGTAGTCTGCTGACCGTACATTCTTGTTTTCGAATAGAATAGTGATAGGTGCGCCAGTGGTCATCCCATTAAATACTCCGCTTACTATCATTGGCAGGTCGTCTTCCTTGCGGGGGGTGGTGCCTGCAGCGCCAGCTTTTCTACGTTCCAGATCGCGTAGCATATCAGCTTCGGTCAGTGCTATACCTGGCGCACATCCATCAATGGTCACACCCACCATAGGCCCGTGCGATTCACCAAATATACTGATGCGGAACAGCCTGCCAAATGTGTTCATATACTTACTCGATTATAGCACAATTTACGCCCGATGCTGCTAATTGTTTAAAAAAAGACGGGTAAGATTTGTTTACAGCATCTGCTCCTGTTATAGTAACTGTATCATTGGCCCTTAGGGCCCCTATACTCGCGGCCATCACTATGCGGTGGTCGTTGTAAGATTCTATAGTTGCGCCTTCCAGGCCGGTAGTGCCAGTTATGCAAAGAGTATCGTCTTCTATAGAGAAAGGCACTTCAAATTGCAGTAGCATTTCGGCTATGCTTTCTGTCCGGTTACTTTCTTTGTGGTATAGTCTGTGCATCCCTGTTATATAACTATCTCCATCGCAGCAGGCAGCCAGCACGGCCAATATCGGGAAGAGGTCGGGGCAATGTGTCGCATCGAACTCAAACGGCTGCAGGTCGCTGGTCCGCACACTTATCTCACCGTCGCTTACTGCTATACGCGCACCAATATCTGTCAACAGCTGCAGAATAATTTTATCAGCTTGCACCGATAGCAGGTTCAGACCCTTTACAGTTACCGAGCCGTTTATGGCCCCGGCTACCAGCCAGTATGCAGCATTGCTCCAGTCGCCTTCCACATCCACTGTCATTTCGTATTGGTATGTAAATGTAGATGGGTCTATATAGAAGTACTTGTAGTTTTCATGTGTTACCTGTTTCCCGAAATACCGCAATACCTCCAGTGTAAGGTCTATATAAGGCTTGCTTTTCAGGTCGTTCACTTCAACGGTCAACGGAGCTTGTGCCCTGTAGCAAAGTGCAAAAAGCAAACCACTTAGAAATTGCGAACTCATTGATCCATCTACCGTAACTGATATCGCCACCAAAGGCCCGGTAACCATGAAAGGCACATGCCCGTTGAAGTGGGGGAGTGTCACCCCGAGTACAGGCAACACTGTGTTGAAGGTATCCATAGGTCGCTTGGTAAGGCTACCACTACCTTTTATCTCTACCGGCAGGTTGCTGATGCTGGCTATGGGCGTGAATAACCGCGCAGCCAAGCCGCTTTCCCCGCAATAGATATAACCATGTGCAGGGTTTACTCCATTGCCGGCTATCTCTATACCTCCATTATCAAGACGAGTAATGCCTGCGCCCAATTGTTGTATCACTTCCAGCGCAGCCAGTTCATCGGCGGATATGCCTGTATGATATACTATTGTTTTGCCATGGTGTAGCAATGCTGCTGCAAACACTCTTTGTGTATGGCTTTTAGATGCAGGTGCCTGTATATGTCCTGTTATAGGACCGGGGTCAATAATTACTTCCATTGTCTATGTGTACCAGTGCTTCTTCTATCGTGCTAAAAGTGAGCAAAGTAATGCAAGCTTCACCAATATCTTTCAGCAAAATGTAGTCTATGCCGGCATCGGTCCTTTTTTTATCCATGGTCAGTATCTGCATCACTTGCTTTACGTCAAATTTTAAGGCCGATGGAAGGTTGTATTTATGCAGCAGATCCTTGAGCTTTGTGGCTATAGATGTTGGGGTGCCCAGTTCTTTTTCTGCTATTTTGCAGGCTATCATCATACCTATAGCCACTGCTTTTCCATGGGGCAAGTGATATAGTGTTTCTATAGCATGTCCTGTAGTATGTCCAAAATTCAGTAGTTTTCTATTCCCGTTCTCCCGTTCATCACCAGCTACCACTTTGGTTTTCCAGTCCACACAGATTTTTATCACATGGGCCAGAGCGTCTTTATTTTGCTGGTAGTAGCGTATATCATTATCTCCAAGTTCGTCAAATAGCGCGGCATCAAACAGGCAGGCATATTTTATGATCTCGGCAAAGCCATTACTCCATTCAGTATCGTGTAGTGTCTTTAAATAGTGGGTGTCAAATATTATGGACTCGGGCTGATTTATGGTGCCCAATAAGTTTTTTTGCAGCCCAAAATTAACTCCGTTCTTGCCGCCTATAGCTGCATCTACCATACCCAGCAATGTAGTGGGGATAAAACAGAATGGTATGCCCCGCATGTATATTGATGCTGCATAGCCGGTAACGTCTGTAACAATGCCCCCGCCCACGCCTACCAGCGTGGTCTTGCGGTGCGCCTCATAGTGTAGTAGCTGTTCTGTAATGTAATGTATCGTATCGTGTGTTTTGTGCTCTTCCCCTGGCTGTACTACAATAGTGGATTTATCTGCGAACAGCTCTTTATACAACTCATGCACGTGTGCATCGGTTATGTATATACTATTACCTGGCAATGCGGATGTACCCTCATTACCGGTTTGGAAAATATATTTTGTACTGCTGGGTGTCAATGAGGTCGTTTGAGCTGTGCGACAATAAAGTTACTTAAACAGACAGTTGAGATAGGAACTATCTCTGTATGTTTATTTTTGGTCAGCCAGCTTCAGGCGCCATGTGGCATGTATTTTCCCGGCCTTACTCAGGCTCATTAGCTGCTCTTCCGTTCCACTTGCCATCAGGTATTTTAGCGAACCTGAATTGGCATAGTCTGGTTCTGCTTCTTTATCCACCACAAAGCCTTCGCTTTTAAAGAATGTCTCCGCATCTTCAAAGCTTTCGAACATCTTTTCATCAACGCGTTGTTGTTTCAAAAAGTTGTTCAGTTCGTCATCCATTTTTATTTCTGTTCTGGTGCCTGCGGTTTTAATATAGATATCCGCAGTTATCCAATATCCACCTCTTTCCTTTAGTACACCCCTTATTATTTTGCACAGTTTTCTCTTTTCATTAAGCTCCAGGTACATCAGCAACCCCTCATTTACTATTGCTATTGGCCCTTCAGGAAAGTGATGGACTGTCTTTTCAAAACTGTCTTCCTCTAAAGCATTTAATGCCAATACTTCCAGCTTGCCCTTGGGTAGGGTATCTTTTTGCAGTTTTGCTACAAAGGCTTGTTTTGTTTCAATGAGGTCAGGTAGGTCTGTATCTATGTAGTATACATTATCGTGTTGTATCGTATCAAGACCGCGAAACGAGAATCCTGAAGAGAGCTCTAATATATTTTTTACGGATAGGCCATCCAGCAAATGGTTTATACTCTTGTACCGTACTTCAAAATGTATCGTCCTTATCCACATTGAAAAGTCTTTGCTGGTCAGGTCTGGTTTGTATGTCTCTGGTAGCGATATAAGTTCTGCTGTTGCCTGGGCATATGGTATGTCGGTATGGCCCTTCAATAATATCAGTGCTTTTGCCGATGGGCTGATATCGCTATAGTCTCTTGGTGTTGTAGTATTTTGTTTGTCCATACTGCTTATATAACTCAAGCAAAATTAAAAGTATTCTTCAACAGTATGTTGCGTTTTGTAAACATTAGAAAGGCTGCCTTATGGCAGCCTTTCGTTATTATATACGCACTTACTAAAGTTCCTATAAGTGTACCGCTTCTCCGTAAGCAACCTCAATAGCATCATGCACGTGTTCGCTGATGGTTGGGTGTGGGTGAATGGTATCCAGCATTTCGTGGTAGGTAGTTTCCAGTTTCCGCGCTGTTACGGTCTCTATTATTATCTCGGTCACGTTGTAGCCTATCATGTGTGTACCCAGCCACTCGCCGTACTTGGCATCGAAGATTACTTTTATGAAGCCTTCTGTAGCACCTGCTGCGCTTGCTTTACCGGAAGCGGACAGTGGGAATTTGCCCACCTTCACTTCGTAGCCAGCGTCCTTGGCCTGTTTTTCGGTCATACCTACAGAGGCCACCTCTGGTGAGCAGTAAGTACAGCCCGGTACATTACCATAATTCAATGGCTCAGGCAGGTGCTTGAATTTACCCTCTTTGTAAGCTATACCTTCTACACATATATGTGCACCCTTCATAGCTACGTGTGCCAATGCAGGACCAGGTGTGATATCGCCAATAGCGTACACACCATCTACATTCGTAGCAAAGTATTTATCTACAAGCACTTTTCCTTTATCGGTCTTTACACCAAGTGTTTCAATGCCTATGTTCTCCAGATTGGTAACTATACCTGCCGCACTCAGTATCACATCTGCTTCCAGTGTTATCTCGCCAGTAGCGGTTTTTACTGTAGCTTTTATGGTGTTGCCGCTTATATCTGCTTTTTCAACAGATGCATTCGTCATTATCTCAATGCCTTTTTTCTTCAGGCTCTTTTCCAGTTCTTTCGATATGTCCTCATCCTCGACCGGCACTATCCGTGGCAGGAACTCTACTACGGTTACTTTAGTACCTATGCTATTGTAGAAATAAGCGAACTCTATACCTATTGCACCGCTACCTACTACTATCATGGTCTTAGGCTGCGTAGGCAATACCATTGCTTCGCGGTATCCTATTATTTTCTTTCCGTCTATAGGCAGGTTCGGCAACTGACGACTGCGGGCTCCTGTGGCAAGTATGGTATGCTTTGCATCGTATGTAGTTGTTTTTCCGTCTTTATCGGTCACTTCTACTTGCTTTTTTGCATTCAGTTTCCCCATACCCATTATCACGTCTATCTTATTCTTCTTCATCAGGAACTGCACACCTTTACTCATTTTATCGGCCACACCGCGGCTGCGCTTAATGATGGCAGGGAAATCGGGTTTGAAATCAGTGGCAGTTATACCATAATCAGCCGCATGAGAAAAATTTTCGTAAACGGTTGCTGTTTTCAGTAAGGCTTTGGTAGGTATACAACCCCAGTTCAGGCATATGCCTCCCAGGCTCTCACGTTCCACTATTGCTGTTTTTAAACCTAATTGTGATGCACGGATAGCAGCCACATAGCCGCCCGGGCCGCTCCCGATTACAATTACATCATATGCCATTTTGCAGGATCATTTAGAAGTTAAGGTGATGAATACCTCGCAAATGTAACAAATAATTGAACAAACGGGTATCGGCCTGATAGTAGGTAGCACTATCGTTATATCATATTAAAAACAGGAAGAGGCAACATATATTGTCACCTCTCCCTGAAGGGTAAATTATCTTAATGTCTTACTGGTTTGATGGGTCAGTATGACCATTGCCCTGGTGCGGATGGCGGTGGTGTGGCTTATGCTTGCCTCTCCATGCAGGCACAAATGCCTTTACATGTGTTTCCTCTTGTCCTTCTTCTTCCTGTTCTTTTTTACGGTCGGCTATCTTGCCGGCTATAAATTCATACAGTCTCATAGCAGGATAATATAATACTATTCCGGCCAGTGTTACTCCCGCAGCGATCCTTAGTGTCTTTTTCATGTTGATAAGCTTTAGACCTTAACACATAAAAAATCACGCCACTATCAGTGCAGCAGTGCCAGGGCTGCATATAATAGCATACATCCATCTACAAGCCCCATATATGCCCTGTCAGATGGGTGGTCGCGCACGTACTGTAATATGAACTTAGTGACCAGCGCAGTGATAACGATACCCACAAATTGCTCAGTGCGGAAACGTATCAGGTATTGCACTACCCCCAGCATGGTGAACAATACAATGCCGGTATTTATGATACGGGTGCTGTTCTTAATACCTACCAGCACAGGTACCGTATGCACACTTGCTCCTATATCGGTCTGTATATCCCGTATGTCGAATGCTACACACAATGTAAAAATAAATACAAAACGGATAGTGACCTCATAAGGAAAGGCAGGGATACTCTTGCCCGAATATAGGATAGGTAACACTGTAGTTACAGTGGTCCATACGCTTGCAAGTACAATTATTTTTATGATACCAATGTCACGAATGCTTTTCAGGTTCCTGAACGGCAGTACGGGTACGGAATAGAAAAACGCCAGTGCTCCCATTATCCCCGAAGCTACAAGAACAGATGCCGGAACAAAGAACAACGATGCTGTGCACGCCAGTATCCCGGCCACCAGGAAAATATACAGCCAATGTTTATTACGCACCGACCACGCCGATAGGTCAGACCTTTCAGGTGTTGACCGCCGCACCAGTATGTGCATATTGTACACTGCCAGCGTAGCGCCAAATATTAGTACGTGCAGCGAACTGAAAAAAGGTGGTATCCGCCCCGATACCATCCTTTCTGTACTCATACAAAGCCCCATGGCACAGCATGCCGTAAATAAACTGGTAAATAAGAACCAGTCTGTAAACTGTATTATCCGGTTCACCATAGCTATAATACCATATTACCCTGGTAGCCTATATATACTTCACATAGCATTCGGGTGGTGTGCCCCACTTTTTATTGTATAACTACAAAGGTATGTTTCCGTGCTTTCTTTTAGGCATATTCACCACCTTGTTCTCCAGCATTTTGTATGCTTTTATTAGTTTGGCCCGTGTTTCCGCAGGCATTATTACTTCGTCTATAAAGCCACGTGCAGCAGCACCATATGGGTTAGCGAACTTGTCCAGGTACTCCAGCTCTTTTTCTTTCAGCTTGGCCTCGTGGTCAGCAGCATCGGTTATCTCTTTCTTAAAGATGATCTCTGCTGCACCCTTAGCACCCATTACTGCTATCTCAGCTGTGGGCCATGCATAGTTAAGGTCAGCGCCTATGTGCTTGCTGTTCATTACATCATAAGCACCACCATATGCCTTCCGGGTCACCACGGTCACTTTAGGTACCGTAGCTTCGCTCAGCGCATACAGCAGCTTGGCGCCATTGGTAATGATACCGTTCCACTCCTGGTCGGTACCTGGTAAAAAACCCGGCACGTCCACTATTACCAGTAAGGGTATATTAAAGGCATCGCAAAAACGTACGAACCGTGCACCTTTTTTACTGCTATTGATATCAAGCACACCGGCAAGGCTTGCGGGCTGGTTGGCCACTATACCTATACTGCGCCCGGCAATGCGTGCAAAACCTACCACTATGTTCTCCGCATATTCCTTATGCACCTCCAGGAAAGATCCTGCATCGGCCACTTCTTCTATTACTTCCTTAATATCGTAAGGCTGATTAGGATTGGGTGGTACTATATCATTCAACTTTGTGCGACTCTCATCTGCAGCTTCGTATGGATAAACAGGGGCATCTTCCTCACAGTTCTGCGGCATGTAGCTCAGCAGGTTCTTTATATTCTCTATGCATTCTACTTCATTAGCACAAGCAAAGTGGGTAACCCCCGATTTTGATGCATGGGTATGTGCCCCACCCAGTTCTTCACTTGTCACATTTTCATGGGTCACTGTTTTTACCACATTTGGCCCAGTAACGAACATATAAGATGTATGTTCCACCATCATAATAAAATCGGTAATGGCAGGGGAGTACACTGCACCACCGGCGCATGGGCCCATTATAGCAGATATCTGCGGTATAACGCCCGATGCTTTTACGTTCCTGTAAAAGATATCTGCATAGCCGCCCAGCGATACTACACCTTCCTGTATCCTGGCACCACCACTATCGTTAAGGCCTATTAAGGGTGCCCCATTCTGCATGGCCAGGTCCATTATCTTCACTATTTTCTCTGCATGGGTCTCTGAAAGACTGCCGCCAAATACGGTAAAGTCCTGCGAGAACACATATACCAAGCGGCCATTCACAGTACCATAACCTGTCACTACACCATCGCCTATGTACAGTTCTTTCTGCATGCCAAAATCGTGGCTGCGGTGGGTAACAAATTTTCCTATCTCTTCAAATGAACCTTCATCAAGCAGCAATTGCAGGCGCTCCCGGGCAGTAAGCTTTCCTTTTTTGTGCTGTCCTTCTATACGCTTGGCGCCACCGCCCAGCAATGCTTCCTGTTCTTTCTTTTGTAGTAAGGCTATTTTGTCCATATAACTGCTAAATGAACAACAAACCTAAGGCAAAACCAACAAATTGTCCAGCAGTAAATGCAAGGCAATAGAAAAAGCTACGAAACATTCCATACGGTCTGGGGATGATGCGTGATGCTACAGGATAAATAGTGCGACCAATGGAACGTAAAAATTTAGATGGTTGCGCTCTATTACATTTCCAGTTGCTGTAGAATTTCCGCTTTGCCAATAAAAAATAAAAGAGGTAATTTCTACAGTAGGGTAACTTTGAAAAGCAGTACGGGCAAGGCTTATGGTAAAAAATATAAATTTCTCTTCTTACCTAAAATTTCCGCTTTTTTCTTCCGCAGGTAATTTTTGGGCCGAGGTGTGGATGTGCTTCATATGTGTAAGGTTTAAGGTGAATGAACTTTATTAAGCGAGGGTAAAGATACACTCGTGTACTGTGGCCATCTAAAAAACATATGCACATTTTTGTGGAACGTTGTTGGTGAGCATGTGTTCCACAAGCGTTGCCGTTCTCGGCCATGGGGGTCAATCTTGGACTGCCGAATATGTGCTGCCGGACGCAGTCCTTTTTCTTATTGGTTTGATCTAAGTCACAGACTTAAACCAGTGGAGGTCTTCAATGGACAGTATTTATTCCAGCTGTCGACCATCTTTAAATATTACTGCACCATAAAATTTGCCAGTTGAATCGTAGACCTTATATTTTCCGTCAAATTTCCCATTTTTAAAATTGCAAATAAAATTAATGTTTCCATTTTTAAAATATCCACATTCCCTTCCATCCTGAATGCCTTTTCTCATTATTGAAACCGACCTCAATGTTCCATCTTCATACCATCTGCAAACCTTGCCGTCTAACAGTGAATCAACGATATTTCCACTGAATTTATTTTTGCCATTTTCATAATATGAAACAATGCTTGCATTGTAAGGTTCCCACTTTTGTTCACGCTGCGACCGTCTGAATTCCCCGATAATTTTACATTTGTAGTTTCCGTTCTCGTAGAACTCATTGTACGACCCTCTATTATTAGACAGTTTATAATAATAGGCCGGTTTCGAGTTTTCATAGAACTCTGTCCATTCATCCCATGCAATGTGATTCTTTACAACACCAAATCCCCAAATCTTTCCGTTTTGAAAATATATTTTGTGCCGACCATCTTGAAAAAAATAGCTTTTTTTAGTGTCAGATGGGAAGATATAGGCGTCAATATGTCCATTTATATCGTATCTAAATATGGTGTCGCAAGGCTTATTATTCCTGATCTTTGACACTTGCCAAATGTTGCCATTGGAATAAAATGTCGTAACGTTCCCATTCCAGATTTTTGTTTGATCTCCTTGTCCGACAGGTAGCCATTTCCCTTTTCCTATAGAATCATCTACCCACCACACCCAATGCTCATTTCTTTTACTTCTATCGTTTATGCCTTTGTCACATGACGTGAGTAAGAGTAAAAAAAAAGGTACAAGAATATAATATCGCATATGCACGGGTTTTACAGACTAACAGGGATGGCTAACAAATGCTTATACATCCTACCTCAACAACAATCGCTGCACAGAAGATGTCACCTTCAACCAGTTCACATTCTGTAGCTTTAATGTAAAGCTGATACTTTTCTCGAACTGCTTGTTCTTGCCATAGGTATCGTTCAGGTAGTTCTGGAAGTCGCTGCTCATCAGCACGGGTATGTATACAGATATTATGTTGGACGGGAGGTATACTTCAATACCTGCATCATACAGAGGGCGGCTGGATCCGGGATGTGCCTCGTCAGGTTTTTCATTCGGTATCAACCCGGCATCAAGGAACAGGCGCAGTGGTATCTTACCCAGCGGTAGATCTGTTTTTAGGTTCATCGTTGCCATCCAGTTATCGCTCCTGCCTATATTGTTGAGTGTTGGTATCTTGAATCCCCCCTCAGATATGGAGATCTGTTGTGAGGCAATACCATTCTGCGCATTCCTACCAAAATAAGTATCGTCATACAGGTAGTCGTTCAGCCCCGTGTACGTGCTATTCAGGTAATAGCGTTGCGCTACATTAGGGTCACTGTTGACAGCAAAGAATTTGCCTATATAGCCACGTACATACAGCGACTTGTTCCTGGCATAGTAATCTATGCGTACATTTCCTTCGAGGTTTATCTTAGCAAAGTCTGCCCCAGCTTGCCCTTCAAGACTATAGCTGAATGGATTGTATAATCGGTCGTTACTGTGCCGGTAGCGCAGCAAGCCATAATATTTTTGCTGTTGCTGCACAGTAGCATTGCTCATACTGTCCTTGCCATAATAGAAATTGCCCTCATTGATACTATATGCTTTCAGCAACAAAGTACGGCTCACAGTGCTAAGTGGATTGCGTTCCTTCAATTTGAAATGAAGTGAGGGCGCTACCTTCACGTAGCGGGTGAATAATGGACCATTAGGCGTATTGGTAGTGGTCTCGTTATTGTTAAAACTCTTCACATCGCCCTGCAGCATTATCTCTTTAAAGGCATTTCCCCTCGGATACCATATATAGCCTACAGAAGCTGCGCCATTGATGGTTTTAGAGTTAAAGCCATACAACGGCGCAATGGCGAAACGAAAGCGATGATTTGGCAGGCTCAGGTCATGGAACAATAAGCCTAACTGTATGCCATCATAATTATTATAACCGATAGCTGGCAAAACATACAAATTGTCCCGGTAGCTATAATTCAACCTCTGGATAGCAATGCCCAGCCGCGTGTGATGCATGCCGTGCCGGTAGTATACATCATTCTGCAAGTGGTAGTCTGGTATCTCTCTGCTTACGCGAATGCTGGTCCAGTTGGAGTAAGGCATAGATAGGGTAGTGCGCCCCGCGAATGGCGTAGAGTATACGCTACCTATTACACTATCTGCATGGTAAGCCACGATCTTCACAGGCGCAGTTATGCCGTTATTCTGCACAGTAACGCTCGTAGTGCTGTCATATATTTTAGCCCTTTTTACAGCAAAGTCAATGCCTTTATCACTATGCATGATACCATCAAAGAACCAGTCCAGTGTTTTTGTTGTATATGCTTGCATCATCGCAGCAAAGTCTTCCGGGTAGGGGTGCTTAAATCTCCACGTGTCGTAGTAGGCATGCATCCCGGCTTCAAAGTCTTTTTCGCCCATGTAGCTTTCCAGCCATTTCAGCACCAGTGCGGTCTTAAAGTACACATCTCCCCCATAGTTCAGCTTGGTAAAGTTGGCCGATGTTTGTTCCAGCGCCTGGTCTTCATGGTCTGCCACTTGCAGGTAGTACAGTATGTCGCTCAGGTTGTTCTCTGCTTTTATTACTTTCTTGTCCACGCTGTCCTTGCTGTGTGCCAGGGCGGTAGTGGTCTTGCGTTCGTAAAAACTATTGATGCCCTCATCCATCCAGGCGTGGTCCCGTTCGTTAGTACCCAGTATACCGTAGAACCAGTTGTGCCCGGCCTCATGCACTATTACCGATTTTAGTTCCACATTACTTGCTGCCCGGTCTATGATGGTAACTGTAGGGTATTCCATACCACCACCTGCTTTCATATCACCTTCTACCGCCTTCATCGTTTTGTAAGGGTATGGCCCCACCCATTTTCCGTAGTGCAGCACAGTTTCCCGCAGGTGGTCTGTTGCTTTTATCCAGTATTTTTTATCCTGGGGTAAGAAGGCGGCCCACGTGGTCACCACGTTACCATTGCCGGGGCTGGTCACTGTATCTTTTCGCACTACCCACCTTTTGTCTGCGAACCACGCAAAGTCATGTATATTATCCTCATGGTAATGCAGCACCTTGGTCTGTGCTTCACTTTTTGGGAAATTCTTATTACTTACAGTATCATTCGGGAAGGGTTTCGCAGCCAGTTCGTCCAGCCATTTGTTCTCACTCTCGTCACTGCAGTTTCCTGTAGCCATTACTATATAGTTGTGCGGTACAGTAATGCTTACATCATAAGTGCCATAGTTGCTGTAAAACTCTCCCTGGTCCAGGAAAGATATCGGGTGCCATCCCTTTTGGTCGTATACCGCGGGCTTTGGGAACCATTGCGATATAAAGTAAGCCTGTCCCGTATGTCCTAACCTCGAAAACACTTTAGGTATTTTCACCCTGAACGGTGTCGATAACTCCAGTTGCCCACCGGGCAGTAGTGGAGTATACAGGTCTATCCTGGCTATGTCGGGTGCGTCCTCAGTACTGTTGTAGTCTACTTCTTTACCATCCACCACAAATTTCAGGCTGTCTATATATCCCCGGTCAGCAGGTTTTGCATAGTAAAAGTCTGTCTGCCGCAATATATCCTGCTGCTTGGCAAAAGGTGTATGGTCGTTCATATACGCATTTGGCCATAGGTGCACGTATATATACTTGAGGGTGTCTGGACTATTATTTATATACGTAAGCGATTCATAACCATACAGAAAATGTTTCTTATCATCAAGCTGCACATCTATTTTAGTATTTACCTGTTGCTGCCAGTAGGGAGTTGCCATTAGGTGCACAGGCAATAAAAGGGCTATCAGAAGCGCAAAATATTTCATGGGTCTAAATTAATACATAATGAATTGATACAGGCAAGCTGCAGCAATTAAACAATGTCTGCAATGCCGCCCGCGCAGTAAAGCGTCAGAGCAATATCGGTCGGTTATTTATCGTACTTGCTTATCTCCGGTATCATCTTCACGTATATACTATCCAGTTCTTCCGGGTGGGTCTTATACCACTGCACATTATCGTCAAACTCTTGTTGGCTTACTTTGTAGTGCGCAAATATCTCTTTGTAGTACAGTGCAAGCGAGTCGGTATTTTTCTGAAAGGCCCGTTGCTTAGGGTCGCCCTTTATCTGGCCGCTATAGGTCTCTGCCAGTTGCAGGTCGGTGAGCATTTTGGTCATTACAGCCGGCGGCAGGTGGTCACTTCCCAGGTTCGACTTACAACCTGCTATGATAAGCATCGTCAGGATAAAAGGTTTATACGTTCTCATTTACTTACTTAAGACTGTTGTATTTCGCGCTGTTAGGTACATCCATTTGCGATAGCATGGTAATGTATGGTGTCTTGTCGGCATTAGTAGGCAGTTGGCCTACTACCTTGGCTATTTCGTCGCTCTTGGCGTTAAAGAAGAACTGTATCAGTACAGAGCTGGGGTTTTCCTTGCTTACAGAAAATAACTTGTACAATCCCGATACTACTTTCAGTTTGGCATCATTAGGTTTGTTATACATGTTGTCCAGCCCTTCACGGTGCAGGGTATACCAGTAGTTTCGTACGTCCTGGAAACGGGTATTGAGCAGCTGGTCTATTATCCAGTACCTGTTGTGTGTGCCATCTACAGATTTCCATCCGGCTATGGTCTTACTTTGTTCAGGTGCATTGTTCACCACACTCTGGGCTTTTTTCAGGTACACAGTACCACCATCCGGCGAAAAGCTATCGTAGTCCAGTCCTATCACCAGGTAAGAGTAATAAGCGAGCAGCGCTGTAAGGTTAGATGATAGCGGGTCGGTACCCGATACATTGTTATCATCAAATTGCAACGGAACGAACTGGGAGAACTTGAACAAAATATCCTTATCTACATAATTGACCAATGGACTGGCATAGCTGGAGTTAAATACCGGCCGCGAGGCTTGTATACTTAGTGTGGCATTATAGGCATCATTATCTGCCGATGATCTTCCTGTAAGGTTTATCAATAAGGTCACGTCTATTTTTTCATTTATAGCAAAGTCATCAGTGGTCCATTTATGGCTATTCATAAAGTCGCTGATGCCCTTTTGCATGGCCGAGAACACAGAGGCATCTACGCCCGATATCTTTTCGTGCAGCACGGTCACTTTGCAATTCAATTCCTGTGCGCTGCTCACTATGGCCAGCAGGCACATCACCAACACGCTAAACAGTTTTTTCTGCATTCCTCAATTCTAATATATGGTTCACAATAGTTAGGGCTGCATCGGTCTTGCTTTGCAAAGGCATTGTTTTTGCGTACCCTGTATTGTCTATTATTGTTATTTTATTTGTGTCATATCCAAATCCGGCCCCTTCATCTTTCAGTGAGTTCAGCACTATCATGTCTGCATTCTTTTTGTGCAGTTTTTCCTGTGCATGCTCCATCTCATTATTGGTCTCCAGTGCAAAACCAGCAAGTAACTGGCCTTCTTTTTTTATTTTCCCCAGGCTGGCCAGTATATCGGTTGTTTTGGTTAGCGCTATATCTAACGTTTCGCCTGTCTTTTTTATTTTCTCAGGCGCCATTTCCAGTGGCTTATAATCTGCTACCGCAGCAGCAAGTATCGATATTTCTGTTTTGTCGAACACTTTCATACAAGCTTCATACATTTCTGCAGCGCTTATTACATGCACGGTCTGTATGCCGGAGTGCTGCGCCGCAAGGTGTGTAGGCCCACATACCAGCGTTACAGCCGCCCCCATCTCAGCCAGTGTCTCGGCCAGCGCTATGCCCATCTTCCCTGTCGAAAAGTTACCTATGAAACGTACCGGGTCTATCCGCTCATAAGTTGGCCCTGCCGTTACCAGCGCGCGTATGCCTTTCAGTTGCCTGGCATTTTTATCAAAATATCTATCCAGTTGTTGCACTATCTCTTCCGGTTCTGCCATCCTGCCTTCGCCGGTAAGTCCACTGGCCAGCTCCCCATACCCCACAGCCAGCATATGGTTGCCATAGCTGCGCAGTTTTGTTATATTATTTCGGGTGGTCGCGTGCAGCCACATATCCTCATCCATCGCCGGGGCTATAAAGATCGGGCACCGGGCAGACAGGTAAACCGCACAAACCAGATTATCACAAAGCCCATTGGCCAGCTTAGCCAGTGTATTGGCGCTACAGGGCGCTACTATCATAGCATCGGCCCACAGTCCCAGTTCCACATGGTTGTTCCAGGCCGCGCCCTCGCTTACACTACTTAGCACCGGATGTTTCGATACTGTAGATAACGATAGTGCACTCACAAAGCTTTCTGCTGCATGTGTGGTTATTACCTTCACGTCGGCGCCTGCTTTTATCAGCAGCCGCACCAGTTGTGGGGTCTTGTATGCAGCTATGCTGCCTGTTACGGCCAGCACTATTTTTTTACCGGTCAGGTTCATGTATCGTCAGATATCTGTCTGTCAAATATTGCGCTAAAATACCACAGTGCCAATATTATGATACAAATTTACCACTTATTAGGCATTAGTAGCGGTGGTGCTTGTTTTGCGAGGGTCATTTATTTCACCTGTAGTCTTATCACTATATAGCCCAATACCACAAGCAGTATTATCACCATTACTGCCAGCAGGCTCCATTTATTATCCAGTATCCCCCTGCGTTTTTTCTTTTTTTTATGAAGGTCTTTCTGCAGTTGATGGTTCATGTGCGCTACTGCGTTCCGGGCCTCAGCGGCTGGTATATCACGCAGTCCTTCCAGTGCATCACCTTCCATCCCTTCCCTGGCAAGCCACTCCTCTACCCGGTGCTGTTCCACAGCATCCAGCCTGCCTTCCAGGTAGGCCATAAGCTGTTGTTCAGGCAGCATGCCTTTTCCTTTATCAGGGTTAGGTGGCAATATGTTATCCAGTTCACTCATTGGGTCGCCCTGTAGCTTTCTTTAGCAATATGTTCTTTAAGTTTCTCTTGCCGTTCTGTATATAACTTTTTACCTGTACAAAGGTATAGCTTGTTTGTTCCATTATCTGTTGGTAGCTTTTCTCCTGCAGGTAAAACAGGATGATGCAGATCCTTTGCCCTTGGTGCAGTGCGGCCAGTGCCTCATTAAGCTGAGGTTCTGTATAGTTCTTCCAGGGTATGTCCTCTTCTTCCTCAGCAGGTGCACTCCGTTGCTGCAGGTATACATCACTTACAGGGCCCGCATGGCGTAGGAGTTGCAGGCAGTGGTTGCGCATCAGTATATATAACCAACCTTTAAAGTTCAGTATCTCACCAGCAGGCAGTTGTGTCAGTGCTTTCAGGAATATTTGCTGCACCGCATCCTGTGCCTGTTCTTTATCTTTCAGGTACTTCATGGCTACACCTAATAGCAGTAGGGTATAGCGTTGCAGCAAGTAGCCCAGCCATTGATTGTCCCCACTGCTCCTGTACTTTTGCAGCAGTTCTTCGTCGGTGAGGTTATTTGGGTTGTGTACCTTCAAGCAGTTATGTTCTTACTCTATAAACGCAAAGATGTATCGTTTCCATACTTATCACAATGATTTTTTTCTGGTACAGCATATGTAATTCGCCAGCAATTATTTTCTCGCACATTTACATACGCTTTTTTTGACTTATTGACTATTTAGCCTACGTTTGCACAGTAATTTTATTTGCAGTATAATATATCTTAATACAATATGAATTTCCAGCTTACCGAAGAGCAGATCGCCGTACAAATGGCTGCCCGCGATTTTGCAAAGAACGAATTACTTCCAGGCGTTATAGAGCGCGATGAGCACCAGAAATTCCCAACAGAACAAATAAAGAAGCTGGGTGAACTGGGCTTCATGGGTATGATGGTCGACCCTAAGTACGGTGGTTCTGGCATGGATACCATTTCTTACGTGCTTGCTATGGAGGAGATATCTAAGATAGATGCTTCCGTATCTGTATGTATGAGCGTTAATAACTCGCTGGTATGCTGGGGTCTTGAAAAATATGGCACCGAAGAGCAAAAGCAAAAATACCTGGTGCCGTTGGCTTCAGGGCAAAAAATAGGTGCATTCCTGCTTAGCGAGCCAGAAGCTGGTTCGGACGCTACATCTCAGCGTACTACTGCTGACGACGCTGGCGATCATTATATACTAAATGGTACCAAAAACTGGATCACCAATGGTAATTCTGCTTCTTACTACCTGGTAATAGCACAAACATATCCTGAGAAGAAACACAAGGGTATCAATGTATTTATAGTTGAGAAAGACAGCCCCGGCGTCACCGTTGGTGCTAAAGAAAATAAGCTGGGTATCCGCGGTAGCGATACGCACAGCATCATGTTCCAGGATGTGAAGGTGCCTAAAGAGAACCGTATTGGCGAAGATGGCTTTGGCTTCTCATTTGCTATGAAGGTGCTTGCAGGCGGCCGTATAGGTATCGCATCGCAGGCACTGGGTATAGCCAGTGGTGCTTACGAGCTGGCGCTGAAATACAGCAAGGAGCGCAAAGCTTTCGGTACAGAGATCAGCAATCACCAGGCCATAGCATTCAAGCTGGCTGATATGGCCACTGAGATAGAAGCAGCACGCCTGCTATGCCTCAAAGCCGCTTGGACAAAAGACCAGGGCGAAGATTATACCCTGTCTGCATCTATGGCAAAACTATTCGCTTCAGACATTGCCCAAAAAGTGACCAACGAAGCCATACAGATACACGGTGGCTACGGCTATGTAAAAGAATTCCATGTAGAGCGCCTCATGCGCGATGCCAAGATCACACAGATATACGAAGGCACCAGCGAGGTACAGCGTATAGTTATCAGCAGAACTGTGCTGAAAGGGTAAACTTGTATATTTATAGAATTTGAAAGGGAAGCCGCAGGCTTCCTTTTTTTGTATTTAAATCTTTATTGTAATCCACTTTATTAATCTGGCGTACCTGGCTTATTTATATCTGTATTAGTTTCAGCAGGCAATTCCGGTACTATGATTTTCGGACCTTCATATTGTTTAGGCCTTCTATTGAACGAATACGACTCTTTATCTCCATGTTCAAGATTAGTCCGACAGAGACAATACATGCAAATTGCAAATATTACCGTGGTTACTAAAATAATAATAGGAATAATCATTTTAGGCAATGATGAAATGCATTCAGGACATAGAATATATAATACTTGACCAAATAGTATCAACGTCCAAACACCCCAAACAAATTTACTAACGAGTATATTGATCTTTGACACAGAAAACCCCTGTTCTCTCAACACAGTCTTATAAATGGGACCTGTAATTTCGTCCTCAAGCATATCAATATGCTTTTCCCAATTTTTTTGCCATTTTTTACTACCTAAATTAACGAATACCCATGCCATGGAAAAAACCATCCCCATTGATGTTATTGTTAATCTTAAATCTACTTTAAAATTTGCACCAATATTATTCGCATTACAAACGGCGATAAAACCAGCGAATGTTGCAGCAATAAAAGCCCAGAAGTAGGTTGCGCGACTCCAATATTTATCGATCTCAAAGTCTCTATTTTTCCATGCTCTTTCTAATGCAGCACGTTGTTTAATTAATTGCGGTTCTGAATTGTCTCTTTCTTTGAAAGGGGCCTGGTAATTTTCTTCCGTTAGATGTTTAATAAATTCTTCCTTATTTTTTGTTTTGTTCATAACTAATGATATTGAATAAATGCTCAATATGGTCTTTGATAGGAAAAAATAATGAAATTTAATTCCATGCGTTATCTAACTTATTAAGACATTAAAGATTGCCAAATTGTTCTTTAGGAAGATTAAATATCGACTTTTTCACCAACTGGTTTTATTATTGGTTATCGCATTGTCCAATTTTCACATTTTATTTTACTCTATACCTCCCTTCTCCTTCACATATCCCGGCGACGCTGTATTGGCGGGTTTCAGCAAACGCAACATCTGCAGCGCCACCGATAGCAGTATCAACCCCATACCACCTAAAAAGCCCATATTCAGGTCATGCGTGCCCTTCAAAAAAATGATCTCCTTGTTCTCTCCAAATACCCAGAACGCCAGCAGTATGCCATACACAGGTTCCAGGTTCACAGATAGGGTAGCAGTGAACGATGTTAGCTTTTTCAGCGCATTCAGTGCCAGCGACTGTGCCCAAACCGTGCAGCACAGGCTCATCACCACCAGCCATATCCAGTCATTGTTCCCGGCCAGGCTTTGCAGCGGGTTTCCCTGCCTGGGCAGCAATTGCATGCCGGGCATGTAGTGCAGCACAAAAGGCGCCAGCGCGGTCAGGAATATCCATCCCGTAGCCATCTCGTAAAACACCATGGTGCGTGCAGGGTACAGGTTGGCCACTCTTTTGTTCAGCACCGTAAATACTGAACTCAGTATAGCTGCTACAACACCAAACACTATGCCCCAGCCATAAAATTGCTGGAACTGGTATATCAGGTACACGCCCACAAGCGCAAGCATACCCAGCAGCACTTCACTCAGGTCGTGCTTCCCTTTATTCACCCATGGGTCCAGCAGCGATGTAAAAACACTCGCGGTGGATAGACACACTAATGCTATAGAGATGTTGGCAAATTTAATAGCGCCGTAAAATGCCACCCAGTGCAGCGCCATCAGGCCGCCCACCAGCACGAGTTGTATGATATCCCGGCGCTTTACAGGTACCCATTGCTTCCTGTAGAACAGTATACCCGCCATGAATAATGCAGTGAGCAGCATACGGTACCACACGAGCACAGGCGCATCCAGCGTTATAGCACGTCCCAGTACTCCGGTGAACCCCCACAGCAATACCGCAACATGCATTTGTATCAGCGCCTTCTTCATATGCTCAAGCTTTTTCCGGCCGCAAACTTATGGTAATTCTTTTCCTCTATGGCGGTCAGTTTTATTTTAATAATAAATATCATTTGCATGGTACAATTAATTACTTTTGTTTGCATTTTTAATTTTTTTTATTGTTTCGTTTTCAATTAATAAATGGATAATAAATACAGCGACCTCGTCCACCAGACCTTCCATTTTCCTCAAGAAGGTTTCGACGTAGAAGATAATTACCTCCAGTTCAACGGTGTGGATATGAAAGGCCTTATTGACAAATACGGCACACCTTTTAAGCTTACGTTCCTGCCCAAGATAGGGATGCAGATCAACAAGGCTAAGAAGTTGTTTGCCGATGCCATAAGGAAGAATAAGTATGATGGCGAGTATTATTATTGCTATTGTACCAAAAGCTCGCACTTCTCTTTTATAGTAGAGGAGACACTGAAGCATGGTGTGCATCTCGAAACTTCTTTCGCATACGACCTTGAGATAATCAAGGAGCTCTATAAAAAAAAGAAGATCAATAAAGATATCTCCATTATTTGCAATGGTTTTAAGACCAAGCAATATACCCGTTCCATAGCCCGCATGATAAATGACGGCTTTAGGAACACGATACCCATTCTTGATAACAAGAACGAGTTCGAAGACTACAAACGCTTCATTCGCAGCAAGGGTCCTATCAATATAGGTATTCGTATAGCCAGCGAAGAAGAACCTTCGTTTGATTTCTATACCTCGCGCCTCGGTATCCGCAATCGCGATGTGCTGGAGTTTTATGTCGATAAGATAAAAGGCAACGATCGCTTCCAGCTGAAAATGCTGCACTTCTTTATGAACAAAGGCATAAAGGATGATGTGTATTACTGGAGCGAACTCAATAAGGTGCTCAACATCTACTGCCAGTTGAAGAAGGTTTGTCCTGAATTGACAGGCTTGAACATTGGTGGTGGGCTACCCATCAAGCACTCCCTGGGGTTCGATTACGATTACACATACATGATCAACGAGATCGTATCTACCATAAAGAAAGTGTGCAAACGCAACAAGGTAGATACCCCAGATATATACACTGAATTTGGTTCCTTCACCGTAGGTGAATCAGGTGCTGTAGTATACAGCGTGCTCGATGAAAAGATGCAGAACGATAGGGAGATCTGGTACATGATAGATAGTTCTTTCATCACCACATTGCCCGATACCTGGGGTATAGGCGAGAAGTTCCTCATGCTCCCCATAAACAAGTGGGATAAAGAGTATATGGAGGTTCACCTCGGTGGCCTCACCTGCGATAGCCACGACTTCTATACATCAGAAGAGCATATCAATGCCGTGTTCCTTCCCAAGCTCGATAAAGAAAAAGCAGATTGGGAAAAGACACTGAAAGATAAAGATGTGCCACACGAGCCGCTATATATAGGCTTCTTCCACACTGGCGCCTATCAAGATCAGCTGGCTGGCTATGGTGGCATCAAGCACTGCATGATACCATCGCCAAAGCACGTAGTGGTAGAGTACAATAAAGAAGGTGTGCTGGAAGACTGGCTCTACGCCAAAGAGCAAACACCGCAAAGTATGTTGAAGATACTGGGTTACATCAAGTAGTGGTCGTTAAGGCTGACATTCTTGTAACGCTTCAAAAAAATAAAAGGGCGATGTGTATCACATCGCCCTCACTATATCCACACTGTCGTTCTATCTCCTCTCTTAGTCTATAGTTATTTCTTTTGCAGTTGGTTCCTGCACTTCTTTTTTGGGAAGGTTCACCACCAGTATGCCGTCGGTATACTTAGCGCTGATGCCTGCAGTGTCTATCTTATCGGTCACGGTAAATGTGCGTTTGAAAGAGCGTGTGCGGTATTCATTGCGCACCCACTTGTCGGTGGTTTGCTCTTTACCTTCTTCTTTCGCTTCTTCCTTGTGTTCGTAAGAGATGTTGAGTAGTCCGCGGTCCACACTCAGTTTGAAATATTCTTTCTTCAAGCCTGGTGCTACTACGTGTACTTCGTAGCTACTGTCTGTCTCCCTTATGTTCACCGGTGCCGCATATGCACTTACTTCTTCGTTAATGCGGCTTACTCCGTTTTGGAAAACATCTTCAATAAATCCGCCAATTGTTCTTGGGTTGATGCCGTAGTTTCTTCTTGTGGTATACATTGTTCTTAGTTTTTAGATCTGCTAAGACCAATGCAATCCGCAAGCCAACTCGAATTTAATGCCTAATATGGCAGTTTGTAGAGATTTTAAGTGACAAATTGTCTTATTTGCTTATTCTGTAGGAATAAAACAAAGTATATTTGGCATATTTCAGTCAATAGTTTAAAAATAATAATGCGTAAGCGCAAATTTATTTCCGATTCCCAAACCTTTTTCAGATATTTGCCCTGCTAACGATGGGTTAGTAAGTACGATCCCCGCCCCGGTTTTACGAAGCCGGGGCTTTTATTTTATACTACTCCATTCTTTTATAGTGGATATGTAGTTATCCTTGCTTCATTATTTCCTGCATGTAAGTATCTACATTGCCGAATAAAAACTCAGGATATTCATTGCTGAATTTCATCTTCACAAATCCACCAAGCAATGGTCGTGCAGCAGGCTGATCGAGTTCTGCAGTAGTCATTGGTAGCAGGTCGTATTCTGCACCAGGAAAGTATTGCAGCACACGCAGTGCAAGCTCCACGCGATTCAGATAGTCGGTGCTGCCTATGTGGTATATGCCTGTTTTGTTGTCCTTCAGTAGCACAAACATAGCACGTGCTATATCCCATGCATTAGCGGGCGATGCGTATTGGTCGTAGGGTAGTTTCAGTGTTAGCTTTTGTTTGTTCTTGCATTGGTCTACTATGCGTGCTACAAAGTTCTTTCCCCGTGCTTCATTGCCGTACACGTTGGTTACGCGTAGTACCAATGTATTGTCTATATCGGCAAGTGCTTTTTGTTCTGCTTCCAGTTTGTGTTCTGCATATACGCTTATTGGGTGCACAGCAGCATCTTCACGATAAGGGCCTTCCTTACCATCAAACACATAGTCGGTGGATATGTACACCAGTCGTGCATGGCACTGTTTGGCCAGTGCTATCACGTTGATGGTGCTTTGCACGGTTTTTTCATAGCTCTCTTCAGGGTGCGTTTCACAGTGGTCCACATGCGTAAGCGCGCCGCAATGCACTATCACATCCGGGGCAAAGCCCACTACATCAAAGTTCTCAGGGTGTGCTGCATCCAGCGTGTTGTAGAACACAGTGTCAGGTGTAGCGTAAGAGAAATAAGAACCTGTCACTTCCCATCCCATCTCTGTGAAATGCTTCTGGCAATTGCTGCCTACCAGGCCCGATGCGCCAACTATAAAAACTTTCATGCTGTAAAAATAAGTGGGGTTGTTGATATATACTATAGCAGTATCTTATTTATCCGTTCTCCAAGGTGTACACATACACATCATGAAAATCATTGTCAAAGAAATAGTTATTGGGTTTTTGTGCGGTCAGCATAAAGCCCAGTTTCTTCAGTAGGTTCTCAGAAGATATGTTGTTGGTAAAAATGGTAGCCTCTATTTTGCGGATGCCCATGTGTGCAAAGGCATAGTGTATCAATGTTTGCAGTGCTTCAAACGTATATCCTTTGCGCCAATGATAAGGCTGTAGTGCATAGCCTATGCTCACCTGCGTTTGGTCATTGTCTATGTTCTTAAAGCCCATATTGCCTATCAGTGCCATAGTGGGCTTCAGGTACATGCCCCAGCGTACCCCTTCGTCGTTCTCCAGCATTTTTCGCCAGTGAGTTATAGTAAGGCGGGCATCCTCAAGTGTAGGCTCCATGCGGTAGCCAAATGTTTTCACCACCCGCTCATCGGTAAACAATTGGTACACGTCGTAAGTGTGGGGCATTTCTATTTCCTTCAGCACCAGCCTTTCTGTTTCCAGTATGGGTACGGTATGTAATGGCTGATGGTTGGCGTGCATGCAGTAGAACAGTATTCGTGTACATAAATATACACCTTATGCCCGGCTCAAAAAAGTATCCCCGGCCACACAGGCCGGGGACAAAAAATATATACAGGCATTCGCCCAAACAAAAATTTACATGGCTGCCTCGGTCACCTGTGGCATTTCTTGCGGGTACAGTTTCTTTTCCAGCTTTTCGCGTACTGCGCTGAAGGCGGCAAGGGTTTCATCTATATCAGCATCGGTATGCACCGCTGTCGGTATGATGCGCAGCTCTATCTGCCCCTTAGGTATCACAGGGTACACTACTACTGAGCAGAATATATTGTAGTTCTCGCGCAGGTCGTAAGTTACCTGCACAGCATCATAAAGGCCACCTTGCAGGAACACCGGGGTAACCGGTGTATTGGTAGTACCGCAATCAAAACCCCTTTCTTTAAACCCGTTCTGTAGCTTCCTTACATTGTACCAAAGTTTCTCGCGTAGTTCCGGTTGAGTCTTCAGCAACTCCAGGCGTTTCAGTGCGCCGACAACGAGTGCCATAGGCAGGCTCTTGGCAAATATCTGCGAGCGCATATTGTAGCGCAGCAGAGTCAGCAATTTTTTATCACCGGCAAAGAAACCGCCAATGCTTGCCATACTCTTTGCAAAGGTGGAGAAGTAAAGGTCTATATCATCTATGCAATCCTGCTCGTCGCCAATACCTGCACCTGTTTTGCCCATGGTACCAAAACCATGTGCATCATCTACGAACAGCCTGAACTCAAATTTCTCCCTTAGTACAGCTATCTCTTTTATCTTACCCTGGTTGCCCGACATACCGAACACACCCTCAGTAATCACCAGTACACCGCCACCTGTTTTTTCTACTATAGCGGTTGCGCGTTGCAGTTGCTTGGCCAGGTCCTCAATATTGTTGTGCTTATAAACAAAGCGCTGGCTCGGCGCCAGGCGCATACCATCTATGATGCAGGCATGCGATTCTGCATCGTACACTATCACATCGTGGCGGCCGCATATAGTGTCTATTGCCGATACCACACCCTGGTAGCCATAGTTCACCAGCATAGCATCTTCCTTGCCTACAAATTCTGCCAGTTGTTTTTCCAGCAGGTCGTGATTATCACTGTTACCGCTCATCATGCGCGCACCCATAGGGCTTGCCATACCATATTGAGCAGCAGCATCGGCATCAGCCTTGCGCACTTCCGGGTGGTTGGCCAGGCCCAGGTAGTTGTTCAGGCTCCACACTATTTTCTCCTGTCCGCGAAATTTCATGCGGTTACCGATCTCACCTTCCAGTTTAGGAAAAGCAAAATATCCAGGCGACTTCTCAGCGTAATCTCCTATTGGTCCTAACTTGTCTCCGAACTTGGCAAAAATGTCCATATATCTATGCTTGTTTTTGTGTCCTTGTTATTAACGTGGTGCAAAATTAATGAAAATATAACTACCCCTATTGTTACATTATTTGCACATTTGCAACAAATTAACATTTAATGAAGCGTATATTAATTCTTGCGCTTGTGCTGGTCGTAGCGGTTACGGCGTGCAAGCAAAATCACCGTTCCGCAGGTATAGAGCGGCCCAAACTGGTAGTAGGCATAGTGATAGACCAGATGCGCTGGGACTACCTGTACCGCTACTACAATCGCTATGGCAACGGCGGTTTCAAAAGATTGCTCAACAATGGTTTCGCTTGTCAGAATACTATGTTGCCCTACATCCCTGCTAATACTGCCCCAGGCCACACCTGCATATATACGGGCTCTGTGCCCTCTATACACGGGATAGCCGGCAACAACTGGTTCGATAATAATACCGGCGCTTCCTGGTATTGTGTAGATGATAATACCGTGTACCAGGTTGGTGATACCTCCAAGGCGCCATCCATGAGCCCGCGCACCCTGCTTACCACTACCATTACCGATGAGTTGCGCCTGGCTACCAACCAGAGGTCGCGCGTATACGGTATAGCTATTAAGGACAGGGGCGCTATACTGCCCGGCGGCCACCTGGCCAATGCTGCTTTCTGGTACAACGACCATACGGGCAATTTCGTGACCAGTACTTATTACCCCAACCGCTCGCCGATATGGCTGGATGCGTTCAACAAGCGCAAAGTAGGCGATAGCCTTACCAAGCTGAACTGGAACCTCCTCTATCCTGCTAATACCTACGACCAAAGCACTACTGATGCCAACGCTTATGAAAAAGGTTTTAAAGGCGAAAAAGCCCCAGTGTTCCCGCACATTGTAGATACCCTTAGCGATACCGATCGCTATACGGTGGTTAAAACATTGCCTGCCGGCAATACTCTTACCCTGCAAATGGCAAGGGCTTGTATGCAGGGCGAGGACCTGGGCAATGGCCCCGATGCGGATTTCCTGGCAGTAAGCCTGAGCAGTACCGACTATGCGGGCCACCAGTTTGGCCCCAACGCGGTAGAGCTGGAAGATATGTACCTGCGGTTAGATAAAGAGATCGAATCGTTCCTTAACTATCTGGATGCTAAAGTGGGCAAGGGCAACTACCTGCTGTTTATGAGTGCCGACCATGGCGCTGCACACAATGCTACCTACCTCAGCGATCTTGATGTACCATCGGGCGTGTTCTATATCAATGTAATGGGCGACCTGAACACTTATCTGAAAAGCAAATTCGGTAAAGACTCATTGGTGGCCAATACGCAGAACTACCAGCTATACCTCAATAATAACCTGATGACAACTGCGGGCATAGACCGCGATAAAGTGAAAGGCGCTATTACCGAGTGGCTCAACAAACGCCCCGAGGTAGCCTACGTGATAGATATGGAGAATGTGGACAAGACACCCGTACCAGAGCCTATACGCAGCATGGCCATAAACGGCTACAACAAAATGCGCAGCGGTAGTATGCAGGTCATTCTGAACCCGGGGTGGTACGACTACGGCGGCAAAACAACGGGTACCGTACACGGCACCTGGCAGCCCTACGATACCCACATACCCTTGCTGTGGTATGGCTGGCACGTGAAGAAAGGCGAGAGCCACAAGACCGTGTACATGACCGACATAGCCGCCACACTCGCTGCCTTCCTGCATATACAGATGCCTAATGGCTGTATAGGACACGTGATCACTGATGTGATACAGTAGTTTCTAAGAACTTTTTTGGATGCCCGGGCCATATTTGGTCCGGGCATTTTTATAATTATTTGTGTCGCTTCTCATCATTTATAAGCCTTTATATCGTTCCTTATTTATTTCAAGTAACATTTTTCTCTTATTTTGATAAATGGCTTTTTCTGTTACTTCATTACATCTATTAATAGTAAACCTTGTTGTTTTATTTTCAATCAAAAAAAAGCTATAGGTGAAATCTTCACAATCACTGGTAACAGCTCTATTGAAAAAACTGTAACAATATATTTTTTTTATCATTTCTGTATGTGGTTTTTGAATCAAATCCTTTTTTCTTGAAGTTTGCACCTGTCAATTGATATACACAGGCAATTTCAGGTTCATGAAATACAACAGTTCCTTTACCGTACACCGCCTCGATTGCGTTTTCTAATTCTGTTGTCTTTCCTTCTATGCAGATTTTGTTAAGCGAATCATGATAGAATTCTATAGTTACTTTCTCAAATGAATTATTGCCAATATTAAGTTTGGGGAAATAGTACAAGATGATATTTTCACACAAATCATATTTGGGTATGACGTGGCTGACATACTCTAAAGAATCAACTATGTACACATGCCCTTCAGTAACTTTGTAGTATGTATCCTCGTCTTTTATGTGTTTTGGCGTACCATAAATTGGAGTTATTATCGTACTAAATTCTACTAATGGCAAACCAATCTGAAATACACCTAAACCATTAACTTTGGTCTGGCAATAACAAAAACATGGAATAGTAATCAACATTATTGTGCAAAGCAAATTTTTCATAAGCATAACTTATTTTTCAACTAACTTAATAATTACAGCACAAAATATTACTCCCATTAAGAATAGCATCAGCGATGTCCATAGCTGAATTGAGCCTAAAAGATGAAATTTCTCAATGCAGGTAGCAAGGAACAGTGCAATTGTACCTACAGCAAGAACTAATGTAAGGGTGTTGAGTCTTTTTGCATTTTGATTGTTTTGGACTGCGATACTTTTGAAAAATTTCTTTTCTTCTTCTTCTGTTTCTTGTTTATGTGTATAACCACCATTTTCAATTAAAAATTTGCCTTGGAAAGTGATGAAATATTTTTGATGCATATCTAACCTAGTGAGTTGTATCATTTCATTTTTCGCCAGAAATTGTATGATGTGCTCAAGTTCTCCCTTCTGATTTGAGTATTCATAGTGGATTTGTAATTGTATTAACAGTTCTAACAAAGTCAATTGGTGCTGATTACCACCAAAACCGGCAACCCACATTGTATTCCCATCACCTAAGTCGGTTTTAATAATAGTGTGTGCGCTGTCGTATGCTTCAGATAGGCATGAAAGGACTGCGTCTAATTTTTGGTTTATAGTCATGTTTTCTGTTTAGCCAAGACAAAAAATGCAACGTACATTTTCAGTTTCTAAAATTCAAGGGTAATCAACAAACGGTCTACTAGAGAAAGGATTACAATCTTTATATCTGGAAATAATCAACATGACAGCTTTGTAAAATGAATATTTCTTCAAGGCTAAAATTGCATAGTTTGAGCAGGAAGGATAATGCAAGCACCTGGGCTGTTTTCTGATTTTAGTTTTTTGGTAAACCTTGATCATCAGTATTGAACTCCAGGTGAAAGGTAACATTATGGTTTTCATTTTGACTGATTTAATTCAGAAAAAACTTGCCTGATCTCATACCCCTTTTCCTTTGTTGGAATTGGAATTGTAACAGTTCCTCCGGAAGTACTAATTCTTAATTGAAATATTTTTTGTTGATTGCTGCACCCCGATGCTGTTTTGCCTTCTGACACTTCAATAAATGATACCTTGTCAAAAGGTAAGATGCCATCTTTTTCAACAAGATGAGACGTGTTTCCTCTAAGTTCTGTAACCTTTGTTTTATACAAAACTCTTTTATCAGTCAATGCCAACCAATAATTTTGTCTGGGTTGTGAAGAGCTGCAGCCTCCTGTTGAAGTAATAAAAGAAAAATAATAAACCTTTTCATTTGACATCAACTGTTGTTCTAATTCATTAGGTAAACCATTTGAAATTGGTTGTGGTTCCATAGTTATATTTTTTATGCCTTAAATGTAATAGAAAGAAATTACATCGTTAAATTATCTTTAATGTATTTTCCCAACTATCGCAAGTGTTTCCACTTGTTCTTACCAACTACATGTCTTTTAGACTTTTTAACTGTGATAGTATCATTTGATACTATCACAGTTAAAAATATGCTACAATATCATCCATTATCAAGACTGTGGCAATTTCTTCAAAAAATTATCCACAACCTCCTCAAACCCTTACCCAGTCTGCAAACAGAAAAGCATCCCACGCAAGTAACACAGTAACGCACCGCACTTACTGTAGTGCCATACTTTTTTCAAAAAGCAATTCCAAATATACTATCCAACTTTATCCTAAAAACCCTCGCAAATAGGACCACAATTGATGGCGACATCCGTGTGGTTCGTGATCCTGAGAAACGATCAACACCATTACCGCATTACCTTATCATCGCATTGCCGCATTAACTATATAAACCCACAACCATGAAAACCACCCAGAACCAACAAGCCAAAGACCTCTACTTCGGCACCCACAAGTCACAAAGAGAAATAGCCGAAGAGATTGGCATCAGCGAAAAGACACTATATCTATGGATCAAGAAAGGCGCTTGGGACGAGCTGCGTACAGCTTCCCTCGCAGCCCCCGCCATTATGGTCGATAATTTCTGCCACATGGTCGTTGAGTTGCAAACCTATATATCCGAGCGTCCGCCATCCAATCGCTATCCCACACCACAGGAGTCAGATTGTTTGCGAAAGCTCATTAACAATATTGTCAAGCTGAAAGAATATGCATCCACCGGCATGAACATGCAGGTCATGGCCGACTTTGCGAGCTACATCGGCCCCGACGAAGAATTTAAACAAAAGCTGCAACTCTATGCGGAAGGTTACTTCAAGGCCCGTAAAGACAACGAGCGCTACCCGAATCACTTTGCCTACGGCGTCCAGGCACCCACTACCAATGAAGAAGAGATAAATGCTATCAGTGAAGAGCTCGAGGCTCGTTTCGGAACTCAGGAGGCGCATACCCCGCTGACAGAAGAAGCACAACCCACGAAGATTTTTTCAGCAGCACCGGAAATTATAACAGCAGAAAACACCCAAACACAAGCCCATAAACAATTTCAGCCTGTCACAGCCATTCCCCCAAAATACCCGCTACCGGAAAAAGTCGGAAATTTTATTAAGCACACAGCCTCCCGGCAAACCGCATTTATCCGCGGTCGCAGTAATAGATTACTCCGCCACCACATCCAAACTCACCCTACCAGCCAACCAGCTTTGGTGCAAGGGCACGAGCCAGTTGGTCAATAGTTCTTTCTTGGTATACACCACATTGTTGAAGAGCAGGGTATCTTTATTGATATAGCCCTTATCTATAGCATACTGCACCTGGTCGAACGGCAGCATCTGCGGGGTGTCCTTTACCAAAAAAGTTATCGTCATCCTGTCGAACAGGTTACAATCGTACTGGCGCTCTATGCTTTTGATCACCTTTACAGAACTATCGGTACTGCAGCCGCTTACCTGTGTTGCTGTCTCATCGGCCATCATCACCACGAACTGGTTAAAAAGCAGCTTACCCCAACCCTTTACCGGCGCACCATGCGTTTGCCACTGGCTGTAGAACTGGTATAGTTGCTCGTTTATCTCTGCTTCCTGCTGCTCGTTAAAACGTCTGCTGCTCTGGTATACCCACACACGTGTATCATCAGAAAAGTCGGACGGTATCATATTATTCAGTGCCTGCTGCATAGTGCAAAATTAAGCTATTGTGCTAATTGAATGTAGCTATACCAACTGCAATATTAAAATTGTGTTTCTTATTCGCGACAACCTTCATTTCTTTTTTGCTTGTCCAAAAAAGAAACGAAGCAAAGAAAAAAAGACAGTCGTCCGCGATCACCGCGCGGCCGACAGGCCCCATGAAGCTTTAGTGCTACTGTAGTGCCAGGCTGCGGAACTTCGGTCTTTGAAATTATTTGATATACTTAAGCTATAAAGAGGTGAGCAGCAACAGCGCTCTCATGCTGTTCATTTTATCGTTGCCCAGTTGATCCTGCAGGGCTGCCAGCGAGTCGAACTTCTCTTCGTTGCGCAGGTAGGCCACAAAGGCTATCTCCAGGTCCTCGCCATAAATATCTTCATCAAAGTCGAAAATATTTACTTCTATATGTATCTTCTTTTCATCAGTTACCGTGGGGTTGTGGCCTATGCTCAGCATACCGCGCAGTTGCTTGTTCTGCCACTGCACGGTAACGGCGTATATGCCTATGGCGGGTACTACCTGTGCGGCGTCGTGGGGTTCTATATTGGCAGTAGGGTAGCCAATGGTGCGGCCCAGTTGCTTGCCCCGTATCACCTTGCCGCCCAGGGTATAGTAGCGGCCCAGCATGTGGGCGGCGTCCTGCACGTGGCCGGCGGTTATGGCCTTGCGTATCTTGGTGCTGCTTACTGCGGCCTCTGCTATCAACTGCGCGGGTATCTCTACTACGTAATAATTGTGTGGTTCGCAGTATTGCTGCAGCAGGGCTATATTTCCCTGCCTGTCGTGCCCGAACTGGTGATCGTACCCGATGATAATAGTATGCGGCTGAAAATGCTGCACCAGGAAGTGGGTGATGTACTCTGTGGCAGAAAGACCTGCGAACTCGTGCGTAAAGGGCACTACTACCACATGGTCTATGCCTGCATCGGTAACCAGTTGCAGCTTGCGGTAGAGGGGGGTCAGCAGTTTCAGCTCCTGGCTGGGGAACAGCAGTTTGCGCGGGTGTGGATCGAAGGTGATGAGTACGCTTTCGCCGTTCATTTTCCTGGCCTGCTTCACTACCTCCTGCAGTATGGCCTTGTGCCCTAGGTGCACACCATCGAAGGTGCCTATGGTAACAACAGCATTCTGAAAAGAGGGTAACGCAGCAGTGTCAAAAAATATAGCCATTCCAGTTGTAAGGCTGCAAATTTAGCTGAATTATTAATGTGGGGCGCATGTATTTGGAGATGGGGTATGCTTTAGGTCAATACTAAGAGCGTTCGGAACTATGATATCAAAAATGACGCACCCACGTGGTCTTACTTTCTTTTGCATGCCCAAAAGAAAGTAACAAAGAAAAGGGCAGTCGGCTGCGATCACCGCAGCATCCGACGCAGCTTTGTGCAGGCAGCAGTGCTACTGTAATGCCAGGCTTAGGAATGCTACTTCGTGAAAACCTTTGCATTTCAGGTGAAATCAAAGGCGGGGCCGTGAAGTTGGGCTATTACTTTATCTCGCTCAGTATCTTGTAGAACATGTAGCAGTCCTCATAAGTGTTGTAAAGCGGTACGGGGGCAATGCGTATCACATTAGGTTCGCGCCAGTCGGCAACTACACCGTTCTGTGTCAGTATATCGAAGACCTCGCGGCCACGCTCTGCGAAGAGCAGCGATAGCTGGCAACCTCTCCGGGCAGGGTCGTTGGGGGTAATAATGGTGAACGATAAGTTCTTTACCTGCTGCAGCAGATAATAGAGATATGCAGTAAGATGCAGGCTTTTTTTGCGCAGCGCATCCATACCTGCCTTCTCAAAAATATCGAGGCTGGCATTGTGGGCCACCATGTTGAATACCGGGGCATTGCTCATTTGCCAGCTTGCAGCGCCTTTTTGGGGTACAAAGCCCTTCTGCATTTTGAAGCGGGTCTTTTCGTCGTTGCCCCACCAGCCCGCCAGGCGGAAAAGGTCGGGGTTGTTGCTGTGGCGCTCGTGCACATAGGCGCCACCCACGCCACCTGGGCCGGAATTGAGGTATTTGTAAGAGCACCAGCAGGCGAAATCTACATTCCAGTCGTGCAGTTGCAGTGGTATATTGCCCACAGCATGTGCCAGGTCGAAGCCGGCATAGGCGCCAACAGCATGAGCAGCGGCGGTAATGCTTTCCATATCGAACACCTGGCCGGTATAGTAATTGACGCCACCCATGAGCACTACAGCAAGGGTGTCTTTATTGGAGTCAATAGCTTTTATGATATCGTCTTCGGCTATGGTGTGGGCTCCGTCTTTAGGGGCTATCTCTATAATGGCATCGTTAGGGTCGTAGCCATACATGCGTACCTGGGTCTCTATAGCATATTGGTCGGACGGGAAAGCACCGGCCTCCATGAGTATCTTATAACGGCCGTTGGCAGGCCGGTAAAAGGAGAGCAGCAGCAGGTGCAGATTCACAGTAAGTGTGTTCATGGCTACTACTTCGGCGGGCTGTGCGCCTACAATGTGCGCCAGCCGCTCGCTAAACATCTGGTGGTAAGAGAACCATGGGTGGCGCGCCTGGAAGTGGCCCTCCACGCCGTACTTACCCCAGTCTTCCAGTTCCTTGTTCATCAGGTAGCTGACGCTGCGGGGCTGCAGGCCCAGCGAGTTGCCACAGAAATAGTGCACCTCTTTTTCATTGTGCATCGGGAAAAGGAAACGTTCGCGGTAGGCGTGCAACGTATCAATACGGTCTTGCTCGGTAGCGTATCCCGGGGTAGTATCAAATGAAAAAGACATGCGGACTATTTTATGGAACGCAAAAATAACAGGACTTCGGAATATGACAGCATATACTTTTAAGAAAGGGACATTTTTTATGTTTTTTATCATTATCTATTCCCTTTTAAATATTGTACTTTTAATAAAAATAACTCCCGATGAAAGGTTTATATATAGTATTAGGTATAGTGCTGCTCGTAGTGCTATTTGGCGGTTGCGGATATAACAACATGAACAGGATGCGTGGCGATGTGGATGAAAAATGGGCCAACGTGCAGAGCGCCTACCAGCGCCGCAGCGACCTGATACCCAACCTGGTGGCCACAGTAAAGGGCGCTGCCAACTTTGAGACCACCACACTTACACAGGTAATAGAAGCAAGGGCCAAGGCAACATCTATCAACGTAAATGCAGCTGACCTGACGGATGATAAACTGAAACAGATACAGGCCAGCCAGGGACAACTGAGCCAGGCGCTGGGCAGGCTGATGGTGGTATCAGAACAATATCCGCAACTGAAGGCCAACCAGAACTTCCTTTCCCTGCAAGACCAGCTGGAAGGTACTGAGAACCGCATAAAAGCAGCGCGCGATGGTTATAATGGTGCGGTAAAGACGTTTAATGTACAAGTAACCTCGTTCCCTTCAAATATTGTTGCAGGTATGTTCGGTTTTCATGCCAGGCCTTTCTTCCAGGCCGATGATGCTGCGCAAAAAGCACCTTCGGTCCAATTTTAAAAATATAAACTCATGTTCCCATTCGGCAGAAAGAAGGAGATGCTTGATAAGGATTCGCAACACCGTATAGTGGAGTGTATCAAAGAAGCGGAAAGCAAAACCACTGGTGAAGTGCGGGTATATGTAGAGCACCACTGCACCTATATGGATGCCATGCATCGTGCGCAGGAGGTGTTTATAAAACTGAACATGCACAAGACCAGTATAAGAAATGGAGTGCTCATATACGTGGCGCTGACCGACAGGCAGTTTGCTATACTTGGGGATGTAGGTATAGATAAAATGGCAGGTGGCACCAGCTTCTGGCAGCAGGCCGCTGCCATGCTGAAAGCACAAATGAAACAAAATAATGTAACGGAAGGCCTTTGTGAGTGCATAAGGGAAATGGGCAACGTGCTGGCCAAGCACTTTCCCGAAGATCCTGCTGTGCCTCGTAACCAGCTTCCTGACGAAATAGTATTTGGTAAATGAGGAAGATATTGATGCTCCGTTCTTTAGGCCTTACGCTGTTGCTGGCCGTTTGTTGCTTTGCTGCGGTGGCGCAGGAAGTGAAAGACCTTCCGCCACGGCCGCAACCGGCCACTTTGGTGAATGACTTTGCGCACAGTATGAGTGCAGACCAGGTAGCACAGCTGGAGTCTAAGCTGGATGCATATGCCCAAAGCACTTCTACACAAATAGCTGTAGTTACCATAAAGACCTTGGGTGACTATGACGTGGCAGACTACACTTTGAAGCTCTTCAACACGTGGGGAGTGGGGCAAAAGGATAAGAACAATGGCATAATGCTGCTGGCCGCTATAGACGATCATAAAATGCACATCACCACAGGACAGGGCGTGCAGGGTGACCTTACTGATGCACTTTGCGGACGTATCATACGGAACGAGATAACGCCATCTTTCAAACAAGGCGATTACTTTACAGGGTTCTCAAAAGGTGTAGATTCTATTGTAGCTGCTACAAAGGGTGAATATGTGGGTATAGCACAGCAGCCACAACAGCAGGAGCTGCCGTCATATATAATAGTGGTCATGATAATGGTGATCTTCTTTATATTTTGGATACTCGGTAAGTTACGTAGACGTGGTGGTACATATATGAGTGGTGGTGGTATGGGTTGGTTAGGTGCCGGATGGTTTTTAGGTGGTGGTGGTTTTGGTCGTGGCAACGATGATGGTGGTGGCTTCGGCGGCGGCAGTGGTGGTGGTTTTGGCGGTGGCGGCTCAGATGGTGGCGGTGCCAGTGGCAGTTGGTAACAATGTTAAGGGTATCTAAAAAAAATTTCTCATTAAAGAAATATTTTACATGCCTTGTCGTTATATATAGCCTATACATAAACCTATGAAAGCCTGTTGTAAAACGATATTATTGTTGTTTTTACTTTGCATTGCCGCACCAGCGGCGGCACAAATACCACAATGGGCAATAGGAGTAGGTAGCCCGCTTGCTGATGATGCCCGCACATGTGTAGTTGCGCCTAATGGCAATGTATACCTGGCAGGTCTTTTCTCCGGCACTATGGACCTTGATCCATCTGCGGCTACTTACAGCATCACCAGCAATGGTGAAACAGATATTTTCCTGGCGTGCTATACTTCTTCAGGCTCCTTTTTATGGGGGTTGCATGTAGGTGGCAACAGTTACGACGGCGCGCTGAGCATGGCGGCAGACAAAGATAATAACGTTGTGATAGCCGGATTTTTCAGCGGGCAGCATGTGGATTTCGACCCATTGTCCACAGGGATATACCTAAATGATATGGGCGTAATAGGCCCGGTACTGACCACTGCCGGCGACGGCTTTGTGGCAAAGTATACACCCACAGGTAAGTGCGCGTGGGCCATAGACCTGGGCGATAGCTCGGTATTTGATGTAGCGGAAGGAGTAGGTGTGGATGAAAAAGGCAGTGTGTATGTAGGTGGCGATTTTCACTATACCATGAATATAGACCCCGCCGGTAGTACGATACTAAATGCGCTGACAGGCACGGCCTACCTGGTGAAATATGATGCTGCCGGGCACCTGGTATGGGGCTTTAACTTTGGCGGCGGTGGCAATGGTGGCGTAGACAATGCGGTGTGGGATATAAAGAGTGATGGTAAAGGCAGTATATACCTGGCAGGGTGCTACCAGAACACCAGCAATTTTTCATCAACACCAGTGCTTGGGTCTACTCTTGCCAATAGTGGGGTATATGACGGGTTCCTGGCCAAGTACGATACGGCAGGCAAGTTCATATATGTGGTAAGCATGAATGGTGCTGGCAATGATGAGGCCACCAGCCTGGCTTTTGATACTGCAGGTAATGTATACGTTACAGGTTATACCGCCAGCAGTTCGCTCACCTTCGATCCATCTGTAAATACTCTTACTACGCAGGGTCACGGGCTGCACACAAATATGTTTTTGGCTAAATATACAGCCCAAGGCGCTTACATGTGGGGCCATGTGACCGGCAATAATTTGGATGATGCTGTAGGCGCATGTGTGGGGGTGTATAAAAACAGTTTATACTGTACCGGATACTTTCACGATACGGTAGATTTCGACCCTTCTGCGGCAACCGCGTACCTGAGCAGTAACGGGCAGGCAGATATGTACTTGTGTAAATACGACCTGGATGGCAATTATATTTGCGGGTTCAATGTAGGCAGTGGGGGCAATGACGAGGGCAGACACCTGGCTCTGGATACTGCGGGATATATTTATACCTGCGGGCAATTCACCGGTATCAATACCAATTTTTCGCCCGGTCCGGTACCCGTACCGTTGTCGGTAAGAGGAGGAGGGGATGCTTACGTGGTGAAGTATAACTGGCTGCTGCCACCAGTGGCGCCTAAAGGCTACCTGACGGGCGATACCATATGCTTTGGCGATACAGCACATCTTACTTTTACTGCTACTGCGGGCACGTCACCCTATACTATTTTGTATACGCACAACAATGTTACCGATACTGTATGGTACGTGCATAGTGGCCAGCAAATAGATATACCATCGCCGCAAACTACTACACGATACAAACTGATACTTATCATGTCATCGGGCAATTGCGACCCGCCAGGCTATGTGGACACAACAGCTACTATACTGGTGCACCCCCTGCCTGTTATAACCATAAGTAATGATACCACTGTGTGCCCTGGCAAAGCGGTGCGACTGCATGTAACGGGCGGGGATGGGTGCTATTGGTTAGGTAGTGGTATAGATAGCCCTGCTATAGCGTATCAGAATGTTATTGCTGTGCAAACCTGCATTTACAAAGTAGTGGTAACAGACAGCCTTAAATGCCGGGACACCGGGGTAGTAGCTGTGAACGTATTCCCTGCATTGTTTGCCACCCAGGGGCCGCAAGTAGTTATTTGCAGCGGAGATACTGCGCAACTGAAAGCTACTGGTGCAGATAGTTATCTCTGGTACCCCGATACATTACTGACCGGCGCTACTACCGCACAGCCCAAAGCGTGGCCAAAACAGGATATGATCTACACTGTTGCCATGACAGAGCATATATGCGGACGTACCGATACCCTTTCCGTACAGGTGATGGTGAACCAGCTGCCCGATGTGCACATAACAGAAGCCCACGATGTGGACTGTGGTAAAAAAGGGGGAATGATGACAGTGGCTGGAGCGAAAAAATATATATGGTACCCCAGTACAAATAATGATAGCATTAGTGGCCCCAGCGTGGAAGTGCGCCCGGAGATCACCACTTTATACTATGTAGTAGGTACTGATGATAACGACTGCAGTAACAGGGATAGTACGAACATAAATGTTTTTTATAACGGTACGGGCCGCTTGTATGCACCTACTGCTTTTACCCCAAATGATGACGGGAAGAACGACTGTTTTCGCGTAAACATACCTGGGATAGTTACTGCCTACCAATTTTTAATATACAACCGATGGGGGCAGGTGGTGTATGCCACCTATGTATATGGAGATTGCTGGGACGGTAAATTTCAGGGTGTGCCACAAGACATGGGTACTTATTTTTATAGCTACAAGGGTACATCCAGCTCTTGCGGGTCCATAGCAGGTAAGGGGGACTTTCAACTTATACGCTAATACCGCTGATCTTTACGGCAATGAGTTTCACTTATTTGATCACTTTTTGTTCGGATATGCCTCGCGTACTTTATGTTGGAGTTACAATATAACCTATTGCATATAATATTTACATTTTATATTTTAATAATTAAATTAATCTATAAAAAATGTATTGATAAAAAATGATGGTATGCTTAGGTAAATATAGTAGATGAAAATGTAGTACAAGAAATTAGCTACAAAAACCTTTTCGTTTAGTACCTTTGCCGCCATATTTACAATCGTTTTACATTAATATATGGTGCAGGAAGAGCCGATAAAGGCCAAATGGCTGATGGTGTCACGATTAAAAGATTATAACCAGTTGCTTAAGCCGAACTTAAGTGGTATGGTGGTCTTTTCAAGTGTTATCGGCTACCTTATGGCTCCCGGCATTTATTTTGACCTGAAGACCGTATTGGTGCTTTTTATAGGCGGTATGCTCAGCACCGGTGGTGCCAATACCATAAACCAGATACTGGAAAAGGACAGCGACCGGCTGATGAAGCGCACCATGAACCGGCCCTTACCAGATGGCCGTATAGGCACTACAGAAGCCTGGGTATTTGCTATTGCTACAGGTGTGGCAGGCGCATTGCTTTTAGGAGTTTATTTCAATCCATTAGCGGGTGCATTGAGTTTGGTGTCCCTTCTACTTTATTCTTTTGCTTATACACCTATGAAGAAGCGGCACCCCATATCGGTGTTCATAGGCGCCATACCGGGGTCGCTGCCACCGCTAATAGGGTGGGTGGCTGCAACAGGATCTTTTGGTATGGGCGGGCTGGTACTATTCGCCATACAATTCTTCTGGCAGTTCCCCCATTTCTGGGCCATAGCCTGGGTTGCTTACGATGATTATGCGGCTGCCGGTATGCGTATGCTGCCTACACGGGAGCGGGAGACAAGGTTCACAGGACTACAGTGCGTGTTTTACAGCATAGTGCTGATACCAATGGCCATACTGCCACGTGCCATAAACCTTTGCGGCACCATAGGTATGTGTGTGATAATGGCCTGTGGCGTATTTTATTTTATTAACTCGGTGATATTTTATTTTAAGAACGACCACAAGTCGGCAAAAAGGGTGATGTACGCGTCTTTTATTTATTTGCCCACCGTATTGCTGGCATTGTTGTTTGATAAATACTAATTTTTTTTTGATGAGCATGATACAGCAGGTAGAACGAAAAAAAATTCATCCACACAAATTCGCTTTGTGGGTAGCCATGGGCAGCATCACCATGATGTTCGCAGGGCTTACGAGCGCCTACATAGTGCGCGAGGCGCAGGGCAACTGGGTATATTATAAATTGCCGGTCATTTTCTGGATATCAACTTTGGCCATAATAACAAGCAGTGTGACAATGCAACTGGGCGTGCGCGCATTCAAGAACCGGGAAATGATAAAGTACCGGTTGCTGATAACTACTACGCTGATATTAGGCGCATTGTTCGGTTTGTTCCAGCTTATAGGTTTCAAGCAATTATATGCACAAAAAATAAGAGTAGACGGTAATCCCAGCGAATCTTTCCTGTTCATAATCACAGGATTGCATTTAGTGCATATATTGGGTGGGATTATTGCATTATTAATTGTATTTTTCCGCGCATTTAGGAAACAGGTAAAGATATACAATGCAACGGGTTTGGAGGTTGTGGCCAGCTACTGGCACTTTGTGGATGCATTGTGGATTTATTTATTTGTCTTCTTTCTGGCAAATCAATAAAAATGTTTCGAAATTTGCACCCAAACTTATAATTAGGCAACTTAAACACAACTATGTCACAAGCAACAGCAACTACTACTACAGCACCTGAACCAAAGCTATGGGGCGGCGGCCATTCTCCATTTAACGTAAGCTACGGTAAAATGATGACCTGGTTCTTCCTGTTGTCAGATGCCTTTACATTTGGCGCATTGCTGATAGCATACGGTACCACTCGTTTTTTTAGCGCAGTATGGCCAGATGCCAACCAGGTATTCCGTTCTTTCCCATTCGTAGAAGCATCAGTGAACCTGCCATTGCTGTTCGTGAGTCTTATGACGTTCATACTCATCATGAGTTCGGTAACTATGGTACTTGCAGTACATGCCGGCCACTATGGCGATAAAAAGAATGTAGCTAAATGGCTGTTATGGACCATTGTAGGTGGTATTTGCTTCCTGAGCTGCCAGGCATGGGAGTGGACACACCTGCACCACGAAGGTGGCTGGTGGGGTTCTTTTACCGGCGATAACACACCACTTTCTGCATTCCAGGGTTTCTTTGATATTAAGAGAGATGGCCTTGCCCTGGTAAGTGCAAGCGGCCAGCGCTCTACACACGATTTCTTCAATTACTTCTTTACCATCACAGGGTTCCATGGTTGCCACGTATTGTCTGGTGTTATCTTCAACATCCTGATACTGGTAAATACGGTGAATGGTGTTTACGAGCGCCGCGGCCACTATGAGATGGTAGAAAAAATAGGTCTTTACTGGCACTTTGTAGACCTGGTATGGGTATTTGTATTCACTTGCTTCTACCTGCTGTAATCGATAAACATAAATTCACAACCCCAACATATCATATCATAGATGTCACATCATAACGAAAATAGCATACAGCATTTATACGAAGGCGACCAGTCTAAATTATATTCTGGCGTTATGCAGCATCATTCAGATGTTAATTCCACAGAAAGCAAGAAGCAGGTAAAAAGGATCTGGAATGTGTTCTGGGTGCTGCTGGGTATTACTTTGATAGAGGTAGTAATAGGTATGTTCTTCAGCCATGAATTACCTAAGGTCCTTGTTGCATTTTTATTCCTGGGCCTTACGCTTGTAAAGGCAGGCTACATAGTAGCAGTATTTATGCACCTGGGCGATGAAGTAAAGAATTTTATTGTTACCGTAATGGTACCACTGGTACTGTTCGTTTGGTTCATTATAGCATTCCTCGCCGATGGTGGTTTCTGGTTGCACATGAACCAGTCGTTCCGTTAGCATTCATTACAGAGCAGTCTTGCCGGTGTGCAGGAAATATTAAAGATGGCAAAACAATTCTCTAAGTATAGATTTTTAGGTGGACTGGCGGTAGCATTTGTGCTACCGCTTTCTTTTTATCTTATAGCCAGGCTCATGTCTAAAGACAAGCTGCACATGCCGCATTATTACGTGGCAGACAGTGTGCGTGCTGTGCCGGTGAAAGGAAAGAACGACACCATATTTCACCAGGCCACAGATGTGGTGCTGACCAACCAACTGGGCAATACAGTATCGCTGAACAATTCTTTAAAAGGGAAGATATTAATAGTTGACTTCTTTTTTGTGAATTGCCCGGTTATATGCCCTCGGCTGACAGGTGATATGGTACTGCTGCAAAAGGCTTTTCATAAGAACCCTAAAATGGAAAGCTCGCTGGATACAGCCGTACAACTTATCTCGATGACCGTTAATCCGGCACATGACTCATTCCAGGTTCTGCGCCAATATGCAGACCGATTTAGGGTCGATCATGACCACTGGTGGTTCCTTACCGGAGACAAGAAGAAGATATACGACTATGCCCGCAATCAGCTTTTTGTGGAGGCCCAGCCGGGCGACGGAGGGGCGGATGACTTTATACATACGGAGAAGATAGTGCTGCTGGATAAGAACCGTTATATACGTGGTTACTACAACGGGCTGGATACTGCAGATGTGAAGCGCTGTGCCGATGATGTGGTATTACTCTCTTTAGAAAAATAGAAAATTTAATACAGCAGATCATGCTTACACCATCCATTCAGAAGAACGATAAAAAGGCAAGGCTGCTGATCTATACAGTATCTTTTGCTGTTTTTGCAGCAGTTGTTGTTATCTCACGCTACAAGTTGCCTATAGACCTTGGCTTTAATGTGCATTACCTGGCTCTGTTCAACGCTGTAGTGAATTCCATGGTTGCCATATGCCTGATAGCAGCATTGGTAGCCATAAAGAACAAGCAATACGTGCTGCATAGGAACCTGATGATGGTAGCTATCGTCCTTTCAGTACTCTTCCTCGTATCTTATGTAGGTCACCACCTGTTTGCCGGCGAGACGAAGTATGGTGGGGATGGCCCGCTGCGGTATGTGTATTATGCAATACTGATAACACACATTCCATTGGCGGCTATAATACTGCCATTTGTATTGTTTACCGCCTACCGTGCGCTGATAGGGGAGTTCCCGGCACATAAAAAGTTGTCAAAGATAACCTGGCCATTGTGGCTGTACGTAAGCGTGACGGGGGTGATAGTGTACCTGATGATATCGCCGTACTACGTGCCCCATATATGACATGAGTATTTATTGCGTTGTTAACTTTAGTTCGTAAATTTATTCTATGAAAAAGTGGTTATTGATAGCGATGCTGTGTATGCTGGTGGCACCAATGGCTGCAAAGGCGCAGTGTGCGGTATGTACCAAAACGGCAGCAGGGCTTGATGATAAAAGTGCTAAAGGGCTGAACGGGGGTATTGTGTACCTTGCCTTCATTCCGTTATCTATAATGGGTACTATAGGATTGGTGTGGTGGCGCTACAACAAGAGTATCTAAGTTCTCAGTTCATCAACTACATAATAAACACAGGTAAATGAAAAAGATAGTAGCCATTTTGCTGGTCAGCTTGTCCATAGCTTCTTGTAAGCGGAATGTAATTATAGGCTCAGGAAATACCACCACCACTACACGCACTGTTCCTTCTTTTTCGGCAGTGGATATAAGTGCACCTGTAGATGCTTCTATTACTATTCAAGACGGCGCTACGCCCTCGCTCCAGCTCAGCGGGTACGATAACCTGCAGCAGAATATAACAACAGAAGTGAAGGACAGTAAGCTGCTGGTATATGTACCTAAGGGTACACAATTAAGCACTGATCAAAAAGTAAAGATAACTATTACGATACCGGCACTGAACGACGTATCGCTGAGTGGCGCCACAGATGCTGAACTGCACGGTGCCATAAGGTGTGCCGATTTTAAGCTGGACATCTCTGGCGCATCTACAGTAGTGATAGATAGCCTGAACGTAGAGCATTTTTCGACCGATATTTCAGGCACCTGCAAGCTGAATATAAAAGCGGGCAATACTAAGTCTGCTACTTTTGATATGAGCGGTGCCGGTACCATAAAGGCATTTGGACTGACCACCCTAAAGACCGAAGCCAACTTATCTGGCGCAGGAACAGCAGAGGTGAATGCGCAAGCTACGCTGGATGTGCATGTGAGCGGTGTAGGGGTGATACGCTATAAAGGCCACCCGGCCATAACCAGCGAGAAAAGTGGTGTGGGTACAATTACCGATGCCAATTGATAATGCCTAAAATGGTTGATGTATGAACAGGAAACTTTTTCTTTTTATTCTCCCGGTCTTTTTACTGTTGTTAAAGAGCAGTGCGGGAATAGCCCAGGCCGACCGTATAGAAGGCATGTGGTATAATGCGGAGAAGAGCGGAAAGATACAGATATACAAGGCCAAGGATAATAAATTTTATGGTAAGATTATATGGCTGAAAGAGCCCAACAGAGATGGCAAGCCTAAACTGGACATGCACAACAGTGACGAAAGCAAACGCAGCCAGCCAGAGCTGGGACTGGTAGTGCTGGCCGGTTTCAATAAAAGTGGAGACCGAATGTACGAGGATGGTACGGTGTACGACCCAACAAATGGTAAAACCTACTCTTGCAAGATCACTTATAAAGGCGACCACCTGGATATACGCGGCTACGTAGGTATATCGCTGCTGGGGCGCACTACACAATGGACAAAGGCTGAATAAGCTGTTGAACTATTAATGGTCAGTTTGCTATGGAACGAATGAATGTTTTGTGCTGCGGGGTACTTATAGCACTATTGCTTACCGGTGCCTCACATGCAGGTGCACAGAAGATGACCTACACAAAGATCACCAAAATAGATCTGTCTCCGTTTGAAGACAACACCCATCACTGGTACGATATATACGATAAGGACAATGTGGTGAACCCCTTGCCAGGCAAACCCCGGTACAAGCCATCAGATATTATTGAGATAGCCGACAACATACTGCTTTACCAGAAGAACAACGGTGGATGGCCTAAGAACTATGATATACAAGCCATCCTTACTACTGCCCAAAAAGACAGTCTTGTACACGCTAAGAACCAGGAGAACACTACTTATGACAATGGCAGTACCTATACACAAATAGCTGCACTTGCCGATGTGTATACCACCACCGGTGTTGACAAGTACAAGGCAGCAGCCTTGAAAGGATTGGATTTTGTAGTGGCATCGCAATATGCGAATGGTGGCTGGCCACAGTATTATCCGCTTGAAGAAGGGTACAGCAGGCGCATTACCTACAACGATGGGGTGATGGTAGGTATCATGCAATTGCTCAAAGACATTAACGATGGCGAAGCTCAGTATGCTTTTATAGACAAGGCTCACCGGGCAAGGCTTGTAGCTGCTTACAATAAAGGCTTACCCTTTATATTGCGAACACAGATAATAGACAATGGCAAGCCGACCGTATGGGCCCAGCAATATGATGAGGTGACATTGCAACCCGCATGGGCGCGTAAGTTTGAACCACCGGCCATATGCAACCGGGAGAGTGCCGATATTGTGCTGTTCCTTATGAGTATAGAAAAGCCTGATAAAAAGGTAGTAGATGCAGTGCAAAATGCAGTACGGTGGTTCCTCGATGCCAGGATATACAATATACGGGTAGAGACAGTAAGCGCTCCGGAACTGGATACCAAGTACAAGATATCAAGAACGGATAGGAGGGTGGTGATAGACAGCAGCGCCCTACCTATATGGGCAAGATATAACGAGCTAAAGACCCACAGACCCCTGTTTTGCAACCGCGATAGCAAGGTGGTATACAGCCTTGAAGAGGTGCAGCGGGAGCGGCGCGATGGATATGGATGGTATACATACCAGCCTAAGCAGGTACTGAAGGCTTACCCTGCCTGGCAAAAGAAATGGGCGAAAGATAATAATGTGTTGAGGGAGTAGTATTATTCTCTATTATTTCAACCTGAGTGTTAGTCAACACATCATCATCGTTCACCCCTGATCTGTAATTAATAACTTATAAATTGGCATATTTCATTATTTTTACTAACTTTTGGATGTAAGATCCCGTCTACAAAAAAGGTAAGTTATGTGACGGTTGAAATTTATGCGATCAAAAAATACTTTAAGGATATTACTAATTATTCTCAGCTTGTTCGCTACACGTGTTTCGGCACAGTGTGTGGCTACAGTTATGCATTCTATAACAGGTGTAGCCTGTGCGGGTAGTGTAGATACATTTACAGCTAATTATGTTGCCGGCAATACATACCAATGGCTGTATTCACCAGCCAGCGGTAGTGCCTTTACCAATATTCCCGGCGCTACTACAAATACTTATGCTGCTACAGCATCGGGCTATTACAAAGTTCTGGTCACTCACAACGGTTGCACTGCGGCCGCGGCTGATAGTGTTACTTTCCAGTCTGCAATAAATCCGGTCATCAGCTTATCTGGTCCCGGTTCTTTATGCCCCGGCCAAAGCACGGTATTATCTGCTAATTCGGGCAATCAGATCATATACCAGTGGCTAAATAACAATGTGCCTATACCTGGAGCAAACGGGGTCTCTGTTACTATCAACACGAACGGGGTTTACACTGTAAGGGAAACTACTTCAAATTCCTGCTCAGCAGTGTCTTCTTCTATTGCTATCATACAGCTGTATGCACCGGTGCCTGTGGTATCTCCCGCCACCTCATTTACCGTATGCGACAGCACCAGCGCTATTCTCTCTACGGCTACCATACCGGGAGCATCTTATACCTGGTCTAAGCAAGGGGTAGTGAGCTATGCTGCCATACCAGGGGCCATAAATTCTTTCTACACAGCTACAGCAAGTGGTACCTATCAAGTTACGGCTACATATACAAATGGTTGCGTTGAGAATTCGAATCCTATATCTGCTACTTTTGCTACAACCCCGGCTGTACCTGTTATAAGGAACAATAGCTCGGTATGCCTGGGCAGTACCTTACAATTGCGGGTAACTAATGATACGAATAGTTCTTATTCCTTTTCGTGGGGGGGGCCTGCTGGCTTTTCATCAGGTATAAAGGACCCGGTACGTGTTGTTAATAATCCGAATGACTCGGGCTATTATAAGGTCACCGTCAATAATAATGGGTGTACTACTGCTGATTCAATATTTATCGCGGTCACCTGCATTGATTCGGTTTGGCCTGGTGATGTGAATGCCGACTATATAGTAGATAATACAGATGTGCTGGCCCTGGCTCTTGGATTAGGCCACAGTGGCAGTGCACGTATTGGAGGCACTGCATGGGCGCCTCATTTTTGCCAGGACTGGACAGGCGATCTACTGCCCGGTGTGAATATGAAACATGCTGATTGTGATGGCGACGGCTCCGTTGGCTATAGCGATGTGAATGCTATATACCTCAATTACGATTCCACCCACGCTAAGAGCCTGCATATACCCAAGGCTACTACAAATGGCGCCCCAAATTTATATTTCGACCTTTCTAACTACCGTTATTTTTACCCTAAAGAGTCTGTTTCTATTCCTATAGTTCTGGGCAGTTCTACTGTGCCCATGAACGATATTATGGGTATAGCCGCACAGGTAAGGGTTTTAGGGCTTACCCTGAGCACACCGCCCACTATTACTTATCCTATAAGCTGGCTGGGTGTATCTTACAATACCATAGAATTTACCAAAACTACCGGCAGTAATTCATTAGGGTGGGCCTACGTACGCACCGATCATACTAATGCCAGCGGGTACGGTACCATTGCTAACCTCAACTTTACGGTACCGGATAATATAGGTTATAACTCTTGGGTGTTCTTATACCTGGATAATGTGACCATTATGGATAACAATGGCAGAGTTATAACCGGATATAATGTACTTGACGACACAACCGTAACCAACCCTGTAGGTGTGCAGAATGTAACTAATACAACTAATACTTTTGCGAACATAGCGCCTAACCCATCTGCAGCAGGTGGACAGGCTTACTTACAAGCAGACATGTATACTACTGCTGCAATGCTATCGGTATACATAACCGATGTAACGGGAAGAAGAGTATGGCAACAAGAACAGGCAGGCCAAGGCACTGAACGCATATTATTACCATCTGATATAGATCCTGGCATGTACTTTGTACATGTGCAACGTAGCAATGATAATACACCCCAAGTTTTAAAATGGCTTAAGAATTAAAGCCTGTCACCACCCCCACATAAACGGGCACCTTAGGGTTGCCCGTTTTTTTGTATAGAAAATCATTTTGTTTTTAGGATAGCCGGCAATGTTACAGCTGCCTGTTTGTTTTTAATGATCACCTCCCGCATATCATTAATATGGGCATGTGGTATAGTGTGTATATCATTGGGAACACCGGAATAATAATAGAAAGTATGTTTGTCTGCTGCTATAATTGTTATAGTGCTTTCTGCTGCAAATGCTGTGGGGTGCTCAGTGGGCTCGTTGTCGGGCATATTTAGCTCTATTGTCTTTTGCCTCGCCATAGTAGTAGTAAACATAAAAAAGGTGATCAGCAGGAAACCGAGGTCTACCATCGGAGTTAAGTCTATGCGAATAGCAGATGATCTTCTTCCGCTTTTTGAGGCAACATTGATCTCGGCCATATATAGTATTTACTATACAGACCCACGGGTCGTATTATTCCATAAAGAATAGTACTAAAATGGAATGGGTACCTTAGTATTTTATCTCCTTAAAATTATCCTGAAAGTAGTGCCCTTACCCACTTCTGAATTCTTTACGAAGAGCGAGCCGTGATGATATTGCTGGATAATGCGCCGCGAAAGGGAGAGGCCCAGTCCCCAGCCGCGTTTCTTGGTAGTAAAGCCCGGTGTGAAGATCTTTTTGACCTGGTGGCGGGGTATGCCTTTGCCACTGTCCTGTATATCTATCCACACTTGTTGCGGCGTATTGATGAGGGTAATGTCTATAGTGCCCTTACCAGCCATAGCATCAAGTGCATTGCGTATCAGGTTCTCTATTACCCAGTCGAATAGCGGGCCACTCATATATACAGGCACATCGTCCTCAGTGCGATGCAGGCTTATGGTTACCTTGCTGGGTGCGCGTTTCTGCATATAGTCTACCATACTCTCCAACCGCAGCACAATATTCTCTTCCTCCAGCTGTGGTGAGCTGCCTACCTTACTAAAGCGGTCTGCTACCAGCTTGAGCCGTGCAAGGTCCTTACTCATTTCTATAACGGCCTCATTATTCACTTCATTGTCTTTCAGCAATTCTATCCATGCTTCTATAGAGCTGAGCGGGGTACCTAACTGGTGCGCTGTTTCCTTTGAAAGGCCTACCCAAACCTGATTTTGGATGGAGCGGTGTGCCGTGCTGAGCGCCACAAGCAACACTGCCAGGAACAGCAAAATAATAGCCAACTGCACATAAGGAAAATACCGCAACTGTGTAAGCAGGTACGATTCGCCATAGTATACATAGCTTTTACCGTTCCCAAAATCGGATACTATGGGTGTATGGCTGGTTTTATACTCCACCAGTTTTTCGAGTACCAGTTTATTTACATTATGTGCCTGGCTGGTATCTATATTGATGAAGTTGAGGACATTACCTTTATCATCTGTAATAATGAGCGGTATTGTAGTGTTCTGCGTTACTACATTGCTCGCGAACGCTATTTCCTGGCCGTTGGGCGACTTGTCTATGGTCTTGATGCCATCTACCAGTTGCAGTACTTTTTTCTTCTCTTCACCAGCCAGTTTTTGAGCCAGCTGGCCCGTATAGAACAGAGATGCAACAACTATAAAAAGAGCTATTACTACAAGATATGTTTTCCAGTTAATGTATTGTCGCATATAACCCTCAAAATAAACGAAAGCAATGGCAAAAATATTGTGAATTTGCAGTAATATCTATTATTTTTGCTTTCGGAAATTTATCCCCGCATGGACCAACACACACAACACAACGAACACCTGATAGATAACGAAGCTGACATAGAGCTGAGTAAGCCTAAAAAATCGCGTTTTTTATTCCTGCTGGGCTTTTTCGGCTTCTTCATATTTGCATGGGCAGGTTGCTATAATCTTTATGACCATCGCTTTCAGAAGAACGATGATGTAAAAGTACCAGACAATACCCTTTACGATCCCAAGTATAAATAGTCATTTCGCACCCTACGCAAATGATCATATGCCCGCATGATACTGCCGTTGTTATCCTGAGTTACAACGGTTCAAAGTGGCATGACCTCTTTTTGCCAAAAATAGTAGAGCAGGCACATACCGGGTATGATGTAGTGGTGGTAGATAATGCTTCTACCGACGATACATACAACCACGTAGCTACGCAATTTCCCTCTGTGAAGCTGTTGCAAATAGGGCTGAACCGTGGGTTTGCCAACGGCTACTACGAGGCCCTGAAAGGCATAAAAGCCAAATACTACATACTGCTGAGTGCCGATTTTGAGGTAACGGACAATTGGTTCCCTCCATTGCACCAGGCCATGGAGCAGCATCCTGATATGGCTGCCTGCCAACCCAAGATACGATACTGGCGCAACCGCGAACTTTTTGAATATGCAGGGGCAGGTGGTGGTTTTATGGATGGGCTGGGCTACTTGTTTTGCAGGGGCCGTATTTTCTTTGATATAGAGAAGGACGAGGACCAGTATGAAGACGATATAGAAGTGTTCTGGGCATCGGGTGGGTGCCTGGTGGTACGTGCCGACCTATATCACAAAGTAGGCGGTTTGGATCCTGAGTTTTACGCGCACATGGAAGAGGTAGACCTTTGCTGGCGCTTAAAGAATGCAGGGTACAAGATAGGCTACATTGCTTCGTCTATAGTGTATCATGTAGGTGGCAGCGTCATCAGCTATGGCAGCCCGCAGAAGCTATATTACAACTTCAGGAACAACCTGATATTACTTATAAAGAACGAGCAGAAGCGCAGGCTCATATGGCTGTTCCCTTTCCGCCTGTTATTGGATGGTGTCGCAGCACTACGGCTACTGTTTACCGGCCATTTTAAAGAGACGTTCACCATTCTAAAGGCCCATATGCATTTCTACCGCACTCTGCCCTTGTGGATCGGCCGCCGCAAGGATAACCACAAGTTCATAACTCGTCGCAACCTGGAAGGGATTTATCCCCGCAGCATAGTGTGGGACTACTTTGTGCTGGGCAAGAAAAAATTTCCGCAATTGAAATGGCAGCCTAAAAAGCTGTAAATATTCGTTTAGTTTATCACCACCAGTTTTTGCGTCAGTACCTGGCCTCCAGCGTTCATGGTAGCTATATACACCCCTGATGGTAGTTTACCCATTTTTACAGGCAAAGCCTGTTTGCCTTTTTGCAGGGCAAAAGGCTGCACAAATATTCTTCTTCCGGCAATGTCTGTAATAACAAGTTGTGCGTGTGCATCTCCATCCTGGCTGTTGATCACAATATTAAAATTGCCGGTTGTTGGGTTGGGATATATATTGAAGGAATTGTAAGCCTGCGCAGTTATTTCATTTATGCCAGATGTTTTGTTGATAGTATTGATAGTCGTATTGGTCATTACCGGTTTATTGTAATCAAAGAAAATAGCTGCCCTGTTCTTTATCCGGGTACCTAACGGCAAGTTCTTTTTTAGCTTCACAGTGTACGAGAGCATACCATTGCTTCTTTCATCGTCTGCGGCCTGTGCGGGTAGCAGTATGTTATTGAACGAGAATTTTGCGATGCCATTATTTAAAGTGACAACACATTTTGCAGAGGTGTATTCAGGGCTTAGTGAGGTCCAGTCGAGATTGGTATCCAACGTGTCCAGCACCACTACGTTCTGTGCATAATAAGTGCCTGTGTTCTGGAAATGTACCATGTACTCGAGTGTGGAATCAGTATAGCTTATGAGGCCTGTTGGTCCTGTACCTTGTGGGCTTACAGCTTTAAAGTTCGGGTCGAAAGAGCCAATAGTGATCGTTGAGAAATATCGTACGTTGTTCCATGGCGAATAGTCGTTTGGCCAACTGGTAAGTGGTGCACTGTTAGATACCGTATCTGTAAAGACTAGGCTGGTATTCAAAGGTATATTAGCAGGCACATTATAGTTGATCAAAAAAGACTGTGTAGCGCCTGGTTGTAGGGTAGGGAACCCTGTAGTGACCCTATAATCGTTCGTAGGACCTGTTGGAAAGATGCCGGATGGAAGGAACGTAGCGCCGTTTATTTGCCCGTCTGTAGCATAGCTGTTTTGTATGGCCGGTTCTGCTACGGTACCTTCATTTTTTACGATCAACCGCTGCTGATATGCAAAGCCCGGGATAGCGAAATTGTTATTCCACAGGCTCACATGCATGTCATGTATAGGGTCTAAAGAATCTGCAAAATTCACAGTATGTGTGCAGCCCGACGCTGCATTGGCATTTATAACTATTGCGCTGCTCTGGCAACTTTGCAACGGATAAAAAGCCTTCACAGTTTGCGATACCGTGTAGGTGCCTGTAGGTACTATAAAAGAATAGTAGCCATTACTATCGGTGTAGGTATATCCACGGCCGCTGCACTGCATCTGAATATTTTCAATGCCCGGCTCGCCGGCATCTCGTAAGCAATTACCATTCAAATCATGATACACATGACCCTGTATGGTGCAGTAGCAATTGTTTGCTGCAGTGTTATAGCCAAGGTAGGCATAACCGCTGCCCGGGCAACCTGCGGCATCTGTTACAGATACATAATATGGGCCTGTAAGCAGGTTGTTTATTGTTGGGCCTGTCTGACCGTTGTTCCAATGGTATGTATATGGTGCAGTGCCGCCCGTAGCTGCTGCGTTAATGACACCGTCGGTAGTGAATATGCATGACGCAGGTGTAGATGAAATATTGGTGATGACAGGTGATGTTATACCCACCTCAATATATTTAGATATCTGGCAACCTGCACTATCTGTTATCCCAACGGAATACGGCCCGGCTACAGCATTGCTCAGTATTGCTGTTGTGGCGCCATTGCTCCAGGAGTAAGTATATGGTGCGGCGCCGCCAGAAACAAAGGGGGTAACGCTGCCATTGGCATGTGTGCACTGCGCATTTGTAACCGAAAAGAAGGCACTCATTACATGAATGGGGCTGATGACCACGGTACCATCCTGGGTGCAGCCAGTAGCGTCAACCACGTGAAAATTATACGTACCTGGCGGAAGGCTATGTAAGCTTGTGCCTGTTTGTGCTGGGTAAGTGCTCCAGGTTACAGTATATGGTGCTGTGCCCCCTGAAATGGACAGTGTAGCAGTACCAGTGCTGGCAGTGCACAAACTGGGAGTAGAGTTGTAGTTAACTGTAATAGGTGTTGTTGCGAATACATAAGGATTGTCTACACCCGTACAGCCGTTGGCATCTGTGGCTGTTACCGAATAACTATCGGAGGGTATATTGGTCTGTGTTTGTGTGTTACTGCCGTTGCTATAAAGATATGTATAGGGCGACACACCCCCAGAGGCGAAGGCTGTGATGGCTCCATTGCTTAGTAAGCAAGTTGCAGGTGTCACTACTGTATGCACCTGTATCGCAGGTTGTTGTACTACCTGTGTGTCAGCAGAGGCTGTGCATCCCTGCGCATCGGTAACGGAGAGGGAATAATAGCCCTGGCTTACATTTGATATGGAAGATGAAGTAGCACCATTGGACCATAAATAAGTATAAGGGGGCACGCTGGTACCTGTTATGGTACCCACAGAAACAGTGCCATTGGTGCAGCTTGCGGCAGTAGCGTGCAAGTGGAATGCAAATTGTGCAATAGTATATGAATATGCTTTTATGTTCGTATCAAGGCGATATGCACTACTTGTATAGCAACCGGTGGCGTCTGTGATCTTTACCCCATATAAATTTGGGATTGCCGGCAAAGTAATGGGATTGCCGATGCCTATTACGGCATTGGTCATTTGATCATACCATTGAAAACTGTACGGCGGCGTACCGCCGGTAATATTGTAGGCCATTGCAGTTGCTTGGGGAGCTCCCGGGCATACTCCCGGTGTAGAATACGCAAAATAGTTTATTGGCGGCCCGAAAACGTAGATGTTCTGCGCAGTTTGGTTTATGGCATCAGTAACCATTATCCTAATGCCCAGACCTTTATAATTCTGTATCGTATCGTAACTGTTTGTAATGCCAGCCCGTGTAATAGTAATGGGACCCGAAGGTGAAAAGTAATTAGAAGAATACAATGTCCAGACCACGGTCAATGGTGGTGTAAACCCTGCAAAATTTGCGGTCAACGTTACTGGATGTGCCGTGATGCAAGTGGTTGCCGGCGCACTAAATGTAATGGATGGCTGGGCTTTACAAACAAGAATAAAAAGTAAAGCCAGTAATGTAAAAAAATATTTCATAGCATGGGTTTAAAAGGTTTATAAAAGAACTACATAATGCTGCATTACAACTGATGACCATGAAGATAATATATATATTTAAGAATTCACAGGCCTATACTTTTCATTTTATATGCATGAGTTGTTATGGCAAAAATAAGCGTACAAAAAAAGCGCAGTACTTAAGTATTGCGCTTTTTAACTATAGAGAATTTTAGTGTTAATCTGTCTTGCTGCTTCCTGTATCCAATCTCCACTGCCTCAGCACAGGGCAGCCTAAATATTCCGGATCTATCTTTAAATAATAAGAAGGCAATTTAGAAACTACCCATGCCTGCATTTTTAATGTCTTTTTCTGCTGCAAGGCTACATCTTGTATGCGGGAATAGTCATCTTTCAGGTTGGCCTTGTGGGGCGATGTGCGGCTGCGCAGGTATATGATACGGCACGATTTCTCGTGTGCTTCGTTATAGAATATTTGTGGCTGCGAGAATTGGCCGGGTTGCAAACTGTCTATAGACAATACCATAGCAGGGTCCAGTTTATTCATATCCAGCAAGGTATTGCCTGTTTGTGGATCAGATATCATACCCCCGGTGCGTTTAGATGCTTCATCAGTAGCATATTTTCCTACGGCGATAGGAAAGGACATCTTGCCAGAAACGAGGTCGGCCCTTATACTGTCTAACTTAATGAGTGCCTTTTTATAGTCGCCCGATGTAACTTCCGGACGTATAAGTATGTGACGCAGATCGGCCTCATCACCCTTGCGTTGTATCATCTGTATGATGTGGTACCCGAACTTGGTCTTGATGATAGGGGATATCTCCCCGTTCTGCAATTTGAATGCAGCATTCAGGAACTCCGGCGCAAATGCACCCGTGCGACTCACATCGTCATAGCGACCACCGTTATCCCTGCTGCCCGGGTCATCACTATATATACCCGCCAGTATCTCAAAACTTTTTCCGCCAGATACTATCTGGTTGCGTATGTCTTCTATTTTGCTGTGTGCATAAGCGTCCAGCTCGGCACTTACAGGTGGGTCTATCACTATCTGTCCTACCTCAACAGCAGCAGGGTAGAGTGGCAGGCTATCCTTGGGTATCTTATTGTAAAAGGCTTCTACCTCAGCAGGGGTTATTTTTACGTGCTGCAATATCTCGCCCTGCATCTTTTCAGATACCATATCCTCTTTTATGTTATCCCTATAGTCCTCTTTTAGCTGGTATATAGTTTTACCTGCGGCTTGCTCCAGCTTCTCTTTAGAGCCATATAATTGTATGAAATAACGCAGGCGGTTGTTCAGTTGGGCTTCTACTTCTTCTTCGGTTATCAGCACGCTATCCCTCTCGGCCTGCTCCATCAGCATTTTTTTTAGTATCATCTGCTGCAGCAGGGCACATTTTATGGTGTCTGTGCTGGTCAGCTGATCTTGCTGCCGTATTTGTGCTACTTGTATATCAAGGTCTGATTCTAAAATAATGCGGTTGCGGCCTACATTGGTAATTATCCTGTCGGCACTTTGCGACTGTGCATATGTGTTAGTATTGCCTGCAAGCATTATGATAGCTACAACAATGGCAAAAAGGGACTTATATGAAATGACGTTAAACTTCATGATATTTAGAACGCTGCTTTTTGGGGGATATTGGGGCAAAAGTAGTGTATTTAACTGCTTCCGACGAATGCCTAATTTATTTTAACGTTTATTGTCATTTTTTCTTTTTAGGGAACACCTCGCTCATTTTCTTGTCATTGTAGAAGTCTGTGGCTGCGGGTACCAGCTTGTTTTGGGCCTTCCATAAGGTGAACTGCTGGATAGATCCAGCATGGAATTTGTTCCATGCTTCGTATATCTGTTTGCTCTCAGCCATGCCAAACAGCCACTCATTATATACATCGAAGAAGCCATTGCGGGTCATGTTATCCTGATAGCTGAACAATGTAAAAGGGTATTGCGATGCATATGTAGCGAACCACTCCATTTGAAAACGCGTACGCAGCATGGTAAGGTTCTCTGTCGTAATGCCATCGAGCACAACCGGCGACAAATGCAGGTATGTGGTGTATACCGCTTCTTCAAAAGATGTGGCCTGTGTCTCTTTTACTTTTTTGAACTCTGGTGCATTTGTGGCCGTAGTATTGTACAGCTTCCGGTACGCATCCATTATCAGCTTTCGTGTCTCATCAGCACGCTGTGTCTGGCTTTCCATGTTCACGAATGTCTCGCCATATAGTATGGCCCATATAGGATGAGAAGTGGTAGCGTAGATGCGTGCAGCCTCGTAGTAGTTAACATGATATGCAGGGTCGCGCTGTATGCCATCCAGCCACTTGGATAGTGCGGCGGGTACTTCGCCTTCCTCATCATAATATTTGCCCAGCTCGTGATACAACATGCCAGAATTAGGGAAGTGGCTGATGCCTTTTTCTAAGGTGTTTTTTGTGCCTTTAGTATCGCGGTCAGCAGTTTGGCAGGCAGCCATTACCTGGAAGGTTTGTTCGTCGGCCTGTGGTGTTTTTATTACAGACTCCAGTGTTTTTTTCGCTTCAGCATAGTTACCATTCAGGTAATAGGCTTTGCCCAGGTCGCGGAAAAGCAGGGGATTGTCAGGTGCCAGGGGTATAGCTTGCTGGTATAGTATTATGGCTTGCTTCACATTGCCGTTGGTCATGTACGTGCGTGCCTGGTCATACATCTGTTCCACCTCCGGCGATGGCCAGGCGGACTGTGCCACACATAGATTACCATACAGCACTAAAGCAAACATGTATAAACAACCGAAAAAACGCCTCATAAGGATACAAATATAAGTGGTATGTGCTTGCATTACGCTTCCAGTTCGGCTACCAGGTCTTTTTCTATCTTCAGGTTGTCTATTATAAATACCTGACGCTGTGGTGTGTTCTTGCCCATAAAGTATTCCAGCAGCTTTTGTATATGTGCGTCCTGGCTCAGCAGCACAGGGTCTTTGCGCATATCCTCACCTATGAACTGCGCAAACTCCTCTGGAGATATCTCTCCTAATCCTTTGAAGCGGGTTATCTCTGGTTTTGTACCCAGCTGTGCTATGGCTCTTTGCCGCTCTTCATCGCTGTAGCAATAGATGGTCTTTTGCTTATTGCGTACCCGGAACAGCGGGGTTTGCAATATGTAGATATGCCCAGCCCTTACCAGGTCTGGGAAAAACTGCAGGAAGAAGGTCATCAACAGCAAGCGTATGTGCATACCATCCACATCGGCATCGGTAGCTACTATTATGTTCTCGTACCGCAGGCCATCCAGCCCTTCTTCTATGTTCAGTGCATGTTGCAGCAGGTTGAACTCCTCATTCTCGTACACTACTTTCTTGGTAAGGCCAAAACAGTTGAGCGGCTTACCGCGCAAGCTGAATACCGCCTGCGACTCAACATTGCGCGACTTAGTGATGGACCCGCTGGCAGAGTCACCCTCGGTAATGAATATGGTGGATTGTAATTTCTTTTGTACAAATTCCTCGCGATTTTTTACCGGCGGTTCATCGTTCAGGTGTATGCGGCAATCGCGCAGTTTTTTATTGTGCAGGTTGGCTTTCTTGGCGCGTTCGTTGGCCAGTTTGCGGATACCCGATAATTCTTTTCGTTCTCGTTCGCTTTGCTCTATGCGTTTTTTCAGTGCATCGGCAACGCTTGGGTTTTTATGCAGGTAGTTATCCAGCTCCTTTGCAAGGAATTCCAGTACGAAGGACTTCATCGATGGCCCATTTTCCCAAACATACTGCGAACCCAACTTGGTCTTGGTCTGCGATTCGAACACAGGCTCCTGTACCCTTACAGATACTGCGGCCACTATACTTTGGCGCACATCGCCGGCATCGTAGTCCTTTTTATAAAAATCACGTATCACCTTTACAAATGCTTCTCGAAATGCCCCTTGGTGCGTACCCCCCTGGGTGGTATGCTGGCCATTCACAAAAGAGTATATATCCTCGCCGTAGTCCCCATTATGGGTGATGGCAATTTCAATATCTTCTCCTTTCAGGTGAATGATAGGGTAGCGCAGGTCATCCGGAGTGGTCTTGCGGGTCAGCAGGTCGTGCAAGCCATTCTTCGACAGGTAGTTCCTGCCGTTAAAATTGATGGTAAGCCCGGCATTCAGAAAGCAATAGTTCCATATTAGGTTCTCTATATATTCTGAAATGAAATGGTAATTCTTGAATACCGTTTCATCGGGGGTAAATATGATGCGTGTGCCGTTGGGTTCTGTAGTGTCCGTCTCCTTATGCTCTTTTACCAGTATGCCTTTATCGAACTCGGCAACTTTTGCCCGGCCTTCGCGGTATGCTGATACGGTGAACTGGCTGCTGAGTGCGTTCACAGCCTTGGTACCTACACCATTCAGCCCTACCGATTTCTGGAAAGCTTTACTGTCGTACTTGGCACCTGTGTTTATTTTACTCACCACATCTACTACCTTGCCCAGCGGTATACCACGGCCAAAGTCGCGAACGGATACTATGCCTTTGTCTACCCGTATATCCACACGCTTGCCAAAGCCCATAGTGAACTCATCTATACAGTTGTCCACCGTTTCCTTTAGCAGTATGTATATACCATCGTCCATACTGCTGCCATCGCCCAGCTTGCCTATATACATGCCCGGGCGCAATCTTATATGTTCCCGCCAGTCGAGTGAGCGTATACTATCTTCGTTGTACTGATTTAAGAGGTCTGCCATTGTATCCTTGCCTATCGCCCCGGTTTTTCAAAAAACGGGTTACAGTTCGCAATTTATTGAAAATAGGCTGCATAGCGTGATCAATGTGGATATTTTTAGGAAATTCAATGGATTAGGGCCCTATAGCTTTGACCATAAGATCATCTTTTACCTTATCAATAACTACATACTTTTCATGTGCTGTCCACAATTTGCCTTTGCCATTGTCTATTAAATTTACAGTATTGTAAAAGACCTTATATCCCTTATAATATGCCTTATAAGAGATAACGCTATCTAATTTCCTTGTTACCCTCAGGGCATGTTCGACTATGTTGGTATCCGCATAATAATAAACATCATCACGTATATTATATTTACCGTAGTCCTTTCCACTATTCCAGGTAAACCTTATATACGCAAGGCTATCTTCTTTAAAGATGCCAACTGTATCAGTTGGTAAGTTCATCACCAAATTGTATTTATGCTCAAACGTCACTGTGCATTTACACTCTTGCTCTAATGCGCTTACCGTTCTATTTTCTGCATCTGTAACGGGAATATCGGGTTCTGGCTTGCTTCTGCTTCCTAAACCCATTAATAAAGCGAATATGGAGATCGTCAGCGCTATCGCAAAAGCCACTTTGCCAACAAATATCAAAACGCTTTTAAATGATGGCACATTATATTTCATCGCTTCAAGTTCTCTTGCCAGATAAAAATAAAAAAGATCTCCCATATATGAGAGATCCTTAGTATCAGTATATTAAGATATTAACTTCTGAATTTATACCCAAAAGTAAGTACCGCATTGCTTATGCTATTCTGCAAGGTAGCTGTGGGTACTGTTACATTGGTATATGGTGTAGCATATGGTTGCTCCAGGCCGTTGTATTGTGTGTGCATAAATGCACCATCTATAAAGAATCTCTGGAAGCGGAAACCAAAGCCACCAGATAGGGACAGGCTACTGCAATCTACCCCGTTATTGTTCTTATATGGGTTGCCATAATAGCCAGCCCCTGCACGCAGTATGAAGATCTTGCTCACATACACTTCTGCACCTACGCGAAAGTTAGAAGCGGCCTGCAGGTTTTGTTTTATTAGCTTGTTAGCGTTTGTTTGTACCTCTTGCAGGTTACCATAATTGGGGTCGCTGCCAAAGTTGAACCTTGCGGTGCTATAGTCTATGTATTCATAGTCGGCAGTAATGAAAGCGATATTGCCAATGAACCCTGTAGCGCTCAATACCCCGCGCCAAGGTGTAGTAAGGTTATAATCAAAAGTACTTGTTGGTGGGTAGAGTCCTGATGCAAATGAAGGGGTATTGTTGGTCAGGGTAATAGTACTTTCATCGTGCATGGCATAATATGTGGGCGTGTGTATAGCTCCTCCTATCCTGAAGTGATCTGTGAACTTGTAAATAATACCAAATTTACCATTGATACCGGTACCGTTTGTAGTATAGGTCTCATGCAGGTTGTACGAAGTAAAGGTTGACGGATCCGGGTTAAGTGCGGTTTCCATGTAGTCAGAAGTGATGCTGTGGTTGATTATAGGGATACCCAGCGTTACACCTAACAATAGTTTATTCCTGTAGTTACCTCCCAGTGCAAAATCAAGTTCGTTGGTACTACCGCGCTCCTGCACCATGCGGCTCTGGTTAATGCCATTCCTCCATGGCACACGGGTAGCGCCGGTATCATCCAGTAATTCGCTGTACCAGCCTAATGATGCATTGGAGCCCTCAAAGCTCGTGTCACTGGGACGGTTTTGGAAATTCACAGCATACTGGTCGGTCTGGCTGCTGCTGCTACTGCCGCTATTGTTGCCGGAGTATTGATAATCGCGGTTGAAATCGGCCAGCTTGTTCACACCAAATGCAAATGAAACCGATTTCCATGGGCTTTTGTTGTATCGTTCGCCTTTTGGTGCGTGTGTGAATACCACGCCTGCACTGCTGAAACTGAAGTGTGTATTGTTATCGCTGGCACTGGTCCCAAGGTACTGGCCGGTCACACTGTTCACCTTTAGGTTCGGGGTGAATTGGATCTCGCCCGACTTGTAGATGCCAAGCCCGGCAGGATTGACCGCGATAGAGGAAAAGTCGCCGCCAACAGAACCCAGTGCATTCCCAAACCCCATAGACTGTGCAGTACCCTGCGGCATGAGGTAAGAATAACGTAGCGCGTCTGAAAAATCTTGAGCGGATGCAGTTAAAATACTGGAACCCAGAGATATTGCTAAGAGTGATAATGTTACCGCCTTCATGTGTTTTAGTTTTTTACGATGATAGTTTGACAACAATGAAACAGAAATGTTTAAATAGAAAGGTTGTTAATGAAAGTTCAAAAACCATACCGATTTGCCTAAAAAAAGATCACCACGCCTTTATAAGCGTGGTGAAACATAAAATGATCTGTTAAAAGAAAAATTAACGATGTCCGCCGCCAGAATGGCCGCCTCCGCCTGCATGACCCCCACCGCCAAAACCACCGGAGCGTGCACCACCACCACCAAAGCCGCCAGAACGTGCTGCGCCACCGCCAAAACCGCCTGGGCGGCCTCCTCTACCAAAGCCACCTTGGCGAGGTGCATTATTGCCGCCACCAAAAGAGCGTTGTGCAGAGGAATTCATTTGTGCGGCCTGTCTGTTGCCACCCCCAAAGAAGTTGCGGAAACCGCCACCCCTGTTGCCATTTGCAGACTGCTGGGCAGGTGCATTACCACGTGCCGACATGTTCTGCGACTGCTGAGGAGAAGATGCATTATTGTTATACTGACCACCACGCATGTTGTTCTGCGCACCTTGTGCCTGTTGAGGGGCCTGGCTGCGCACATTGGTCTGCGATTGTACCGAACCACCTCTGAAGGAATTGGCACCGGCATTATTTGTAGCCATTGGTCTTGAATTATTGAAAGAACCTACACGGGCGCCTGGTGTATACCCTGTGTTAACAGCAGCACTCCTGACACCACCACCATTGTATGCGTGCGAGAGCCCTACTGTGCGCACCAGCCCACCATGATAACCAACCGTGTTCAAAGAAGTGACACGCGGGCCGTAAGCTATATTGCGAACGCCAGTATACCTGCCATAACCATTGTACACACCTGCATAGTAGCCATTCCAGAAACCACCATAGTACCCACCGTAGAAGCCACAGCCATAGATAGGGTAATTCCAGCAGCTGCCAAATCCGCCATAGCCATACCATGCATTATATCCCCAGCCGCCGGTCCAGTAAGGCCCCACGCCAAAACCTATACCAAATGCAGGCCTGTACCATGGGTTGTAACCCCAAAGCGGATCGACCCAGAACGGATCGTACCAATAGGGGTTATAAAAGGTGCTATAGTAGCCCTGGTTATAAAAAGAATTATCAAAACGATTGATATGGGTAGCGTAATAGTTATCGTTCTCATAATCTATGTACTGGTCACCCTGATCACCGCTTTGGTTGTTGTTCTGGTTATAACCGTTATTGGCCTGGTCATTTTGGTTATAACCGTTGTTATAAGTATTGTCCGAATTATTATTATTATTCGAACTGTTATTATAATTGCGTCCGTTATTCGATCCCTGCTGCGCCGATTGATTTTGATTGGAACTATTAGGGAAAATATCGTCATTGCTCGATTGGGCATAGGAGGCCACCCCGCTACCCAGCAACAAAACCGCCATCAACAAATGCCGTTTCATAATGTATATATTTTACGTAAAAATTGCTTAGTGAAATTACTACTTTTGTGCTACACTAACAAGATATAAGACCACGAAAAGTGTGCCAAGTTTATTATGTCAAAAACTTTAACAAATAGGGAAGACGACTACTCACAGTGGTACGTAGATATCATACTAAAGGGCGGCCTGGCCGACTATTCAGCGGTAAAAGGATGCATGGTGATAAAACCACATGGCTATGCTTTGTGGGAGAATATGCGCGACGTATTAGATAAAATGTTCAAAGACACCGGTCACCAGAACGCATACTTCCCACTTTTTATACCCAAAAGCTTTTTAAGTAAGGAGGCAGCCCACGTAGAGGGCTTTGCAAAAGAGTGCGCGGTTGTTACCCACTATCGCTTGAAGAACGACCCTAATGGTGGTGGGGTAATTGTGGACCCCGATGCCAAGCTGGAAGAAGAGCTTATTGTGCGCCCAACATCCGAGACCATCATTTGGAGCACATACAAGAACTGGATACAGTCTTACCGCGATCTTCCGTTGCTCATCAACCAATGGGCCAATGTGGTGCGCTGGGAAATGCGTACCCGCCTGTTCCTGCGTACTACCGAGTTCTTGTGGCAGGAAGGGCATACCGCCCACGCCACCCGCGAGGAGGCTATAGAGGAAACAAAACAGATGCTGGATATATATGCTACGTTTGCTGAGGAGTACATGGCTATGCCGGTAGTAAGGGGGGTGAAAACAGCTAACGAGCGTTTTGCTGGCGCAGAAGATACTTATTGCATAGAGGCTATGATGCAGGATGGCAAGGCGCTGCAAGCCGGTACCAGCCACTTCCTGGGGCAGAACTTTGCAAAGGCATTCGATGTGAAATTTACCGATAAGCAAAACAAGCTCGATTACGTATGGGCCACATCATGGGGAGTTTCTACCCGCCTGATAGGTGCGCTTGTAATGGCGCACAGCGATGATAGCGGCCTGGTACTGCCACCAAAACTGGCACCGCAGCAAGTGGTGATAGTGCCTATTTACAAAGGCGAGGACAGCAAACCTGTGATAGATGGTAAGGCCAACGAGATAATAAAACAACTGAAGGCGAAAGGCATACGTGTAAAATACGATAATGATGACAACAACCGCCCGGGATGGAAGTTTGCGGAATACGAGCTTAAAGGCATCCCTGTGCGTATAGCGCTGGGTGCCCGCGATATAGAGAATAAGCAGGCTGAAGTAGCCCGCCGCGATACCAAGGAGAAAACCACCTATTCACTGGATGGACTGGCAGACAGCATAGAGCAATTGTTGGTAGATATACAGGTCAATATGTATAACAAGGCGCTTGCCTTCCGCACAGAGCATACTACCAAGGCTGATACCTGGGAAGAATTTGTGCAACTGCTGGATGGCAAGGGCGGCTTTGTATCAGCACATTGGGATGGCACGCCAGAGACAGAGGATAAGATAAAAGAAATGAGCAAGGCAACCATACGCTGCATACCGCTGAACAACGTGCAGGAAGATGGTAAGTGCATACTTACCGGCAACCCGTCTACACAGCGTGTTTTGTTTGCAAGGGCATACTAAAAAGTTTTTCTTTTTAGTATGCAAATGGTTATTTTAGCTACACTATAAAAATACACTATGGACTACTCATCGCACGATAGAGATATCTTTAAAATAGAGATAGACGAGCACGGCAAAAGCCTCTTCCTCGAAATGGCAAGATGGACGAAATTCCTTGCTGTACTGGGCTTTGTATTTACTGCTTTAATGTTGCTTGTAGGTATTGGCTTGCTCAGCAGCAATGCTATGTCCGCCATTTATGGCGACAAGTTTGCAGGTGCAGGCTCAGCCGTAGCTGCTACCATGTTTTTTGTATACATCGTTATAGGCGCATTGTATGTATACCCTATAGTTTGTTTATACAGGTATTCTACAGCCATAAAGACAGCAATGCAGACATCAAATCAGCAATTGTTCAATGTTGCGGTCAATCACCTGAAGCACATGTTCAAGTTCATTGGCATCCTTGCGCTCATCATTATAATAATCTACGGTATCATACTTATTTTCGCAGGCATTGGGCTTGCACTCAGGTAAATAGGATGATATCAATAAAAATGCCGTCATACAGAAAGTGTGACGGCATTTGCTTTTGCAGCAGTTTTAATACCTAAAGTATATCTCCGTAGCCCCAAACCCGTACTTACCATGCCACTCATTGGTAAATATGAATACCTCGGGTATGCGTTTCAGTATCTTGTGCACCTCGTCTTTCAGCTTTCCTTTGCCCAGTCCGTGTATCACCACCATGCGTTCCTGTTTGTTCACTATAGCAAGGTGCACATATTTCTGTAGCACGTCCAGTTGCATAGTTATTATCTGGGCACTGCTTAGCCCTTCGGTATCGTAGGGCAGTGCTTCGGTATGCAGGTCCAGTTCATTTTTGGGCTTTTCCAGTTTGGTTATGTTGTTCCCGGTTATATAGTCGGGCTTCACAGTGGGCACATACTTTTCTTTCTCGGTTTTTGGCTTTGGCAAAAACTCACTGGTGAGGAGATAAGTGAACGTTGGGCTCCCATTCAGCAACACGTCCGATATATGTTCGAACAGTTTTTGCGGCCTTATACGCAGTATGCCTTCTGCATTTGCCATGTCTTTATTCCCGGTATCCGTCAGCGTCCAGTGAAACCTGGGCTGGTCGTGCATTAGCGCATAGTCTATCTTGTGCAGGTATATATCGCCAAAGGCATGTATAGTTCCCTCATGTTTAAATTCCGATTCATGCAGTAGCTTCACCTCGTAGCTGAACTTTACCGCCTGCGGCATCTCGTTCAGCAGGTATATTTTCAGGTAGTCCACCACATCCTCCATTTCCTCTACCTTGAATACGGGCACGAACGACAGGTATATCCCTTTGGCTAGTCGTGGTTTGCGGAGTGTTTCTTTTTCCACAGGTAGCTGCTCGGGTAGGGTAGTTGCCTTCTTTGTTTTGTTCTTCTCGGTGAACCACTTCAGGTACGGGTGATCTATATCCGCAATGTGCACCGGGAACTGCGTTCCATTCACCTCCACCTCTATCATCAGCTTATCTATATAAGCTATCACGTGGCCCTCTTCGCCGGTCTGTTTCAGCAGTATCTTATCTCCTATCGAAAATTTCATTGGTCTGTCTCTCGTTGTTGCAGGAAAGCCACCATTTTGCGTATGGCTTTACCTCTGTGGCTTATTGTGTTCTTTATATCCAGCGGCAGGTTCCCAAAGGTCTCGCTGTAGCCAGTTGGCCTGAAGATAGGGTCGTAGCCAAATCCGTCACTACCTTCAGGAGCCAGTAGTATCTCCCCTTCGCAAATGCCTTCAAAGTAGTAGGTGTCGCCTTGCCATATCAGGCATATCACTGCTTTGTAAAAAGCCGCGCGGTCTGTATTGTCTTTTAGTTCTGCCAATACTTTTTCCAGGTTCTTCGCATCATCCCGCTCGCCACTGTAGTGCGCGCTGTCCACCCCAGGGTCACCATTCAGTGCCACTACACAAAGTCCGCTGTCATCAGCGAATACATTCTTGCCGCAATACTGGTATATGGCGCTTGCCTTGGCAAGCGCGTTCTGTTCAAATGTATGGTAAGGCTCTTCAATGATATCTGTGAACCCTATATCCTTCAGCGATAATAGCTCCACCTCTTCCAGCAAGGCAGTGATCTCCCGTATTTTGCCCTTGTTGTCCGATGCTATGACCAGTTCCTTCATGGCGCAAAATTAGGGGTTTATGAGGTGGGGAAGTGCTATCAATGTTTGCTCGCTGGTCTTTGAGGCGCGATCTTTCAGGAGTTCTCCAGCCGCTGTGGTGTCGCAGACCAACAGCCCTCGCGCAGGATTCACTCACAATTATCGAACACCAAGAGCAAAGCTGAACCCATATTCAGCCACCTTTTTTTGTTGCGATCCTTCATCGCCTACAAAAAACCAGTGGCCCAGGATCGAGCCTGCTATAGCACGGGGCAGAGCTTCTTTTTATGCGCGGAGCGATCATACAAAAGTGGCCTTTTTTCTTTGCTTCGTTTCTTTTTTGGCCAAGCAAAAAAGAAATGAAGGTTCTCGCGAATACATGATAAAGTCATGGATAACTTGTTATTCCGTAACCACCACCCGTCTAGTCACCACAATACCTTCTTCCGATAACACCACAGAATAAACACCTGCCCTCAAACCATATTGCCTCAATGGAATGTTATAAGAAACAGCTTTTGTGTTATTACTATACACCACCTGCCCCAGCATATTGTATATACATACACCCGATAGTTCAGTACCCGATAGTATGTGCAGTTCATCGGTAGCTGGATTAGGATAAATGCTCACATCCTGCAAAGGCGCAACATGGTTCACTTCCACTCTTGGTCTACATGTACTGCTCAGCAAAGAGCTATCCATCCACTGCACCCTGTTGTTCAGCCAACCCTTTAGGTAGGTTATCTCATCGGTCCAGGTATTGCCCACATAGTAGTTGGGCCACACATACTGGCCCAATATAGGCCACCTGGTGAAATGCCTTTGCTGCGGCACCTGCAATACCCTCACCAATGAGTCTATCATGTGGTGCATGTTCGTTGTGTCAAGTATTCCTTGGCGCAGCTGAGTGTAGCGGCATTTCAGGCTATTCACATAGTTGGTATCGGTCAGGAATTTTTGCCACCAGAAGGGGTTCAGGTTGCCGTCCTGTAGGGTGCACGGCAGGTCCCACTCAAAGCTGTTATAGTCACTTCCGTTGTAGTAATCTGCATTTCCATAAGCTTCATTAAAGTCCCATATAGGTCCGCCCATTAATTTGCCGCTCCTGTCCTTGTGCAGGTAGCTGCTCAGCCTGTACCCATCCACGTTGTGCCCTATCTCCTGCAGCAGTGCTTGGTCTATGAACGAAGGCACGTCAATATACTTTCTATACCCGTTCACCGTGTCGTAAACGCTTGTGTTCTTTAGCGCGGTCTCAAACTGGTTCACATAATTGGCTATGTAGTTCTTCTGCTGGGTGGCTATACTACCGCTCTTGGGTGTTGCGTACGCAAAGTATATGTTCGAGCCTCCGGTAAGGCAAGACAGGTAGTTCGATTGCCAGGAGTCGTAGCCTACAGTGCCCGATCGGTCCACTTCAAATATATACCCCCCGGTCACATTCACACCAGTAGTATCAGTGGCTTTCAGTTTGGTGATATTTACTCGCCCGCTCCCTTGCTTTATTTTCTCCATCAGCACATATACCCCGCGGTAGTCGCCATCCAGTACCAGCTCTGCCAGTCTGGTGCGTGGCGCGTAGGCGCCCATCGCGTTCGATATACCGTAGGTGATCACATTCCTGATGATCGATTTGTCATCATATGGCGCATACAGCACCCAGTCATTGTCCACAGGCATCCCCAGCAACGATACATTGTTGTTGTTGCCTGCAGAGTCTTCTGTTTCCACTGCATATGATTTCTGTGCAAAGTAGCGGGTAGTGTTGCCCCTTACTTTTATAGAGATATAGCCATTGTAGTTGTTGAATGCGTCTGTGATGTGGTTCACCTGTCCCACGCCATTGTAGATAATGCCCATTTTTCCGGTCACTTTCGCATCTTCATCATAGGGTATTATGGCATTGTTGTTGGTCTTTACCACAATTATAGGCAGTGTGGAAGATGTCATCACGTTAGCAGGTGCGGGGTGGGTATCAAAGTATAGTCCCCAATTTATAAGCGTACCTGTGTTGGCAGATGTAGTAGTGTTGATGATATGAAGCACCCACTTGCCATTGCCTACCTGGCCATTGTTCACCATGCCTATCCACCCCTCCGGGCGATAACTGCCGGTAAATGGCGGTATTGCATCATTGATGATGTTTATCACATTCATGTTAAAGCAGGTATGTGTAAAATTGCTATCGCTGCCCAGCTTGTCAGCCAGTTGCACTATGGTGCCATCCGGCGCTATAAGGCTTATCACAAGGTCTTCATCATATGCGTACCGCAGATTCAGCGTTATGCTATCCAGGCCATGAGCACTTGTTAGTGTGGCACTTGCCAGGTTGACTATAGTAAGCGTATCATACACTTCATGCTGGTTGCCCGGAATTATTTTGTTGGCATTGGAATGATAGGACTGTGCATGTGCCGCCGGCAAGCTGGAAAGGCACAATAGTATGAATAGTAGTTTTATATTCATTACGTTAATTTATGTTGTTAACGTAAATTTAATATTATTTTGATCCTGAGTTGGTTGCGGAGATAGAATTCTGATCATTAGACTGAAAATATCCACGGCAATATAGCAGCACCATCTGCTTATCCGCACCAGGCATATGTTATGCCTTCTGCAAATATGTGTGTATCATCTTTAGGTGTTCACTATCGCTCCGGCGTATATTTGTATTGGGAAGTGTGCTTGATGAAAGGTTTTTAAGCGCAAGGTAGGTAGGAAAAGTTTTTACCGCAGTCGGTAAAAACCGGAAAGAATAATAAATGTTTTCATTTTTAATGTGACTTGTGGTGAAGGGTTTCAGAATGTTTTATCTTGTATTTTTACCGGTTTTGTTTTTACCGGTCCACCGGAAATTTTATAATGGGTGCATCATGGGTCCCTCTATCAATATCGCAGTATATTACACACAAATTCAAAAGCTACCATGTCCGATCGCAGGAAATTTATAAGGTTCTCTCTATTGTCATCCGCCGCCTTATTAGCAAGTAAACAATTGTTTGCAAAGACAGGCAGCGATAGCCCTGCTTACAAAACAGTAAAGGACGAGCCTATCGTTATTTCCACATGGGATTTTGGCAAAGAAGCCAATGCTGCCGCATGGGAGTTGCTTAAGGTAGGTGGCCGCGCGCTCGATGCCGTAGAGCAGGGCGTGATGGTACCGGAAGCAGACCCTACCAATCAATCGGTGGGCCTTGGTGGCCGGCCTGATAGAGATGGCAGAGTGACCCTCGACGCCTGTATTATGGACGAATATGCCAGGTGTGGTTCGGTAGCGTGCCTGGAAAATGTGGTACATGCCATATCAGTGGCCCGCAAGGTGATGGAGCTTACCCCGCATGTAATGCTGGTAGGCGATGGGGCATTACAATTTGCCTTGGAGAACGGCTTTAAGAAAGAGGATCTGCTAACACCCCAAAGCGAAAAAGAGTGGAAAGAATGGTTGAAGACGTCGGAATACAAACCGGTAAAGAATATAGAGAACGTATTGCCGGGTGGTGCCAAGAATCACGATACCATAGGCATGTTGGCCATGGACAAGAAAGGCGACCTCAGCGGGGCCTGTACTACCAGCGGAATGGCCTATAAAATTCATGGCAGGGTGGGCGATTCACCCATCATAGGCGCAGGGCTGTATGTGGATAATGAGGTCGGTGCAGCTACCAGCACCGGTGTGGGCGAGGAAGTGATACGCATAGTTGGCTCTCACCTGGTAGTAGAGCTTATGCGGCAGGGGCATGAACCGGAAGCGGCGTGTAAAAAAGCCGTAGAACGTATCATATCCCGCAACCCGAAGATGGCCCGAGAGGTACAGGTAGGGTTTTTGGCTATCAACAAAAATGGCAAGTATGGTGCCTACGCTTTGCAAAAAGGATTTACCTACGCTGTAAGAAGTGGTAAGGAAGAAAAGATTTACGATGCCAAATACTTTTACGACTCTGAAAAAAAGTAAAAAATGCCTTTAGAGGTCTGCGCATTCAATATCCGCTCGTGCTTTATTGCAGAAAAAGCTGGTGCCAGTCGCATAGAGCTGTGCGGCAACCCGCTGCAGGGAGGCACTACGCCCAGCTATGGGACCATAGTGCATGCATTAACGAATATCACTATTCCGGTCTTTCCTATTATACGCCCCCGCGGTGGTAATTTTGTATATGATAGGGATGAACTTTCCATCATTAAAAAAGACATTCTTACCTGCAAAGACCTGGGATGCAAGGGTATAGCTACCGGTGTACTAACAGTAGATAACAGTATTGATGTTTCTGTGATAAAGCAGATCGTGGAGTGGGCATATCCTATGCAGGTCACCTTTCATAAAGCGTTCGATGAAGTACCCGATGCTTATGAGGCATTGGAGATACTTATTGATGCAGGTTGCAGGCGTGTGCTTACATCAGGCTTGCGCCGCACAGCAACAGAGGGTGTGGCGACAATATCTCAGCTGGTAAAAGTGGCCGCGGACCGCATCATCATTATGCCTGGCGGGGGTGTTCGTGCACACAATATCCGTGATTTAGCACAAGAGACCGGAGCTAAAGAGTTTCACAGCGCTGCAATGATAAATATATCGATAAGTGAGACCGCTGATGAAGAGGAGGTCAGGATGATGCGCAAAAACCTTGGGATGTCCGTGCAGTAAAGTTTCTGAACGCTTTAAGAACAGCGACATAACAGCCTATCAATATCCCTGATCCCATTATAAGTGCTATACCCGTAATATACTTATCTTTGCCCCCCCGGGAGTAGGTCATATGTAATGAAAATGCATCTCAATATTCGCAGGTCAATAGTTTATGAGCAAGAAAGGTAAGGTACTGGTAGCAATGAGTGGTGGTATAGATAGTACCGTCAGCGCCCTTATGCTGCACGATCAGGGTTACGAGGTGGTGGGCATCACCATGAAGACATGGGACTATGCTACATCAGGCGGCGGCAAGAAAGAAACGGGTTGCTGCAATCTTGATTCTTTCAATGACGCCCGTATGGCGGCAGTAGAGCATGGTTTCCCGCATTATGTGCTGGATATACGCGAAGAGTTTGGCGGCCATGTAATAGAGAACTTTGTAGAGGAATATATGGCAGGCCGCACACCTAATCCGTGCGTGCTCTGCAATACACATATCAAGTGGAGTGCCTTGCTGAAGCGTGCCAATGCGCTCGATTGCGAGTTCATAGCCACAGGCCATTACGTAAAGGTGCGCGAAGAGAATAGCCGGTATGTACTATCAAAAGCCAAAGACCTCACTAAAGATCAGAGCTACGTACTTTGGGGGCTGGGTCAAGACTGCCTTAGCCGCAGTATATATCCACTGGGCGATCTGCTAAAGACCGAAGTACGCCAGATAGCCTATGATATGGGCTATAAAGACCTTGCAAAAAAGGCAGAGAGCTATGAAATATGCTTTGTGCCCGATAACGATTACCGTGGCTTCCTGAAGCGCCAGATACCTACTTTGGAAGAAGAAGTGAATGGTGGCAACTTTGTAATGACCGATGGCAAAATAGTAGGTAAGCATCGTGGCTATCCTTTCTATACCATAGGCCAGCGCAAGGGGCTGGAAATAGCGCTGGGCAGGCCTATATTCGTTACCAAGATAATACCGGAGACCAATACCGTGGTGCTGGGCGATGCTCATGAACTGGAGCAGAGCGATATGCAAGTGACCGGCCTTAACATGGTAAAATATGCCTCCATACCCGAAAACTTTGAAGCAACTACAAAGATACGCTACAAGGATGCTGGCGCTATGAGCACCTTGCACCCACAGGCTGATAATAGTGTGCTCGTTCACTTCGATCACGCAGTACATAGCATAGCACCAGGCCAGTCTGCCGTGTTTTACGAAGGCGATGATGTAGTAGCAGGGGGCGTTATCAGGAAAGGTTTTAATTAGGTATGAAGTTCCTTGAAACTAATCTCAAAAAGAGTTTTAAGAAATATAATTATTTCGTTTCTTTAATTATATTTACGTGAAATAATGTTCACTGCGTCTTATGACTAAAAGGATCTTACCCGCTTTATTATTGGTAGTTGTGTGCAGTTTGGCTTTTTTCTCTTGCAAGAAAAGCAGTAATTCCGCTACCGGCGATATAACAAAGGCTTACTTTCCGCTGAAATTCGGTAAGTATGTAACATACAATGTGGACTCTACCTACTTTACAGGATCCAACTGTAAGACCTCTGAGAAAATTGCGCAGTTAAGATATTCAGTATCAGATACCTTCCGTGATAATAACCTGCGTTTGTCCTACATAATGGACATCCAATACAGGGCTAATGCTACTGCTGCATGGACCGCACAAGGTGTAATATATGTAACAAATACAGGCGGCTCTATAGAATATGTACAAGGCGGTATCCGCACTATAAAAATGGTATTCCCTGTTGCTGCAGGACAAACCTGGTTGGGCAACAGCTTGGTAAATGTGAATGATTCGGCTTACACATATCTCAACAACTGGATATTCAGCTATCAGAATGTAGATCAAGGGTACAATACATCTTACGAGAGCTTTGGCAATACCGTTACTGTACTTGAGAACGATGAGACCATAAACAATCTTGGTTCTAACGATGCTACAGTGCCTTATACATTCCGCAGCTATTCAAAAGCTATTTATGCTTTTGACATAGGTATGGTATACAGCGAGAAGACCTACCAGAAGTATGACGCTAAGGTAGGCAAGTGCCTGAGCGGAACAACTGTTATAATGCAGGCAATAGATCATAATTAACCTATCATTCAGTAAATAAACATGGTATGTGGTTGCGGCGGTTGTTGTGTGTGTTCCTTACAGTGCTTGGGGGTATAAATGGGTTCGCACAATCATGCGATCCTCCCTTTTTGCAATATGGATACGAAGTATGGTTCACAGATAAACAAGGTAGCCCACCCCTATCTGATTCAGCTCTTTTCCTTTCTCCAAGATCTCTTGCCCGGCGTGCTGCACAAGGATTGCAGGTTGATAGTACAGACCAGCCGGTATCAACACCATATATAGATAGTGTGCTTGCTGTGACCAGCGCAAGCAATGGCAGGATACATGTAACGAGCAAGTGGCTGAATATGTGCGTAGTGCTGGTAACAGACACCACCACAATAGCCCCGCTAAGAGCAAAGCCATTTATAAATAAGGTAAAGCTGGTAGCGGTCTATAACGGAATGGTACCCAAAATAGCTCCAAAGCTCGGTCCTTTGGCCAAAACTACAGGCACTTCTTCGTACTATGGCAATACCTGGCTGGGAACGCTAATGGTAAATGGCGATTATCTGCACGACAATGGCTACAAGGGGCAAGGAAAATTAATAGCAGTGCTGGACGCTGGTTTTATGGGTGCAGATACGCACATTGGGTTTGATAGTCTGCATGCTGCCGGCGGCTATGTGGACGTACATAATTTTACTTACAACAACGATAATGTATATGGCTACGATAGTCATGGCTTAAGTGCTTTGTCTACTATGGCCGGCTACCTTCCTGGCCCTGTTAATAGCAGCGGACTGGTATATGTAGGTAGTGCACCATTGGCCCAATATGCCCTATACATCACAGAGGATGACCAGAGCGAGCAACCAATAGAACTGGATAACATGGTGGCGGGCACAGAGCGAGCTGATAGTGTAGGTGCCGATGTAATATCAGTATCATTGGGGTACGATACTTTCTGTGGCTATCTCAATGATGATCTTGTTTTTGCAACAGACCTTGATGGTAAAAGTACCGTAGCTGCTCGTGGCGCCAACCTGGCCACGAAAAAGGGTATCTTATTCGTAGCATCAGCTGGTAATGAGGGTATTGGTGTGCCGGGCTTTGGTAATCATATATTGACACCGGGCGATGCAGACAGTGCTATTACGATCGGGGCTGTAGACCTGAACCATAACAATGCATCGACCAGTGGGTATGGCCCCAACGCAGCAGGACAGATAAAGCCCGATGTTTGTTTGCTTGGCGTGCAGGTACCCGTGTTCCATACACAGAACCTTATAGTGAACGAAGATGGCACCTCATTCTCTACTCCGCAACTGGCAGGCTGGGCAGCATGCTTATGGCAAGCATCTGGTAGCCAGACCACGCCTTACATGTTGCGCAGGGCTATAAACATGAGTGCTGACCACTACAACAACACAGGAGCACAAATAGGCTATGGTATACCCGATTTCAAGAAGGCATTCCTGTCGCTTTCGGTCAATGACACCCCGGTCTTGCCTTCCACTTCACCGATATGGGTCATTGCAGAGACCAATCCTTTCGTGGGCAATATAAGCTTGTCTGTAAAACTTCCTGGAAGGGGCGAAGTAACTTTCGTACTTACCGATATAAGTGGCAAGACGATAGTGAAAAGTACACAAGCATTATACCCAGGCTGGAATCCACGTACGACCATACCGGTACTATCTTCTTTGGCCGCAGGTATGTACATTTTGCATGCCATATCGGCTACGCAGCAGCAGGTATTGAAACTGGTGAAAGGATAAATTACGAATGCTTCAGCACAGCTACGAACATACTGTCTGCATGTTCTGCTATTCCATTAAGTACTTGCATGCTTTCTAATACCAGTTTGGTGCGCTTTTGCAATTCGGCTACTACATCTTCATTCTCCTGTTGGAATATAGAGCAGGTAATGTAGATGAATCGGCCTCCCGGCTTTAAATAAGCAGCGGCATTGGTAGCAATAGTAGTTTGCAAGACACTCAGCTCGTGCAGCTTTTCTGGTTTAAAGAAGTACAGTTGCTCCGGTGTGCGTGCCCATGTACCCGATCCCGTACAGGGCACATCGCAGATAATACCATCGAATACATTTGTGTCCAGCACGCTGCTCAGCGCGGTCGCATCATCAGTATGTGTTACAAATGCCGTGGGGATAGTATGGCGATATAGCTTGAAACGTTCTTTAAGGTTGTGCAGTATGCTTTGCCGCCTGTCGGTTACTGTGAGTTTTACGGTCGGCTGCATATCCTTCAATAGCAGGGATTTACCACCGGCACCTGAACAGCAGTCGTACCACTGTTGGTTGGGCTTCGGCTGAAAATACGCTCCAGTTCGTTGTGATGAGAGGTCTTGAACCACGTAACTATCGGCTGGCAGAAGTTTGTCTATCGGTGCCCCATTGGGCAGGCTAAGCGTATTGCTATTAATGATATTAAATGGCACATCTTGTTCCTTAAGCAGTGCCAGTATTTTTTCCTTGTCCTTGCGTATGCGTATGAATAGCTTTGGCTGGTCCAGCATAGACAGCAGCCATAGAGTGGTGTCTATGCCGGCAGATAAGGTTATAGGGTGGGGAAAGGTCTTATTGATATCAATGTGACCTTGCAATGCAACGATGCGGTCGGCAAGTTGTGAGGCTGCAGGCTGTAAGTTTTCTGGTATAAAAGGCAGGTTGTGCTTAGATGTGGCGCCGCATATATATAAGGCTATGCCCACTTTTTCTTCCATGTCAATGTTAGGAGGCAATGCTTTTCCAACACGGTACAAGCTATAGCACATATCGCTTATTACCTTCCTGTCCCTGCTGCCCAGCTTGGGGTGCTGGCGAAAATGGTTCTTAAGGAAATGTGCCAGTGGTACTTCGCCCCGGTATACTTCGGTAATAGTGTGTATGTGTTGCCAGATATAGCGCATGAAAGCTGTAATGAAAAATAGCCGCTCCATGTGCGGGAACGGCTATTTTTATCTAAAGTTCAAAATTATAGTTCTAATAATGTTTTCATTGGATCTTTACCGAAGAGCAATAGGTCCGGGCTTTCCAGCAGTTCCTTCACCCGTACCAGGAAGCTTACAGATTCGCGACCGTCTATTATACGGTGGTCGTAGCTCAGCGCCAAGTACATCATAGGGCGTATCTCCACCTTGCCGTTAATGGCCATAGGGCGGTCCTGTATCTTATGCATACCCAGTATAGCAGATTGTGGTATATTAATGATAGGTGTGGACATCAACGAGCCGAACACACCCCCATTTGTGATGGTAAATGTACCGCCGGTCATTTCATCGGGAGTTAACTTGCTGTCGCGCGCTTTCTTAGCCAGTTCTACTACCTTCATTTCTATCTCAGCCATGCTCAGGCTTTCTGCATTACGAATGATAGGCACTACCAACCCTTTGGGAGCAGATACAGCTATCGATATGTCGCAATATTCATGGTATATAAGCTCATCACCGCTGATGTAGGCATTCACGGCTGGCCATTCCTGCAAGGCTATGCAAACAGCCTTGGTGAAGAAGGACATTAAGCCCAGGTTAACACCATGTATCTCTTTGAAATTGTCTTTGTATTGCTTGCGGATATCCATGATTCGGGTCATATCCACCTCGTTGAACGTGGTGAGCATAGCCGTGCTGTTCTTAGCTTCCACCAGCCTGCGCGATACCGTTTTGCGCAGGTTACTCATACGTTCGTGCCTGTCCTCGCGGCTAAATGCTGCTGCACCGCCTTTGCGGCCTGGGTTGGCTATAGCTTCCAGTACATCATTCTTCAATATCCTTCCAGCAGTGCCGCTGCCTTTTACGTCGGTAGGTTTTACCTGCTTATCGCTCATTATGGCCTGTGCTACAGGGGTGGCTTTCACATCGCTTGCGCCCTGTTGGGCAGCTGGTGCCGGTATAGGCGCAGCCTGTGCTGCAGGTATGGCTTTTTCTGGTTTCGGTTCAGCAGCAGCTGCCTGTGGGGTAGCTACGCCTTCTGGTTTTGGCGCTGTTTCGTCTATTGTACATGCCACATCGCCTATCTGGAGTGTGGCATTTTCCTGTGCTACCTGGTGCAGTATACCAGCCTGCTCTGCATTTAGTTCAAAGGTCGCTTTCTCAGATTCCAACTCACATATCACTTCATCGCGATTCACATATTCCCCTTCTTTCTTTAACCATTTTACCAGGGTGACCTCACTAATGGATTCACCTACTGTGGGGACTTTTATTTCTATCATTGTAAAGAGTACTTTTTACCGAGGTGCAAATTAGCAAACCAGTGCTTATAAAGCAAAATTACCAAATTTATTCTAAGCAGGCAGGTGCTTATTGCTGAAAAAGAAAGGCAGTAAGTGCCCAGTGTTCTCTACATGTATTACCTGGCCCGATGGGCTGCACATGTATATGGCTATTGGCGACTCCTGTTCCAGCTCCACTTCCAGCATATACTGGCGGCATATACCGCAGGGGGCTATAGGCTGGTCGTCACCGCCGTGTGGCTCATAGGTCACAGCTATGGCTATCACTTTCCGTGTTTTGTCATTCAGGTTCAGGGAAGATAATACTGCCCTTTCAGCACAAATGCCTGCAGGGTATGATGCGTTCTCCTGGTTGGCGCCTTTCATTATACTGCCGTCGCTCATCAGCAATGCTGCACCCACTTTGAATTTCGAGTAAGGGGCATATGCCAGCGCGGTGGCACCAGTTGCGGCCTCGGCCAGCTGTTGTATATCGGCTGGCAGCTGTGTTTTATCTACTTGCCTGAAAGGGAATTGGAACTGCTCCATAGTTGCTGTTTGTACTAAAGTAACAATAAGATCGCATTACTGCGCGGCTCCTGCCATATGTTAATACAAACGAACAATTTATTTATCTTTACACAGTAAAGGTGATGGTGTCCCACCTACTCAACCGCCCAGATGGCTGATGGCGCCTACAATTAATGATACAAACTTAATTTGTAGGCTATGAATATTGCATGCTATCGCCAGCTACTTGCTGCTCCCCGTTATTTATTCAAATGGATAGTTATCTGTTTACCGCTTTCTATTGTAGTTGGCTCGCTGGTCGCATTGTTCCTATGGTTGCTCGATATGGTCACTAATTACCGTATGCAGCATCCGTGGCTATTGTTCCTATTGCCAGTAACGGGCGTGGTCATTTATTTTTTATACCGCCTGTGGGGCAAAAATGCCGAGGGCGGCAATAACCTGATAATAGAAGAGATACACCAGCCGGGCGGTGGTATACCCGCGCGCATGGCCCCACTGGTACTTATAACGACCATCCTCACCCACCTAAATGGTGGATCTGCTGGCCGGGAAGGAACTGCGGTGCAGATGGGTGGCAGCATGGCCCACTTATTTGGCAAGTGGTTCCGCTTGCCTCCGGAAGATATGAAAGTGATGCTGATGGCGGGTATTGCAGCTGGATTTGGCGCTGTTTTTGGCACGCCTGTAGCGGGGGCAATTTTTGCGCTGGAGGTATTGGTGATAGGCAATATGCGATATGGCGCCTTATTGCCCTGCCTTATTGCCGCTACGCTTGCCGACCGGGTAACCGGGGCATGGGGTGTACATCACACGCATTATGTGGTATCTGCTGCACTGCCAGCAGGCTTGCGTCTGCAAGCAATATTGATGCTGAAAGTGATAGTGGCGGGCGCCGCTTTCGGCATGGTCGCATACTTGTTCTCCGGGATCTCTCATACTATTAAGGACGTTGGAAAGGCTTTGATTAAGCCGCAATGGATGATACCAGTTTGGGGTGGTGTCATCATCATTGTGCTCCGGTATGCTGCGGGAACTACAGATTACCTGGGGCTTGGGGTTACGGGACAGTACGGCAATAGCGTTAGTATCGTCAATGCATTTCATACGGGTGGGGCAGGGTACTACAGCTGGTTGTGGAAGCTATTATTTACAGCGGTCACGCTGGGTTTAGGCTTCAAAGGCGGGGAAGTAACCCCTTTGTTCTTTATTGGTGCCACACTGGGCAATGTTATTGCCATGCTATGCGGAGCACCTATAGATCTGTTTGCAGCTATAGGTTTTGTAGCGGTATTTGCCGGGGCTACCAACACGCCCATTGCTTGTACTATTATGGGGGCAGAGCTATTTGGCAATAATTATATACTCTACTTTGCGGTAGCCTGTTTTATAGCGTATTACTTTAGCGGCCATACAGGTATCTATCATACACAGCGAATAGCAACATCAAAGAATAGAAGTAGTATACTGCCAGGAGAGACACTGCACAGCCTGCGAGAAAAGCGACTGGCTCGCAACCGTCAACTATGGCAAAAGATACTTAGCAAGTGGCGCACATGATAGGTAGTGCTTATCTATAACAATGGCATTTATCCCCGGTAAAACTTACTTTTGACCTCTTAAATTATTGAGAATGCACATGAGAATGCACCTTGTACTTTTGTTATCATTATTAGGGTCGTATGCCAGCGCACAGCTGCACGATAATGAATACCGCAATAGCAGCAACCCGCTGTACTGGCAAAACCGTAACCCGGATAAAGACTACTGGCAGCAGGATGTGCACTATAAAATTGATGCATCGATATCAGAACAGACCAATGCTATAAACGCAAAAGAAGAGCTGGAATACTGGAACAACAGTCCTGATACGCTTACCTATGTATATTTCCATCTGTATCAAAATGCATTTGTAAAAGGTTCCTACCTGCATGCGCTTGAAAAAACAAATAAGATAAAAGCCAGGCTGGGTAAAAAAGAAACGGAGGGCCTGGGGATAGTTGTAAAAGACCTGTTGGTAGACGGACAACAGGTAAGAACAGAACTGGACAATACCATAATGAAAGTGTATCTGCCACACCCACTGTATCCCCATAGCAAGGTGACTTTTGCAATGGTTTTTGACACCTACTACGATAATGGTACTACCCGCAGGCGCATGCAGATGTATGATGCCTGGGGCTTCATGCACTACAATGGTACACAGTGGTTCCCTAAGATAAGTGTGTATGATCGCAAACTGGGCTGGGATACTTACCAACACCTGAACAAAGAGTTTTATGGCGATTTTGGGTTGTATGACGTGACGCTGAACTTTGCATCCAACTACATAGTAGAGGCCACAGGTATGCTGCAAAACAGTACAGAGGCACTACCTGATACTCTTTTGAAGAAGTTGGACATTGCCAACTTCGCACGCAAGAAATGGAACGAGGCGCCATCGACCATTATACCCTACGTAAAGGGAGAACGCAAAACATGGCACTATGTGGCCAATAATGTACATGACTTTGCCTTCACTGCCGACCCCTCTTACCGCATAGCCATCCGCTACTGGAAGGGTATACAGTGTGAGGCCATAGTGCAGGAGCCGCACGCGCTGGGCTGGCAAAATGGTGCTGACTATGTGGCCAAGGTGATACAGACCTTTTCTGAAAATATAGGCATGTACCAATACCCTAAAATGGTAGCTGCCGATGCGCAGGATGGTATGGAATACCCCATGCTGACCCTTGATGGCGGCTTTGACCCCTCTTACAGAGGATTGCTGGTGCACGAGATAGGGCATAACTGGTTCTACGGTATGGTAGGCAGTAATGAGACCTACAGGGCTGCAATGGATGAAGGCTTTACCCAGTTCCTTACTGCTTATGGGCTTAATAAACTGGAGGGCGAGAACATGCCGGAAGGACGAATAAGATCCAAATACCGCAGGCATTTTGCTGAGCCTACCAATGTGCGCGATCGCAATGTGCTGCTCCCATACACTATGGACGCGCTGAACCAGAACGAGGTACCGCTGAATACACATTCAGACGATTTTAATAATGGGCTTAATCATGGTGGCGGATACCGGCTGGTGTATTACAAAACAGCTTCTATGCTTTACGGTCTGCAGTATACACTTGGCGACTCATTGTTCCTTGGGGCTATGCAGCAGTATTTTGATCAGTGGCGGTTTGCGCATCCTTATTTCGAGGATTTTAAAAGGTCAGTGATAAGTTATACCCATGCAGACCTCAACTGGTTCTTTGACGAGTGGTTCGAGACAACGAAGACCATCGACTATGGCATCACCGGCATCCGGAAGATACCGGGCGTAGATAGTTTTGCGGTGCATTTGCGCAGAACAGGGGCTATGCAAATGCCCATAGATCTTACAGTGACCGCGAAGAATGGTGCCAGATACAACTACTATATCCCCAACACATGGGATAAGAAAAACACTACAGCAGCCACACTGCCCAAGTGGTATGGCTGGGGTACACTTAACGACAGGTACTCCGCCCACGTAGCCATACCGTCAGGTATAAAGGAAGTGCAGATAGATACTACCTATCGCCTTGCAGACCGGGATCTTGTAGACAACAACAAGGGGCGTGGGTTGTTTTGCTTCCCAGCCATTCATGCTAAACTGGATGGAGGAACTGCTAATGCTACCGACCGCAGAAATTACAGGCTTTACATACGGCCCGATGTATGGTACAACCAGATAGATGGTATAAAAGCAGGTGTGCACATAGAAGGGGACTATCTTAACCTATTGAATAAGGTAGATGCTACTGTGTGGTGGAATACCCATTTGCTACAGGCCAACAGATATGCCGGTGATGAGGGTGCCTACTACAGTAAGTATGCTCCTGTTAACTATACCTTCAACTATACCACACCGATAACACGCAGTATGCCCCGTTTGCAACTGGAAGTTCACAGCCGTTTCCTGGATGGGCTTTGGTACCACAGGGCAGGGCTCAACTGGCTGATGAACGACAACAATACTCTGCAGGTTTATGGACAAACCATGTGGCGTCCGGATAGTAATGCGCTCGGCTACCTTGCAGACCGTAATGAGTGGAGCAGCTTTGCGGGCCATGCTAATTCATCGCTGAATGTGGCGTGGACGCACCGCTACAATTATGTGCACGGCACAGGGTGGTACAAGCTGAGCGCCCGAACCCCGGTGCTCACTGGCAACAGTACTACATCATTTAACTACAGCTATGCCCAGCTGGAAGTTATTAACAATAACCAGGTTGCCAAGCTGGACATCAAGACCCGATTGTTTGGACGATATGGTACAGGCACTAATATACCTTACGAGAGCGCATTGTTCCTGGCAGGGGCTAACCCTGAAGAGCTAATGGAAGACAAGTATACCCGTACCGGTAGTTTTATACCTACAGAATGGCAAGGAGTATCGCAGTATGATGTTAATCACTTTCAGGAAGGTGGTGGGCTGAACCTGCGGGGCTATGCGGGGTACTTTATAGCAGATGAACGTGGAGGCAATGTGCTGATAGGCTACAAAGGCCGCAGCGGAGCTTCTGCCAGTGTGGAGGTAGATATTGAGAACTACCTGCCATTTCACCCGCGGCTGACGCGCAACTGGCTACACGTAAATGTGTATGGCTTTGCCGATGCCGGCCTTATAGAGCTAAGCCAGTATACACTACCCAACTACTACAATACTACGCCTACAACGATGTGGAGCGACGTTCGTGTGGATGCGGGTGCAGGTGTGGCTTTCACCATAAAGAAATGGGGCATGTTCGACAAGGCAAAGCCACTTACCCTTCGTTTCGACATGCCATTCTTCCTGAACAGGGCACCATATGGTAACCCGGAATATGCCACATTCAGGTACGTTGTTGGGGTGAACAGGAGTTTTTAGGGTCGTACGTCTATTGTAAATTTCCGCAAATTTCCGGTAGCGGAAATTTGGTGCGCTGGCTGAAATGCAGTGCTGTGGCTGATATTGGGGCAAATTTCCGGATCGACCGGTAAAAATGAACTGGTTATTTTGTGTGTAGAGGTGTGCATGGTCTGGTCGGTTTACAGGTTAATTTATCAGGCCGCAAGATAATAGTGGTGGTGGCTCATTTACAAAAGAAGATATGCACAGTTTCACGGGCGTGGAACATTAGTATAGTTTGAACCATGCCTATCAATGACAGACAAACCAACAACTGGCGGCTTTTTGTAGTTCGACCTGATCGGTAGTAGCGTCGGAGGCCCAGGCGATGATGCCATCAGGACGTATCAATAAAGCACTCATTCCTAACTGTTCCTTAGCGCTGCCTGAAACATACTTTATTTGATGCTCATACTTGTTCGCCCAGTTTTTCAGTGAAGCGTTCCTGTCAAAGTCAAGCAGTATCCCGCGACCATCTTGCATGAGATCACCGATCGTTGTGCCGTCCAGATCAAAATTAGGAACGCTGTGACCTATGACCGGATGACCGTTGCCCAGATCGTAATGCGTGGACACGCCCCACACCCTGCCTGCAAAATACGTGGCACCATCGCGCGTATCCATCAGGTCGCGGATAATTGCATTCAGTGCTTGAGCAGCCGGGTCGTGGCTCATGATAGCAACCTGGGCGCGTGACCAGTCCAGGACCTTAACGCCTACCGGATGTCGTTCGTTAAAATAACTATCCAGTAAACCTTCGGGAGCCTTATTATGTATTGTTGCAGCCAGCTTCCAGCCCAGGTTCATAGCATCGCCAATGCCCAGGTTTAGCCCCTGACCACCTAATGGTGCGTGAATATGTGCGGCATCGCCAGCCAATAATACCCGCCCATTGCGGTAGGTAGTGGCCTGCCGTGCCCTGTCTGTCCATGTGGTAGCTATGTGCAGGGCTGTAATAGTAACGTCTGTATTTGAAACACGACGTAATACATCCTGAACGTGGTTCAATGTGATAGGCTTGTCCGAGCCATGAAATGCACCTCCATCAAAATCCTGTATGATGAGGTAGCCAGGCTGCGACTGCAGATACATGCCTGTAGATGTTACATTTCGGCCAGACTTGAGCTTTTCGGGGTCAGCAATGTCCACCTTCGCAGAGTATCCGGTAAACTTAGGCTCTGTACCTGCGAAATCAAAACCACCCAACTTGCGCACAACGCTGCGTGCACCATCGCAACCCACCAGCCATTTACACCGGAAAGATAGTTCGCCTGCCTGCACACTCACGTCGTTCTGAGTTTGGTGAAAGCTGGTAATAGCAAGACCACGCATGATAACTACACCCAAGTCTTCCGCCCGGCGTACCAGCACCGTTTCCAGTTCCTGCATTTCTGAGATGAGAATGGTCTCTGTGGAGGTGGACAGGCGATATTTCCACTGTGAGCGGTCAATATCACCATCATGAAAGGGGATGCCCGCAAAGTGGCCAACCTGGCGGCGAGCTCCTTGTCCTGAATTTTGGTGGGGACTTTTAAGGGTCTTATGAAGTTCAAGTTCGTGGAGTAAACCACGGCGGTAAAGGACTTCGATAGTAGGCGCTGAAAGCCCGCGTATACCAAAAGGAAGTTGTTTTACGGGTGAGTGTGGGTCTTCTGCTTTTTCCAGTATCAGTACCGAACACTTAGCCAAGGCCAGTTCGCAAGCCAGGAAAAGACCTACAGGCCCGGCGCCCGCGATAATAATGTCGTAAATAGGATGAGGTACAGGTATACTGGTATCAAGTGTCGTGTTCATATCTTATAATTGGAACACAAAATTCCAGAATACGCTACCGTCAGGCTTGTATAAATGCGACAATATTGTTACTCACTATAAGTTTTTTGTGGTTTGCATTGCGAGCGAATGCCGCAGGAGTGGTGCCGCTGTAACGTTTGAAGTCCCGGCTGAGATGCGATTGGTCTGTATAGCCCAGTTCGTAAGCCAGACCTGCAAGGTTGCTATCAGGGTATAGCCATAAATGGTTTCGCACCTGTTCAAAACGTATGAGGCCCGAAACATCTTTTACACTATGCCCGGAAGACCGCTTGAAGTTCCTTTCCAATGTACGGACCGTGGCATGGGCCGCTGCCGCTACCCGGCTTACGGGCATTGTACCCTTTGCTTTCCTCATAGCATCCCCTGCTTTTAGTAGTATACGGTTGGTAGCGATAGGTGAGCGAGCATCCAGGAAATACTGCTTTACTGTCGCTACTGCGTCTGCGATGCTACCTGCATGAATGTACTGAGCCAGCGTGGATAGAAGCCCAGCAATGGGGTGCTCAAATTCCAGCACTCCTTGTTTGCCAGGTGGTATCCCCAGCAGATCTAACACCGTCCATGGGAAGCACCTGATACCTAAGATCTCTAAACGACCTTCCGTATAAAATATAGCGGGCTTGTTGAGCAGGCCCATCAAGAACGGTGATGATAATGGCTGCATATTGCCCTGTGCTGAAATGCTGTAGAGACTTCCGAAATGAAAAATAAGCTCAGCATAACCATCTGGCTGCACCTCAAAACTTGATGGTTGGGCTCCCCGATCGCTAACATTGTACCAGAAGCATTTTATATTATCGCGCAGCTCTTCAGGAGACTCAAATTCTTGGTGCAGCATCTTTTAAAGGTAATGTATTCTCCCTCGCAGGGCACATAGGATGTAGAGAATAGTATTCTTAAAAGTTAGTTTAATGTGGGAACATGAAAACTACCGGCTGGTCTGCAGGCACATCGGGTGTTGCTGTAAAGGAAATGAAGCCACCGTAATTGAGTATCTGTGCTTTGATATTGTGTTTGCCTACACTCACATCAAAAGTTTGTGTGGAATAGTTCTCTATTATGCCTTTCGGCTTATCGTCGATATATGCCTCGTATACATCCTTACTATTGTTTACAAATTGGATATGTCCTATAGATGCCTGCTTTTTGGAGCAAGAGCATAAAAATAGTGACAGTATTGCTAAGGGTATTATAAGTTTTTTCATTTGGGTGAATGGGTAAATTATTAATGGATCTTTTGGTCTTTAATTATGGAAATATAAAAAGCGCCGTTTGGTCGGCAGGTATGTAAGGATCCCATGTAATAGGGGCAACAAGCCCTGTATTGCTTACTTGTTGTGCCTCCAGTTTGTGGAACCCCACGCTTACGTCGAATATTTGATCAGAATGCGGCTGTATTATGGTTTTAGCATTGCCGTCTATGATAGCTTGGTAAGTATCGTCGCTGCTGTTCTGGAATTGTGCATGCCCAGTTGGTGATGGCGTTTTACTACATGCAGCAAAGCAAATGAAAAAAGATAGGTAGATTAAGGGCTTTTTCAAGGTTATGGTATTTGTGAAAAATAATATCTTTTGCATTAAAATAAAAGCCTGCAAAGTATTAATTTGCAGGCTTTTCTCAGTAGCACGTACGGGAGTCGAACCCGTCATTCCTCCGTGAAAGGGAGGCGTCTTAACCGATTGACCAACGCGCCGTTTTTCAATTGGGATTGCAAAGATAAGCAGTGTTTTCTTTCTGCCAAACTTTTTGCCCAATTTATTTTTTAGGCAGCCACCATAGCACTAATTATGCCTAAGAAATCTTCCGCTTTTAATGCCGCACCACCTATAAGGCCGCCATCTACATCGGGGCAGGCAAACAGTTCGGCTGCGTTGCTGGGTTTGCAACTGCCACCATATAGTATGGTCATGTGGTCTGCAGTATCATTACCATACTGTGCTGCTACTATGCTGCGGATATGCGCATGCATCTCTTGCGCCTGTGCCGATGATGCAGTGAGGCCCGTGCCTATGGCCCATATAGGCTCGTAAGCAAGTGTTATGTTCTTTAGCTGTGCTGCATCCAGATGAAACAGTCCAGCTCTTATTTGCTTTTCTACGTAATCGTTTTGCGTACCTGCTTCGCGTATGGCTTGTGGTTCGCCGCAGCAGAATATCACTTTGAGGTTGTTAGCGAGTGCCTGGTCGGTTTTTTTAGCCAGCAGGGCATCACCTTCATGGTAGGACTCCCTGCGCTCAGAGTGGCCTATAATAACGTAAGCAGCGCCCACACTTTGCAGCATGCTCGCCGATACCTCGCCAGTATAAGCGCCCAATGCATTTTCGTTGCAGTTTTGAGCGGCCAGGTAGGTATGTGGCGTATCTTTTATTTGGTCGCCAACTGCGGCCAGGTGCACGTAGGGTGGAGCTATTACCACTTGTTTATTATCGCTAAGCCCTTTTAAGCCAGCTATGATATCAACTACAAGTGCATTCCCTTCTTGCAGGGTCAGGTTCATTTTCCAGTTACCGGCTACTATTTTTTTACGCATACTATACTACTGCTTTAGTTATATTATTATTCGTGTATAAAAAGTTGTCTTTGTACCGCTGTTCGTTCGTACAGGTCGCGGTACATTTCTTTTTCAGCTTCATTCAGCTGTTTGCCCCGGCGCGCCATCATTCGGGCTGCTGTTTCCAGCGCTTTTTCTGGCCGGTGGGGTACCATGCCATCGCTGCCGCCCCAACTAAAGGACGGTATGTATTTTTCTGGAAAGCCAGCGCCATAGATATTGCAACATGCACCTACTATAGTCCCGGTATTGAACATAGTATTGATGCCACACTTGGAGTGGTCGCCCATCAGCAGGCCGCAAAAGGTGAGGCCCGTGTGTACCGACTTGTTGGTGTACTCATCCCATATCTTTATACCATCGTAATTGTTCTTGAGGTTAGAGCAATTTGTATCGGCGCCAAGGTTGCACCATTCACCTATCACGGCATTGCCCAGGTAGCCTTCGTGTGCTTTGTTGCTGTTGGCAAAGAATATCACATTGTTCAGCTCTCCACCCACTTTGCAACCCGGGCCTATGGTGGTGGCCCCGTATATTTTAGCGCCCATTTTTATTAGTGCATTCTCACACAATGCCAGTGGGCCACGTATCAGTACACCTTCCTGGATCTCTGCATCCTTCCCAATATATACAGGGCCTGCCTGCGCATTTATGATGCAGCCAGGGTATATCTTAGCGCCATTTTCTATAAATATATCCGTACCGCTTACGGTAACGTTCGCAGGTACTGGTTCGCTTTTTCTGTTCTTAGTTGTTGTTTTGAAGTCGGCCTTAATGGACCAATCATTTTTTACAAAGATGTCCCAAACGTTTTTGAGAAGGTGAATCTCTTCATCCACATATTGGGCAGGGAAAGATGATGTGTGTGTGGCAATGGTATCTGTGTGCAATTCATCGGCAGTGCGCACAGCTATAAGTTGCTCTCCTTTTACCAGCTTCTGCCCCGGCTGCAGTTTATTTATGGCTACAGCAAGGTCATGTGTTCCAAATACAGCTGCATTTATGTACGTGATGTCGCCAGTTGCCTTAGCTGTGTAAATAGGTTGCAGGTAAGGTGCCGTTAAAGTACCTGTTGCCACCATTAAGAAAGCTTCCCAGCGCTCGCGCATGGTATATATACCACAACGTATGTCTGCTATAGCACGGGTATGTGTAAAGGGCAGTAACTGGTGCCGCGTGGTGTCGTCGAAAAGTATGAATTGCATAAAAAGAAAGATCCCGATAAAAGTCGGGATCTTTAAAGCTTAATACAAGTATTTTGCAGAAAAAAAGAAATTAAGCCTTTTTCTCGTAACGTTTCTTGAATTTCTCGATACGGCCTGCAGTATCTACGAACATTGATTTACCAGTATAGAATGGGTGAGACATGTGAGAGATCTCGACCTTTACTATAGGGTACTCTTTACCATCTTCCCAAACAATACTTTCTTTGGTTGGCGCTGCAGAGCGTGTAAGGAATGAATAATCGTTTGAAGTATCTTTAAATACTACAAGGCGGTACGCCTCTGGATGAATGCCTTTTTTCATTTTTATTGCCTTTTTAATGCATGGATTTGGCCATGCGTGAAATAGAGGATGCAAAAGTATATTAAAATAGATCTTCTTCCAAAAAAGAAAGTAGATATTTTATTATTCTTTTATTTTAATTGATGGCCATCTTGTCAATATCTGCTGTGGCCTGCTCTACGCTCTGGTACTTGCCTACTATTTTGCCACTTGCATCGATAAGGAAAGTTTGTGGTACGAACTGTACGCCATATATTTCAGCAGGTTTAGATCCCCAGCCACCGAGGTCGCTCATGTGGTAGTCCCAAGAAAGACCATCTTTCTGTATCGCTGCGATCCATGCATCTTTCTTCTGGTCAAGAGATACACTTACTACAGTGAAACCCTTCTTGGCATTTTTAAATTTCTTAGTGCTGTATTTTTTGTAAGTTTCTACCAGCGCCGGGCTGCTCCTGCGGCAAGGGCCACACCATGATGCCCAGAAATCGAGCAGTACCACACGGTCTTTGTTTATTTTAGATAGTTCTATATTTTCCCCTTTAGGATTCTGAAATGCAAGTTCAGGGGCTTTTTGGCCTACCTGTATCTTAGTATTCTCGTACTGTGCGTGCGCAAAATTTACAGATAATGCCAGCAGCAGGGTTGCAAAGATCTTTTTCATCGCTTATTAGTTCTGTTTGTAAAAAGGTAAAGATAACTAAGAATAGTTTTCCATTCAAATTATGGTTGGCAGGCTACAAATGCAGCGTAAGGCCATCATAAGCCAGGAACATATTATCGGGCAATATAGCATTCACCTCGTCGTGCAGGCCAAGCTGGTGGCTGATATGTGTAAAATATGCAGCGCCTGCGCCTATCTCCGCAGCAATAGCCGTAGCTTCATTCAGCGTGTAATGGGATATGTGGGGTTCATGTCTTAGCGCATTAAGAACAATAGCATCGCTGCCCTTTATTTTTGCCATCTCTTCCGGGGCTATATAATTGGCGTCTGTTATGTAAGTGAAGTTCTTAATGCGGAAACCCAATACTTCCATTTTGTAATGCAGTACACGAATAGGGGTTATCTCCAGCCCATTTATATTAAAAGTATCGTTGCTGTTTATGGTATGCAGATTCACCTTAGGTACGCCAGGGTAGTTCTGCTCTGTGAATATGTAAGAGAACTCGCGTCGCAATGCTTCCTGGGTAGCTGTTGTTGCATATACTTCCATCGGTTTGTTGTCGTGGTAGTTGTATGCCCTTACGTCATCAAGCCCGGCCACATGGTCTTTATGTCCGTGGGTGAATACAATAGCATCCAGCTTATGCACTTTGGCACGTAGCATCTGGTATCTAAAATCGGGGCCACTGTCTATCACTATGCTGGCTTCTGGTGTTTCTATCCATATGGCGCTGCGCAGCCGGTTGTCTTTGCGGTTGGCCGATGTGCATACTGCGCAACCGCACCCTATAAAGGGTACGCCCTGCGATGTGCCAGTACCTAAGAATGTAACTTTCACTATAGGTCCATTTGGGTTTGTACAGATGTATCGTTGCCTTGCAGCGGGTTTTCCATTATGGCTTTGTACCATTTCAGCATCTCGCCGCTAAAGTCCTCTTCTTTCACTGTTAGGGTAGGCAGTATCTCCACCAATGAGTTGATACGACCTTCTATGCTCAAAAATTTATTGATAACAGCAACCCGTTTGTCCTCAAGTACACAATAGCCCGAATTGAAATTCCCTTTCTCGTAACGTATCACGTAGTGGGCTTCTTCGTAAAGCTGTTCCAGTTTTTTTAGCGTGTTTGGCGTATATTTGAAGTTCATTTGTATTGATCGATCTCGATGGCTAAAGGTAAAAAATTAAGCTCATTAATAGCTGTATGGATAGTATTATTGATATGTGCAGCCAGAACTTATGGACAGGAATCACCAGAATCAAACTATTATATAGAGGAACCACGCATATTTTATGGCGGCCTGGTAGCAGGAGGGAATTTTTGCCAGGTAGATGGGGACTACTATGCAGGCTATCATAAGACGGGGGCCAATGTAGGTGGCATTGTGTATGCCCAAATAAGAAAACATGCAGCACTAAGCCTGGAGATACTATACTCTGAAAAAGGTAGTAAAAGTAACCTGGCGAGAGTATTGGGCACCACGGTAATAACCAACTACGGCATCAATACCAATTATGCAGAAATACCGGTAATGATCAATTACTTTGACAAGCGAAAGAGTCATTTTGGTGCTGGTCTATCTTATTCGCAGTTGGTAAGTGTTACTGAAACCGTAACTACAGTCCCAGGGCCGCCGTCAATAGACCTATCAAAATATCCTTTTAAGAAAAGCGATCTTAACGTGCTTGCAGGGGTAGACCTGCACCTGATAAAAGGGCTGTTCCTGAATGTACGCTTCCAGTATTCTATACTGCCTGTACGTACAGATATACCTCCTGACCCATATGCCCGTTCCAAACAATATCAAAATTTGTGGGTGGTGCGGTTCATGTACCTGTTCATCTAATCCAACTCTTTTCTATGTTTAATTTTCCTGTAAAGCTGCAATTGAGGATAGACTGGAGCGAGATGGATATGTTCGGACATGTGAACAATGTGAACTACTTCAAGTATATACAGGCATCAAGGGTCAACTATTGGGAGGCCATAGCGCTGGTAAAAATATTTGAAGAGAGTAAGGTGGGGCCTATATTGTTATCTACACAATGCCAGTTCATGCAGCCTTTGCATTATCCCGGTAACATCACCATACAGGCAAGTATAGAGTTCATAAAAACCACCAGCTTTGGCATATACCACCAGATACTGAATGACAAGAACGAAGTAGCGGCAGAGGCTCACGATGTAATAGTCATGTTCGATTTTAACACCAACCAGAAGGTCGTTTTTCCGGATCATTTCAGGAAGAGGGTACAGGAGCTGGAAGAGAAGAGCTACTAAAATCAATTGGCAACATAACTGACCAGGCACTATATGCAAATATATTAGCAGATCTGCTATAATCGGACCTCGTTCATTATTTTTTCTGCTGTCAGTGCCCCACTGGCAAGTGCAGCTTCAACGGTCCCCATTTCTACTCCTGTATAATATGCCTCGCCTGCAAAGTATATAGTGTCTGCCACAGGGACGTTCAGTAGCTCCAAGGCATTCTTTGTCTGCACTGTAGCGTAGCTATACGACCCCAGCATATAAGGATCGGCCGGGCAATTATTTATATATACAGCCTCCAGCATACCCTCGATCTCACTGACAGACAAATTGAATATGCCTGAAAGGGAAGCCATAGCGAGGCTGGTGATCTCAGCGTCATCTTTTTCTTTGAGTGCTAAAGCATTGGGGCCACCCACCCAGCCGGTAAGCACCGGGCTGGCATCGGGGTATTGCGTCCACCAAGTGGGTATTTGTTCGTCAGAGAACAGGAATAGCATACGCTCCATATTGCCTTGTGCGCGTGCTGTTATAGCGTCTTTCTTCCAGAATATCTCTTTAAATACAAATAGTATTTTTATTACATTGCCCATCCCCATACTCTGCAGGGCTGCCGTATGTGCCGGCAGTTCTGGAACGAACCGGATACCGCATTTACTATCATAACCCGCCTGTAATACGCCAAGTGGTATGGTCACGATACATTTGGATGCGGTATACATGGCCCCGATATCTGTAATGAGCTCCACATTATCGTGCTGCCACCGTATCTCTTTTACGGTAGTGTTCTTTAGTATGCTGCCACCGTGCTCTACTACCTTACCGGCCAGGTAATTGATGACCACCATGTAGCCGCCGTTTATTTTGTGCTGTTCGCCCTCTTCTTCTTCCAACCACTCTTTGCGCAGGGCTACAGCGCTGGCCCTGGCAGGGTCGGCATTGTCATAGCCAGCAGCATATTGCCTTACCGATGTTCTTAGTTCTCCAAACGGTTCTCCACCAAAATATTTGTCCAGAAAATCGTTTATGGTCATATCCTCATCCAGTCCCCGTAGGTGTTCTTCAAATAGGCCCCAGTCTTTTATGAAATGGTCCTCGTGGGTAAGCTTGCCATCTTGTGCACGCCACATCTCACCGCCTGATGGCCGATAGCCTATCCCTGCATCATTAAGCAAGCGTAGTGATATGGGCAGATCACCATGTATAAATTCCGGACCCATTTCCAATGCCAGTCCGTTATCATATATAGTATGTATCCTGCCACCTATCCTGTCGTTAGCTTCCAGCACCAGTATTTTTTTGCCGCTCTTGCTCAGTTGCATTGCCGCCATCAGTCCTGCTGCGCCTGCGCCTATCACTATTATATCTGCCCGTGTCATTGCCCTGTTTTATAGGATACTAATGTAGTATAATTGTGCCGCGGGTAATGATGGGCAGTTGGATACTTTTGTAATAATATTCAAAAAACATTCAGAATAATTGTATTCATTTGCGCTTTTGCAACGAAAATTTTTCATGAGATATTTATTGTTATTGATGCTATCCAGTTGTATGGGCGTGCCGGTTTTTGCACAGGTAGCTATGCATGCCTCAATAAAGGGGGTGGTAGCTGATGCTGTCACTAAGGCACCGGTGGAGTATGCCACCGTTATTATTACAGATAAGCAAACGAACAAATTAGTTAATGGCAACACTACTGATAGTAAAGGTCATTTTAAAATAGATGACGTGCCGCAAGGGAACTACAAGGTAGTAATAGAATTTGTAGGCTATAGAAAAGATACTATAGATAATGTTGCAGTGACGGCAAAGACACCGAAGGTGGATCTCAACACTATTTTATTGTATTCCTCTCAACGATCGTTAAAGGATGTGACCATAACAGCATCTGCACCTATTGTGGAGAACAAGATAGACAGGATAGTATATAATGCGGCCAACGATGTGACATCGCAAGGTGGCGTGGCACTTGACGTGCTGAAAAAAGTACCGCAGGTGAATGTGGACGTGGATGGTAATGTGGATATACAAGGGGATAATAATATCCGTTTTCTCATCAATGGTAAGCCTTCCAGTATTTTTACAAGTCCAACGGATGCGCTCAACAGCATACCTGCCAGCCAGATAAAAAGTATTGAAGTGATAACCAGCCCCGGCGCAAAGTATGATGCTGAAGGCACCGGTGGTATCATAAATATCATACTGAAAGAGAGCAGGTTGCAGGGCGTCAATGGTAATATAAACTTATCGGCAGGTACACGTTTGGAGAATGGGGCTGTATCACTTAACTACCGGCATAACAACTTTGGGATAAATGCGTTTTTTAGTGGGAATGCACAACTGTCTTCGCATACACCAAGCACCCTGGACCGACGCTCGTACGACTCAGCGACCAGTCATGTAACAAATTTGCACCAAAGTGGGTATACAGACTATACACGCAAAGCATACCACACAGGTATTGGTTTTGACTGGAAAATAGACAATAAGAATAGTATTACAGGTTCGTTGTTCTACTTTAATATGGGTAGCCGCAGCGATATATTTATTGGCCAGCAGCAGGCGGTGACGAACGCTAAGGGCGATACAACATTCTCTGATATCAACAATTTCAGGAATGGGTATAACCAGTTTCAATACAGCACACTCGATATGAGCCTGGACTATAAAAGGTCTTTTGCAAAAGATGGGCAGGAACTGGACATATTGTACAGCAGTAGTTTTGGGCTGCCTGTGAACAACTATGACCAAGAGCAAACCTATAGAGAAGGGACACCCGCCTATGAAGGAGCTGGCAGCCACAACCCCGGCACTAATAAGGAAACAGATATATCGGTAGACTATACCCATCCTGTGGATGCTAACATAAAAATAGAGGTTGGCGCTAAAACGATATTGCAGGAGATAAACAGTACTGCCAATGTGGATACGCTGAATGTAACCAATGGCAGCTACTACATTGACCCTACACAATTCAACACGCTTCACTACACCCGGCAAGTGTATGCAGGGTATGTATCAGGCACATTCCTTTTGCTGAAATACCTGAATGTGAAGACGGGTATACGTATTGAACATACAGATACCAAGATAGATCTGCAGAACACCAACATCCCTTCTTACAATTCTGTAGTTCCATCGATCATCCTGTCTCACGATCTGAAAAAAGGCAGAACCATAAAGCTCAGCTATACACATAGAATAGAGCGGCCAGATTATCGTGAACTTAATCCTTTCCTTAATAGAAGTGACCCCTACAATATTACCACAGGTAACCCATTCTTAAAACCGGAATTGGGGGATAATATAGAGCTGGGGTATAACAAGACATGGAATTCAGGTTATATATATGTTGGGTTATACGAACGTATTGATGGGCAGGACCTAAAGCCGGTAACTACAGTATATGCTACCTACCAGGTAGGAAATGTTGTGGATAGCAACGTATCTGTATCGAACATCCAGAATACCGGTATCGATTACAATACCGGACTTACAGTGTCTGGTGCCTACAAGATAAAGGACAAGCTGAGCTTGCGCGGCAGCGGGAACCTTATAGAGCGTGTAATTGTGAGCCGCCTGGCACATGATGGGCAGGTAAGCGGTATGCGATACCGGCTGAACATGAATGCCAGCTACGAACTACCAGGCAACCTGGTAGTAGAGGCATTTGCTAATTATAATTCTGCCACAGTGAATATACAAGGTACCAACCCTCAGTCGCTGACCTATACATTTGCCTTTCGCAAACAGTTCTGGAACAAGAATGCAAGCATAGGCGCTACCGCCACTAATATTTTTAGTCCCTACATCAGGCAGGTGACCACAACTGGGAGTGATAATTATTCTGCTTACGCTGTGCGTGAGTTGCCATATCGTTCTGTGGGTATAAGCTTCACTTACAAATTCGGTAAATTGAAGTTCAAAGCCAAGGAACAGGATGAGTTCATCAATACACCACCACCGGGTGAGTAGTCGCCAAATATTAATGTTGATTCATGATAGGGAACATAGCTTCTCCCTTTTCGCGTAGCTTTTTAGAATCTGCTATAGGCGCTTCCAATATATCGTTCCGCAATGCTTCCATGGCTTCTTTTATGAAATCAGCGATCGGTAATCCCCCGTGCGATCCGTTCTTATCCGTTCTCCGGTCGTGTCCCAGTTCAGTATCGGTAGACGGCGGAGCCACTTCAAATACTTTGATACCTGTGTCCCGTAGCTGGTGCCTGAGGGATAATGTGAAGGAATGAATTGCAGCCTTGGTAGCGCAATATACCGGCATAAAGGCCAGGGGCACAAAGGCTAGGCCCGATGATATATTGATAAGCACTGCATTCTGCTGCTGCGACAAATGAGATACGAATAGTGATGATAAATGGATAGGTGCAATAAGGTTAGTATCGACCTCTGTGTACACCCTGCTTACATCTACCGGTTGCTTGAGGTCGAAAGCCAGCTGCACACCGGCATTATTCATCAGTACATTTATTGCCGGGTGATGCTTTATGGTCCATTCTGCCAGCGCTATCCGCTGCTCCGTACTGGCCAGGTCGCATACCTTTGTTATTAATTGTGGATGCTTTTCTTTCAGTGCCTGCAGGCGGTCTTCGCGCCTGCCGCAGATGATAACAGTGCTCCCTTCAGCCAGGAATGCTTCAGCAAATGCCAGGCCAATGCCCGATGTGCCGCCTGTTATTAATATAGTATTCCCGCTTAGTTGCATGTTACTGTTGTTTACCTATGGCAAATATCCAACTCTAAAAAGAAAGTATCAGAAAGTTTTTCTGTAACTACCAATAAGTACGACTTTAAGTTCAGAAATGGACAAGGATCCTTCTATACTTTAAGCCATCCAGTAATGCTCATGCGTGGTTTGTGGGTGAGTAGTACCTCGTGCTCCAGCTCATTGCTTTTAAGGAACACACTTTTGCCATTGAGCGGAGATATGTTCTGCAAATGATCGGCATGATGTATAGATAGCTCACCACCATCGCCTGCCTGCCAATCTGCATTCATGTACATGATCATGGAGTACTGCCTGCTTGAATTGTTGCGAAACTGGTCCCGGTGTTTTCTATAGAAGCTACCTGCGGGGTAGAGTGCATAGTGAAATTCGTATCCTGTAATGCCTGTGTAACAGGTGCTATTGAGGTGGGCCACAAAAAGGTCCATCAGATCGAAGAAGCTATTTTCGTGAACATCGTTATGGGCGCGATCCAACCAGTAGATCATATCGCTGCGTACCAGTTTGTTTTGATGCGCCTGTGCATTATTGCCTGTACCTGCGTGCTGCAATTCGCCTTGCGCGTATAGTGCCAGAAGGTTTTCTTTTAGATGTGCAGCCAGCGGGATACTTAAAAAATTTTCGGTCACCCCTACTTTGTCTTCAATGTAACTGTTGATGAGGGTATCGAAAGTATTTTGCAATAAATATGTTTGAGGGCTGCATGAGGCATATTGCCAATAGGATGTAAATGTAGGCTTATATATCGCGAATACTTTTTGTTACCTATATTTAGTATTCAGAAGCTATGCTGGAGCTACTATTTAAATATATCGATAGCATTCGTCCTATAAGCGATGAATTGAAAGAGGCAATTGCGTCCTCGTTCGAGATCATTGAGGTGCCCAAACGATATAAATTATTATCAGATGGGCAAACCTGTAATTATATATATGTTGTAGAAAAAGGATTGCTCCGCATGTATTATATAAAAGATGGGGAAGAGGTATGTTCCCGATTTATGGATGAGCAATATATGCTTGCGATGTCTGTAAACAGCTTCTACGGTCGCCAACCGGGCTATGAATACATTGAAACGTTGGAACCCTGTGTGCTGGGCCGCATACACTACGATACATTGCAGCAGCTTTATAATAAGTATATTGAGTTCAACTACACGGCCCGGGTCATTACAGAGCGTTTCTACATACGCAGCGAGGAGCGCCTGTTCCTGATCCGCAAACAAACGGCCGAAGAAAGATACCTTTTCTACATCAATAAGTATCCCGAAATGTATCAGCGGGTGCCGCTGAAGTATATAGCTACCTACCTGGGGATAACCCTGGAGACGCTAAGCCGTATAAGAAACAAACTAAGTAAGGGAAAAGCGAACATTTAATTGCTTTTTTCAACATCCTTACTTATGCGGATAGCTACCCAGATATGCTTGATGTTATAGGTCCAGGTAGGGAGCACGAACGACATGCATAACCCCTCTAATTCTGAAATAATACCGATGACCAGTGCTATGGGGAAGAATGGTTCTGAAACGCCAAAACCCATAATGGCGATGGTGGCCACCAGTAGTGATACGCCAAATGCCTTAGCGCTAAGTGCGTGATAGCTTGCGCCTCGCCTAAACTTGGCCATATCAAATACATATCTTATGGCCTCAATGCCAGCGATAGAATAAATACCCCATGTATATTTATTATAAATGGCTGGGTAAGCTGCAAACATTCCCGCAATTACCCCTAAAAAGAAAATAGTATCGGCTATGCTATCCAATTGTCGTAATGCGGCTGTTTCTACATTTAGTTTTCTTGCCAGCTTACCATCATAGTAGTCTGTAGCAGCAGCAACCGCGAGCAGCAGTATGTATGGAATACCTAAAATGTGGAAGTATCCAAAAGCAATAGCAGGTAGAGTAAGCAAAAAACGGACATATATCAACAACAATGGCAAGCGTTTCATTGTTTCTTAGTTTTCATGCAAGATAGCTGTAGTTATAGGCTGGCATTTGACAAATGTCAAATTAGATGTTAGGGGTCGACTACTTGATAAATGTCAAATGTGAATAGAATGACGATAGCTTGATCTAATTACTAACTATCGGGTTATTTTTGCTGGTGATGTCCTTGTTTGTGTGTTCTCTTAATTCCGGTAGCAATGGCAATTGCTATTACGTAGGCAATGCCACAGAAGCCGTGCTTGTAGACGTGGGGCTTACATGCCGTGAAACTGAAAAACGCATGAAACGCAGCGGCCTGCAAATGGAGCAGGTAAAAGCGATTTTCATAAGTCACGAACATGGCGATCATATCCGCGGACTGGAGGTATTAGCAAATAAGTACCGGCTACCGATCTACATTACCCCGCTCACACTACAGCACAGTCGCTTAAAACTGCTAAAAGAAAGTATAATGCCCATGCAGGCCTACCAGCCGGTAATGATAGGTGGGCTCACAGTACATGTATTCCCAAAATTTCACGATGCTGCCGACCCGCATAGTTTTGTGGTAGAGGGTAATGGAGTTAAGGTTGGGGTACTGACCGATATAGGCTCGTCTTGCAAGCATGTTGCCGATCATTTCAAACAGTGTAATGCAGCATTTTTAGAAGCTAATTATGATGATGCTATGCTGGAACGGGGGAGATACCCCATACATTTAAAACGGCGCATAAAAGGTAATGAGGGCCACCTATCCAATCAGCAGGCATTAGATCTTTTCTTGCAGCACCGGCCTGCGCATATGAGCCATTTATTTTTGTCCCATCTATCGAAAGACAATAACGACCCGCAACTGGCCCTTAGCATGTTTAACGCACATGCTGGCACTACTCAGGTCACCGTGGCTTCCCGCTACCAGGAAGGTCCGGTATGCCAGATATCGACAGGCAATGCCATTATCCCCGTCAAAAAAGTCAGAGCAGAGCAGTTGGTATTATTCTGACCTTTTTTAGTGGTCAAATTGCAGCACAATTATCGCTTTTAAAACGTCCTAAATTCATCACTTACATTTTCCTAAATACAGGGTACGATTTTATTATAATTTTTTACTGATAAATTATGTGGTGTATGCACCGCCCAGCAATCATCTGGATATTAATTTATGTACATAAAAATTTTAATAAATAAAATGCAGAATTACAATGGAAGACGAAAGTAAGATCAGCAGACGGCAGGTGATCACCGGCCTTGGAGCTACCATCGCCCTCGCGGCGATCTCCCCAACTATGGCAATGGCAGCGGGTACCGACCGTTCTGCGGGCGGTACAGCCATCAGCGACCCCACCAAGCTTTACCCCAAGCCTCCATTCAAGTTTCAGCCCCAGCCATGGCCCGGGCTGCAAAGCAAAATGGATCCGGTGCCAGATTGTGGTGAGACCAGTTACAAAGGCTCTGGCCGATTGGCAGGCCGAAAGGCATTGATAACTGGTGGCGATTCCGGCCTGGGCCGAGCAGCAGCTATTGCCTATGCGCGAGAAGGAGCCGATGTGGCCATTAACTATTATCCATCAGAAGAAGAGGATGCGCAACAGGTGATAGCCCTCATAAAAAAAGAAGGACGCAAAGCGGTAGCTATACCTGGCGACCTGCGCAGCGAGTCTTTTTGCAAAAAGCTGGTGCAGCAGGCGGTAAGCGAGCTGGGCGGGCTTGATATACTGGTGAATAACGCCGGCAGGCAGCAAGCGGCTTCATCCATACTCGATATCACTACCGAAGAGTTCGACGCTATCATGAAGACCAATATCTATGCACCGTTCTTTATCATTCGCGAAGCCTTGCCGCATATGCCGGCCGGGTCGGCTATAATAGGCACCACATCAGAGCAGGCTTATAACCCCGATGGATGGCTGTATGCTTATGCGCAGACCAAGGCCGCTACCATGAACTATGTAAAATCGCTGGCTAAGCAACTGGGCCCTAAAGGTATAAGGGTAAATGGAGTAGCCCCAGGCCCGGTATGGACCGCACTGCAGGTGAGCGGCGGTACCACCCCTGATAAGCAGCAGACCTTTGGTGGATGGACCACCTTTGGACGCCCCGGTCAGCCGGCAGAACTGGCATCTATATACGTACAGTTGGCCGCGGCCGATGCCAGCTTTGCTACCGGGCAAATATATGGTTCATCAGGAGGCGTAGGTCAACCTTAAAATATATTAATACCATGAAAAAGATCATCATGTTGGCCCTGGCATCAGGAGCATTTATAGGCAGGGCGTATGCCCAAATGCCCGACCCTGATACTACCGCGCGTCACTTTATCATTATGGCGAGTATAGGTAATTTGCAAGAGGTGAACGCCGGCAAGTTAGCTGCACAAAAAGCCACCAAGGCCGATGTAAAGGCTTTTGGACAAATGATGATAAAAGACCACAGCGAAATGCAGCAAAAACTTTTACAACTGGCCCAGGCCAGGACCTACCCGCTGCCACACGCAGCGACAGATACGCCGCCATTCGACCTTAAGTTCACTAAGATGTCTGTCGATGAGTTCGACAGGGCGTATATCCATGATATGGTAGCGGGCCACAGAAGCACGGTAGAGAGGTTCCAAAACTATTCTCTCACTGGCAAAGACCCGCAGGTAAAGGAATTTGCGCGGCAAGCATTACCTATGCTGAAAGAACATCTGGAGGCCATTAAAGCACTGGATGAAAAATACAAAGGATCATCAGCTAAATAAAAAATACTATCCATGGCAAAAGGTTTGACTGGTTACAGTCTAAAGCCTTTTGCTTTTTTACCTTTAGGCTTCAAATCCGATCTTTAAGAAATCGCTGGATAACCGTTCTTAGGTTACTATAATAATGATTTCCATAACAGCCGATCAGTTTTATGCAAAAATTTGATTGCATGTATGCCCAGTAAAAGCTATTTTATTGGTAGGATAAATTGTATTCACTAAATTTTATTATTATATTTGTTGTTATACGTTTATTAAACTTATTGCTACCTATGGCTCGTCGTATTGTTAAGAATCCATTTTCTATTTTCCTGCTTTTCATGGTCTTTATTTTTGCCGGTTGCAAGAAAGATAATTCCTCAAGCATAGATTTTTCATACACAGGCAGCCAATATAGGGGAGGGACGCTTCATTTTGCTCCCAATACATCTGCGGGTGGAAGTTCTTTATGGGATTTTGGTGATAGTACCGCATCTGCGATCACAGCGCCAGACCATGTGTATACACATGGCGGTACATTTACTGTTTCGTTAACGATGAGCGGTAGGGTAGTTAGTAAGATGATCACCATTGGTGTGGATTCTGTGCATCAATCGCTGATAGCTAAGACGTGGATGTGGCACAAACAAACAGATGGGTATTACCCGCCTGCTCAAAAAGATACAGTATATCATTTAGCCGATCTTTCAGCTACTGTATACTCCTTGGCACCGGGCGTGATATTGATGATAAAGGATACATTATTTTTTGCTTCATCAACAGATAGTACTATTAATTTTTCAAGTGTTCATTATTACGGATCCCCATCCAGCACACCTGCTAATGCATGGTCTATATTCCAATATAACTTCAATACAAACCAGGTAAGTTATCAATACAGATATCATGTGAGTGCCGGCGCAGGCGATTGGACAGATACCTATAATAGTTTTTAATGAGGTGTGGCCTCCTTCGTGGTAAGAGCAGGAGAAGCATTAGAATACGAAGGCCAAAATTCCCCATAATGCTTAACAGCAACAACAGCCACTATAACAAACTATTTATTCACCCCCTCTACTGATAAACACTACATTCACTGCCAAAGGATATTATCTCCACACCTTATTTTGGTGATGTCAATAATGATGGTCAACTGGAATGTTATTATACCGATCACGTTACTATCGGTGAAAGTCACTTGCCATATAGTGATATACAGAAGAGAACACAGAGATGCGGAATAGATAATTGTATTAATGAAGAAAGCCGCTCATTGAGCGGCTTTCTTTTTTCGAGTGAACCTCTTGGTACTATTCTCGAACCATTTTGTGGAAAGTTTGAAATTATTAGGTGGCTTATAGAATACTGACAGGGGTCACAAATGCCTTACCATGGCATCCTCCAAACATTCGGGGACGAGAGAGAGGTATTAACCCAATGACTGTCGTCATGTACAGTGCTGACAAGGTATGATCTGCACATAAAATTAAAATTTATCGACCAGCTTGTTTGGCAGCTTTCTCAATCCAAGACATGAAATTTGTCTTGCCAGAATGCCAATCGTAGCTGTATTTCTTATAAAAATCTGAAAATGTATATTCTTTTCCAAACTGTTTTGAACTGAAGTGGGTATTCGCTGTTTGTAGCAAATCCTTAAAGGGAATCCACTTGCTATCTTTTTTTTCAAAAAAATCTATAACACTCCCGTCATTTGAAATTTTACAGCCCAAATAGTCAAATGGATTTTCACCTGGCCAGAACTTGATATTGCCGTCTTTCCCCTTGATCCAATTAATTCCAACGGCAAGTTGTCCTTTGTTTTGTTCAAAGCTCTTTACGAGCTCATACCTTACCCATCTTCTCATATAGGTGTCGCTGCCGACTAAGGCGCATGTAACACTTACTCCGAAAAGTTCCTGATCAATTAAGGCCTTTATAGCTTTGACTTTTTTCTCTTCGGCTTCTTCCCAAATAGAGCTGTCCCTAAATTGATCGCCTTGTGAGCGGAATTTCCCACTGTTTCGTACTACATTCGCCCGAAAATCTTCTACATCTTTGTAGTGGAATGAGAAGTAAACATTCCTCGCCATTTAGTATAGGTTTTTTCTATCCTCAATCGCCTGTTCAATCCAGTCCTCAATATTGTTGTGAATTTCCGAGTATGCATTGTCTTTTGATGGATTATAGCATTTTACAACCGTGGACAGTTTAGTCCCATTGTTAAAAGTGAATTGTTCAAACGGGTTGGTGCCTTTGGAACATTTTCCATTCACCATACAGTTCAAATTATGCACATAAATCCCTAACAGTCCTTTACCGTCTTCAACAGCTTTTTTTATTTCGTACTTTACCCATTGCCGTTCATGAGTTTCTTCCCCAATTAATACAACGATGCAAGACCGACCATACATATTATCACTTATCCATTTTTCGATAGCTTTGTTTCCTCCTCTTTTAACGGTTTCCCATTCATTTGCAGATACAGGCTCATTTCCTTCTAATGCTCCCATGTTCCTGACTTGTTGGGTTCTGAATACATCATTCTTGTAGTGAAAACTGTAGAATACTTTTCTTTTTGCCATTGTTTTATCTTTTAATTATCTGGTTGAGAAATTTAATCACGACTGAAACCAATTCATTCGGGGAAAGAGCATCATTTCCTAATTCCTTAAATAAATCAACGCTTTCGTTAGTGCCAGTATATTTAAGGTAATCATCTTTCACTTTGTTCCAAAGGTCATTTGCAACGTATCCAGTAGCACCTAATGGAACAACAATCGCTTTTTGCTCAACAGAAATTTCAAATTCCCTATGGACGCCATTTGCCGTAACGAGTTTCCCGTCTTCCAATTTATTCCCAAAAATGAAAAGAGAGATGCCAGCGTAAGAGATCATATCTTTCCTATATAGATCCCATTGAGCCTTGCCTTTTTCGCCTTGGGGAAATGGCCTAAGTAATAGTTGATCTTGCAGTTTTTCCTTTTTGTTTAAATAAATTTCTTCCAGTACACCGGTGATGACAGAAGAGCCAACACCCAAACCAAACCCCGAAACGATCCTGAAACCATTTTTGATTATAGCTCTGCTTAAGTCCGAAATGAATTTTTCAGAAACTTCTTGCCCCCATGTTCCAAATTCGTGTGCGCTACCGGAAATATAAATGGTTTTTCGTTTAAATCTGTCCTCTATCTCCTTGAGTATGGCGGTGATCTCTTCGTATTCACTGACCAACAAAACATGAATGTTAAACCTGAGTAAGTCGCTAATAGCTAATGCCTGTTTTATCTTTCGGTAATCATAATCAGCTGGCAACTCATCTTTGTATTGTTTGACTTCACGGAAGATACAGTAGTGCTTTCTTTGATTATTCTTGAACGTAACCCTTATTCTGCTTAGCACATAGTCCAAGTTGGGGTCAGTGAAGCTAAAGCCAATAAACAAAAATGTTTTTGAGACCAGGTCGCCGCTCAAAGTGTTTATATATGCACCATGCGAATCATAATATCTTTCATACTGATCCTTTGAAATTATTGCATCGTCAGGATGTTCTACATCGCCGTGCATCTTGTAAATAATAGCGTCACGGCCATGAATAGTTTTGGCAAGGTGTTGAGTTGTATACTTAACGTCCACAATCTTGCCTACATTTTCCAAAGACTTTTCTATTAATTTATCGTAATTGGTTGTCCAATATATAGATATAGGTAGCCGAGCTAGAATTTGGTGATTAACATTGGGGATTTTACCGTGATGGAATTCATTCGCAATTTTATCATTCAAAGAGTGACGGTTATTTGCATTTTTGTTCAGGTGATATTGCGCCAGTGACACTAAGTCACTTTCTTTGTCAATGTCCAAATCCAAGTCAATTGCAAAATCTTTGAGTAATGCTTTCCAGTCAACAAAACCGGATGCAGCGGAAAGACCAGCTCCTGCGAATATAGCAGCGTTGTTCTCTTCAATTTCTCTAAGAAAATCCTTGATAAAATGTTCAACCTTCTTACTCATGTACCAAAATCCTGTTAATATAGGAGCGCCTAATACTTTAACAAATTTTATACCTTTTTTTGAAATTGTTGAGCACTTATATTAGAAATGACATTCTGGCAGTGTCGGTATTGTCGGACACTCCGTTTTGGGTAATTTCTATGGATTTAGGAAGAAATATAGCGGAGAATCATCTTTTCAAACTTTAGCATGAAATTTAGTCTGGTAGCGGCTTTGGATTTGATAACCACCGTCATTCATAGAATTGGGCACCGATAACTTGGTTCGAATATATCAGAGGGTTACAATTTAAAAGCCGCTCTGGCAGCGCTTTAAAAACATTGATTCTCTTGGTACTATTCTCGAACCATTTTATTATTGATTTGAAACAATTAGCTCAACCTATTTAGCTATAGTTCCTTAAATAGCGTCAGAGATGGGTTTTATAGTGTGTTCCAGATGCACTATGGAACATCAGAGGTTATTTTTCCACTCGGGACTATTTGAAATTCTAGGTAATTCCATTAGCATTTCTTTAAATTTTCATGCTGCTTACGGAATATATTAATTAGTGTATATTTACTATTCAGCCTACAATTTCATGTAATTAAGCTCAATGAATAATATCAATGTTTTTATTAGTGTTGGAGCAACGTCCAATGAAATTCAAGAAACATTTGTTTCTCAGATTGAACGCAGGTTAAGGAGTGAGAATTTAATACCTAATACAGTTGGAAGAAATAAGTTCAGTGCTGATTCTCCACTTAAAACAGTAATTGACTTAATGGATGAATGTTCTGGAACCATAATAGTTGCTTTGGAGAGAACATATTTTACAGGTGGGGTTGAGAACAGAAATAGTAATAAGGAAAAACTTTTGAGTGAAGTAAAATATGCAACGTCCTGGAACCAAATTGAAGCGTCCATGGCATATTGTAAAGGGCAGCCAATTCTTGTAATTCTTGAAGAAGGAATTAAAAGTGAAGGATTATTGGAAAAAGGCTATGATTGGTATGTAATGAGCGTAAAACCTGAAATTGCATCACTATCTACTGTAGAGTTCAATGGTGTTTTATCAAGTTGGAAAAAAAAGGTTGAAGATTTTGAAAAACGTAGGACAGAAAAGCAAATTGAGGAGAAGAAAATAGATACGGCTTCGTTAACCATCGGAGATTTATTCAAGGGACTTAAACCATCTCATCTTTGGGCAATCTTAATCGCAATTGTTGGTTTAATTAGCGGTTCGTTTGCTTTAGGCGGTAGGTTTTTTGTAGGTTTCAGTGACGATACAAATGGCAAAAAAAGAAATGAAATCACTAATTCTACGGAAGAAAAAATAAAAATTGAAGAATCTGAGATTTTTCAAACAGATATTGCAGTTCATAATGAAACAGATAAACTCAATCTCTCCCTTTGGAAGCAAATTCCAGAAGAACTCATTGACAAAGAAAAATTCACCCCCGAAATCAGGGATGTCACTTATATATTTGAAAAACTAAATACCACAAAAAAATATTTTGTTAGAACGATATATACTTCTGGACTTACACCTGATGTTACTTGTCTTGACTGTAGTCCAAATGAAAAAGTTGTATTTCGACATGAACCATATACCCCTGACCCAGGAAGAGAAAATATGAAGAAATATAATTTGTATTATGACGTTTCTGGCGTTCCAATTCGACAATTAACTCAACGAACATTTAGAATTATTACTTGGAATTCTTTCAGAAATCCTGAAGGTGATTGGGCTGGAACTCTTATAACATACCCAACAGATAATCTAAATATTCAAATCACGTTTCCTTTGACAAAAAAGTTTAAGGACTTGAGGTTTGGAACAAGACCAAGAGGGGCTAATTCTGATGCTCCCATTGCTAATCCATCGTTCTCAGTAAATCAAGACAGCACAATGGTTGATTTCTCGTTTAAAAATCCTGAAATACAAAAATCATATCGTATAAGATGGTATTGGTAATAATGCCTTTGAAGATGCAATTATGGATGTAATCGCTTGTTACGGATCTGTCTGTCTTTATCCCGTTGTGTTCCTCAATCATTATCACCTCGAAGAATTATTCCTTTCATTTAGGTGTGATTCAATGCGCTATATCAACATTTGGTTCGAATGTACCAAAAGGTTATAACACAAAAGCCGCTCTGAGAGCGGCTTTGTTTTTTGTGAACCTCTTGGTACTATTCTCGAACCATTTTCTTAATGATCTCAAAAAAATAGCTACCAATTAATCAACAAAACTTCTATTCGCTATGGAATCTTAATAGGCTTACCAAAGGAAAAGGAAGCAGGTTTCTGTGTTATATATCTTCTATGGAACGGTAAAATTCGCGAACTGAATGCTTATCATTTACTTGAGAAAACAGCATATTTATATCGCTTTGGGTTGGATCTTCGTAGGAGTTCCTCTTATCGCTATATATGCCAATTTGCTCGGAAAATTGCTGATCTTCTATTCCTTTGAGTTTTTGTCTTATCGACTCACAGATGATTTCGTAGTCGAGAACAATTTTATAAATGTAAAGTGTCTTTAATTCTGAAATGATATATCTATGAATAACTTTGTTTCTTTCCTTGTATAATTCTTCCAGCTTATCGTACATTCCTTGATCAATTATATGCGAGTCAAATGCCCGTTGATAGATTTTCCTCTCTGTAATTGCGGGATCATTTTCTCCTTGGTACAATAACTTTGTATCAATGCGCCAAGTTCGTTCATCTAGTTGTGTTTTCAGTAAAAGAGCCATTCTTAGATAAGCGTCAATTTGATTTGCGACAATGACCAACAATTCAATAAACGCCTTATTCTCTAATGCTTTATTCTTTAAGTCGAATGATGCAGACAAGGAAGCAATAAATTTTTCATACTTATCAAATTGGAGTGCTTTATTTTTTTTGTCATCGCTTAGGAGCTCAAGAGTCGCCAATGCGTCTTTAGCTTTTTTCAACTCTGAAAAAATTGATGCTTCGGTCTCATTTTTTGTGTCATAGATATATTTGGCCATGATGGCGTAATTTTCTACTACTGCGTACCAAAGATGCATGTTGAAGCCACCTTCATCCAGTCTACCTTCGATATATTGGAGGTTGTTTGTATCAAACTTCTGGCTCGTAACCCTTTTATTAAGAGGCTTCTCATGTTCAGAATAACAACTGATTTGAAACGCGCCAACTGGATTTTCATATAATTGAAAACTAAATGGTGATTTTTCTGTTCCACCTGCAACTATATTCGTATACTGCCATTCTGTTGGGATAGTTAGCGCGAACGTACCATTTGGCTCAATAAAGTATTTCATAGGAGGATAATCGATTTTTTAAAATGACACAACAGAACTGACAAGCCCTACTTTTGAAGTTTGTATTTTAATTTGAGGCTGTTTCCAATTATTTCGATTTCCTCCAGTTGCTTGTTAGAAACCCCTTTCAGTATTAGCAGTTGACCAAAATCCCGATATCCAATTAGACGAACAAAACTGCTTATTGAGCTGTTATTAAAAAAGAATACGTTAGCATTAATCATGCTCTTCAGTGGATTTGATGCATCACTTAAATATCGTTTTTTTATTAGATCATATATTTCTTCGCGCTCAACTTCTTGAATTGTGGTTTGATCAAATATTTCAGAGAGAACTAAATACATTTCCTCTTTATTATCAAAAAGATCTTTTAGTTCATCTATTTTATCTTTCAATCTATTCGTAAAGAAATTCAGCAATAGAAAAAATCCACCCGAAGCTGCACCTACTAAATACAAGAAATCCGCATGTTTTAATTTGAATTGCTCAAAAATCGGTAATCCCTTGATGCTTCCTATTAAAGCAAAAAAACCAGAAATAAAAGCTAGAAATAAAGTCATTTCTTTAAGCCGCTGGAGCCTTCCACGCTGAAGCCGCTCTTTTCTATTAATTACAATTCTGATTTGCTCGTTGACATCCGCAGTCCTTTGCAAGACCATTAATTCTTGATTGACTAGGTGTTGAGCGACAACAATTAAAGATTTATTGCTTAGATACATCAGCGCTAATTCCTTAGCATCAGATAATGCAATGAAATCTTTCTCTTCTCCGCCGTGATCGGGGTGTAAATCAAGTGAAAGTTTTTTAAATTGCCTGTCAATCTCTTCTTTAGTGGCGCTCGTTGGAAGCTGTAAAATTCTGTACGCCTCATTTATTTCCATTTATTGTATTATTAATTAGTTGAAGGATATTAATATTTACTGGAAAGCCAATGTCACAAACGATTATCTATTAAACCAAAAGTATCTTGGATCAAATTTGCTAATTCACGTTCCCTCATTGTTGTTGGATTAACCCCCAACGTTATATAATCTGGTACTGCCTCCCCATGGTGCGGTTGGCATGAAACACCATTTATTAATCTTAGAGTTCTAATAACTTCATTTGTATTTGGATCACGAAAAATTACTGCTTGCGTTACAAGTTCATCAATTAATCTTCCAAAGGTTTGTTGATTAGCAGGAATACCACTTAGTTGTCTGTAGAATTTGAATTTTATATGGGCCTCAATTATATTACGCAACAACCCTAAAATGTATTCTTTCTTTCCTAGATCGGGAGCTGCAAGAAACCTTTGCAGTTCTTTGATATGCTTGAAGTATGAATTTTCGATCATTTCCTCTAAATCTAATACCTCAATTCTCGATGAATTATTTATAAAGTCTTCCACAATTTTGAGCGACTTCTTCTCTGCCGCACCAAAATCCTTGTATATATCTGATAGGAAAAATTCATTGTGACTTAATATTATTGTTTGCTTTGACTTCCTAACCAATTTCTTTATTAAATCACATGTATAATGCCGACGGTTACCGTCAAAACTTGATAGCGGATCATCAATAACAACAATTTTTTCCGCTATCAGAGGCTCAATATCAAGTTTCGATAGAAAAAATGCTAAAGCAATCGTACTTTTATCGCCTTCGCTTAGACATTCTTTGGTGCTGTTGTTTTGGGCCGGATCAAATGAAATATCTTGACCATTAATTGTAAGCCTGTAATTTACTTTACTTTCCGTAGCTCTACCTTGAGGCGAGACATGAGCCACATCATCAATCAAAAAGGGAGTCTTAAATACATCTCGTAAGTAGTGATTTATTTGATCTTTATATTGAACAAAAAAAGTATTAGCTGCTATTTCTTCCTGTTGAACTAATAACGGATAGGCAGTTTCCAGCGTTTTTAAGTTCAGCTTTTCATTTATCAGTTGTATTGATAAGGTATCTATAGCATTTTCAAACCTTTTTTTAATTCTCGTTGCGACATCTAATTCTTGTAAGGCAACTTCCTCACGTTGAATGGTAGATTTAAATGATGCAATTGCAGAATTATAAAATTCAGCACTTATATTATAAGCGTCCGAGGTTGATTTGATATCATACATCGCTCTCTGTAAATCTGTACTTGATTGGGTTGAAAGCGTTAAATTTAAATTTTGGAGCTTATCTTGGAGAGTGGTAACTAATGCACTTATTTTATTTTTAATTTGCGTGGAATCACCAAGAATATTGAAAACTGGGGAAATGACCGTTGTAGGCAAATGATCTGACCATGCTGTAATCCTAGTTATATTTGTCTCATTAACGTTGCCTAAAGCTAATAACAACGCCTCTACATTATAAGACTGTAAAGTTGATATATGATGACGGATGCGCGAAATAAATTCATTGAATTCTACATTAAATTGCAGCGAATAAGCTTTTATAACGTCCATATCGCTATTTATAGGCTGTAAGCAAAACGGACAATTTATATTTTCTGGTTCGCTATGAATTTTTGCTTCAATATAACCAAATCCTATTCTAAGCCAACCTTGAGAATTATTGATTTGATTATTTGCTAGGTCCGTACTGTGATTAGCAAACAATTTTTTTAAAGCTTCATCTTGAATTGTTTGTATAGTGGATTGAATATCCGTATTAATTCGCTCAAAATCAATCCCGGAATTTTGTAAGATTATTTTATTTAGGGTCGGCAATCTTTGAATTGCAACATTAGCTCTTGCATTCGCTAGCATCGCTTCTGCGCGCTTAAATCTGTCGTCAATATCTGGATAGTCAGCTAACTTTAAATTCAAGAAATCAGTTATATGAGAAGCGGTTAAGCCATGCCCCACCAATTGAATTATCTGTCCTATTAAGCTATCTTGAATTTGCCGTGATGTTGTCTTATCTTCTTTGTTCCGTTCAATTAACCGCTTTATTGCGACACCCTGTGTGCCGAGAACGAAACGGTGAAGCTTACGTCTGTGATCCTCACTAAAATCAAAACCAGAAAAAATATTTTCAGCAATAAAATGGACATCAAATATTTCAATGTCGGGTATTGTTGCAGACCATCCTACTCGGCGCAAGGTATGATGGGTGTAAGTATTGCCAGGATGAATTTGAGTAACTTGAACACCTTGGGGTAATAAGGCATCGGTGGTAACTCGTTTTCTAATTATTTCTGGCTGACCCAAATTTAAAGATCTTAACACAGAAGTTAGCGTTGTTTTTCCACTTCCATTATCTGCGTAAATGACGGTTAATTTGTGGAAGTTTACCATTCCTGCTGCTTGATAGTCTCTAAATTTTCCTACCGAAACTAAGTTTACAAATTTATGGATCATAAAAATTCCGCTGTATAAAAGTGAAGATATTGAGGCTAATATACTCTAACTAAATGTAATAATCTTGCTTTAAATACAAGCTGTAAGGTGCGCGCAAGAATTTGTAAACACTTAATTACGCCCTATAAAATTTTCAGAATAAAAAATTGATGCAATGAATTACTTATTAATAAAATGAATCTGTAGTTTTACACTCAACCAAATTTTGTGCATGATCTAATTTAAGTGTGATACATAAAAGCTTATAGCTGATTACAACTTTTTCTGTCCAAAAACTTGCGAACTTTTAAACCAGAAAAAATGATTGTAAGACGCGCCGCATGGCGTGGACTTAATCATTTTCTGGAAGGTATCGCAAGTACCGTGGACGGGATGTGTTAGGTTTCACGCCTATTTTATTTCCTGCGCGTCCACACTTAAAATTTCTAAACATGAAACCAAAGCCACTTGCGAGGCGTGTTTCCTTAGCCATTCTTATGGCTTCATTCCTAAACTGCGCAACAGCGCAATCAAAAGACCCGACCGATAAGCCCGGTGCTGTAGGCTCTGTAACTTTTACCTATCTCGGCAAGAAAGTCACCTACGCCACCGTCAGAGCCAATGACAGCAATATTTGGCTGCAACAAAATTTAGGCAGCCTGCGGGTCGCTAAAGATTTTAAAGACGAGCACTCTTACGGCGATCTGTTCCAATGGGGGCGATGGGATGATACGCACCAGAAGCGAGACATGCCCAACACCCGTAATGGCATGCCTACCCCCAACAACCCAACGGGGCTGAACAAGACAGGGCCTAATCCATTCTTCTATCAGGCAATGGATTATTGGTGGCCTAACGGCACCGGCAAGGATAATTGGACTGCTGCAACGCCTGCCGAGGTCACAGAAATGAACGGTTGCGATCCCTGTAAGGCCATTGGCGCAGGCTGGCGGTTACCAACTATCAAAGAATGGGTGGAGGTCATTGCAAAAGAGTTCATTACAGATGTCAACGGCTCCATGAATTCAAACCTAAAATTGCCGCTTGCAGGATTTCGCAATGTTAACAGCTATCTCATCATGAACGAGGGCGAGTTTGGCTCTTATTGGAGTAGCACGGCGCATGTCAACAGCCCCGGCGCTGCGTTTCCTATGATTCTCGGCCCCGGCGGTGTAGAAACTAAATCAGGTGCTTATCGGACGTCGGGCCTATCTCTTCGCTGCCTAAAAGCTAAAAAATAAATTCATCATTTAATCACATTGATCTATGAACTTCATAATTCAAACGCATGCCCGAATTAGCTGGGGTGTTTGCTTCTTCCTAATGCTTTTTCTGGCGCATAGCGCGCAACTCCAAGCACAGACTAATACCGATACGACAATACACGCGCAGACCAAGGCGGAAAAACGCTACGCGAAGCATCGTAATGAATACGGCAAGTTCAATTATCGCTACTTGCGTATAGCGTTGCCGACACCCGGCGGCACCTTCAACAATCCATTCAATGGTGTACCCGAAGCCAACGGCAGTTTTACCATGACGGACAGGCTCAAAAACAGCTTTACCGCAGGGCTAGAATGGGGTTCTGCCCGGCACTTTATGGGGTTGCATCTTGGCACCGAAATGTTGAAGCTTGCCATCAATTCAGGGTGGACAATTCAAGGCTTCGGTCAAAGTAACGATGTTGAGCCAGCCTACACGGTCAAGACAGATGGCACCTATATCCTGCGCCTTGGGTTAGGGCCACAGATCAGTTTCAAGCCACATGAGGATTTTAGGATCGGTATCTACTACCGCGCCGGGCTTGCGCTGGTACTTTCAAACTATGATAATATACAGACATCTAGCGGCAGCTCTACGGAATTAAAAACCACGCTGTTTAATGCCGCATATAACGGCGATCTCGGTGTTGACTTGTCATGGCATAAAATCTCGTTGGGATTTTGCTATTCTATGATGAAAATCCAGCCATCTAAAAACAAGTTGTTTTCCAGTGGAAGCAATACTGATAACAGCTTTCAACAGGGCGGCGTGACGACAGTTATTGACCCAAAGATTGATTTTAACCGCTTTGTTATCAGCGCCGGATTTGCTTTCTAACCTTTTTATAAAACAAACTAAAAAAACAAACCAATGAAAAAGATTTTTATTTATGCTTGCGCCGCGATCTTAATAGCGCAATTTGCATCCTGCTCTAAAAAAGATAGCAGTACACCCAAAAGCACTTCTTTAATTGTCGGCACATGGAACATCGTTGATATACGTTCCAATATCTACTTGCATCCGGGCGATACGACATTAGAGATATTCGCTTATTATCCGACCTGTGCAAAGGATGATTATTATACCTTTAATGCAGATGGATCAATGCAATATAATTATGGCGCACAAAAATGCGATACAAGCGAACCGCAGGCAATCTCATATAAATGGAAGCTGGACAATACGAGTTTGACTATATCAGACATTCAAGGCAAAAGCGGGATACCAGCCACGATTTTGAAACTTACCGCAGACACCTTGCAATTTTCCGCACCCGCAACTCTTACCAATTCCAGCAGTACGGACACGGTACATTATATTTCAACAGAAACATTTGTGAGAGGGTAATGCATAGCATTGCCATGCGTAAAGATGGTTTATAGGGACTGGCCCATTCTTGGGCTGGTTTTTTAAATTTGATGTATGGAGTTAAAAAAACACGCAGTTTGGGAGGTAATAGTTGGCGCACAGACTTTCGACAGCTATCAGGAAAATATTTTAGAAATTGTTTCTTTCAATTCTTCTGTACCTCAAGAAATTAAAAACGCTGGAAGGACGATTGAAAAATTGCTCCTTCACAGCTATTACGAATACGACTTCATTGATATTGCCCTAACTCAAGCGATCGTTATTTTTGAGAAAGCACTTAGAATGAAGTGGTTTGAACTTTATCAAAAGCCATCAAGAAAGGAAAATTTTGAAAAGCTAATCGAATGGTTCATCAAAGAAAACAATTTGGAAGAAAGGCATAGGCAATACCTAACAATGTTGCGAGAAATGCGAAATGAAAAAGTCCATGACACTGAAGAAACGGTAATGGGTGTGATTTTTTTTAATGCAATTTATAACATCTTCGATTTGATAAACATCGCTTTTAAATGAAACTCTCCACTCTTTAGAAGCGGAGAGTTCTGATACCTAAACTGCTTGACGGTAAGGTAGGCGCATAACCGTACCAAATTGGCATGTAGCGCGTGTTTTGACTTGCATTATTAGTTTTCGTCCATGAAGTCGCTGATCATCAATATAATCCGCTAGCCGTTGCATCATACCTCTGCGCTCATCAAGAAATTTTGCTCTATCATAGGAGCGGTCAACTTCATTCGATGGAACATGTGAAAGTTGCCGATCTGGAACCTCATGACGATAGCCCAATTTTTCTTTTGCAATGCCCATTCCTAGTGCACGAAACCCATGCGGCGAATGAATATCGCGATAGCCCATTTCAAGTAGGGTATGATTGAGTGCATTGTGGCAAATATGCTTGTTATGGTTTTGGGGGCTCGTGAACACATACTTGCTAACATAGGCGTTTGTGTTTGCAAAATTAGAATCATATCGTTTTCTTAGAATTGCCGTAGCTTGCTTCGACAATGGAACAAGATGCTCCTTTTTCATTTTCATCTTCCATGCCGGAATTGTCCACATAGATTGGTTAAAATCAATTTCCGTCCACTCCATGCGTAACAGCTCATTAGATCGAACAAGTGTAAGCATGAGCAATTCAATGGCATCCCTTTTTGTATCTGCATCACCGCCAATATGGCCATTGAGCCGTTTTAAAAATTCAGGCAAATGGCTTATTTCCATCGAGGGGAAACGGCCCTGATGATACGGTTTAAGGCTACTTCTTAAATCGAGGGCGACATTGGTTTCGATTAGCTCTTCGTCTCTTGCATAGCGGAAGATACCAATAAGGTATTGGGTATTGCGCTTTGCAGCCTCTAAAGCCCTGGCCTCTATCTTCCTAACGACATCTAATAACTGCTTACGTCGTATCTGGGCAATCGATACGTGTCCGAGATCGGGAAACAAGTCAGCTTCCATTCTACGCATGATCCGCGCAGCAAGTTTAGGCGACCATTTACTAATGTTATGCTGATGCCAATTAATGGCCACGACTTTAAAGATGCTGCTTGCATCTTTTTCAGCTTGTTTGATTTCATCATCTTTCACCTGAATAGGGTCTATGCCGTCATAGATAAGCCTATAAGACTCTGCATGGTTTATTCGGGCTTGCTCTAAAGAAAACAGAGGATATGGCCCATAGGATATTTGTCTGGGTTTGCCGTTTATACGGTACTGGTGATACCAAAAGGCATTGCCGTTAGGAAAGGCGTGAAGGATCAATCCGCGGCCATCGGACTTCTTAAGTGGTTTATTGATTCGTTTCGACTCGGTGATTAGTGCTTTACAGGATAGGTCAGTAAGCATGATTCGGCTCCATTATGTAAGATAATGTACCTGCTTTCTACCGTCGGATTTGTGGTTTTGTGTGGTTCAAACAGAAACGTGTAGGAACTAAATCCTAACACGTTTTCTTTGTTTGTCAACACTTATACACTCTTGGAGACTAATAGGAATATAGTCTGGTGGCCCAAGCCGGAGTTTAAGCAAGTCAATTACGTGGTTGATAGTTAATAACAATATTTTTGATGGTTATAGTCGTACCGTCTTTCTACCGTCAGGCAGACTATAACATAGGCACAGCTGTATGCAAGAAATATCCGATTCGGGCTTGTCAAAATCAGCTTTTCAGATATGCTCACCGTGATTGGTCAATATTGGACATGGTCTTACTATTGACGGTGCACAGCACCTTTTATTCTACTTACATTCTGTAGGACACGCCCATGAATAAAACCGTGGAGCTTCATGCTGCGCTGCTTATCGCAACGCTGCCAGACGAAGCCTATATCAAACTACCTACTGTTTTAGCCTTATTCGATGTCAGTAAAAGCCACTGGTATCGAGGGATGAAGCAAGGCATCTACCCCAAACAAGTAAAGTTAAATCGCTCCTCGCGCTGGATCGTTGGGGAAATTCGCGACACACTGATCGCACCTAAAGCCAACCGCTAACTATCAACAAAAGAGATTGTCCATGACCCACGCTGAAACAGGCGGTAAATCGGGGCGGTTCAAGCTGCTCAAGATTTACCCCGCTATTATCTCCCACACTCTTAAAGAGGAAATCGCACGCCGTAAGATTCCTTACGAGCTGGCAAATCTATACTTGCAACAGGTTTTTGTGCTGGATAGAAAGACCCAGAAGAAATTTATAGCGTTAACCTTTCAAAACCGATTGAACGACTATGAAATGAATATCCCTTATCCTTCAAAAGGCAACAGCTTTAAAGCAACGCTCGGCACTAATAGTTACACCTTTATTGAAGGCTGCAATAGGGATCATGTTGAGGTGTTTCAAAGCTTCTGGGACTTTTTAACTTGGCTGGCAATGATGCACTGTCAATTGCCCAAGTTCAGCACTTATATCCTGAACGGAAGGAAGTCACTTGAAGAAGTCAAGGCCAGCATAGAAAGCCGACGCGCAGAAATCAAATCTGTTTCAGAATTTCTTGATAACGATGAGGCGGGCGAATCTTTGCGCGAGCAGCTTTCTAACGCTGTTACAGGCATTAACAGTCAATTTGCCTCACAGAATTACTTCTACCGCGCATACAAAGACCTTAGTGACTACTGGATAACTGACCCCGAAGCGCAAAGCATTTGGCCACTTAAGGACGTTTAAACTTCTTATGCTGGCCGGGCGTTCCGGCCAGCATTTCACCAACTAAAATCCGGAAAATTGAAATGAGATTTTTTACCCCTGACGAATACAACAAACTGCTTGTTAATGGCCGCGTGGAAAACAGAGATAAAGACCATCTGCCAGTCGTGAAATTATACCTGCCCGGCACAAACTGCACATGGCTTATCAACGAGATTTATCCTAATGCACCACAAATTGCTTTCGGGCTCTGCGATCTCGGGCTCGGCTTTCCTGAACTTGGCAACGTATCATTAGCAGAGTTATTAGACTTAAGCTTTGGGTATGGTGATATATCGGTCGAAGTCGATCTATCATTTGAGGCCAAATATCCTATCAGCGTTTATGCAACGGCGGCTTTTATGGTGAACTATATCACAGACGATGAAACTATCTTAGAAGTTGCATCTACCGTCCGCAAGCGTCGGGCTGACCACAGCCATCTTAATTTGAAATGAGGATGGTATGAGCTTTTTTACTACTGGACAATATGAACAACTATTAAGTAATGGTAGTCCACCAAATAAAGGAGAGGATCATATGCCAGTTGTTAGGCTATTTCTGCCATGTACAGGCTTTAGTTGGCTACTCAGCGAGATTGACCCATACGAGCTGGATGTTGCCTTTGGCCTTTGTGATTTGGGCATGGGCTGTCCAGAGCTTAAAAAAATATCACTTTCAGAGCTTGAAGAATTACAGCACCCTTACTGGGATATTTCGGTTGAATCGGATGTGCATTTTAGAGCTAAATATCCAATAAGTGTTTATGCGGAAGCTGCGCTTATCGTAGATCGAATTACGGAGGACGATAAAGCGTTGGAATCTCAAAATCTTAAATCAACTCCCAACTCAAAGCCTCTAATATTATAAGTGAATTTATGTATACAAATTATACTTGACTATACAATTGTATTTATGTAATGTAACATAATTAAATTAACTGAGGAGATTACGATGACCGGAGAACCCCAATTGAGTTCTATCGAAGAACAAATGTTTCACGATGTATTTATGGTAATGGAAAAATATCAGTCTTTAGATAGACGATTTGGACTGCACTTATTGCATGAGCACTTTGCAATTAATCAAGGTGAAGTATTGCACGAAACGCACAGTGAATCCAACCGAACCCTCACAACTCAGGTT
>CBDIBP010000048.1:0-87659 GCA_965276955.1 Flavipsychrobacter sp.
GATAATACCTAAAATATGCGCAATTCCTTTTTCAAGATACACGTGAAAATATACTTTCCCTGTCTCCTTTCACTACCATCTCAAAGCCTGTTTCGTCATCATTATATTCGAACTCAGAATCGTAAACCTCCCATTCATTTCCATTAATAACAGCAATAGCCTTTCCATTTTTATCGCGCACAACAATATCTATGAATAGCTTACCTTCTTTGACATACAATCGAAACGGTGCTGGGAAACCAAGTAGGTCATTCCAACCTTTAACAAGCACATCCCAATCAACTGCAGCATTGTTATCGGCTCCAAACGCAATCTTTGGAAAGGTTGCTCCATTGAGATCATCAATTTGTCCAAAACGAGATTCTACTTTCTCGATTAGTTCGTCTTTCTGCCATTTCATATATGAGACATACGCTCCTGCTCCCGCTGCAAGAACAGTAATAATAAGTATACTGCGTTCTGCCCAATTGGTACCCTTCCATTTCCCTTTGACAAATAGTGTAAGTATTGGTATTAAAATTGCAAAAAATAAAGTGAGATAGATCATGATTTCATTACAAAATGTTACTTTAAATATGATAATAGGTTGGAATGACGGTCGCCCGGAAGTGGGATTGTATATGATTCAGAGAATGGACTCAAAGTCTATTATGTAATTCATAAACTTTAGGGGTGCCTCCTCTTGCAACGTAAGTTCAAATCAATATCTGTAATCAATGGTATGTTGACAATAGCTTGGGGATTATTTAAGAACTGCATTGCAATATCTTTCATTTTGTTAGGTTTGTTCGGCCGAGGTATAGTATAAACCATCACCTTGGTTGATAATTTCCTTTTGCATGTTTCGAAATATTTGAATTCAAAAAACAGTATAAATAATACTTTAATAAATATTAAGAATAACTAACCGCATCAAAACTGTAGGAGAAATAAAGATATGAAAATTTCTGCCGTTGTTTGTGTTCTTCACCAACAACGACGGACGCTGGTAGTTAATACTACATGTGAGGCATTCAATTCAGTGCAACTTATCTATAGATTTCTCATGACGACCCATATAGTGCCGTCCTATCGCGAGTTGGTGAAGAACACAACAACGGCAGAATAAATCCTATGGTTTAAAAGTCTCACGACCTTTATATTGCTTAAGACCAGCATCTTCATAAAAAACAAGTTCATAGGTATCTGGCTCACCTGGCAAACCACCTTGATAGGCGCCAACAGTATGTTTTTCAACAAAACCCATATCATTCCTATTCAAAATATTTCCGTTCTGTAGATGCTTTATTTCATATAGCTCGTAGGCTTTTCTATTATCTACTATCTCAACAACCATTTTGTTCGTACCAGCTTTCTTTGCTATGTCTTTTACAATGTATCTACAATACGCTTTATAATCATCTTTTGCAGGATTGATCGGTCTTATGATCGCGGTATACCAATCCATCATCTCTCCATGATTTGTTCTTTTATGTAGTTCATAGGATATGCTTTTAGTTTGCGCAAAGGCACCAAAAGAAATAATGCATAAACCTATAAGTGCTAAACTTTTCATGACATTTAATTTGTCCTACAATGTAATACATTAATTGAAAAAATCAATATGTATGTTTCTTATGCATAAAAAAAGCCCAACATCTCTGTTGAGCTTTCAAGTCGGGAAGACAGGATTCGAACCTGCGACCACATGACCCCCAGCCATGTACGCTACCGGGCTGCGCTACTTCCCGAAAATTTTCCGGACTGCAAATATAATAAATAGATCAAACCGGGCAAACCATGTTAGTGCAACCGTGATGATATAAGGTTCATGAACTCACTGCGCGTTTCGCTGGCCTGGAACTGGCCGCTAAATGCTGATGTAGTAGTGACACTATTTTGCTTCTGCACGCCACGCATCATCATGCACAGGTGCTGGGCCTCTATCACTACGGCTACGCCCTGCGGGTCGAGCGCTTCCTGTATGGCATCGAGTATCTGGTGGGTGAGGCGCTCCTGCACCTGCAGGCGGCGGGCAAAACAATCGACCACACGGGCTATTTTGCTTAGGCCTGTGATGTAGCCATTGGGTATATAAGCAATGTGCGCCTTACCAAAGAAGGGCAGCATGTGGTGCTCGCACAGCGAATATAGTTCTATGTCTTTCACGATCACCATCTCGCTGTACGACTCGTGAAATTTGGCTGAATTCAGTATCTCTCGCGCATCCATATCATACCCCTGCGTGATGAACTGCATTGCCTTGGCCACACGCTCAGGTGTTTTTAGCAAGCCTTCGCGCTCAGGATCTTCTCCCAGCAGCTCTATGGCCGAGCGGTAACTATCGGCAAGCTTGGCGGTCACCTCTTCGTTGTATGTTTCTGTTTTGTTGTACACTATCTGTAAGTTGAACAAGTAAAAATTAGCCGCCGTAATACTCTACATATATGCGCGGGGTCTCCATCAGCTTCACACAGTGCAGTTGCACGCCATCTTTATTGATGTGTGGCGCCAGTTCGTTCCATATCCCTATAGCAAAGTTCTCGGCACTGGTCAACTTACCTTTCATAAAGTCCACATCCATATTCAGATTGCTGTGATCTACTTTTTCTATGATCACATCCTTTATGAGGTTGCCCAGTGTTTTGGCATTGTACACAAAACCGGTGTCGGGGTTAGGCTGGCCTTTCACTGTTACATACAGCTCGTAGTTGTGTCCATGCCAGTTGGTATTCGAGCATTTACCAAACACTTCTTTATTCTGCTCTTCGCTCCAGTTCTCGTTATATAATTTGTGTGCTGCATTAAAATGCTCTACACGGGTCAAGTACACCATCTTCAAAATTTTGTGCAAAATTAAGATTACGGGATGGCATATCAAAAAATGTTAATTATAGCGGTATAGGTTAGACTCTCCGACCCTACATATTATGGTAATGTGCTGGAGTAAACTTATTATGTTTTTGCCCTTCCATTATTCCTGTCCATGTTGTCATTTCTTTTTTGGCGGCAAAAAAGAAACAAAAAAGCCGCCCCTAATGCCCATCGCTCCGCGGGCATAGGGGTTAGCGCTGCTGCGTGTGGTAGCAGGCTCGATGGCGGGCCACTGGTTTTTGCAAGCGATGAAGGATCGCAGCAAAAAAGGTGGCTGAATATGGACTCAGCTTTGCACATAACTCCTTTATCCGTATTTGAATGTTATGACCGGTTCTTTTTCACCGATACCATTACTTTTGCCATATGAAAATACTTCTTGTGGTGGCAACACAGCCGGAGATAGGGCCTTTATTGCAATATCTGCAACAGCATTGGCAGTCTATTGACAGCACCACCTTCATGCATGGCGTTGATACAATAAGCATATGCACCACAGGCGTGGGTATGGTGGCTACCACTTATGCTGTTGCTAAGGCATTGCTGGCAGATAATTACGATGTGGCAATACAGGCAGGCGTAGGGGGCACTTTCGACAGGAACACGCCACTGGGCACTGTAGTAAGGATAGCCGCAGAGCAATATGGCGACCTGGGCGCAGAAGACCATGATGCCTACCTGGAAATGTTCGATATAGGATTGATACAAAAAGATGAACATCCTTTTACAGCTGGCAAACTGCCAGCACCTGAAACAGCCTATTTTCAACACCTACCTGTGGCGAACGGTATAACGGTGAACACGGTGAGTGGTAATGCCCCAACCATATCCGCACGCACGGCACGCTACGGCACGCCTGTAGAGAGTATGGAAGGCGCTGCATTCCACTATGTGTGCCTGCAGGAGCATGTGCCATTTGTGCAGATAAGGGGTATTAGCAACTATGTTGAGCCCCGCAACCGGGCTGCCTGGAACATGAAGGGTGCCATCATCAATTTGAACAATACACTGATAGATCTTTTAAAGACGGCAGAGTAGCGTTGCCCGCTTACCTTTGCCCCACTTTTAGATAGCATATGAAACTTACCATCGGCTTTAGCCCCTGCCCCAACGATACATTTATTTTTGATGCCATGATAAACGGCAAGATAGACACCCGTGGACTCACCTTCGACTATGTGCTGGAAGATGTGGCTACGCTAAACAAATGGGCCGAAGAGGCCAAGCTGGATATTACCAAGCTCAGCTACAGTACCTTTTTGCATACGGTGCAGCAATATGCACTACTGCATACGGGCAGTGCGCTGGGCAAGGGTGTAGGGCCACTACTGATAGCTAATAGTGCGCTGGACCTTAAGCACATCGAAAACTTTAAGATAGCCATACCGGGGTTTAATACTACTGCCAATTTGCTGTTGTCGCTGGCTTTCCCGCAGGCGAAGAACAAAACTGAGGTGATATTCAGCGATATAGAAGCTAAGGTGCTGGACGGTATTTATGATGCCGGACTTATCATACATGAAAGCAGGTTTACCTATGCGCAAAAGGGCCTTACCAAGCTCATAGACTTGGGCGACTGGTGGGAGAACACCATGAACGCAGCCATACCACTGGGCGGTATAGTGATGAAGCGCAGCTACGATGCGGAACTATGCGCTACGGTAGATGCTGTGATAAAGGACAGCCTGCAATACAGCTGGGATAACTACCCAACACTGGCACCCTTTGTGACCGAACATGCGCAGGAAATGGACGAAAGCGTAATGCGCCAGCACATAGACCTCTATGTGAACAACTACAGTACTGACCTTGGTGAAGAAGGCAGGAAAGCTGTGGTGACCCTTTTTGAGACCGCTAAGAAAAGTGGGTTGGTAAAGGAGGAGTTGCCTGGGAATATATTTTATTGATCTTCTGAAAGGATATAAAGATCTGGCAGGTTGCGGCCCAGCTTGTCGTAGTCGAGGCCGTAGCCTACTACAAATTTGTTCTCTATCTCAAAGCAAATATAGTCGGCCTTGATATCATCGTATTTCAGTGCTGATGGCTTGGTGAGGAAGGTGGCTATTTTTACTGATGCCGGATGGCGGTGCTGTATCTCTGGCAGGAAGGAGTGCAGTGTTTTGCCGGTATCAATGATATCCTCTACTATGATTACGTGACGGCCATGCAGGTCTTCTTCCATGCCTATTGCAGTTACTACATTGCCGGTAGATGATGTGCCTTTATAGGATGCCAGCTTGATGAAAGATATCTCCGCATCGACGGTGACACCCCTGAACAGATCGGCAGCAAAAATGAAAGAGCCATTAAGTATACAAAGGAACAAAGGGTTCAGCCCGTTGTAGTCCTCATTGATACGTGCGGCTATAGCCGACACACGCTTCAATATATCTTCGCGACTTATGAAAACGCCGAATGTTTTATCGTGTATGGTCACTTTGCTCATGGTAGTTTGTTCACTTTCAGGCGCTGGCCTATTTCTACTGTTGCTTTTTTAAGGTCGTTCAGTTCCATTAGTTCGGGCACTGTCATCCCGGCACGTTTAGCTATGTTGAATGCGGTATCGCCTTTCTTAACCGTATAAATTCTTACACCCACTTTTGTTGCTTCTGGTCTTGCCTGTACAGGTTTCGGAGCTATTGTAGTTACAGGTTTTGCAGGGGCGGTAGCAGCAGTCTTGGCGGCCGCTCTATTATCATCGGCATATACCACCCTATCCAGCTTTGCCTTTAGTAATGATAGTTCATCTTGCGGTGGGCCTTGCGGCTCTGCTGCCGGTTGTGTAGTGGTTGTGGGTGGGGCATCTACTTTTACGGGGGCTGTGGTCTCCTTTGTTTCCGGTGCAGTGGTTGATGCGGTCACATTATCAGCGTTGGTGTTAGCTGTAACAGCCTGCTGTATTGCTATGTTATCTGCTTGCTGCGCGGCGGGTCTTGCAGGTGCGGCCATCTCTGGTTTTTCTACATAGGCATCATTATACACGGTGGTGGCTGTTGGCACCTCAGCGGTTCGCCTTGTAGCGGGCAATTCACTCTTCGATATATAATCGTTTTGTTTTGTAGCTGCTGATCTTGCCAGCGTTCCATCTGTGAACTGCGGCACATTTACCAGATTTGGTTTTGTATCTGCGTAGCTTTTTAGGCGCAATACTGTGCCGGGGGCAGGCTCCTCGCCCAGCCTCATCTTGTTGTATGCCAGCAGGCGCTGCAGCTGCATAGGTTCGTCCTGGGCTATCTGCCACATGGTCTCTCCACGTGCCACCACATGTTGTTCGTGCTTGCCCTTCGCTGGTTTCTTCTCCAGGTACAGGTACATATCGCTGGCAAGGGGCACATCGCGCAGGTCGTTATATTCCAATAATTTTTCGTACCGCAGATCGTACAGTACAGCATACTGCAGTACCATATCGCCCTTGTATGCTTTTATGGCTTTCAGGCCCTTTACGGTCTGTATACCACTTGTGTGCTCTACGGTATTTACCAGTACAGGGCCAGATGGCTTAGGTGTGGTCGTGATACTGGCGCGGGCCTCATCTGCAGCATCTTCTATCTTTTTAAATGCAGGGCTATCTACAGCAGGTACGGTCTCGGTAAAGGCTGCTGCATAGCGCCTATCTTCCTTCGGCTTTGGCGCCTTGTATACCAGGTTGGTATTAAGCGCAGTATATGTGTATGTCTGCAGCTCAAAATCCTCTATTATCTTTATCAGCTTTTGTGCATACACAGGGTTGGTGGCATACCCGCACTTTTTAAGGCCATAGGCCCAGGCTACATAATCTGTAGGCGACAACTTGAACAGCGATGCATACCGGGTTCCTGTTCTCAGATAGTCTGAATGGTCCTTATACGAATCGTTAGCGCAACCATACTTTCTAAAACATTCGTTAGGTGCATCGTCTGTATGTGCAAAGGTAGCACCCCGCCATTCTTTTTTGCACTTGATGCCAAAGTGGTTATTGGCATTTGTAGCCAGTACACTGCAGCCAGCTTCGGTCTCCAGTATGCCCTGCCCCAGTGTTATAGAGGCCGGCACGCCGCTGCGCAATTGCTCCTGTATAGCTAGGTCCTGGTAAGCATCCACATATTTTTTTACCTTATCGCTATAGCTATCCTGCGCAGTTGCCCCGGCAACTATGCAGATCACCATGATACAGGTCATCAGCCACTTTCTCATACTTATATCTTTTAGCATCAAACTGCTATTTTTCGCATTATCATTATACCGTCGCGCAGGGGCAGCAATAATCGCTCTACCCGCGGGTCGGCATTCACTTTTTCGTTAAAGGCGTGCATAGCCTTAGCCTTTTTGCCCTGTTGCTCGTGCGGCAGCAGTACATCGCCCTCGTACAGCACATTGTCGGCCAGTATAAAACCACCTACCGGTACTTTGTCAAACACCAGATCGTAGTATAGGTTGTAGCCCGCCTTATCAGCATCTATAAATACCAGGTCGTATGTTTTGTCTAACGATGGTATTATCTGCCGGGCATCCCCAATGTGCTGGGTTATTTTATGCTCCACGCCTGCGGCGCGAAAATAACGAAAACTAATGTCTTCCAGTTCCTCATTCACATCTATAGTGTCCAGGTGGCCACCTTCAGCAAGGCCCTGTGCCAGGCATATGGCCGAGTAGCCCGTATAAGTACCTATTTCCAAAATATGTCTGGGCTTCACCATGTGGCTCACCATCTGCAAAAAACCACCCTGCAAGTGGCCCGATAACATTACCGGGCTGTGCACTTTCAAGTATGTCTCCCGGTTCAGCGCAGCCAGTTGCGGGGTCTCGGGAGTGCTATACTTTTCTGCATAGTCGTTAAGCGCTTGTGCTATCAGTATCTTGGTCATAGCGGTTAGAAGTTAGGTTGCAGTTTGTTGTGGGTATAGAATTCGTCGATGTACGCTACCACCTCATCTGCCGTATCAAATATCTTTATCAGGTCCAGGTCGCCGGGGTTTATATTGTGCTCTGTTTCCAGCATGGCTTCTTTCATCCATGCTATCAGCCCATTCCAGTAGGCAGACCCTACACATACCATAGGCGTTTGTGTTAGTTTGCGGGTCTGTATCAGCGTAGCTACTTCAAAAAATTCATCCATGGTGCCCCATCCTCCGGGCATCATGATAAAGCCCTGCGAATACTTGGTGAACATCACCTTGCGCACAAAAAAGTAATCGAAGTGCAGGTTCTTATCATGATCTATGTACGGGTTTGAGCCCTGCTCGAACGGCAGCGCTATATTAAGCCCTACAGAACGGCCCATACCCAGGCCTGCGCCCTTGTTGGCTGCCTCCATGATGCCGGGGCCACCACCCGATATGATGCCATAGCCTTCTTCGGCCATCCGTTTGGCTATCTCTACGGTCAGGTCGTAGTATTTATGGCCCGGTGCGGTGCGCGCCGACCCGAAAATGGATATGCACGGCCCTACTTTAGCCATCATTTCAAAGCCCTGTACAAACTCTGCCATTATCTTAAATATCTGCCAGCTACTGTGCGCCCTGGTCTCGGTCCAGTCGCGCAATTTTATTTTTGTTTGATCCATTGTTGTTCTTTAAAGGGGCTGCATCACTTTTCCTGTTTCAGTGTGCGGTTGTGTAACTGCTTTGCCTGCTTTGGAGCAGATAAGCATAAGTATAAAAGCGATACCTGCATTAATGATGAGCAACTCGGTACCTATATGGTACCCACCCAGCCATTCGGCATCGTATTGTTTTAGTATGTAGCAGGCCACGGGCGATACCAGGCATATGAGCGGTACCAGCTCGTTCTTTATCCGTCTATGGGTAAAGATGCCAAAGGCAAATAAGGCCAGCAAAGGCCCGTAGGTGTAGCTGGCTATCTTCAGCAAAATATCTATCAGCGATCCGTTATCGAACTGGCGGAAGAGGAATATGCAGATGAGGAACACCACGGCAAATGCATTGTGCACTATAAGGCGGGTGCGCGAACGTTGTTTTTCTGTATAGCCGGTCTTTTCTTTCATGCGCAAAATATCTATACAGAAAGAAGAGGTGAGGGCTGTAAGCGCGCCATCGGCACTGGGGAACACAGCTGATATAAGGCCTATGAGAAAACACAGCGTTATATAGAAAGGCAGCCCGCTATTCATGGCTATGGTAGGGAAAAGGTTATCGCCGGTGGCTGTAATGCCCTTTGCACCCGCATACAGGTACAGCAGGCCGCCCAGCAGCAGGAACACAAAGTTGGCCGCCACCATTATGAAGCAGAACGTGATCATGTTCTTTTTAGAATCGCCCAGATTGCTTACACTTATGTTCTTCTGCATCATCTCCTGGTCAAGCCCGGTCATAGCTATGGTTATGAATGCGCCACCTAATATCTGCTTCAGGAAAAAGTTGGGCTTCATCGGGTCCATGGTCAGCAGTCTGGTGTATCCCTTGTCCTGCATAGCTGCCCATGTGCTGCCGAGGTTGAGGTGCAGTGCGTTCATGATGTACCCCACGCATATCAGCAGAGCCAGCAGCATAAAGGTAGTTTGCAGGGTATCTGTCCACACAATGGTCTTTACACCTCCGCGGAAAGTATAGAGGAGTATCAGCCCGAGTATAATAATAGCGGTGAACTCGAAAGGGATACCAAAAGAAGTGAGCACGAATAATTGCAACACCTTTATCACCAGGTACAGGCGCAGTGTGGCGCCTAATGTACGGGACAGGATGAAGAACAATGCACCGGTCTTATATGCAGTAGGCCCCAGGCGTTTATCCAGATAGGTATAAATGGAAGTAAGGCCCATTTTATAATACAGGGGCAGCAACACAAGCGCCACTACAAAGTAGCCCAGCCAGTAGCCTATTACCACCTGAAAATAATCGAACCCTATCTTGCCCACAGTGCCCGGTACTGATATGAACGTCATGCCCGAAAGAGAAGTGCCTATCATACCAAACGCTACCAGCCACCACTTGCTGTTACGGTTACCTATAAAAAAGGAATCGTTGTTGGAATGGCGAGATGTATAGAACGCGATACCCAGCAACAGACCAAAGTAGCACAGTATGACGGTAAGCAGTATTGCAGAGTTCATTGGCTAAAAATAAAAAGACTTTGCCTTTCATGGGCAAAGTCTATAAAGTTATTCAAGACATTTTATAAACCGGCTACGATACCAAAATGTACCACAGGCTCATTCAGGTATGGGCTATAGGGTTGTTGCAGCACATCGTACAGCAACTCTGCTATTACAGATACACGGCCACCCAATGGCTGCCTGATGCCCCCACCCAGTAACAGGCAAGGCACGTTCTCATTAAATTTTTCGTTCACAATAGCACCCTGGTATGGGTCATCTACAGCGCCATTGAGGTATTGTAAGTCATATTCAAATATGCCGCTTACAAATAAGTTGTGGTACACAAAATGACGTGCCCATATATTGGGAGATATGATACTGGCATTGCTGCTATAAAGATTGACCGCAGCTGATGGACCGGGATCGGTAAGATAGTAGCTTTGTTTCTGGTACTCATACCCTAAGCCGATACCCGCAGAGAACCTATCAGTAAAGCGATAACCTACCACCGGGAACAGACCAACATCGGCATAACCACTACCAAAACCGGCAGCAAAACCACCACCTATTATGAGGCGGCTGGGGTCATAGCCTTTTGGTCTCTGGGCTTTCTTCTTTTTCACAACAGATTCAGGCCGGCCACTGCTGGTATATACTTCCTGGGCAGTTGCGGCTTGCAAGCCTATGCCCATCATTAGTACGAATAAGATATATTTCATAGTAAAAATATGAATTACGAAGTTACTTATAAATCATAGACTACGCTCCTGAGCCTAAGTTTATGCGGGTTTTTTAACATAAAATAAAAAGAGGCCCCCAATGGAGGCCTCTTAAGCATTTAAGTTATTAGTAAGGAGCTTTTACGATCTTTACGCTTTGTTCAGCAGCACCGTTCATGGTGATGCGTGCGCTATACAGACCGGCAGGTACATTGCCCAGGTCAAGGTCAAGTTGGTAAGTGCCTGAACCATATTCGTAAGAACGTAATACGCGGCCGTTAAAGTCTACCAGGTCCACATATACATTGTTAGCTGCAGGCTGTGTCAGCACTATGCGTGTATTGGTAGCTGCAGGGTTAGGGTATACCAGTAATGAGTTGCTGTAGTTATTAGCCACTGTAGAAACACCTTGCGGAGCCATTTGTTTTTTCACTGCCAGTGTTTTTACCGGTGTACCACCGCCTATATTACCCTGAGAAGTGGCAGAACCAGATGCTGTTAAATTGCTCAGCAGGTAGAAGGTAGAGTAGTTATCGCTACGGCTGCTATCGCCATAGTAGTTAGATGCCATGTAGCCCACGTTGGTGCTGCTGGTAAGGTCATAATATATATCCAGGTAACCGTTCCTGTAAGCGTTACTGTTGTTGAACAGATTCAGTATGGTGTTCAGGCTTAGCGTAGTGCTTAAAGAACCGCTGTTGCTGTTGCCATTGCCGTTCAAAGTTACCATAGCGCCGGTGTTAAAGTCGTAACCAACCATAGAAGAGTTGTTGGTACCACTGCCACCATTTGTATATGCTATAGAACCCAGGTTGACACCGCTACCAAAGTTGCTGTCGCCGCTGGCATATTGCATAGCGTTGTCAGTTGCTACTACCAGGCCAGTTGCTGCATCCAGCTGCACGTTAGTAGCGCCGTAGTTGCCTATTACACGTATACGGTTAGTAGCATCGCCTATAAAGTTGAAACCAACATTGTTGTATGAATTGTTACCTGCACTGCTATTGGTGTTGCCCAGGTTAAGGCTTCCTACGGTGCTGTTCACTGCACTTACATTACCAGTAGCGCTATCTATAGTGTACAATTGGTAAGTTTGGTTAGCTGAGTTATAGCCCATACCATACAGTTTCTGATCGTAGCCATATGCTATAGCTATCATAGACTGGCCAGATGTCATACCGTTCAGTGCTACCATCCTGCGGATGTAAGAAGGGTTGCGAGAATCAAAGAATATAAGATTACGGGTATTCAATGTTAGCGCTGCCATAAGTTGCCCCTTGCAGGCTGCTGTTCGCTATAGATGTATCTCTTGTAGATTGGGAAAGCGATATCATTTACGCTCAGGTTACCAGATCCTATTGCACCCATATCGTTCGCAAGCCCTGTATTGTTATCCATCCTGTAAAGGTGAGCACCGCCGCTCAGCAGGGTAGTACCTGTAAGGTATAAGCTGTTAGTATGGGTATTGTTGTCATACCAGTTGTCCATACCTATATTGCTGCTGCCGGTGAGCACCAGGCCCGATGTAAGGCCTACGCAGTGCAATGTAGAAGGATAGTTGCTGGTATTGTTGTAATAGTTGGCATTGTCGAAACGTACCAACAGGTTGTTGGTAACATCGTAGCCATACTGGTCTGCAGCGTCAGCGCCATAGTAATTGTTGCTGTAAGCGGTAGCAGCTATAGCACCGGTAGCACCACTGTGGCAGATCATTAGTAGCATAAGATAAAGTACCTGAACCAGTGCTCATGACAGAACCATTATCGGTATTCATGATGTAGCTGTTGCCATTAGAGCTGGTGATACGTACCTGGTTATCGAGGGTAGAAATGATATCAAAACCTATCCTTGAACCGCTGCCCAGAGACATAGCTGTAGTTGCAGAACCTACCGCATTAGCGGTGTAAGAAGAGCCAGAACCTGTGATGGTATATAGCTGTGCCTGGCCGCTAACAGAATTATAGCCAAGTGCATATAACCTGCCATTGCCCTGGCGGCTATCAAGCCCTACAAGTGTTTGACCGCTGGCCACACCTGTGATGCTATATGGGCCATTGATAGATGAAGGACTACTGATGCTGGCCATGGTGAACAACTGATTGCTGTTGGTGATGCCAAACATGGATTGCGCAATCGCGCCACTGGCCGAGGCCATGATCGATAAAGCTAAACTTGCTTTGAGTAATGTGTTTTTCATAGTGTCTATTTAGATCTTATAGCTCACTATTTTAAAAAATTATGCCACTCCGATATGAATTTGTGTTTTTTTTGAATACCTAAATTGTCACGAAAGGCCTGTTAATACTTATCAATGTGGTTTATTTTTATTTGAAAATAATGATTATGTTAAGATAATGTATTGTTTTAGAGTGTGTATCGCATAGTTTATTTATTACTGCTCATTTTTACTGTTGTGCGCTTACATCAGGATATATAAAACGTTAAATACCAATGATGCTCAACGGCCTGTGGTATGTAGTGTACATTTTTACCCAAGGTGGAACACATGTTGATATTCAGGAAAATATCTTCCCGGGGTTAAGTATGCCCTTGGGATCGAATACATCCTTTATCTGCTTCATCAGCTGCATTTGCGCTGGCGCTAAAAGCTATATCCATGTAGCTCTTTTGCACCAGTCCTATACCATGCTCACCGCTTATGGTACCGCCCAGGCGCACTACTTCTGTGAATAGCTTGCGAATGCCGAAGGTCAGCTTGTTGTTCCAGTCGTCATCGCTCATGTCCCCTTTTACAATATTCACATGCAGGTTGCCATCGCCGGCGTGCCCGTAGCATACCGACTTGAAGCCATACTCTGTACCTATCTGCTTTATTATGGCCAGCAATTCCGGCAGTTCTGCACGGGGCACTACCGTGTCCTCTTCCTTATATATACTGTTGCTTTTTACGGCCTCTCCTACTTTGCGCCGCAGGGTCCATAGCATTTCTTTTTGTTCATAGGTATCGGCAAACAGCACTTCGCCAATGTTGTACCCCTGTACTATGCCTGCTATGGCTTCAGCATCTTTGTATAGTTGTTCGTTGTCGTTACCGTCTACTTCTATCAGCAGGTGGGCAGTTATATCGTCGGGCAGGTTTATACCAGTCGATGCCACGTAACGCATGCTCCACTCCAGCGCATCGCGCTCCATAAATTCCATTGCCGATGGCGTATAACCCGCAAGGAATATGGCATTCACCGCCGCACATGCTTCTACCGCACTGCGAAAAGGAACCAACAGCAGCATGTTATATTTTACCTCTGGTATCAGGCGCAATACTATTTTAGTGATCACGCACAGTGTGCCTTCGCTGCCAACTACCAGCTGGGTAAGGTTGTAGCCGGTGGCATTTTTCAGCACGTTGGCTCCTGTCCACATCACATCGCCATTGGGCATTACCACTTCCAGGTTCAGCACATAATCTTTTACCACACCATACTTCACGGCCCTGGGGCCGCCGGAGTTCTCAGATACGTTGCCCCCTATAAAGCACGAGCCCTTACTGGCAGGGTCGGGCGGATAGAACAGCCCATGTTCTTTCACGTGGTCCATCAGCTCCTGGGTTATTACTCCGGGTTCTGTCACCACTTGGAAATTACGCTTGTCCACATTCAGTATCTTATTGAACCTGCGCATATCCAGCACCACACCAGCCATTACCGGCAGCGCGCCACCACTCAGGCCAGTACCAGCCCCGCGCGGGGTCACCGGTATCTGCTGTTCGTTGCAGTACTTCATTACTGCGCTTACTGCGGCTACACTTTCGGGTTGCAGTACTACCTCGGGCAGGTAGTGCAGGTCTTCGGTCTGGTCTGCGGCGCAGCGTTGCAGTTGCTCGTCATCAGTAAGTACGCGGCAATCTGCTATGCTTTGAAAATACGATAGGTCACCGGCTTGTATCTTTTTGTAACTCATATCTCTTACGTGTGGTCTTACAAAAGTAGTTGTATGTGCAGCAAAGCTATTGCAATGCTGTTGCTTTTTGTGCAGCGACGATCAGAAACAAATGAATATTAAATAAATCAGACCCACAAGGTACTATGTATTGCATACTACTAAAAAGTACGTATCTTTGTTTTTGAAAATATCGTGAACATGACCATAGATAATACAGAGTCGCAGATGCGCAAAGGGTTGCTGGAACTCTGGCATACTGGGTATTATACTCAGACAAAAAGAGGTATACCCCAGCGACATAGTGAACCAGCTGAAGGAAGGAAAACTTGTGGTACTGGAGGGTACGCTATACCCGTTGCTTACCCGCCTGAAAAAATGCTGGGCTGCTCAAACTACCGCTGGGAAGAGTCGCCATCGGGCCCACCCCGCAAGTACTACAGCCTTACCCGCGACGGAATAAAATTCTACGCACACTTGCGTTCCACATGGGATGAGCTGAGCGAAGCAGTCAATTATTTAACCACTTCATTATAAAACCACACCTTTATGCAACGCATCATACAGATCAACATCGCAGGCCACCTGATACCTATAGAAGAGGATGCCTACCTGATACTTAAAGACTACATCACCGCGCTGGAGCGCCAGTTTGCCGGTGAGGAAGGCAATGATGAGATAATAAACGATATAGAGGCCCGCATAGCAGAGCTATTTTACATCCGCCTCAATTCTGGTGCGCACAGTATAGACCGCAACGATGTAGGCAAGGTAATAGACACACTTGGCCCGGCCAGCGAACTGAATGATGGCAACGGCACACCAAAAACCAATAACAGTATGGTGCCTTACGTGCCGGCACAAAAACAAAGGACAGGCTACCAGGCAAACTATGGTAATGGCCGCCCTTACGATCAGCAACGCCTGTACCGCAACCCAGATGATAAGATACTGGGCGGGGTGTGTAGCGGCCTTGCCGTGTACTTTGATATTGATCCGGTAATCATCAGACTGATTTTTGTGGTGCTGGGATTTACATTTTTAACAGGTGTGATCGCCTATATCATATCGTGGGCGGTGATACCCCTGGCACGTACACCAGAGCAAAAGGCTTATATGACCGGTGGCAACCCAATGACCTTTCACGACATAACGAGGGAATGTGGGCGTAGAGCTGGAAGACCTGAAGAAGCGTGGCGAAGAGATGAGCCGGGAGCTAAAAGAGTTTTTTAGTAAAAAGAAATAGGATCGCATCTATAAAAATAACCGTGCTATCGCAGCACGGTTATTTTTTTTACTACACTTTCTTTGGTAGTTGTATTCATTAACTGTAGCAGGTATATACCATTCGGTGCATTGGTGTTCAGCACTATTTTGTTACCGTTAGTTGTTGTGGTGCATTTCATTTCCCTGCCTGTCATATCCAGCATGGTTGCTTTCCAGTCGCTACTTTGTTGCGGTAGCAGTATCGTAAATGTTCCGGTTGATGGGTTGGGGTAAACGGCCATATCATTACTATATGCTACCGTCGGTACAGCATTCGGTGTTTTACTGATGATGTTCATGGTACTATTGGTAACTACTGCCTTGTTAAAATCGAAGTAGATGTATGCTGTGTTGCGTATCGTATCTCCTATCCGCACATTGCCTTTTGGTTTTATGCCGTATACAAAACTGCCTATGCTGGTCTTAGGGTTTTGCATACTATCTGGCAGCATAATATTGTTGTAGGTAAATAACAGCCCTGTTGCCTTCCCACCAGCTAATAATAGGTTTAAAAGGCGAACCTTTAATGAGATGGAAGCTGGACATATCCAGATGACTGTCTACAGTATCTACCACTACCACATTCTTTGCATAGTAGCTGCCTGTGTTCTGGAACTCTACCGAATAGATCATCTCCCCCGTGTTAGGGTCATAGTGAACAGGCTTGTTCACGGTCAGTTCGTTCGGGTCGAAAGAACTAACTACCGTGTCGACGAGTGTCGCTGTATTATCGGCTGGTGTAAGGTCGTTGGTAAATGGAGCATTGGCATAAAAGCTGAGTGGCTGCCCTGCGGATGCTGTTACAGGTGTATGTAAATTAACAACAAAGTTAAGAGCGCTATCTGCTGGCAAATTGCTGATGATGTAGGTAAGCGTATCGCCACTAATGCTGGTGGGTGCAGGCACTGAAGACAAATATTGTATAGCCTGGTCCTTCACAAAAGTAAGTGTTGTGTTCGCTGTCACTGTCCCATAGTTGTTCACGTTCAGGTACAGTGTATTATCAAAGCCAGGTACGAAATAATAGCTGTAGATACTGGCGCTTATGTTGGGTTTGTTGCGGGTAAGTGTATCGTACAGGTTCACGCCAGTGTATTGTGCAGGTGTGGGTATGGTGTAAGACAGCGCACTTGTGGCGGGGGCATTCAGTTCCTTTATAACCATATACCTGGTGGCCTAACGTATAGTTGCCGGTGGGCACATTTATTTTGTAATGCCCCGGTATCATTGGTGAATGCGAACCACTGGTTGTTTTGCGCATCGGTCATCATTATGGGGTTAGCCGTTATGCGTAGGTCTGCTGCTTCAGTGGTGCAGTTGTCGTTCTTATCCAATATAAGGTTACCGGATACTGATGATGGGTATGTATTGAAGAGGCTGTCAAAGTTGATGACCTGGATGCGATAAACAGAATTGTAATAGGTCTCATAGGCCGTAAAAGCACCACCTAAATTATTTGGTGCCAGTTTGTACATGTACCAAAATGGTGATGGAGTGTAGGATATATAATGTAGATGCTTATCGAATAGAATGAATCCTATATCGTTATTATTATCAACATTCACAAGGTATGTTCCATTTGATGTTTCCATGCCGGTACCATAGTAACTACTGCCCCGATGCATTTACTGATATACTTGTGGAGTCTACCAGATTTCCACTACTATTTATTTTGTACAAATAAGTTTTGACATTGGCAGCAGAGTCAGTTGTGTAACAATTTAATACCATGCACGAATCTGACGTGCTGAACATATTGTCTACAGTTACATAATTGTTACCATAAACGCTTAATAGGTTTTGCAGGTCTTCGGTCCATTCTATATGTCCCAACTTATTTATCTTTTGCATTTTATATCTATAGGTGCCCCCATTAGGGTATACTGTATCGTATAGAATAGGGTATGTAAGTCCACCGTCTTTAGAGAGTTGTGCATATTTGTGGTCTATAAATGTTGTGGAATAATTGTACAGTGTTCCACTGGGAAAATATTGTACATTTTCAAACGTGTCTACCCATTGCCGGTGGTCGCTGCTGTCATATTTTTCAACGTAAGAACGGTTCACAACATGGTAGTCAAGATTGGTACCTGATATGTTATAATAAAGAGAATCAACATCTGATATAGTATAATAACCGCCACTATTGTCGGCAATAACTTTCATGTTCTCTAAATTAGCGGCAGAATATTGATAACCTCTGCTCCTTGTCAATAGAATATTCCCTGTAGCCGACAATTTGATCAATGTGCCTGTAGAGTTACCACCACCCGTATCGTAGGATACAGCCGTCACCATGATATTGCCATTGCTTAGTTGAGCACAACTTGGCGCAATTGAACCGCGAATGGAATCTAATATATTCCTTTTCACCCAAACGGTGTCACCAAAATTGTTGAGTTTCACGGCATTTAGCTTATAGCCAAAATAACCTCCTGGCCGAGTAACGCCATTGACCGATGCAATAAAGGTGCTGTTATTATTGTAAGAAAAATCGTTCACAGCATACCCGTTGCTATCCGGGAAATATTGCCTGTTGTATGTTTGTGCGCACACTGTACATGAAAGCAGCAACAAACTGATGAGTAGAATGTTTTTATACATGATATAAGGTTTAAGATATCATGTAAGACGAATATATTTATTATTTAGTTTGAGTGTTTCCAAGAACATTTACTCATTTATTTTTTATACATATTAAATAGCGATGGCCACCCTCGCACGGGTGGCCATTCACTTTTATGAACCAAACAAACCTTTACTTCATTACCGTAAGCTGGCTGGCTATTGCAGCGCCTGTGCTGGTACGGGCTATATATACGTAGTTGCCGGCGGGCCATGCAGTGGTGGGTACATTCACTACATGGCTGCCGGTAGCTTGCGCAGGCTGCTGTATAGTGGTCATTGTTCTGCCTGCTGCATCTACTATTTGTATGGTCACATCGGCAGGCTGCTGCAGGCTATACTGTATGTTGGTACTGTTGATGGTGGGGTTGGGGTAGCAGCCAAACATGGTAAGGTTGCTCTTGGTCACACCCTTTACGCTGGTGGTAGGGTCTATGAAATATATAGGCAAAAGCGACAGGTTCACATTGCGATACAGGTCCAGGTAGCCATCCAGCCAGGTATTGCTGGTAGTGTACACGGCGTTCTGTGAATAGTACAAGGTATCGCCTTGTCCATCTGTCTGGTAGTACCCTGGCCCGAAACCTGTGCCATCGGGTGTGGATCGCAGACCTATTTTATCGCCATTCAGCGCACTGTAGGTATAATTAATGGTATAGCCAAGGAAGAAGCTGGCCATTATGTTTGCTACAGGCGCATTAAAGTAGGTGACCGTTGGTGTATTGCTGCTGTTTATGACCAGAGAAGTTAATGGCACCGCCTGGCTGGTGGCAAATACGGTACCTGGCAGGCCGGTAATGTAGTTGTTAGTATTATAATTATAAATGGTGGTATCTATGTTCCAGAGCTTAAAAGTAATGCTGTTGGTACTGGCAGGGTTCACAACGCCGCCCCAATCGCTTACTACGCCTATTATCTCTATGCTGGTATCTGGCTGGTAACCTGTATAAAAGTATTCTGCGAAACCATTATCGCCGTAGGCATTGGTACCAAAGGTATAGCCGCTGTCTGCAGCAGTTACCACGCCGTATGCGTACAATGCTGAATTTTGGAACAGCAGAGAATCATAGTTATTCTGCAGGAACATGGTATCTGTAGTAATAACATTTGTGGTCTTTGCCGACCCGAAAGGTGCATTTGCACTGGTAACCGAAGAATGAACACGAGTGGCAGATGGCACCGGCCTTACACTATTTAGTGCCACACGCTGCGCAACCACTGTTGTTGTACCGGCTGTTGCAGCCAGTAGAATACATAATAATTTTTTCATGGTAGTAATATTTATGAGGTCAAGAGCTCATGCTGCAAATGCTTATCAGCAGCATGTTTTGCCGTATATTGACCTTAACTGGATGCTTAAGTTTAATAGCATTGCAGATAAAAGATATTGTGATGCACAAGCACCTTATTATGAATATTGTATGCGGTCAAATGAAAGACTTGCACCATGGCATGATTATTTATTCAGATAATTGAACATCGTGAATACCGAAAACGTGATCTATGAAAAAGCTACACATTACATATCTTGCAACTGCCTTATCAGTTTTACTGTTCAGTTCCTGCTCTTACCAGAACTATACTGCAAGTGAGACCCAGTTTAGCCCGCTGACTGGCGATATGTACGCATCTAACACCCCGTGGAATTCTGACCACTACAATGTAGCGTCAAGTAAAAAACGTAATACTACGCCGCGCCAAACCCCTGTTATACCTGTGTATAGCAGCATTATAATGACCGGGCAATAAAATCCCCATTTCTTTTGCAGCACTTTAATTAGCCCACTTTGTCAGTAGGAGTGTTATATTTATGGCCCATAGGCTATAAACAATAAACCCATGTTCAAAGCTCCATTTTCATTCAAAGGCCGTATAAGAAGAAAAGAATACGGTTTCAGCATAATAATATATTTGGCTATCGCTATATTAAATAACCTGTATATAGCTCACATAAGCCCATTATTGTTCTTAATTATATTAATACCTATGGTTTGGTTCATTTGGGCACAGGGTGCCAAGCGATGCCACGACCTGGGTAAGAATGGTTTTGGCAACTCATTCCTTTCTATGGATTGTGGATGTTGTTCGAATCTGGGCAATATGGACCTAACGAGTATGGGTTAGATCCGCAAGGCGCTGCTTTAGGCACCACTTGGGATTTTGATGACCAGGCATTCGATGCGGCACAAAGCCAGTAGCAGCAGTTACCGGCCCAGCACGAATATCATGACAGGAACAGCGCTAACGAGCCACCACCATTACCTACAAATGACGATACCAAGTAGTACAGGTGTTGTACCTTTGTGTATATTTCTATACTAATGAAAAGCTGCTGTAAAGATGTGTACGACACTGTGCCTGTAGAAAAAGTGCAGAAGCAATATGCAGTGATAAAATGGCTGCGCAAGCTGATAGGCCATAAACAACCTCCACTTAAAAAAGATAGCTCCCTGAATATTTACTGATGTAGTATGGCGCGCAGCACTGCCAGCGACCGTATATTGCCCAGGTGCTGGGTGTGCAGGTGCAGGTATTCCATATACCAATCCAGCAGGCGGTAGCGCATAGCCGCATTCATGTCTATGCTTTTCAGCATATCGTAGTCGTTCGTTTCCAGCAGTATACCCAGTGCTTTTGCGTCCTCATCGGGGGGTAGCTGCTGCAGGCTATCCGGCTGCTGCTCTGTATAGCTGCCTTCCTGCAGGTTCAGGTAGGGTGTTTCTGCACTGTAGCTGCCTTTTATATCGTAACCCAGCAGGCGGCTGCAGTGTATTATAAAGTACAGCGGAAAGTTGGCCACCTGCTGCACGGGCATACTATCCAGCTGCACAAAATAGTTGTAGGTAAAGTCATACAGCTCTGGCATGGGCGCAGCCTCTGGCAGCAGGCGCAGCAGCAACTCTACAGTAAACAACGCCACGCTGTTCTTTACTACCTCTTCCTGCAGCGTACGGTATATATAGGCTGGCTGAAATTCGCGTATGTTCTGCAGGCTGCGTTGCGGGCGGGTATCAGTAAGCATATCCAGCAGCGTGGCCGGCTGCAGCAGCATGGCACGGTTGCTGCGCACCTTGGCGGTGCGCACCCCGCGCACCATGTAGGCCTGCACACCATACACACTGGTAAATATGGTGCACACCAGGCTGGTATCTCCATACTTTATAGAGCGCAGCACTATACCACCTGTTTGTTGTAACATAGTTATTGCATGAACACCATCTTGCCGGCGTAGGTTTGGCTGCCATCTGTGTTGGTCACAAATATCAGGTACACGCCGCTCTGGGGGCGGTGCCCTTTATAGTCCATACCGTTCCATATAGCCTGGCCGCCCAGCGCTGTGGTGCGGTATACCAGCTGCCCGGTAATATCTGTTATGCGTACATCGGCATTGGTCACCAGGCCCTTTATGGCTATTGTGCCGGTGTAGCCGCTCTTTATAGGGTCGGGGTAGGTAACTACATTGCTATTGGTAGTGCCGCCTGCCACCGCAGCACCCCGGTAGCTTACCAGGCCAAAGTCCGTACCTATATATACGTCGCCCGTTACAGGATCTATAGTTATTTTTTGTGTGTGGTTAGAGGGCAGCGGACTATTATCTATGGTAAAGTGGTAGAGTATCTTACTGGCATCGGGCGATAATAGCCATACACCATTGTCTGTACCTACCCATTTTTCATTACCGCCATCTACGGCAATAGAACGCACATTCTCCCCTACAAAAAGGTAGTTGGCAAACTTATCGTACTGCACTATGGGTATGGTAGCATCACAAGCCTGGTTCACAAAACTGTTGGCACAGCTCATAATGCCTATACCATTGTTGGTGCCTATCCATATATCTCCATTGTTGTCTTGTGCCAGGCTATACACAACATTGCTGGGCAGGTTGCCATACCCTACACCTTGCTGCAGCACGCGTGCAGCATCATCAGTACCATCGGCGGGTGTACCATTGGGGTTATAGGCTACCACACCACCGCCACCACCTGCTGGGCGTGTATACCATATCTGGTCGTTCTGGTCCACTATTAGCGCGCCTGCATCGTTCTGGTAGCCCGATTGCGGTACAGGTACTGCATACTTGTACCATGCGCCGGCAGCTGTTTTTACCACCAGTTCATGAGGCGACCCGAACATGGTCATCCACAAATTGTCTTCATGATCAAAACCCAGACCGAATACCTGGTACAATCCCGGGTTCTCAAAACTATGGTCCAATATGGAATTCTGTTTGAATATCTGAAAGGAGCCATCAGGTTTTAAAGAGAACAACCCATCCCTGAACGAGCCTGCATATACAGTGCCATCCACATCTTTAGTAATGGCCACAAGATCTCTAATGCTGTCAGAGAAAGGCGCGTAGGTAAAGTCAGAGTAAGACCTCCAGTGGTCATTTGTGAATGTAGATATACCTGCACCGCTGTTGTTGTCCACAAGAAGATCGTTATAGCCGCCATGCGCTATCCATAGGGTCTTGTTGTTGGCATATATGTCAAAGGAGTTATGGTCGGCAGGGCCCTCTGGCCGGTATGCGCCCAGCTCATTGGTATCTGTACGTTTGAATAATCCGCCAAAAGCATCTGCTATCCAGTACTTGCCATTTAGCAGTTGTATGCCCTGCACCGGTTTGCCAGATACGGAGAACGAATCGGAAATATGATCAGTAGAATCCAGGATCTTTACTGCGCCCTTGAAGGTGGATGCATGATATTCACTCACCATCACTCCACTTAAACTGGGGTCGATATGATCGATATAATAAGGAGATACGTATAATGGGGATAAAGTATTCTGCTTCACGTGAAATACAGTATTTGTATCTGCAACATACACCCTGCCGTTCACTTCTGCCAGCGATCTGTAGTTACGCGAATTATCCAGCGATGTCCATATAGAAAAGTTTTGCAACTGGTCAGCATACTTTTTTTGTGCCTTGAACAGGCCCGATGGCGTTGCTGCATAAAAACAGGTATCATCGGCAGTGTAGTCTAAAATGGGTATGGTTTGGCTATTGATGGTGAACACATATGTTTCCTGTATCACACTGTTGGCCAGGTCTATTACCAGCACACCAATATCTGTACTCAGGTAGGCGTTCCCAGCCTCTATGTATATATGGTGTATGCTTTTAGTGCCCGATATCTGCTTTATTTTAAGGTCGGGTATGTTGTAAAAAGTATTGTCTTTAAAAAGATCGATGTTGCCATTCTGGTAAGCAAGCACTGTGGTCTTTGTAGCATGGTCATACGCCACACAGGCCATGCCTATATCGCTCATGCCTTCTACTTTGCTATAGGTGGCTATATTGCCATTATCATTGTCGTAAGTAAAGAATGCCTCTGTGCATGCCGTGTAAAGGGTGATCCCATCTGTGGCCACGCCCAGTGCCGTATTGTACGGCAGGTGAGAGCGCCAGTAGCCTATAGGCCGGTCTTGCGCCATGCAGGCGGCTGGCAATAGCAATAATAACAGTAAGTATTTAAATATATTCATAAAATATGATGACGCTCAAAAGTAAGAAATAAACGTTTGCCCCCTGTTAATATTGTACCTTCTATGTAATTTGCACGATACATGAATAAGGACCTACCTGCATCTCGCCCTATAGGTGTTTTCGATTCCGGCTACGGCGGCCTCACGGTTTTCAGGTCTATAGCTGCGCGCCTGCCCCAGTACGACTACCTGTACCTGGGCGATAATGCACGGTCTCCCTACGGCAACCGTTCTTTCGATACCGTGCATCAGTATACCTTGCAGTGTGTGGAGTGGTTCTTTAAAATGGGCTGCCCGCTGGTCATTTTAGCCTGCAACACAGCAAGCGCCAAGGCCCTGCGCACCATACAGCAGCAAGACCTGCCCCGTATAGGTGAAGATAAAAGGGTGCTCGGCGTGATACGCCCTACTGCCGAAGTAATAGGCAACTACACCCGAACCGGCCATGTAGGCGTACTGGGAACACGAGGTACGGTCAATTCCCTTTCTTACCCAATAGAGATAAGTAAGTTTTTCCCTGGCGTACATGTGTACCAGCAAGCCTGCCCCATGTGGGTGCCCCTGGTAGAGAATAATGAATATGGCTCAGAAGGTGCTGATTATTTCATCAGGAAGAACCTGGACGAGCTGCTGGGCAAAGCCCCCGATATTGATACGTTATTACTCGCCTGCACTCATTACCCTTTACTTATCGATAAGATCAAGAAACATATACCTGCTCATGTTACCGTAGTTGCCCAAGGCGATATCGTGGCCAACAGCCTTGAAGGCTACCTGCACCGCCACAGCGAAATGGAAGCACGTATCACCCGCAATGGCACTAAGCGCTTTTATACCACCGACTCTACCGAAGATTTTGATAGACAGGGAACTGTGTTCTTTGGGAATACGGTGAAGAGTGAGCATTTGCACGTGTAGTGCACTAATTATACCTCATAAGCCGAATAATTCTCCTATTCGGCTCAAAAATATGCAAAAAATGAGCCGATTAGCACATACTAATCGGCTCAAGCCATTTTTTATAGATCTATTTATTAATTATCCTTCCGTCACTGCATCTTCAAATATCATTTTTGCATTGTTGGTGCGGCGCTCCTGGGCTTCTTTGGCGGCCTTTACCAGCGATACGAACAATGGATGCGGCGCTTCTACAGTACTCTTATATTCCGGGTGAAACTGTACGCCTATAAAGAATGGATGATCTTCTATTTCCACTATCTCTACCAGTCCTGTTTTAGGGTTCTTACCTACCGGTAGCATGCCAGCCTCTTCAAATGCCTGCAGATACTCATTATTGAATTCGTAGCGGTGGCGGTGGCGTTCAGATATGTGTGTGGTGCCATATATACTTGCAGTTCTGCAGCCGCTGGTCAGCTCACAATCGTAAGCGCCCAGGCGCATGGTACCACCCTTTTGCGTTATAGCTTTCTGGTCTTCCATCATGCATATCACCGCGCTGTTGGTATCAGGGTCCATTTCAGATGAGTGTGCATTAGGCATTCCCAGCACGTTGCGGGCATATTCCACACAGGCCATCTGCATACCCAGGCATATACCCAGGAAGGGGATATTGTTCTCCCGCACATAGCGTATAGCTTCTATCTTGCCTTCTATGCCGCGGCTGCCAAAACCAGGAGCAACTACTACGGCATCCAGGTTCTGCAGTTTTTCTGCTGCGTTCTCGCGGGTCAGGTACTCACTGTGTATATTGCGTATCTCTACTTTGCATTCGTTCATGGCGCCTGCGTGTATCATGGCTTCAAGTATACTCTTATACGCATCCTGTAGCTCCACGTACTTGCCTATCAGGCCTATCACTACCTTGCTCTTGGGGTAGCGCAGCTTGTTCAGGAATTCTTTCCACTTGGTCAGGTCTGGCTCGGTACCCAGCGGCAGGTCCAGCTTTTGCAGGCATATTATATCCAGGCGTTCGCGCATCATTTCCAGCGGCACACCATATATGGTATCAGCATCCAGCGCTTCTATTACCGCATCTATACGCACGTTGCAGAACAGGGCTATCTTCCTTTTCAGCTCCTGGTACAGCGGCTCTTCTGTGCGGCATACCAGTACATCGGGGTTTATGCCGTTCTCGCTCAGCAGCTTCACAGAGTGCTGTGTAGGTTTTGTTTTCAGTTCTTTTGCAGCCTTCAGGTAGGGTATCAGGGTAAGGTGCACTACAATGCACTTATCATCTCCCAGTTCCCACTTCAGCTGGCGCACCGCCTCTATGTATGGCAATGATTCTATATCGCCCACAGTACCACCAAGTTCAGTGATAACGATGTCATACTTGTTATCCTTGCCCAGCAGGGTCATGCGGCGTTTTATCTCGTCTGTTATGTGGGGTATCACCTGCACGGTCTTGCCCAGGTAGGCGCCTTCACGCTCCCGGTTGATGACATGCTGGTATATACGACCTGTCGTCACGTTATTGGCCTGCGATGTGAATGTGTTCAGGTAACGCTCGTAGTGGCCAAGATCCAGGTCGGTCTCTGCACCGTCTTCCGTTACGTAGCACTCACCATGTTCATAGGGGTTCAATGTACCCGGATCTACGTTTATGTATGGGTCGAATTTCTGGATCGTTGTCCTGTATCCCCTTGCCTGCAGCAGTTTTGCCAGCGAGGCAGCTATAATTCCTTTACCTAATGAAGATGTAACACCACCGGTTACAAAAATGTACTTTGTCATAACGCTCCTGTTTTATGACCGGTGCGCAGCTATTATATTAAACAAAAAAAGAGAGGAAGCTGTTGCGGTCACACAAAGATAGGGAAAATCCAAACACAGAAAAAGGCAACCGTTTGCAAGATGTGGGTTAAAATGTGTTAAAGTGTCACGAATGCGCTATTTTTATATCATGTTGGAGCTGTTCAGAAAATATAGATTTTTCATTTGGATGCAAGGGCCGCTTATATTTGGTTTCTTACTGAACCATAACAATAAGCCTCTTGCGCAAAAGCTGCCTTATTATATTATGTGGGAGCTCCTTATTATTGGTATATTTCTTAAATACAGGTACGACCTCGCAAACCAGCACCGTATCCTGCAGGTCCATAATGGCAAATTGCTGGTAAGAGGCGTATGGGGCAGGAAAGAGATACCTATAGATGAGATCCTGAGCTTAGAGGTGCGCCGTGCATTTGTAGCCCGCGTTTTTGACTGGTCGCAGGTCATTGTGCAAACCAAAATGGGCAAGGTCAATATCTATACACAAAGGATAGTCGCTGTTCCTAAGTTAGACTTATAGATCAATTTTTGTGCGTGAGCACGATACACGTATCTGCGTGCAGTTGTTTTTGCATAGTATCGCACAGTTGTCTTGCCTGTCCGGCATTCCCTGCAGATATATCTTTATTAACTATTGGGCTTGTCTGGCAGTCGCAGCTATAGCTCTGCTTGCAGGCTGCAAAGCACATTATGCCCATTAGCAAAATAGATACGACCGTTATTCTCATAATAGCAAAGCGTTGCATTTTAAAATTACGCAATATTTCAACGTCACAAAGCATCTTCTACAGTTCTCTTTAATGGAAGTTGTCCTTATGGTAGTCTACAGTACAGGTATCAGCTTTCAGTTGTAGCTGCATACTGGTGCATTGCTGTATAGCCGGACTGGCAGAAGTAGGAGTGATATCGTGTTCGGTAATGGTTTTACCTGTTCTGCAATCGCAGGTGGTGCCCGTTTTGCAAGAGGTTATCATAATTAGTAGAGCAATAGGTAAGACACCCTTCATACAATAGCGTTTTGTATTTAAAAATACAGAATGTTTTTGATATGGTCGTAGGTCAGTATCATTATTACCTGATCAAGCGGTCAATTACCCTTGCCTAATTAGAACATTACGGTACATTTGCCCCACAAACACATCCTATGCAGTTTGACCGCCAGGGTTTAACGAATGAGCAATTAGCAGAAATATATATAGAGCTCCTGCGCCCGCGCATGATAGAGGAAAAGATGTTGGTGCTGCTTCGCCAGGGCCGCATCAGCAAGTGGTTCAGCGGTATAGGCCAGGAGGCCATATCCGTAGGCGCCACATTAGCGCTGGATGCTGATGAATACATCATGCCCCTGCACCGCAACCTGGGTGTATTTACCGTGCGGCAAATGCCTTTCAGTAAGCTATTCAAACAATGGCAGGGCAGCCAGGAGGGCTTCAGCAAGGGCCGCGAGCGTTCTTTCCACTTTGGGGCCAATGAATACCATATATGTGGTATGATAAGTCACTTAGGGCCGCAACTGGCCATAGCAGATGGTATAGCGCTTGCCCATAAACTTCGTAAAGAGGATAAGGTATCGCTGGCCTTTAGCGGCGATGGCGGCACCAGTGAGGGCGACTTTCATGAAGCACTCAATGTGGCTGCTGTGTGGGGCCTGCCGGTCATCTTCCTGATAGAGAACAATGGCTATGGCCTTAGCACCCCCAGCAATGAGCAATTTGTATGCAAGCAGATAGCCGATAAGGCCATAGGCTACGGCATGAAGGGCATTACCATAGATGGCAATAACATACTGGAAGTATTCCGGCAAATAACACTTGCCCGCCAATACTGCATTGACGAGCAAAAACCGATATTGGTAGAGTGCATGACCTTCCGTATGCGGGGCCATGAGGAAGCCAGCGGGGTGAAATACGTACCAAAAGAGCTGTTTGAAGAGTGGGGCAAGAAAGATCCGCTGGCCAACTACGAGCAGTTCTTGCTGGACATAGGTGTGCTTACTGACCAAATAATACAGAATGCCCGCGAGACCATAAAACATGAGATAGAAGCTGGCATAGAAGCTGGTTTTGCAGCACCGCCGGTAGTGGCAGATACAAAGGTAGAGATGGCCGATGTGTATGCGCCATCGCACATCACTACATCGCCCATACACGGTGGCAGTACCGAAAAGAAATTCATCAATGCCATCAGCGACGGCTTGCAATGCGCTATGGAGGCTTATCCCAACCTGGTACTTATGGGTCAGGACATTGCAGAATACGGTGGCGCCTTTAAAGTGACCGAAGGTTTTATGCAGCGCTTTGGCAAGGAGCGGGTACGCAATACGCCTCTTTGCGAGAGTGCCATAGTAGGTACCGCACTTGGCCTATCCATAAAAGGCTACAAGGCCATGATGGAAATGCAGTTCGCCGATTTTGTGACCGTAGGCTTCAACCAGATCATCAACAACCTGGCCAAGATACACTACCGCTGGGGGCAAAATGCTGATGTGGTCATCCGTATGCCTACGGGTGCAGGTGTAGGCGCAGGGCCGTTCCACTCGCAGAGCAACGAGGCCTGGTTCGTACACACACCAGGGCTGAAGGTGGTCTACCCATCCACCCCAGCCGATGCCAAGGGCCTGCTCATTGCTGCCCTGGCCGACCCTAACCCGGTCATTTTCTTTGAGCATAAAGGGCTGTACCGTAGCATCAGCGGCCCGGTACCCGATGGATATTATACCATAGAAATAGGCAAGGCAAGAATAGTACAGGAAGGCACAGATATGTGCATCATCACTTATGGGGCAGGCGTGCACTGGGCCATGGAGTATGCAGCACAACACACTGATACCTCTTTCTACATACTGGACCTGCGCTCACTGCTACCGCTGGACTATGATGCCATACGCACCGCAGTGCAAAGCACAGGCAAAGTGTTACTGCTGCATGAGGACACCCTGACAGGTGGTATAGCAGGTGAACTGGCGGCATGGATAGCCGAACATTGTTTCCAACAACTGGATGCACCTATAATGCGCTGCGCCAGCCTGGATAGTCCTATACCATTTGCCATAGAGCTGGAGCGCAACTTCCTGGCCAAGAGCAGGCTGGATGAATGTGTGCAAAAACTGATGCAGTATTAACAATGACAATTTTTTATCTTGCAGGCACAACCGGTTTCATGACTCATTGTAAAGGATATATATTACAGGCGGTGTGCGCTATGCTTTTGCTGGCTTCTTGCACAGGCAACGGCAGCAACGGCAACAGGGCACCAATAGTACTGGGCGACACGTCTACCATTGTTACCGAGACCGATAGCCGCTACACCAGGGACTTAGTGGCCGACCTGCACCCCAACATACCTACCAAGACCCGCAAAGACGAGGACGAGCAGGCAGCACCAGCCGACACAGTGGCTACCCAGGCTACTGCTACAACTTCTACTCCTTCAACGCCCCCAGTAGCTACAGCGCCAGCAAAAACAATTGCTGCGGCACCACCAGCTGCTGCTACTAACGGACTTACCATACCCTTTTAAAGAAGTTTCGCTCACTATACCGGGCGTAGCCGTAAAAGCCTACAGGCCGCAAGATGCCGCCCGTACCAATGGGGTAAGCTACCAACTGGTAAGTGGCGTGCTCAACAATAATCGCATCATCATAAACAGCGGTACGGTGCTGAAGATATCGCAGCGCTACCAATCGCAACTGGTAGTGGCTGGTGAAGATGCCGACCTTGTGCTGGACAACCTGAGCACCACTACTGATTGGGAGCCATTAACAGGCAGCAAGAATACATACACCATAAAAGGGCTGGAAGTGACCAAGCTGCAAGCGCCTGCATTTACCGGCAATACACTGCGTGCCGCCATAACCCGTGCTGCCCGCCGCCACCGCATGAGCCGCAAACGCGAAGAGGAATACCAGGCCAGCGTACGCAATGTGCGCCGTGCCAACCAAAAGACCCTGACCGTAGCCCTGCGCAGCGTGATGTGGAAGATAGATGGTAAAGACGCTAAGGGTAAAATCTTCTCTAAGCAGGTGCGGGTGGATCTGCCGCAGTAAGCATATGTGTGCCTTTGTTCTGTCGGCCACCAACAACGCTCTCGAACGGTAACAGTTAATTGCCCCATTGGTCTAAGTTGCAGACTTAGACCAAACCAAAAAACAAGACCGTGTCCGGCAACATCCATACCGTAGCAGACAGAGGCAAGCGGCAACCTGCAAAAATGTGGATATGATTATTTGGAAAGCCCTGACTGTAGAATGTATCTTGCATCATGTTTTAACCTGTAAACCACTTGATCTTTAACACCTATGTTGCCCGCAGTAATTACACCCAAATTTCCGGTATCGGTAAAAACCGGTAAGAACAGAAATTATTTAAAAACACAATACCTCCCCACCACCGCAGCTTTCAGCTAATAGCCACCTAAAAAATTACCGGTTTTATTTTTTCTTACCGACCGGAAATTTTATAGAGCGAAAGAAGTCAAAACTATATTGCTATACAAATAATACCCTGCTCCATTTCCCATCTTTAAAATACCTTTGGCGCGCCGTAGCAGGCACACCAAGTGCCGGCAAGTAATAATTGATGAATATGCAAGCCAAGACACCGCAAGACTCGTTCGTGGTAATGAGCGAACTGATACTGCCGAATGACACCAACACACTGGGCAACCTGATGGGTGGCCGCCTGATGCACTGGATGGATATAGCTGCCGCCATAACGGCGCAGAAGCATTGCAACTGCCCGGTGGTAACGGCATCGGTAGACAATATTTCTTTCAACACGCCAATAAAGCTGGGCTACCTGCTTACTATTGAGGCTAAGCTGACGCGCGCCTTTCACCACAAGTATGGAGGTGTACCTGCGGGTGTATGGAGAAGATATGCACACCCAGTATAAGTACCTGAGCAACGAGGCCTACCTCACCTTTGTGGCGCTTGACCACAACAGCCGCGCCCCGCAAAGTGCCCGAGCTGATACCAGAGACAGACCGGGAGAAAGGCATGTATGAAGATGCACTGCGCCGCCGCCAGATACGCCTGATACTGGGTGGCAAAATGAAGCCCGAAGATGCAGGCGAACTGCGCTCCCTGTTCATAAAAGAATAGATGTTTTACCTTTAGCAAACCACAACCAATATCACAATGACTTTTGTAAGAACACAACCCGCCATACACGACGCTATAGACTTTGAATATAACCTGCCACCCATAACGCAACAGCAATTGCAGAACGGCCTGCCTATATACTGGCTCAATGCCGGTGTGCAGGATGTGGTGGAGATCAACTGGGTATTCCCAGCCGGGTTGTGGTACGAGCCGAAAGGCGCAGTGGCCAATGCTACGGCTGGTATGCTAAAGAACGGAACTTCTACACGCAATGCGGCACAAATAAATGAAGCGCTGGAATTTTATGGCGCCAGCCTGGGCGTAAATACGGGCAACGACTATGCAACCGTAACGCTGCACGCCCTTACCAAGCACCTTGATGCACTGCTGCCAGTAGTGTATGAGGTAATAACCGATGCTATATTCCCCGAGGCGGAGCTGGAGATACATAAGCGCAACGCTATACAACGACTGCTGGTGAACCTGCGCGAGTGCGAGTTCGTGGGCAACCAACGCATAGATGCGCTATTGTTTGGCGAGGCACACCCATACGGCCGCTTCACCAGGCAGGGAAAAATAGAAGCGCTGAACCGGCAGGATGTGGTCGACTTTCATAAAGCGGCCTACAACCTGGCTGGGGTAAAAATATTTATGGCCGGTAAGGTCAGTGAGGTACAGGTGAAGCAGGTGGACGCTGTTTTTGGCACCGTAGCCCTGCAGCCACAAACTATAATAACACCCCGCATACACCCTACCAGAGGTAAAGCCAGAACACGAACATACTACCAACGACCCTAACGGTGTACAAGGTGCCATACGCATAGGGCGCCGTTTCCCTAACCGCCACCATCCCGATTATGCACCTATGGTGGTGCTGAATACGCTGTTTGGCGGTTATTTTGGTTCGCGCCTTATGAGCAACATTCGCGAGGACAAGGGTTTTACATATGGCATATACAGCTCACTAACACCTTATGCAAATGGCGGTGCCATTACTGTGCATACAGAAGTAGGCCGCGATGTGATAGAAGCAGCCACAAAAGAAGTGTACAAGGAAATGGAGCTGCTGTGCAATGAAGAAGCAGATGAGGACGAGATACTGCTGGTAAAGAACTACCTGCTGGGCGGCTTGCTGGGCGACCTCGATGGCCCATTCTCCATACTACAACGCTGGCGCACCCTGATACTGAACGGCTTTACAGAAGACGACTTCAATAACAACATACGCATCTACAAAAGTGTGACCGCTGCCGAGCTGCAAACACTGGCCCAGCGCTACCTGCGTAAGGAAGATTATTATGAGGTAGTGGTGGTATAAGGGGTAAGCATAAAGCAAGAACTATGAAACCTGTCCCATCAACAGCTGAGATATTAATGTGTAAAGTACTTGACCAGGACATTGATAAAATGTGGATCGATTGGGCAGTTGAGATGTTGATGGTTGGTTATGATACTGAGCATCTGTTGATATTAGCTGGTATTACGCTCCCATGTAATCAATTTTATCTTCAGGAACTAACAGCTAAAATTCTTGATGAACTGCAACTTGATCACTCCGATAAACAGCAAGTGATAAAAAACTATGCCTGTCTTCTTATTAAACAGGCACTTAAAGGTGAATTAACTTATGCATCCTGTCTAAGTAAATTAAACGAACTCTATTTACTATTATACGACGAATATTCTTTTTAGATAACTTTATGCCATTGCACTGGGCCTTTGATGGTCTAAAGGATTCTGAAGTGCAGTGGTATTGGGAAGGGGCAGATCGTAGCAATATTGAGGAGATCATTACCGATCAATTTCTTGATTGGTTAGCCTTACATCAATAGTTAATGTCCTCTTCCAAAATTGCATACTCATAGTTGTCTACCCACTGACCGCGTATGGGTAGCTTTTTGCGGGTGTGGCCTTCGCGCGTCATGCCTGCTTTTTCCAATACCCGTACCGATGCTATGTTGGCTGTTGCGCAGCCTGCTTCTACACGGTGCAGTTTCAGTTGTGTAAATGCAAAATGGATAAGGCACTTTGCCATTTCTGTAGCATACCCCTTTCCCCAATACTGCGGATCAAATTTGTACCACAGCTCTGCCGACCTATACTTAGCGTCCTTAACGTTGAGCCCTGCCAGCCCCATAAATGCGCCGGTCTGCACATGCTCAATGCATAGTATATAAGATGTGCGGGGTACAGCAGCATTGCGGGTAATGCAATTCTCCAGCAGGGCTTGTGTGGTGGTTATGCTATCGGGTAGGCCCAGGGTATTATACTCATCAACTTCCGGTATGCTGTTGAGCGCATGCATATTCTCCAGGTCGGTGGTTAGCAGTTCGCGGATGTGTAGGCGTGGTGTGGTGAGCATGGAGTGCAGTGTGTAGTTCAAAGATAAGTTGCTTTTTGCAAGGTGAGTTTAACCTATTGCGCCACTGATCACATTATATATGTACCATGGCTTCCAGGGTATTGGTTGACCTAGCCTCATGCGTTTTGATGTTCTTATCTGTTTGAAGCCTTTCTGTAAAAGATATTCGGTTGCTATTGTATTCTCTATAGGAAGCATGCAATAGTTGGTAGTTTTCAACCTTGCTTGCATCAATGCTATTCCCGCTTCAGCATTCTTTGCAATGACCAGTCCTCTTGCCAGGGAAGGCATATAAAACCCTTGCAGCTCATCATCAGAAACATACACCAAAGCGTCGGCAGTATTTTCAAGCAGAACTGCCGACCGGTCTTCCCAGTGGCTTCCTGATCCAAGCGTAGTATATCGTTAAGATATCTTTCTTCAAAGGGTTTTATACATTCAGACAACTGAGCAGTAGCATCCGGCGCTGCATTTTCAAAATGTACATGCTCAGAGATAATTTCGAAACCTAACTTCTTATATACAGGAAAACCAAAGTCCGTAGCATCTAATAAGACCGAATGGAAACGTATTCCATCTATTTCGTTCAATAAAAACTGTGTGATGGCTATCCCTATACCTTTATTCCTATGTTCTTTATGTACTATGATGGCGTATAGCCAGGCAGTGTTACCATTATAGATAATACCTCCCATACCCACTATTCTATTGTCTACAACAGCCTTATATGCCATACGGGTATCGCATTCAATATTATTCCGGGCTGGTTCGGTAATGTCGGCCCAGCCATCGGGCTGTATATTTTTAAGTTCGTCTAGGTCGGTAAGCAGTAGTGGGTGTATTTGTATCATGGTGCTGATAAATGGGTAACGTCAAAGTGATACCGTTATTGTTTTGTAAGTGTGACCTGTTATGTTAACGTCTGAACATTTGAAAAATGTACTGTATCGGCTGAATGCTATGATGGATGAAAATTTCGTGGTAGAGATGGTTTGTAGGTATGTTTTTATGAATTAGTATAGTGCTAATTGGGCTGGGCATCAAGGACTGAAATTTTACAATTGCCAGACCTGTTGGGACGATGTCAGAAAATAAGACTTCGCTAAGCGGAGGGTGATGTCGTATACCTATACCGTACTAAATATGCACACTTCTTTTTTGATGCAAGCAGTAGCTTCATGATGATGTAAGACACGCAAACGGACCATGTTGTAAAACATTACTCTTGCTACCAAGATCTGGTTTGTTCGTTCTTGCTATTCTCCTTCAAGCTCCGCTTCACTTTTTCTCTATGTTGCTCACCCCAAGCGCTTAGTTCTGCTATCACGTTCTTCAGCGTGTGGCTATATTCGGTGGCTTCGTACACTATACTTACCAGGGTGGTACTGTATGCATTCCGTTTTATAAAGTCATTCAGTTCCAGGTCCTTTAGTTCTTTCGCCAGCACCTTGGCAGATATGCCTGTCACCGCTTGTTGTATCTCGCTAAAACGCCTTGAGGACTGCACCAGGCAAAGTATCAAAGCCACCTTCCACTTCCCATTAAGCACATACTGAGCATCAAGTACATTCCTCAGCGAACCTGTGCATTCTGCATTGCTGGGAAGGGCCTCCATCATCATCTCCATAGGCACAAAGGTAGCCACTTACCTCAATGTAACCGCTTACCTACGGGTAACTGCTCACTTTTGGACAATAGGTAACCATAGTTTTGCCATCATTAATTCAAGCAAAAAAAGTAAAACGCATGAAACACATACTTCATTTAAAATCAAGCCTTCAGGGCACCACATCATACAGCATCAAGTTGGGACACGCTATTGTTGAAAAGATACAGACAAAATATCCCGGCAGTACGGTGGAAGAATTGAACCTGGTAGATATCGATATACCGCATCTTAACCCTGCCGTTCTGCGTACCTTTTTTATTCCCGGACACCAGCTCACCGAGGACGAACAAGCATCCATTCGTTTTTCAGACGAGATGGTAAAGCAATTGATGGCCGCAGACATCATTGTTGTTGGTGCACCACTCTACAACTTTACTATCCACTCATCGCTAAAGGCATGGATAGACCATGTGACCCGTGCCGGAATAACATTTGGCTACAACGACAATGGCCCGGTAGGAATGGTGACGGGAAAGAAGGTGTACGTGGCCATGTCTTCGGGTGGTATCTTTTCAGAAGGTCCGGGTAAGGCTAACGACTTTGTTGCTCCCTACCTCAAAGCCTTCCTCGGCTTCCTGGGTATGACGGACCTCACCGTATTTCGTGCTGAAGGACTAAAAGTACCAGGAGTAAAAGAATACGCTATGGAGAAAGCTATCGAGAATATACAGATCGATTAAGTTCTCAGTTCCAGATGCCTTACAAGCATCTGGACTATGCAACGGCCTCCTCTGCACATCCCCCTCGTTGCTAAAAGATACCGTTTGGGAATGATTGAAGGCTATCAATAAAATCCTGTCATATACGGATACCGCTCCTCATACAATTTCTTTACGCGGTCCAATATGGTTTGGCGCAGGGCATCTATATTCAGGCGTTCGGTTGCTGATATGAAGATGCAGGAGTTCTCGGTCACGTGGTTCCAGCGATCACTTAGCTGGCGCAGCAGGTCTTGCTTCACTTCAGGGTCCAGCCACTCATCGAACACACGGGCTTCATAAAGGTCCATTTTGTTGAAGATGGTAAATATGGGCTTGTCAAATGCACCAATGTCCTGCAGCGTTTTGTTCACCACACCCATCTGGTCCTCATATGTTGGGTGAGATATATCTACCACGTGCAGTAGGCAATCGGCCTCGCGCACTTCATCCAGCGTGGTCTTAAAACTCTCTACCAGGTGGTGTGGTAGCTTGCGTATGAAACCTACGGTATCGCTCAGCAGGAAGGGGGTTTGCTCATATACTACCTTGCGTGTAGTGGTCTCCAGCGTGGCAAATAGTTTGTTCTCTGCAAACACATCGGCCTTGCTCAGCACGGTCATTATAGTGCTCTTGCCTACGTTGGTATAGCCTACTAAGGCTATACGTATAAATTCGCCACGCTCTTTACGTTGTGTAAAGGCCTGCTTGTCAATATCTGCAAGGCGCTTGCGCAGCACTGCTATCTTTTCTTTAATGATACGGCGATCGGTCTCTATCTCCGTTTCCCCCGGTCCACGGCTACCTATACCACCACCCTGGCGCTCCAGGTGCTTCCACATCCCTTTCAGGCGGGGCAGCAGGTATTGGTATTGTGCCAGCTCCACCTGCACTTTTGCCTGTGCGGTCTTGGCGCGGCTGGCAAATATATCCAGTATCAGGTCGCTGCGGTCTATGATCTTTACACCCACCACCTCGGTTATATTATTTATCTGCGAGCCTGTAAGCTCATCATCAAATATCACGAGGTTTATCCCCTTGGCCTTCACATACTCTGCTATCTCCTGCAGCTTTCCCTTGCCCACAAATGTCTTGCTATCGGGTTTGGGCAGCTTTTGTATAAATGTCTTACGCGTTACAGCGCCGGCGGTCTCTGCCAGGAAGGCAAGTTCCGCCAGGTACTCCATGGTCTGGGTCTCGGTCTGTTTCTGGTGCACCAGGCCTATCAGTACGGCCTGCTCTTCGTTTAGCGACTTCTTTTGTTCTATCAATTGCTGTTCTTTAGATCTAAAAAAACCATCCCGCCGGGGCGGGATGGTTTTAAGTATGCAAAGGTACGCTGTTTCGTTATATGTATTTATACCATCCTTTCCTGTTCGCGCAGCCACCTTTCGGGCATCTCGTTGCTGCTGGCTTCCAGGTAGTCGTTATAGCTGCAGGGTATGTGCTCCCTGCCGGGCAGCTTCATCCACCACCTGTTAGTACGCTTGCTTTTCAGGAATATGGTATCATTATCGGTAAAGGTCACGTGGAAGGTCACAAAGTCTTCTTCCTGTGTCAGCGGCACTTCTGTTTTGCGCACCTGGAAGCCGTCTATAAAGTACCACATCATCTGCGCTATCAGTTTGGCGCTCATGGCATTGGCATCGTTGCTGCCGTGGTAGCCATATATGCCAAAAGAGGTCAGCTTATCGCTCATACCCGCATAGCGGGTCAGCATACAAGCCTCATCTCCTGTAAAACCATTGGGCGATCCGTTCACGTTCACCGGTGCATCGCTGTAGCGTATGGCGCTTATATCAAAGCTAAAGAGCTGGCTGTTGCGCAGCACAGGTTCCATATCCTCCATGCTTTCCCTTACCTTGCCCAGCCTGAAGAAATCAAAACGCATCTTATCCATGGTCTCCAGCATGCGCGGGTGCGTGTAGTAGGTCTGGAAGCCTATGTGGCTGTAATGGCCCACATAGTTCGGCTCACTGGTCAGCAGCTCCATCATGTAGCTGCGGTCCGTTGTGCCCTCGGTCTCGTCCAGGTCCACCAGCATATCAGCCACCGATACATTTATCATTTTCTTGGCCTGCTTGTATACCTTGTATTGTTGCAGGGTCAGGTCGTGGCTGCCACCCAGCACCAGTGCTGCTTTGCCGGCCTCATATATTTCGCCCAGTACCATGGCCAGTGCGGCATAGGTATCTTCCATTGTGGCACCTTGCCTTATATTGCCCGAATCGGCTATTTTTATATCGTTGTGCCAGTTGTATAGTTTGTAAAACTCTTCGCGTATGGCATTAGGGCCATCGGCATATTCTGCCTCGCTATCGTTGCCACGCCACTCGCCGCAGCCTACTATTATTATATCTGCACTATCCCAGTCGCCCACAATGTGGCTGCCCCACTGTAGTGGCTGGTATGTGCCTTGCGGTTTAGTATCTAAAAAATGTTCTTCTTCAAAAAATGGTTGTAAGTCTGACATGGTTCTCGCGATTGCGGTTAAAAATACATAAAGCCCTTATACGGTGTTCAATAAAATTACCGGCAAGCCTTATGTTGTTTCAAAATTAACCCTGCTTTTGTTAAAAAAAGCCGGGCTGGTATATATTGAGTACAATAGTCGGCTGATTTTTATATTTTTGGCCGCAGGCTTATTCCTATTTATTAATGGCGAACGGAAAAAAAGGAAAACCATCTTACTTTAATGCTATACTTGGCGTGTCGCTGGTATTGTTCTTACTGGGCACACTTGGCTGGCTGGTAATGAATGGCCGCGCCCTCACGCACGCATTTAAGGAAGACCTGGAAGTGCAGGTCGATTTTCATGATAATACCCGCGACGAGAACGTGCAGAAGATGAAGCAGGTGCTGGACAAGCAGCCCTTTGTGCGCGAATCGAGGATAATAACGAAGGAAGAGGCCATAAAAATGGAGAACCAAGTAGAAGGGCAGAACGCGGTAGACTTCCTGGGGTACAACCCGCTGTATACTTCTATAGCCTTCAAGATGCCTGCCGACTATGTGAATAAAGACAGCCTGAATAAGATAAAAGAGTTTGTGCTGCAGAGCAACGTGGTGCGCGATGTAATATGGCCCAACGTGGTGGTAGACCAGATGAACAGCAACTTCCGCAAAATAGGCATCATACTGGGTGGTATCAGCATTGCACTGTTCATAGCCGTTATATTTTTGATAGATAATACCGTGCGCCTGGCCATGTTCAGCAACCGTTTCCTTATCAAGACGATGCAGATGGTAGGGGCCACACGCTGGTTCATTACCCGCCCGTTCGACAGGCGCGCATTTTTAAATGGCCTTATCAGCGGGGTGCTGGCTGTCATCGGGCTATGGCTGGTCATATCATTTGCCAATACCCAGCTGCCTGAGTTAAAGACCCTTACTGATACTTACCTGCTGGTAGCGCTCATGTGCGCTATGCTGCTGCTGGGCATTATCATATCTATGGTAAGTACGCACCGCTCTGTGCTCAAATACCTGAAACTGCATATTGACGATCTATATTAATTTTCTTTTGTAATATTGCTATTATGGCTACTGTTCCCAATCCAAATCAGAAAAAACCAGCTACTGCCGCACCGGTAAAACCTACACCAGTAGTAATACCTGCCCGCGCAGCAAAAGTGATAAAAAGCAGCGGACCACGCGGCAACCAGGTCTTTTTGTTCAACAAAGAGAACTATACCTGGATGATAGGTGGCGTGCTGCTGATACTCATTGGCTTCTTTCTTATGTCTGGCGGCAAAAGCCCCGATCCGCACAAGTTCAATTACGATGAGATCTATAGTTTCCGCCGCATCACCCTGGCGCCTATAGTTATACTGCTGGGTTTTGTGGTAGAGGTTTTCGCTATCATGAAAAAACCTGTGGAGACCGAAACTGTATAATTTATATTCATGATATCATTTAAAGGATACCCCGTTGGGTATCCTTTTTTTAATTATTAATTTCACCCGAAAAAAAGCCGGATGCAGGTAAAAGGTAGTTCTCTACTGTTGCTTTCTTTTCTCTTCCTGGCATCGGGCCAGCTTTTTGGCCAAACGGCACGGGTAGTGTTCTTTCAAGATCAGGCACCATTTTCTGGCTACCTGTTTACCCACAAGGTGAAGATAACAGAAGCCAGCGAGGGGCAATATACTCGCCCGAAAACCACTTATGGCTACAAGTATATACTGGCGGGCAAGTTGACGCCACATACCGCACTTGTATACGACTATACCGCACCCACACCTGCCTTCTATGTGGGGCACGATAAAAAAGACCAGCTCATCCCCAGCCAGCCAGTGCAGTTCGTAGCAATAAAGAGTATGTTCCCGTTCTTTGGTGCGCGCTACAGTTTCCAGACCTATACACCACAGCAGTTCAAAGAGCTATATGAGGGTAACGCACGCCTGCGAATGCAGTTGCTGAAATGCGGGTATCGTTCTGTTGATGAATTGCTGGTGGTGCAGCCCGCGATACAGCCAGATAAGGACAACTAATTTAATATAATTAATAATATATTGCCAAACATTTACAATAATATATGATGGCTACATGCCCCTATAGTATTTTGGGGTGTTGCTTTTTGTATCTTAGTGCGCAAAATATCATCCCACAAATGCGCAAATTAGCGGCCAAGTTCTTACGGTCATTCCTGCAGGGTCTTATCCTGCTAAGTCCGTTGGCTATTACTGCGTATGTTATCTACATTGTTTTTGATAAAATAGATTCACTTATACCTATAGACCATATACCACGTGGTTTAGGTTTCATCTCTATTATCCTGTTCGTCACTTTTGTGGGCTACCTGGGCACACGTTTCTTTATAGGCAAGTGGGTGTTCGAGGCGTTTGGCCATGTGCTGGAGCGCACACCGGGGGTCAAGTACATTTACTCATCTGTGAAGGACATGGTAGGCTCGTTCGTGGGCGATAAAAAACGTTTCAACAGGCCCGTATGGGTGTGTGTAAACGTGAACCCCGAAATATGGCGCATAGGGTTCATGACGCAGGCCGACATGACGCACATGGGCATGAGTAACAAAGCGGCTGTATATATGCCGCATGCATACGCTATATCTGGCTGGGTAATAGTTACCGATATCAAGTACATAAAACCTGTTACTACCATGAGCGCTGCAGAGGCTATGAAATTTGCCGTAAGCGGTGGTATCACAAACATACTCGACGAAAAAAATGATGGACAACCAACGGAAGTTGAATTTTAATGCCGGTCCGGCAGCACTGCCCGCGGAGGTATTGCAACAGGCGGCAGCAGCCGTCATCGACTATAACAATAGCGGGCTTTCTATACTGGAGGTACCGCACCGCGAGCCAGCATTTGTAGCTGTGATGGACGAAAGCAGGAAGCTGGTGAAAGAACTGTGCGGCCTGGATGACGACTACGAAGTGCTGTGGCTGCAAGGTGGTGGCCGCCTTGCCTTTTGCATGATACCCATGAACTTTTTGGGCGACGATGAAAGCGCCGGGTACATAGACAGCGGTCACTGGGCAGAGGAAGCACAGAAAGCTGCTGCATACTATGGTGATGCTAAAATACTGGCCTCATCAAAAAGCAGTACCTACAACCACCTGCCCGCATGGCCGGCAGTGCTGCCACACGGCTTGCAATATGTACACTACACTACCAACAACACTATATACGGCACACAAATGCACCACATACCCGAGTGCACTGCGCCACTGATAGCTGATATGAGCAGCGATATATTTTCGTGCAAGCGAGATTATACACGTTTCGCCATGTTCTACGCCGTTGTGCAGAAGAACCTGGGGGCTGCCGGGGTCACACTCGTAGTGGTGCGCAAAAGCCTGCTGGCAAACATAAAGCGCAATATACCGCCTATGCTTAGCTACAAGGCACATGCAGACAACATGTCGATGCTGAATACCCCACCGGTATTTGCTATTTATGTATCGCTGCTGATGCTGCGCTGGACAAAGGCAAGAGGTATTGATGCCATAGATGCAGAGAACAGGCAGAAGGCACAAATGTTGTATGAAGAGATAGTACGCAATTCTCTTTTCCACCCGGTGGTAGCGCAAGAGGAAGATAGAAGCACAATGAACGTATGCTTTACAGCACACGATAAGAACAAAGAAAAAGAATTCATAGACTTTTGTAAGGACAGGAATATAACAGGCATCAAAGGGCACCGCTCTGTAGGTGGTTTTCGCGTATCGCTATACAATGCAGTTACTCTGCATGCTGTAGAGCAGTTGTTGCAGGCTATGCAGGAGTTTGAAAAAATTGATCACCACTAAAACGTAATAGGCACGGCTGGCATGGCCGGTGCACACCATTCATTATGGCAAACATAACACCATTCAAAGGGCTGCGTCCCGAAAAAAATGTAGCTGACAAAGTAGCTACCTTGCCCTACGATGTAGTAAGCGTTGCCGAAGCACGCCGTTTTGCATCTAACCCCTATAACTTCTACCACGTCACCCGTTCAGAGATCGATCTGCCAGAGGGTACCGATGTGCACAGTGCAGCAGTATATGAGCGCGCTGCGCAAAACCTGAACGCCATGATAGCTGATGGTATACTGATACAGGACGAACAACCGTGCTACTATATATACCGCCTGGTAATGAATGGCCGCGAACAAACAGGCCTGGTATGTGGTTCATCCATCAACGACTACTTCGATGGCATCATCAAGAAGCACGAATTCACCCGTCCGGAAAAAGAGCTCGACCGTATCAACCATATCAAGGCCACACATGCGCAAACAGGCGTGGTGTTCCTGGCCTATAATGATGAGGAGCATGTAGAGCACATCATAGCCAACTGGAAGAGCAGCCACGCACCCGAATACGACTTCACTGCAGAGGACGGTATACAACATACCTTATGGGTGGTGAATGAGGCAGGTACGATAGCAGATATCACCGCCAACTTTGCTATTAATGTGCCTTGCACTTACATAGCCGATGGGCACCATCGTGCAGCATCAGCAGCTAAAGTAAGTACCGAAATAAACGAGCGCATAGGTGGTAGCGATGGCCAAGCAGCGCATGACTACTTTATCACCTGCATTTTCCCGGCCAGCCAGCTGCACATCATGGATTATAACCGTGTGGTGAAGGACCTGAACGACATGAGTGCAGCCGATTTCCTGGCCTACCTGGAGCAGGATTTCAGTATATCATCTGTAGGCAGTGAGCCCTTCAGGCCACAGCAGCCGCATGAGTTCGGTATGTATCTGGAAGGCAACTGGTACAAACTTGTCTCCCTGCCCGATACCTATACCGAAGACCCTATAGATGTGCTCGACGTATCGATACTGCAGGAAAATATACTCTCTAAATTACTCGGCATCCACGATCCGCGTACCGATAAGCGTGTGGATTTTGTAGGCGGTATACGCGGCCTGCATGAGCTGCAACAGCGTGTGGATAGTGGCGATATGGCAGCAGCGTTTTCGTTGTACCCCGTTTCTATACAGCAACTGTTCACCATTGCAGATACCGGCGAAGTGATGCCACCCAAGAGCACCTGGTTCGAGCCCAAACTACGCGACGGGCTGGTAGTGTATATGATATAAGTCCATATGGCGCGAAAAATATCGTGAAGTTAAATGGATAGGAATTAAAAGAGGAAGGAGCTGGCTCCTTCCTCTTTTTGCTTTTGGGCTGGGGTGTTGACCTCAACTCACGGGGTTTTACCAGTTCCTATGCTTACAATAGGACAAAACGTTATACGTTCAAATAATTACCAATTAAAAAATTATAGTGGTAACTTACTGTTTTCATTAAAATAAATGGGAAACTGCGAGAATTTTCTGCAATTTTGCCAATATTTTTAACGCTTCGTGCTGCACTCACTTTATGGGATTTTTTAAATTTTTAACTCAGGAAATAGCCATTGACCTTGGCACTGCCAATACACTTATCATACATAATGACCAGGTAGTAGTAGATGAGCCCTCTATAGTGGCCATAGACCGCACTACCAACAAAATTGTGGCCGTAGGCAAGAAGGCCATGATGATGCATGAAAAAACGCACGAGAACCTGAAGACCATACGTCCGCTAAAGGATGGTGTGATAGCCGATTTTAATGCAGCAGAAGGTATGCTGCGCGAAATGATAAAGCTTGTTTACCCTAAAAAGCCATTGTTCCCGCCCAGCTGGAGAATGGTGATATGTATACCATCCAGCATTACAGAGGTAGAGAAAAGGGCCGTTCGCGATAGCGCAGAGCAGGCAGGCGCCAAGGAAGTGTACATGATACACGAGCCTATGGCTGCCGCACTGGGTATAGGTATAGATGTAGAAGAGCCTACCGGCAACATGATAATAGATATAGGCGGTGGTACCACAGGTATCAGCGTTATAGCATTGGCAGGCATAGTTTGCGACCAGAGCATACGTATAGCAGGCGATGAGTTCACTGCCGATATCATGGAGGCCATGCGCCGCTACCATAGCCTTATGATAGGCGAGCGTACCGCAGAGCAGATAAAGATACACGTGGGCAGCGCCCTTAAAGAGCTGGATATACCACCAGATGATATAGCTGTGAACGGTCGCGACCTGGTAACAGGCATCCCTAAGCAAATAATGGTATCGTATCAGGAAGTAGCAGAAGCACTGGACAAATCTATCTTCAAAGTAGAGGAAGCTATACTGAAAGCGCTGGAAAGCACACCGCCAGAGTTGGCTGCCGATATATATCGCCGTGGCCTGTACCTTACCGGTGGCGGGGCATTGCTTCGCGGGCTGGATAAACGTATATCACACAAAATAAAACTGCCTGTGCATGTGGCCGACGATCCGTTGCGTGCAGTGGTAAGGGGTACTGGTATGGCGCTGAAGAACATCGTAAGGATGCCATTCTTAATGAAATAACCATATTTTTATCCCAGGCTTGTAAAACGATCCAGTTCGCCAGTGCGCACTTTCATACTGTTTATCCGGCGTTTCTTTAACCTCATCCTTTTCCTGGGGGTAGAGGTAGTGTGTATCGTCATGATATCGCACACCAAAACGCTGCAGGGCAATGATATAGTTAGCTCTGCCAATATGGTGAGCGGCCTGCTCTACAAAAAGCAGAACGATGTGGTGTACTACTTTGGCCTGGGCCGCATGAACGATAGCCTGCTGAACGAGAATATGCGCCTGCGCCTGCAAATAGCCACCATAAAGGGTACTGATACCCTGCGCGACAGCCTGGTGCACAAACCACTGGCCAGTGCAGATACATCGCACGGTGCATCGCACATTGTACATTATGCAGACTATGTATACCGCACTGCAAGGGTCATTAATAATTCTGTAAGTGCTGCCAATAATTACATTACTATCAACCGGGGTTATGAGGATGGCATAGCAAAGAATATGTCTGTATTATCTGGTACCGGCACGGTGGGCAAGGTGGTGCATGTATCTGCACACTTTGCCAGTATCCTTTCTATACTCAGTGTGAAACAGAAGGTAAGCGCCCGCCTTAAAGACGGTACATTCGGCTACATAACCTGGGATGGTAACCGCCCTGATGTGCTGATGATGCGCGATGTAGCACAGCAAATAAAAGTAAAGACCGGAGATACCATATACACTACCAGCTACTCCTTCTTTCCCCCCGATATAATGATGGGGACCGTGATAAAGACCGAAACTTTTAAGAAGGACAACCTGCAACTGCTGTACGTGCATCCTGCGGCCAACTTCCGCAACCTGCAGTACTTGTACGTAGTAGAGAACAAACTGGATGAAGAAAGGAAAAATTTGGAAGACTCTGTAAACGTAAAAAGTAAACCATGAGTGTATACCTGAGAAATTTTTTACGCTTTTGCTTCATCCTCATACTGCAGGTGTTGGTGCTCAATAAGGTGACGCTGCGTTGGTGGCTGGAGCCTATGGGCTTCCCTATATTCATACCTTATGTATACCCTTTATTCATCCTGTTGCTACCGTTCGAGACACCGGTTTGGGCGCTCATCATCATAGGTTTTATTACTGGGCTTACTGTAGATAGCTTCTCCAATACCGCCGGCCTGCATGCTTTTGCTACAGTGCTTATAGCCTACCTGCGTACCAATGTGCTCAATGCCCTGCTACCCAAGAACCTGAGCGAATACGCCCACCAGAACCCCAACGTAAAGAACATGGGCTGGACACCGTTCCTCACCTATGCTGCTTTCCTGCTGGTGTTGCACCACACCGTGTTCTTCACCCTGGAGCTGTGGAACTTCAGCAATATAGGCTACCTGCTGCTCAAGATCCTGTGTGCTACCATCACCTCCATGCTGTTCGTCATCATATACCTGTTGCTATTCACCCGGCAAACGATGGCAAGGGTGTAAAACGCTCCCGCCGTTGTTGTGTCGCCGACCAACAACGCTCGCAATGGCTTCTCGCGAAAACAATGATCTTATTTCCCAAACCCACGCATAATTTTTACTTTTGAGCATGGCTGAACAATTTTCTACAGATAAGGCGCCAAAGCCCGTAGGTCTATATCCACATGCAAAGCGTGTAGGCAACCTCTTATTCCTGTCGGGCGTAGGACCACGCAAAGCAGGCACCGATGAGATACCCGGACTCACTGCCGATAAACACGGTAACCATACCGGTTTCGATTTTGCAGAGCAATGCCGCAGTGTCTTCGATAATGTGCGCACCATACTGGAAGCCAGCGGCAGCAGTTGGGACAAACTGGTAGATGTTACCGTTTTCCTCGTAGACATGAAGCGCGACTTCCACATCTACAACAAGATATACGCCGAGTACTTCAAAGACAACCAGCCCTGCCGCACTACAGTAGGTATCGACTCATTGCCCACAGCTATAGCTATAGAGCTGAAGTGCATAGCAGAGATAGGATAGATCTCTATTAACGAGAACATCATTCAATAAAAAATGGCCGGTAGCAATACCGGCCATTTTTTATTGAATGATTGAAGGTCGAAGCATTACACCGCCATCTGCTTCACATCATCAGCTATCACCAGGCGGCCTGCGGTCTTCGCTTTTATTTCATCAGCCGTCACACCAGGGGCTATCTCTATGCAGTAGAACCCATGCTCGTTAATATCAAATACGCCCAGGTCGGTCACCACTTTTTTCACGCAGCCCACGCCTGTTAGCGGTAGTGTGCATTGTGCCAATAGCTTGCTTTCACCCTTAGGATTGGTGTGCTGCATGGCCACTATTATGTTGCGGGCGCTGGCCACAAGGTCCATAGCGCCGCCCATGCCTTTCACCAGCTTCTTGGGTATCTTCCAGTTGGCTATATCGCCATTGTCGGCTATTTCCATAGCACCCAGTACGGTCAGGTGCACCTTGCCGGCGCGTATCATACCAAAGCTCATTGCGCTGTCGAATATAGACGAACCCGGCAATGTAGTAATGGTCTGCTTACCCGCGTTTATCAGGTCAGCATCCTCCTCCCCTTCAAACGGGAAAGGCCCCATGCCCAGCAATCCGTTCTCGCTTTGCAGCACCACATCTATACCCTCTGGTATATAGTTAGCCACAAGCGTAGGTATACCTATACCCAAGTTCACATAGAAACCATCTTGCAATTCCTTCGCTATTCGTTGGGCTATTTGAATTTTGTCAAGTGCCATTTTATAAATTTTATAATGTTTCGGCTAAAGCCTACTAAATATTTTATATTGTTTTCCCCGACCTAAAGGTCAGGGCTAATGCAAAAGGGTGCATTAATTACGTTTCCTCACAGTCTTCTGCTCTATCCTTTTTTCATAGTTTGTCCCTTGAAATATCCTGTGAACGTAGATCCCAGGTGTATGAATAAAGTTCGGATCCAACTCACCAACAGGAACTAACTCTTCTACCTCAGCAATGGTCACCTTACCGGCCATGGCCATCATTGGGTTAAAGTTGCGGGCAGTGTCCTTATATATCAGGTTACCCATAGCATCGCCTTTCCAGGCTTTTACTATGGCAAAGTCCGCTTCAAATGCGTACTCCATCAGGTATTGCTTGCCGTTAAATTCGCGTGTTTCTTTTCCCTCAGCCACTTCTGTACCTACGCCCGCAGGGGTGAAGATAGCAGGCATACCATACCCGGCTGCCAGGCAGCGGGTAGCCAGTGTGCCTTGTGGTATCAGGTCCACCTCCAGCTCGCCGCTCAGTAGCTGGCGCTCAAATTCGGCATTCTCACCCACGTAGCTGGCTATCATTTTTTTTACCTGGTGTTGCTTCAGCAGCAAGCCCAGCCCAAAATCGTCTACACCTGCGTTGTTCGATATACAGGTGAGCCCGTTTATGTTTTTAGCTACCAGTGCGTTGATGCAGTTCTCCGGTATGCCGCACAGGCCAAAGCCGCCCAGCATGATGGTTACGCCCGATGGTATATCGTGTACCGCTTCCTCCGCATTCTTTACAACCTTATTGAATCCCATTTATGGAAATATTTGCCGCAAAAGTAGCAAACGTTTGCATGAGCATAGTATAATTTTGGGTTAAGGTCCTTTATATATTTCCTGCTTTTTTGTATATTTCTACCCAATATATTGTTATATGAATAAACTTATATATAGAAAAGTATAGGTGCAGTAAAACATTCTTGGCTGAATAATTGCATGAATATGACTATGACCCGATATAATGAAATGCCTGAGGATAGAGTGGAAACTGCAACTTCATACTTTTGGTTAGACGATGATGGAATTATTTGCATATTGACCAAAATAGATGCCGTGCACAATATAGAGGATGCCGTGGAGAATGTGGAAGTAGCAAGGCGAATGGCAGATGACAGTTGTAGTCCCTTGCTCATCGACATGTCCAGCATAAAGTTTATGAGCCGCAACGTACGGGAATGTTATGCTAATTGTACTGGCCACAGCGCTATAGCCCTGATATCAAAAAGCGTTTTAAGCAGCGTAATTGCTAACTTTTTTATAGGCTTTAATAAGCCTAAAGTACCTATTAGTATCTTCCCCAGTCACCGTGCAGCTAAAAAATGGTTAATGAAGCATAGAGCGCCATTGCACAAGGACGGTAAACTCAAGGAAAAATATTAATGGACGACCAAAAATTTATAACCCCTGATCTTGAAAAGGCGTTGACCATGCTAATAGAATTTAGCAGGGGGAATTTTGGTGTTAGGGAAAATGTTGCAGAAGAAGATAACGACTTCAATGCTATCCTTTCGGGTCTTAACATGCTGGGTGAGGAGCTCGAATACTATAGGGAAAAGAACAACGAACAACACAACTTCCTGCAAAATATACTCACCAACGTACATGAAGTGGTGTATGCACGTACATTACAGCACAACGATATAACACGTAGTCCTTTTTCTTTTATTAGTTCACGCTCAAAAGATATTATTGGGTACACCCATAAAGAGCTGAATGAAGACCCCAGTAAATGGATGCGATCCATTCATCCTGACGATGCGGTAGATAGCGAGCAGATACTTCAGCTAATACTGCGTGGCAAAGAGCTTACACTTAGCTACAGGATATATAATAATGATAAAAAAGAATGGTGCTGGATAGAAGATAGAGTGGTGCCTAAAAAAAAACAACGATGGTCTCGTTACCCATATTTACGGTGCCGCAAGAGACATAACGCAACAGAAAAAAATAAACATAGAGTTAGAAGAAAAGAACAAGCTTATATCACAGCTGATCACGTCATCAGACCAGGCTTTCTTTGTCATTGCCATAGATGCCGAGAACTCATTTAAGAACACTTGTTCTTACCTCAGTTGGCAAATTGAAAAGATACAGGGTTCTACAGTACAAGATATCAAAAATGACCCCCTTTGCTGGTTGCGTTCCATTCATCCTGATGACCTGGATACCCTAAAAAAAACAAATAGGCAGATGTTCTCATCAAAGCAGCCTATTACCCGTGTATACAGGATAAAGCATATGCGCACGCTGCAGTATGTATGGGTCGAGGATTATGTAGTGCCTATAATGGATGAGTCAGGACTAATAAAAACATTTTATGGCTCTGCAAGAGACATTACCGCTCGCAAGTCTGTAGAATTAGAAAGGGAAAAGCTGATACAGGAACTTAATAACCAGCATGACGAGCTAATGCAGTTCAGCCATATCGTTTCTCACAATCTCCGCTCACCAGTAGCTAGTATCTTAGGTTTGTGCCAGCTATTAAAGGATGATATATCTCCAGAAGACAATAAAAATACCACTGATTATATTTTACAGGCTGCCGAAACTATGGATGAGGTTTTGCACGACTTAAATACGATCCTATCAACACGTTCTACGTTTAACGAGAAGAAAGAATATTTCGTACTCGAAGATATTATCAGATCTATGCGTATCTCTTTGCAAAAGGAGATCGGCCGAACAAATGCAACAATAATTACTGACATCGCTCCTGATGCGTCACAAATATTTAGTGTAAAAAGTTACGTTCATAGTGCTATTCTCAACCTGACCTCCAACGGTATAAAATACAGAGCAAAAAACAGCGAGCCTGTTATATTAATCAAGGCAGTGTATAATGCTGGAAATATTCAAATATCGGTAACAGACAATGGAATAGGCATAGACCTTGCGGCCCATCAGCATCGCTTATTCTCGCTCTATGGGCGGTTGAACTTAGACACTGAAGGTAAAGGGCTTGGACTATACATGACCAAGGTACAAATTGAAGCACTGGGCGGGCGCATTGCAGTAGAAAGTGTAGTTGGTAAGGGCACCACATTTACCATTACACTGAAAAAAGAAAACCTGCCCCTATAAAAATTTTTCTGTCTACTTAAATTGTACCAACCATTCCATGGCCTCTTCGCTATCGTTAAACATTTTTGTGGGTACTGCTTGTGTGGTAAGCATCAGAAAAAAATTGGCAACATACTTCCCTACACTGGAATTTGTAAGTATAGCAACAGCATTAATGGCCTCTTTTAATTCAGAGCGCGAATAAAATTCCCGCGCTTCGCGAGACATGGTTTTCACCTTACTAATGTCTATAAGGAACGGGCGGGGCTTACCTGCGGCTAACATAACATTTATCCTGTGGTTTTCAATAGCATTATCCAGTGTATGTATATCCTGGTGGTTTGCAATTGCTATTAATATACCATTATTGTTTAGCCATGTAACGCCAGAGGCTGATATTAGTGCGTCTTGTGGCGGTATATTTTTTTCCACTATTAATTGATCGATTTGCTTTTAAAAATACAGTTTTTCTAACTTTAATATATAGATATACCTAAAATTCAATCCCCCTTAGCATCCTATCTTGGACAAAAGAGTGGTTTACTTTCTCATAGAGCATATTGGTAATAAAACCATACCCTATCAGCGGTTGGCTGGCTCGAACAAAAAACTCAACGGACATTTCAACAAAAAAGATATCTAAAACCAATTCAGTAAAGCCTTTTGCCCAATATATCAAAATGCCCGCCACCAGACATTTGCTGACATTCTGTTATCTTTGCACCCTAATCGGCTCCCATGTCAAAAAAACACGCTGCCCGCCCCGATGGCCTGGTATACAGTACCAACCAGGACCATATGAACAACTACGAACCAGAACCCGCCGGTGAGACCCTACCCAAGGACAAGCAAAAACTGCGCATAAAACTGGATAGCAAGCAACGCGCCGGCAAACTGGTGACGCTGGTAGAGGGCTTCTTAGGTACCGACGGCGACCTGGAAGACCTGGGCAAGAAGCTGAAGACCAAGTGTGGGGCAGGCGGCAGTGCCAAAGATGGCCTTATAATGGTGCAGGGCGACTATAAAGAAAAAATTATAACCTGGCTCAGGGAGTGGGGGTATGCATTAACCAAATGATAAGTTACTTTTGCGCATATTTTTCCAAAGATGTTAGAGGATATTAAAGTACTCAATCAGAAAGACACCCGAAGCGGATTTGGCGAGGGTATTGCAGAAGCTGCCCGCCGCAACCCCAATGTGGTAGCACTCACTGCCGACCTTGCAGGCTCCCTGAAGCTGAACCAGTTCATGAAGGAGTTTCCCGACCGTTTTGTGCAGTGCGGCATTGCCGAGGCCAATATGATAGGTGTGGCGGCAGGGCTTACCATAGGTGGTAAAATACCATTCACTACTACTTTTGCCAATTTCTCTACCAGCCGCGTATACGACCAGATACGCCAGAGTGTGGCCTATAGCGGCAAGAATGTAAAGATATGTGCATCGCACGCCGGGCTTACCCTGGGCGAGGATGGAGCTACACACCAGGTGCTGGAAGATATAGGCATGATGAAAATGCTGCCCGGCATGACGGTGATAGTACCTTGCGATTTTAACCAGACCAAAGCTGCAACTTTAGCTATAGCCGAAAAAGAGGGGCCGGTATACCTGCGTTTTGGCCGCCCCGTATGGCCCAACTTTACTGCCGAGGATCAGAAATTCGAGATAGGCAAGGCACAGGTACTGGCAGAAGGTAACGATGTGAGCATCATAGCCTGCGGCCACCTGGTGTGGATAGCTGTAGAAGCAGCTAAAATGCTGGCAGAAGAAGGCATACATGCCGACCTCATAAACATGCACACCATAAAACCACTTGACGAAGCAGCTATAATAAAGTCATTAAAGAAAACAGGTTGCGTAGTTACCGCCGAAGAGCACCAGATGAACGGTGGCCTGGGCGATAGCGTTGCAGGCGTTGCAGGTCGCGACTGCCCTGTACCACACGAGTACATAGCGGTACAAGATACCTTTGGCGAAAGCGGCAAGCCGGTAGAACTGCTTACCAAGTATGGCCTTACAAAAGAAAATATCGTAGCAGCAGCAAAGAAAGCCATAGCCCGTAAGAAAGCTTAGGCACCCTCATTTATCCGGCGCAGTAATTGCTATATAAAGCATAGCTGGCCTTATACATAAGGTTTGGATACTGTTCTTATTATGACATACGTTGTCTCATAGAGACAAAGGTCTGTAGCAATGATCTTCAATAGCAAAAAGTGCCTCATGGAGGCACAGCGTACCATACGTTGTGCAAAAGAACGCCTCGGCGAACAACATAATTAAACCAAACATCAATGACACACATGCACCGTATCTTCTATTCCCTGCGCGCTATCATTTTTTGCATAGCAATGGCGCTATTGTGTGTGTGTGGCTCATCTTGCAGCCAACCCAAGGCGCTGACGCTGGAGAAGGTGGGCAACGTCCGCCTGATGCCCACCAAGTCGCCACCTTTCCTGGTGAATGCCCAGTTCTACAATCCCAATCGCTACCCTATACAATTGAAGCACGCAGACGTTGATGTGTACCTCAACAATAGCCACCTAGGCACCATGATGCTCGATACCACGATAGTTGCCCCGGCAAAGTCATCTTTCCAACTACCCGTAGGCCTTCGTGTAGACCTGGCTGGCATACTGCCCAACCTTGCCGAAATATTATTCAACCCCACAGTACATATCAAGCTCGAGGGTAGCATAAAGGCTGGCCGAAAAGGTATTTTCATCAACATCCCTATCCACTACGAGGGCGACCAGGCACCAGATAAGATCGATGTAAAGCTGATGGATATATTCAAGTAGACGCTGCCCTTTATAGTTCATTTTTTTAGAACCCGATACCGATACCACCTTCCACCAGTTCGGCCTCTGTAGCATGCACTTTCAGCAGTGCCAGCAAAAAGAGCTCTTTCATTACACCATGTTCCTGCTGCACCAGGTAAAAGTGAGTTCCTATTTTTTCGTAGTAGGGTTGTGGTGGATGCAGGTAGGCATTCTTCAGGTAGTAGCCCAGTTGCAGTATCAGCCCGAACCTACCCATTAAGAACTCGTTGCCTACGAATACAGCGCTCTTGTAAGAGTTCTGCGCTTCCTGCCCCGGTAGTATCTCATTGTTGCGCAGGAAGGCATATATGGCGGTATGGTAAGAATAGTCGACACCCGCAAAGAACTTGTTTTTGCCCAACCAGCGTTTGCTCAGGTACACATCGGCCAGGTACACAGGGAAAGCCGGGCCGCCGGGGGCCGCGTAGCCATCTATGGCGAGCCCCAGTCTACCTTCTATCAGCCAGCGGTTCTTCAGTGGCTTCAGGTCGCGCATGGTATGTTTCGGGTTCATACCATCAGGGAAGTAGCGTACCCCTACATGCGCCCCATACATGTTGATACCCAGGTTGGGCTGTGTGAACGAGGCGTTCGACATGTGCGAGAAGTTGGCGCCCAGTTGCACATCCCACTTGGTGTTCAGGTGGTAGCGCAGGTCGGTAGTAAAGAGGGTAAAGTTGTTGATGTGCGAGCCTATGGCATTGTTCAGTGTATCATACACTGGCGCGCGTTCAAAAAATTTGGTAGCATAGCCCAGCCCAAAGCCCATGCGCAAGGTCCATTCCAGCCGCCTACCTGTTACCAGCGGTATCTGGAAATTAGGATACACCCCGTAGGCCTTACCGTATATGGAGTTAAGCCCATAATCAGTATACATAAGCCCCACCCCCAGCACGGGGAAACGCCTGCGCTGCTGCCACTCCTTGGTGCCGTGCGTTTTGAACACTACGTTCAGCTCATAGGCGCTGCTCACCTCTGGTATGGGTAGCCTGAACTTTGGTGTGTGCTTGAACACCTTGCCTACCATCTCATTGTTCTCTATGCCTATTCCGGTCCACGCGTTCTCTACCTGCGCCTGCGCGGCAATGCAGGTAACCGATAGAATAAATAGAAGGGCCGTAATACGCATAGCAACAAATATAAGGGTAAAGTGCATTTGGTGGTAGCCCGAAATAACACCCTTTACAAACCAATAAAAAAAGCCATCCCGTTTTGCGGAATGGCTTGGTATCTTAAAGTATTAGATCGTTATATTTTCCAGTCGTCAACGCTGCTGCTGTCTTCAATTGCTACTACAGCTTCAGTAGCTGTTATTGTGGTAGCGCCACCTTCTTCTCCTTCGCCATCCTGATCATGGTTGAATGCATCGAAATCAAAATCAGGCATCAGGTCGGTCTTCACATAACCAATGGTCTCTGTAAGTGCAGCCAAAAACTTGTTGAAATCTTCTTTGTAAAGAAACATTTTATGCCTGTCGTAACCATTGTCGTCAAAGCGCTTCTTACTTTCAGTGATCGTTATGAAGTAGTCATTGCCACGGGTAGAGCGAACATCGAAAAAATAAGTTCTTCTTTTACCCGCTTTTATACGCTTGCTGTACAAACTTTCATTACGACTGTCTCCAAAGTTTTTGTTTTCGTACGCCACAATTCTTTATTTATTAGTGATCAATTTGATGCAGCAAAAATAATACATCGGTCGAAGTATCCAAATTAATTTACTACAGATCTATATATTATCTGGCATTTCCCGTAAAAATCGGAGCTATCCCTATCGACTTGCTTTAAGATGGGCACATATTTTTTGAGAAAAAAGGGTTGCTCCAACCTTGTTCAGGTGTGTACCATTCGAAAAATATCGCCTGTCGTAGCACATAGTATCGGTAGTAAAGTCGCAAAATTCCACATGATGCGCAGCAGCTATGGAGCGCAGGAAAGCTATGTATTGTTTATGGTAAAACATAGCATTTGTGAACTGATAATAGTGTGGAGTGAACACCAGCACCACCCGTATATTTTGCCTGCGACAAGTGTCTAAAAATGTGGTGAACTGCTGCAGCACATCGGTATTTATTTCTGGTCCCAGGTACTTTGTGTCTTTTAAGAAACGCTCGAAAGCTGTCGTATCCCAGGTCTCTGGCTGTCCATAAAAGCCCTTATAGTTCTTGCTGCTTTCATTGCTGTGCGCCAGCAGGCGGCCAATGCCGCGCGCGGCAAGCCCGGGATAGTTCTGGTACTTTAAGAAAGGAAAATATCCATAGTGCCATGGCAACCCCATTTTTACCAAAGCTGTATCCAAACCCTTATCTGCCAGGTAGGGCAAGAACTGAGCTTCATCTATCAGCCGATCAGCACGGCCCAGCTCGTAGTAATCCATACATTGTATTATGAGCTTAGGTGCACTATTATACTTGCGGTACATATTGTATCGCGCCAGCTGCACATCAAACATGTAGCCATCTATGCCCAGGTTGTAGCAATTGGTGTGCAGTGCAGTATCTGCCACCGCAGGGTCTACACCCAGATGGGCATGCGAGCTGCCCATAATGAGCACCCCGGCATTGATGGTGCCATTGCGCACCCCGTTCCAGTCGTGGTACCAGCTATAGTTGCTTTTGTGCAGCCCGGCATCGGTAGCCAGCGTGATGATGGACAGCAATGCAGTGATGAACAGCACAAAAGATAATAGGTGTATGGCGAACCTTTTCATGATGCTAAAACTGCAGGTAAATGAATTTTTGTTGTGTCCCGCCACAAAAGAAAATAAATAGTATCAGTATGGTGTAGATGGCCCACCTTACCGGCATGGCAGGTTTGTGGTGCATCACCAGTGCATGTTGGTGGTGCCTTCCGCGCCACTCTATAGCCAGCATACAGGGTATCAGCAACAGGGTATAATTAGCGTATGCGGCAAGGTCGTTGTGCAAAGCAGAAACAGAAAAAATGCGGCGCAAATACCCCCATGCCTCCTGCACACTACTGGCCCTGAAAAACAATTCGGCAAAGGCTACCATTGCGTAGGTCTTCATCATCAGTGCCACTTCCCGGGCAGACAGGTCGCTTTCGCCCTTGATTTTCTTTTTTGTCTTTTTCTGCAGCAGGAAAATGCTGAAGTACACACTATGTATGAGTCCAAACACAATGAACGTCCAGTTAGCACCGTGCCAGAAGCCTATGATGGTGTAGGTGATAAATATAGAAAGCAGCATACCCCATACCCCCGAGTAGCGGAAGGAAATGGTGAGCGGTGTGTACAGGTATTCTGTTAGCCAGCTGGTGAGGCTCATATGCCACCGGCGCCAGTACTCTGGTATGTTCCGCGCGAAGAATGGGTAAGCAAAGTTGCGCACCAGGTTGAAACCCATGAGCCGGGCTATGCCAATGGCCATATCAGAATAGCCTGAAAAATCGGCATACAGCTGCACCGGGTATATAAGCATACCTGCCAGCAGCGACCATGATGATGCAGTGTGATAATTATTGAAAATGGCATCAACCACCCGTGCACAATTATCTGCTACCACCACTTTTTTGAACAGGCCCCAAAGTATTTGGCGCAGGCCGTCTTTTGCTTCGCCGCTGTTGAAGACCCTGTTTTGCTGCAACTGCACCAGCAGGTTATCTGCCCGCTCTATAGGGCCAGAGAGCAGTGTGGGGAAGAAACTGGCAAACGCCAGGAATGCGACCACATCAGTTGTTGGTTTTACCTTGCCGTTCTTTATATCCAGCACATAGCCCAGCATCTGGAAGGTAAAGAAGCTGATGCCCAGTGGCATAATGATATCCAGCGTGTGAAGGCTGCTGTTCATACCGATCTCTGACAGAAGCTCGCTGAATGAGGTAATAAAAAAATTGGTGTACTTGAAGTAGCATAATGTGCTTATACCCGCTACCAGCCCTACTGCCAGCCAGGCACGCTTACTGCGTTCATTTTGTGCAGCATATATTTTGCCTCCTATGCCGTATATGGCCAGGCCATATACTATAAGCAGCAGCAAGAACTGCCAGCTCCACCAGGCGTAAAACACATAATTAGCCAGCAGCAATAGCAGGTTCTGCACCTTGTACCCTTTAGCAGCGGCTGCCCAGTAGAGGACAAGCACCACTACTATAAAAACAATAAAGGGCAGTGAAGTGAATAACATGTGGCCAATGAATGCGTGCCCAATATTACTTTAAAAACACACAACTTTTATACCGCTATATAGTGGCCACGCACCCAGTGCCTACCCCCGTAAGGGCCCACTTCCCAATGGGCGCGCACCCACCTGCGGTGCACGGGGTGTGCCACCACTACACACGATGCAAAACTTGCTGATATTACTAATGCTAATAATGCTGTTCTTAAGGTTTTCATATTCGCTGTGTTTCTCCTTTGAGTCTTTTCTTATCTCAAAGTTTAAGAAAGGGTGAACGTGTTTATCCTTATTAGCATTTTATTAAGAGCATCATAATGTACGGTCAAAAGTTACTTGCCGAACAGTCCTTTCAATCCCTTCTTCACAGCGTCCTGCGCTTTTTGTTTAGTGCCGTTCAGTGTGGTGTCCTTTCCACCGTTCAGCTGGTTCTTTATTTCTTGTGTGGCAGCATTTATAGCCTGTTTCTTTATGGCCGCTATGGTGTCTTTCACTACGTGTTTTACACTGTCTACCTTGCTTTTCACCTCGTTGGTTATCTGCTGTTTCACATTGTTCACAGCATCGCCGGCAAGGCTCTTCAGGTTGGTTTGTATCTTAGGTGCGGTCACGGTACCACCTATGGTTATTGCCAGGTTCACCTTGTCGCCTACATTCACCGCTACGCCCTTGCTTGCTGCCTGGCTCACCAGGTTGTTCACCATGGCATTACCAGCACTGCCCAGCATACTGCGCGGTGCAGTAAGGTTGATACCATACTTTATCGTCTGATCGAACCCATGGCTACCTGCCACTTCAAACAAGAGGTCGCCCGACTTGTATTGGTACGGAGCAATGATAACGCGACCATTCTCAAAGTTGAAAAAGTTTTTCATGTCGTGCAGTGGCAGGCTTTTCAGGTTAGGCATGTTCAGCTTATCGGCCAGCTGGTCCGTAAGCGGAAAACCATTCAGCAGTCCGTTAAGAATAAGCAGGTCGCCCTTACCGGTCAAAGTGTTCATCACCGGTGTCATATCCCCGCCCATTTTGCCCTTCAGGGCCATCTGCGATGATATTTTACCGCTTATATACTTACCTGCAGGCATCATTTTCTGCACAGTAGTAAATGCGTTGTATGTTTTTTGTATGTCTACGTTCTGCACCTGGTAGGCCATGGTGATATCAGGGCTTTTCTTGTCTGTCTTTGTACTGTATGTGCCATTTATGGTCATGGTGCCATCAAGGGCATTACCACTTATGTTCTGCATGGTCACCGTCTGGTCTTTCAATAACAAGGTGCCTTTTACCCCGGTCATTACCAGCTTATCGTAGAGCACTGTGCCTGCTTCTGCTACCAGTGTTATATCCAGATTGTCGGGCACCAGGAATGGGCTAGTAGATGGCGCAGGTTGTGCAGTTGCTGCTGGTGTGGCAGTGCTGGTAGTACCCATGAATTTGTTCACATCTATCTTATCAGCGCTTACGTGCATGGTGCCGTTGAGTGCCTCTTTATGAAAGTAGTAGCCCAACAGATTATTAATGCTGCCATCGGCAGTAAAATTGGTTTGCAGATACTGTGCTTTTACGCCTGTTACCGATACATTCTTGGGGTTGAAGGTGAGCAGCAGGTTGCTCACGGCTATACCGCCGGGATAGTCTTTAGAGGAGTAGAACATATTGGTAATACCCACCGTGCCTGCAGCATAGAACTTATCGAATTGTTGCTTTTGTGCTGCGGCTATGGCGCCTTTAGCCGTTACATCGGCGTTTATTATCCCTGTAAGTTTGGTGCCTGCCTCCAGCTTCATGAATTGCTGCACCTGGCCCAGGTCTATACGGCCTTTCAGCCCGGCATCAATATATGGGTCGCTTATTGGTGTTCTCAGCAGCAAGTGCAGGTCAAAAGGCGCATTGGCCAGCGCCATGTGTGCTTTTTCTATATTCACTATAGTATGGTCGGGTATACCATCTGCATTATCGGCCTGCATCTTCACCTGTATATCAGTAACCGCAGCGGGCAGGGATGGGTAGCGGAACATACCATTCTGTATAGCCAGGTTCACCTGGAATGCCGGCATTTGCTTGCTGTTATACGTACCCTTTACAAAACCATTGAGCGCTACAGTGCCACTTGTTTGTATATTCTTAAAATCGGCCTGGTAAATACCCGGCACTAAAGACAATATGTCTTTAAAGTTGTTTGATGGTGTGCTGAACTGCACATCAACGATCGTATTGGTAGTGTCGGGCAGTTGCACAAAACCTTTGGTATTTAGTTTCAGCCCGTTCAGTTGTATCTTATCTGTGTTGAAGGTGTACTTGCTGGCCTTACTGTCTACCTGCAGGTCTATATCTATCTGTGTGTTCACTTTAGAGAGGTAGGCTACATTGCCATAGGTGAAGCTAAGCGCATCTATCACTGTGTGTGTGCTTAGCGTAAAGATGTCGCTGCTCAGGTCTCCGCTGCCTGTGTGGTTTATATTGTCTATTATCACAGCCATTTTGCCCTGGTCATCCTTATACTGTATATACCCGTTCTCAATAGAATATTTGCGCAGCTTAAAGGAGAACGATGAAGATGATGATGAGGCAGCAGACTTAGTAGTAGTATCCGGCTTGGTTATGTTCCAGTTGGCCTGACCTTTATCGTTCACCAATGCATGTATGCGTGGGGTGTTCACGTCCACATTCACTATATCGTACACGCCGTTTATGGCTTTCATTACATCCACGGTCACCTCTATGTTCTTAGCCGCTATCAGAGTATCATCCTTATAATACCCTTTTCCTTTTATGCTTATATCCAGTATACCTACAGACAGGTTGGGGAAGTGGTGGAACAACGAGATGCTTACATCCTTAAAATCGGTCACTGCATCCAGTTTGTTGTTCATCTGGGTCTTTACAGCGGTAAATATTTTGTCTTTAAAAAGTACAGGCACCAATACAGCCGTAAGCAGTAGCAGACCAATGAGTATACCAATTCCTATAAATAGATCTTTCACCAATTTCCCGGGACGCATAAGTAATTATTTGCCGCAAAAATAATATTATAATTGCAAGCGATGGATAAAATGTAGATAGTTATTGTGTTAAGTAAGCATGAATAGTATCCTGGGGAAGGGATAAGAACGCTATGCCAGACCACTACTGAGATTATGCTGTGGTCTCAACAGCTATTTCACAAAGCATTTTGCAGATGGCGATATACTCATTCCACTTTGTGGGTTTGGTCACGTAGGCACGTGCGCCCAGTTCTATGCACATAGACCTTTCTATGTCATTTACAGAGGTAGAAAATATAATAACAGGGATGTGCTTGTAATGTTCGTCACTTTTTATTGCCCTCAGTGTTTCTGTACCGCCCAGGCGGGGCATGTTCAGGTCCAGCACTACCAGGCCTACGGCATCGGGTCGCAAGTTATATAGCGTTTCCAACAGAAGGATGCCATCTTCTGCAAAACCTAAATTATCTGCATCGCCCAGTTCCTTAAAACCTTCCAGCATCATGTACCGATCTTCAAGATCGTCATCAGCTACCAATATGTATCTGTGCCTGGTCATTGCTGTAAAAGTATAATTTTAGACAATAGGTTGGGTAAGTGGGAGCGTCACTAAAAATGTTGCTCCTATATCGGGTGTTCCTACCGCGGCTATGGTTCCATTATGCAGGTCTACTATCTTTTTGCATATGGCCAGCCCTATGCCTGTGCCTGCATATTTATCGCGCGTGTGTAGCCGCTGGAATATCTCGAACATTTTTTGCATGTAGTGTTCTTCAAATCCTATACCGTTGTCGGTAAATGTAAGCAGCACCTGGTTGCCCTGTACCTCAGCCTGTATAGATACCACAGGCGGAACACCGGGTCTTGAATACTTGATGGCGTTGGATACAATATTCTCGAACAGTTGTAGCAACTGTCTTTTATTACCTTCCACCTGGGGTAAGTCGCCCACATTTATCTCTGCACCCTTTTCTTGTATGCCTATCTCTATACTATGTATCGTTTCGTTGGCTACATCATTTAGGTTCACTACAGTAAAACCTTCCCTGCGCACTGTAGAGTAGGCCAGTATATCCTGTATCAGCATTTTCATACGGGCGGTAGCGCTTATCAGGTTATCGAAGAAAACGCCGGCATCCTCTGGTATGTTGATGCTGAATTTTTTTGCAGCAGGTCGCTATACAGGCTTATTTTGCGCAGTGGTTCCTGCAGGTCGTGCGATGCTACAAAGGCAAACTGCTCCAGTTGCTGGTTGCTCTGGTTCAGCAGTTCTATTTTTTCTTTCAGCTCGGTTTGCACGGCGCGCAGGTCCATATTGTCTTTCAGCGCCTCTTCTATCATTTTTTGGGCATGTATGTCCACCATAAAGTTGTTCCAGTACTGGGGGGCACCATCATCAGCTGTTATGGCTATCGATACTATTTTGTGCCACCTGTATTCATCATTCTCGGCGTTCTTTATGCGGTGCTCGCTGGCTATAAGGGTGCTGTCGTCCTTCTTCTGCTCCCAGGTATCCCACAGCGCGGCCACGTCGTCACCATGCAGTATATCTTGCCACCTGGTGGTGTTTATTTTGTTTATGTTTTGCCCGGTATAGTCCTTAAGCCATTGGTTGGCATAAGTAATTTGGTGCTCATTGTCCATCGTAAATATCATGATGGGTAGTGAGTTGGTGAGCGACCGGTATTGCTCCTCGCTTTCGCGCACCTTGTCTGCCATCTCCACCAGTTGGCGGTTCTTGCGCTTTATCTCTTCGTAGGGCGATACTACAGGGTCGGTATTCAGGTTGATACCCCATTTCTCTATCAGTATATCATCTATCCTGAAGCCCATAGGCAGGCGATAGCCAAGTGTTATCTTGTTCTTGCCGCCTATACTCACTACTTCTATATTCGATATCAGTTTCTTTGCGTAAAGAAAACCTTCGTCTTTTTTTTGCAGGAAATTGCGGCGCTCATCTTCAAGCACAGCTATGATGTATTTTATCCGCTCAGCTTTGTCTGATACGTAAAGGCTCAAACTGGCATTGTTCTGCTGGCCGAATGCATTCCTCGATATTTCAGATACGGCTGTCGCAAATGTGGTCTGCGCTGGCAGTGACAGCCCGGCAAGCTCTGCTATACGCATGCTTTGCTTGTGGGCCAGTATCAGATCCATCTCATTTTCCAGCGTCACACTTGTTATCTTGTTCATGCAATAGTGTTAACTCTGCTTACTACTACCGACATATCATCCGTTCTGCGTGCGTGGTCTTTGTATACCGCTGCAGCTATTATAGACAGGTCGCACCTTAAAATGCCTGTGTACTTCTGCAGGTCCCACCGGGTGCGTATCCCATCCGAACACATGATCATCAGTTGTCCCCTTTCATTCTCTATCACCTGCTCATTCAGCGTATTAGGTATGTTCATGCCTATGATACCGTTGTACGATATGTAGTTCTTAGATGTCATTCCATTTTGGGTACGGGTAGCAATATTACCTATACCACATATGCGCCAAACTTTTTCTTTAAAATAATAAATAGCTACAGATCCTACAAGTCCCCTTGTTTTTTTTACAGCGGTGTGTATATGTCTCAAAATATCGGTCGGCCTGGTCTCGGTGCAGTCTTTAAATGCGGTAATGGCCTGCTGCACTGCTTTATGGGCTTCCGGCCCGTGCCCCAGCCCATCGCCCAGGAACACTTTAAGATGGTCCTTATCTTCATGGGAATAAAACCCATCGCCTGATAATGTTTCGCTTGGTTTTGCCACCACTATCGACCCTACCTCTATCCTTGGTCTCTTGCTGGCAACCGCTCGTTCTGTTCTATATATCCTGGCCAGCACTATGGTACCCCAGTTTTTCAGTGAGTACACCTCAAATACATCAGACAATCGCTTCATGGCCCCGAAACCGTGCCCAAGCGTATTGGCGGTAGACATGCCATCTTCCATCATTTTAGCAGTGTCTGCCATTCCCGGGCCACTGTCTATACTTATTATTTCAGCGCCTATGTTATCATCTTCACTAAACATGCGGAACAGTACTTCACCACCACCACCATGCTTCAGCAGGTTAGATGTCATTTCCGCTACTACTATATCTACTTCGCCCGTCCTTGCTGGGGTGAACCCTGCATTTAGAACAGCCGAGTGTATCTCTCTTTTTAATATCGAAAAATAACTCCTGTCCTCTGCATTATAACGGGTGTGTGCTGTGCTATCCATTCTTCCATTTAACGATCATCACTGTTGTTCCCTGCCCCACTACACTTTTAATATCAAATTCGTTCACCAGTCTTTTGGTGCCCGGCAGGCCCAGCCCCAGGCTTTTGCCGGTGCTGAAACCATCTTTCATAGCTTGTTCTATATTGGGTATACCCGGCCCTTTATCGGTAAAGGTGAGCCGTATGCCGTTCTCGCGGCCCTTGCTTATCACTTCTATAAGGGTCTCGCCGCCGTTGCCGTAGCGCAGCATATTGCGCACCAGCTCGCTGGCCGCTGTTATCAGCTTCGTCTGATTCACCAGGCCCATCCCTATTTTGGTGGCATACTCCTTCACACGGTTCCTGAATGGCACTACATCCTGCTCCCTAACTATGGGCATTTTGTCTTTATTCAGCACTGTCGTCAGCGTCGTAGCTGTCGTCGGCATCCATTTCTTCTCCATTAACAAGCAATTTTTTTTGTAATAGCGTCATGCCTTTTTCTACATCAAGTGCAGTATGCACGCCTGTTAATGGTAATCCTAATTCTATAAGTGTTATAGCTACTGCCGGCTGCATGCCTACCACTACGGTCTCGGCATCCATTATTTTACACATACTTGCTATGTTGCCAATAATGCGGCCCATGAAGGAGTCCACTATCGAAACTGCTGATATATCTATGAGCACACCTCTGGCTCCTGTCTTGCTTACCATCTGTACAAGGTCGGCTTCCAGGTTAAGGGCCAGCCTGTCGTAAAGATCTATCTGTATGGTCACCAGTAAGAACTGGCCCATTTTCAGAATAGGTATTTTTCCATCACTGCTTATATAGATTTTACAATTGTTTTTTTACGTACTTCCAGTTGCAGCAAGTTAAAGGCGTGCTTTAAGGCGCTTGCCAGTGTGGCCTTGGTGGCCACGTTCGATAGGTCTATACCCAGGTGCACCACCGTCTGTGCTATCTCCGGGCGTATACCGCTTATGATGCACTCTGCACCCATAAGCCGGGTAGCGCTCACGGTCTTTATCAGGTGCTGTGCCACCAGCGAGTCTACCGCCGGCACGCCTGATATATCCAGTATAGCTATGCTGCTGCCGGTGTTCACTATCTCCTGCAGCAGGTTCTCCATCACCACCTGCGTGCGCGAGCTATCCAGCGTGCCTATTATAGGTAGCGCCAGTATACCATCCCATACCCGTATCACCGGGGTCGATATTTCTGTTATCTCATCCGTCTGGCGCAGTATCACTTCTTCACGGCCTCTTATAAAGCTCTCAAAGGTCACCATGCCAAAGCTGTCTATCAGCTTGTTTATTTTTATTGCCGCATCATATTGCTCGGCTATGTTGTCTTTATACTCTTGCTCCAATACCTCTATCAGTGCATCTTTCAGACTAAAGATGAATATACCCGTCTCGCGTGCCGAAAAACCCTGGCGTGCACGGGTCATAGATATGCCTGCCAGTATCTCGTAAGCAGCTTCGAACTCTTCTGAGTTGGTGTCGGTCAGGTTCTTCTCTGTAATATTTTTAAGCACTATGTCTACAAGTTCTTCCGACTGTATGCGCAGATCATCATTGCTCATAAGGTCTTCCCGCAGGGTAGTATCCGTAAGTTGGTTCTTCATCCACAGGTCAATGATCTGTTTTTTCTTTTTTTGCAGCGTCTTAGAAAGATCCATTTTCATATTGTGCGTAGGCATATTAACTATGATCAAAAAAATATAATAGTGTCAGATGGAATATAAAAGTATCCGGCTCAAATGTATAGATTTATTTATAGTCATACTGCACTATAAGATACTTTTGTCATTATATTTTTGTTCTTTCATTAAATATGATGTTCGGTCTGTTGTAAATACATACCCGTTATCATTTTCTGTAGGAATGTGTAAATAATGACCATTATGAAAATGGGGACACAGGAAAGCCATATTTCTTATCTTTAAGAATTGGCTAAGGCATATGAAGGTTTTTTATAGGTATATATGGGTGCTGTGCGTGTGCTTTTTTTTATCTGCACAGGTATGCCGGGCAGGTAACGTATCTGTTAAAGAGAGCCAGCTGGTGGGCAATATACTGATGTGTATGCAATACAAGGATACTATTTCCTATGCAGCCATGTTCCCTACTTTCGACAGCCTGTGGTACCATGTGATGACCTACACCGGCAGCAGCGATGATGAGGCCGCCATAGCCCACATACGCCAGCACCCAGAGAAAGTGCAGCAGTTCGATCCCGCCTACAACCCGTCGATCATTGCCAACTATTGCAACCTGCTGAAGAAAGGAGAAGACTCTGGCATACACTGGGACCGTATAGTGCTGGACCGCTTTGAGCTACAGCGCATGCCCCTGACCCGCGATATGCTGGGGTACGAAAAAGTTGCCGTAAACCGTTTCCAGGGATATGTATTTGTAAAAGATATGCTTACCCGGCGCATCTACGCCTTTACTATTACCGAGATGCAGCAGATACACGGACTGTGGTATGGCGGCCAGGTGCTAAATATACTGGAAGCATCAACCGCAGAAGAATTCAACACCAGGCAGGCGGCAGAAGTGCGCCGGCAGAGAATGCTGGCGGCGCTTGGCCTTACCGAGGCCGACCTTGCCCTTATAGATAGCGCCCACCACAATGGTATAAAGGATGGTGACCCCGAAAAGGACAAAGAAGACGAAATGGCGGAGAACCGCCCCGCCGGCGGCCTTGAAAGAATGGAAGTGGGCGACCGCAAGCTTTTTGGGGGGCACATTTGATAATGAGATAAAAGTAAAGCTATATATACGCTACCTGAAGGGCAGCTGCCCGGAAGGTATATGTGCCTGGGAAGCCATATATAAATTTGGCGACCAGGAAGATTATATAAAGCTGGATGTAACAAAGACAAAAGAAGGTAAGTGGCTATTTACAGAAGACCCGCCTGTGGGCGCTATGGAGCTAACCTTTAAAGATAATGTATTCACCGGCACCTGGGGCTCTGCCGATGACAAGACAGGGTATGATGTGCGCCTTACCCAGATGGAGTTATCGCCACAGCGTGCGCTGGAGCTCGATGGTATATTTAACCACCGTGCATTTGCCAAAAGCCCTAAAGAAAAGGATGAAGAGAAAGAAAAGGTGAAAAAGGCAAAAGAGGATAACAATAATGATGATATGTATTAAAAGGCAACTGAGCAGCTTATTTTTTAATTATAGGGGTATATGAATTGCGTGCTCTTTGCATTGTTCCAAGGCTTAATTTTAGGTAAGGAAAGTAAACATCATCTATGAAGCAACCGGAGATAAAAACGATAGGCGAACTAAAAAGCACAGGGTACAAACCGAGGTCAGTAAAAGACGAGATAAGAGAGAACCTGGTAAAGACCATAAAAGAAAAGAAGAGTCCATTCCAAACCGTACTTGGCTACGAGGATACAGTGATACCAGATGTGGAGCGTGCCATTTTATCGCGCCACAACATATTGTTCCTGGGGCTACGGGGGCAGGCCAAGACCCGTATGGCCCGCGAAATGACGCACCTGCTGGATGAATGGATACCCGTAGTGGCCGGCAGCGAGATAAATGACGACCCGCTACAACCCATATCCCTTTACTCCCGCGAACTGATAGCAGAAAAAGGCGACGATACGCCCATCAGCTGGCTGCACCGCAGTGAGCGGTATGGTGAAAAACTGGCCACCCCCGATGTGTCTGTCGCCGACCTTATAGGCGATGTAGACCCCATAAAAGCAGCTAACATGCGCCTTAGCTTTGCCGATGAGCGTGTGATACACTATGGTATCATACCCCGCTCGCACAGGGGTATATTTGTTATTAATGAACTGCCCGACCTGCAGGCAAGGATACAGGTATCCCTGTTCAACATACTGCAGGAAGGCGATATACAGATACGCGGCTTCAAGCTAAGGATGCCGCTGGATATACTTTTTATATTCACTGCCAACCCCGAGGACTACACTAACCGCGGCAGCATTGTGACCCCGCTGAAAGACCGTATAGAAAGCCAGATAGTGACCCACTATCCTAAAACAGTGCAGCTCTCTAAAGACATTACCACGCAGGAAGCAGATATACTTGCAGACCAGCTGGCTATGGTAGAAGTGCCAGACCTGTGCCGCACACTGGTAGAGCAGGTGGCCATGGAAGCCCGCAAGAGCGAGTATGTGGACCAAAAAAGTGGTGTATCGGCAAGGCTTACCATATCAGCTTACGAGAACCTGGTGAGCACAGCAGAGCGCCGCGCCCTGCGCGACGGCCAGGCGCACACCATCACCCGCATATCAGACTTTATAGGTATAGTGCCCTCCATTACCGGGAAGATAGAGCTGGTATATGAAGGCGAACAGGAAGGCCCGCAAAATGTGGCCTACCGCCTTATAGGGCAGGCTACCCGCACACTGTTCACCGAATATTTTCCTGACCCGCAGTCTTTTAAAAGCACGGGCAAGGGCAGCCAGCGCACCAAACCAAAGCCAAACCCTTACCAGCCCGTAATAGACTGGTTCGGCAAGGGCAACGACCTGCTGCTGCTGCAAGATGAGAGCGATGATGCCTACATACAGCAACTATACAAAGTGACCGGCCTGCACGCTGCGGTAAAACAATACTACCCCAACGCTAACGAGCAGGAAGCCGCGCTACTCATGGAGTTCGTGCTGCATGGCCTGTCAGAGTTCTCGCTCATCAGCAAGAAAGGAGTAGATACCGGTGGTTATGCATTTGCCGATATATTGGGCAGCATGCTGAATATGAGCCTGGGTGGTGATGAAGATGAGACCGAAGACGATATCTAAATACTAAATTTCCCTTGTGAAAAAGCTGTTAGCAGATCGTTTCGCTAACAGCTTTTTCACCTGATTTTTATTCCACAATATGAATTTCACTTCAGTTTGTCTTAACGTTAAGGTAACCTTCCCATAACGTACTCATTATGTTGGATGCATTCCTTTGCAGCCAAAACCAACTATAATGAAAAAGACTTTACTCACATCTATTATTTGCATGTTAGTGTTTGCTCAATCACAGGCGCAGACACTGATCCATTACTGGGATTTCAATAATCCAGCCTATACTACCGCAGTTTACCACAATCCAGGTATACCGGCATTTAAGGCTGATTATTCAGCTATTGATACGAACAAAGCATTGTTCGTGTACAACCTGGTGCCAGGTACATCAAGTGCCTATGCAGGTTACATTGATTTTGTAGCTGTTTCTGCTACTTCACCTGATTATGACAGTCTGAACTTAAGGCCCATCAATGGTGTAGCTACCCCATCGGGTAATGCCATCAGGTTCCGTAACCCATCAGATAGCGCGTACCTTACCTTCAAGATACCAACAACAGGTTATAAGAACATAACCTTGAAATTTGCTATCGAAACTTCAAACACCACAGCGTCTCCAACCAACCAGGCATTTGCTTACAGCACAGATAGCGGCGCTACCTGGAAGACCACATCACTATCCGCAACAACTGATACTGTAACTCCGGTATTCAGCCTGATAACAATAACTTTCGGTGCTGACAGCGCAGTAAATAACAATTCAAAATTGTTGTTCAAATTGACCAACACAGTTCGTATAACTGCTGGCGGCAACGTAAGGTTTGACAATATATCTGTTGACGGCACTTTGATCCCTACAGGTACTACAGGCGCACCAACATTGGTACACTACTGGAACTTCAACAACTTTACCGGTTCTTACCACAACACTACACCTACTGTAGGTTCACCTGTTATCAAAGCCGACTGGTCTGCAATAGATACTAATAAGGCTGAATTGGTATACAAAGTGGTTCCCGGCACTTCAAGTGCTTACCTGGGCTATTTTGATTACTTCACTGCAATAGCTGGCGATAGCGATGTTCTTAATGCAAGGACCATAAATGGCGTACTTACTCCGTCAGGCAACGTCTTCCGTTTCCGTAACCCATCAGACAGCGCTTACCTGTTGTTCTACATCCCATCTACAGGTTACAAGAACCTTACTTTCTCTTACGCTGTTCAGTCTTCAAGCACGGCAAGCGGTATGCACTTAAATAATTTCTCTTATAGCCTGGATAGCGGTGCTACATGGAAAACAAATACCGGCCTTGATCGTTACCAGGATTCTACTATATCTCTTGGTGCTTATGCTACTACTGTTTGTGTATACAAATTGATCACCGTTAACATCACAGATACCAACGCATACAACAATCCACGCCTGGTATTCAAGATTGTTCCATCTACACCTGTAGGTCTTGGTAAAGACACTGGTACATCTGGTAACAACCGTTTTGATAACGTGACCCTGGATGGTGTTGCAATAGGGAACAGCCATGTAGCTGTGCCTACTGTAGCTGCACCGCAGGCGCACACCCCGGTAGCGTACCCTAACCCTGCACACACAGAACTGTATATCAATACATTCACAACAACTGAAAAAACTGTAGTGATATACAATATAGCTGGCCAGGCGGTATACCAAACTGTTGCTAACGCACAAACACTTAATGTACCTATAGCTGCCCTTAAAACAGGTATGTATTATGTACTGGTGCACGATAATGCAACTGGCGAGAACACAACTACAAAGTTCGTAAAGAACTAAGTAACTACTGATACTCCTAAAAAGGCTGGCTAAATGCCAGCCTTTTTTATTGGTCGCAATTTCATGACGATCCGTGGCACGGTTCTATTTATGTATGTAAGCAGAATACCCTAATAGATTTTCCCGCCTTGAAAAACGCTCCTTTAATATTTCCCTCCTTTCAGGGCCTGATGCAAAAGCATCAGGCCCTGATGCTTTTATGCAATGGCCACAGAAGTGTACCTTTGCGCAGTTATTAAAAAGAATACATCCCGCAAATGAAGTGGCAGACACTATATAGCGCCCGGCGCACAGGCGACCCCCAGCGCAAAGATGCTAACCCGGAGCAAGCCCGCAACTCGTTCCTGCGCGATTATGACCGTATCATCTTTTCATCTGCCTTCCGCAGGCTGCAAAACAAAACGCAGGTGTTCCCGCTGCCAGGCTCTGTTTTTGTGCATAACAGGCTCACACACAGTCTTGAAGTAGCATCGGTTGGCCGCTCACTGGGCAAGAACGTGGGCGATGCCCTGGCAAAAAGATACCCCGATGAGGGCAGCGACTTTGCCGAATTCTATAAATATGAGCTGCCATCGGTAATAGCAGCGGCTTGCCTGGCGCACGATATTGGCAATCCCCCCTTCGGCCATAGCGGCGAGGAGGCCATACGCACCTATTTTACCGACCTGGACGAGGCCACTAATAAGATAATTACCGATAACCTTACGCCCAACCAGCTTAGGGACCTGCAATATTTTGAAGGCAATTCCAATGCGTTGCGGGTGCTTACCCATAGCTTTAGGGATAAGCTTACTTATACCACGTTGGCCTCCATTGTAAAATATCCATGCAGCTCCCTATCCGGCTTTACAGATACCGGGCTCATAGCCACTAAAAAATCGGGCTTCTTTGATAGTGAAGCTGATACCTATAAAGACATAGCAGCAACCTTTGATATACCGCAGTCTCCCGGCCTTACTGATGTGTATGCCCGCCACCCGTTCGTATACCTCACAGAGGCTGCCGATGACATTTGCTACCGGGTCATAGACCTGGAAGATGCCCACAGGCTGCAGATAATATCGCTGGAAAGATTCAAGGAATTGTTCCTGCCATTTTTTAATGACAAAGCGGGGTACAATTCTGAAAGCTACATTTTGGGGAAATTAGCGGACATTGATGACGCCAACCAGAAAGTACAATACATACGTGCCCGCTGGATAGGGCTGATGACCGGGAAGCTATCGGAGGTATTTATGGCCAATGAGGCAGCCCTGCTGAGTGGCACCCTGCAGAAAGATCTGATGAAGTGCCTGCCCGAGCGCGAGTATCAATTGGTAAAAGAGATAAACAACTACTCGGTAAAGAACATCTACAACTACCGCACGGTAGTAGAGATAGAACTGGCGGGCTACAATGTAATAGGCGGCCTGCTGAAAGAACTGCTGCATGCCGTACTGCACAAAGGCAATACAAAGGCCGGGAAGTTGGTGAAGATAATACCGGCACAGTTCCCCATAACGCAGAAGAGCGAAGACCTGTACCAGGATATTCAGTCGGTCGTCGACTTTATATCCGGCATGACAGACCTGTATGCCATAGACCTTTACCGGAAGATAACCGGCATCACTATACCAGAACTGAGATAACCGCAGCACAAGAAAGAATGCACCCAAGGGAATTAAAAATAGAAGACTTCACCTACCCACTGCCTGATGAACAGGTGGCTAAGTACCCGCTTGAGGTACGCGATGCATCACGTTTACTCGTTTACCAGCATGGGGAGATAACTGAAGATACTTATGCCCATATAGCCGCGCACATACCTGCTGGCAGCCTTATGGTGTTTAACCAAACGAGGGTGGTACACGCCCGGCTACAGTTCACCAAGAGCACGGGTGGCCGCATAGAAGTGTTTTGCCTGGAGCCTGCCGGTAAGTATAAAGACATACAAACGGCCATGCTGCAAAAGGGCAGTGTGGAATGGCAATGCCTGGTAGGCGGTGCCGGCAAGTGGAAGGATGGACAAGTGCTGCACATAGTTAGTGCCCAGCCACATTTTACGCTTACAGCAAGTATCATAACAAGAGGCAGCGGCACATGTACTTTATACCTGCAATGGGATGATGCCACACTCACGTTCGCTGAGGTACTGCATTACTGCGGCAAAGTACCCCTGCCCCCATACCTGAACCGCGAAGCTGAAACAGGCGACGATGCCCGCTACCAGACCATATTTGCCAGAGACGATGGCAGTGTGGCGGCACCAACCGCAGGACTGCACTTTACAGAGGGCGTATTGCAGCGCATGGAAGATAAAGGCATAGACACTACCCGCGTAACACTGCATGTGGGCGCAGGTACCTTTATGCCTGTGAAAAGCGAGACCATGAGCGACCACCCTATGCATGCGGAGTGGATAGAGGTAGACAAGCCCACACTGCACCAACTGGTAGCACATGCAAGTGGCAATATAGTACCGGTAGGCACCACAAGCCTGCGCACCATAGAAAGCCTATACTGGATAGGCTGTAAGTTGCTGCATGGCATACCTGTAGATTTTGCTGGTATAGCCCTTACCCAGTGGGAAGCCTATGAGCTGGATGCAACACCCACTGTGCAGCAGGCACTGCACAAACTATTAGAGTGGATGCAACTGCACAACGAAGAAAAACTGGTGGCCCGTACACAGATACTTATAGCGCCTGGTTATACCTTCAAGCTGGCTACGGGGCTGGTCACCAATTTCCATCAGCCAAGGTCTACTCTATTGCTGCTGGTAGCAGCGCTGGTGGGTAGCGACTGGCAACGGATATATGCACACGCACTTGCTGCCGGTTTCCGCTTCCTAAGCTATGGCGATGGCTGCCTGCTTTGGAACGTTAACAAATGATGATTTAACCTTGCGAGCAAGATATTTGACTACTTTTGCACATTGAAAAATAAATTAAATTGACTACACAACAATTTATCGCTGCTGCCCTTTTGGAAGATGTGGGTAAGGGCGACTTTTCTACAATGGCATCCATACCGGGTGATGCGGAAGGTAAGGCCGTACTGAAAATAAAAGAGAACGGCATTATAGCCGGGCTGGAACTGGCACAGCATATTTTCCAACACATAGAGCCCGGGGCTTCATTCCTTTTCAACAAAAAGGACGGTGATAAAGTGAACAAGGGTGAGACCGCTTTTGAAGTGACCGCAAAGGTGCATACCATACTGATGGCAGAGCGCCTGGTGCTGAACTGCATGCAGCGCATGAGCGGCATAGCCACGCTTACCAATAAGTATACCGACAAAATAAAGCCATACAAAACCAAGATACTGGACACCCGCAAGACCACACCACTCTTTCGTGAGTATGAGAAGCAGGCTGTGCGTATGGGTGGCGGCTACAACCACCGTATGGGCCTGTACGACATGATAATGCTGAAGGATAATCATATAGACTTTTGCGGTGGAATGGAAAAGGCCATCATAAAAACAAATGAGTACCTGAAGGCGAATGACCTGAACCTGAAAATAGAAGTAGAGACCCGCGACCTTGTAGATGTAAAAACGGTAATGGCCGTAGGTAACGTACACCGCATAATGCTCGACAACTTTACACCTGAGCAGCTGGAGAAAGCCATAGAAATAATAGGCGGCAGGTACGAGACCGAAGCATCGGGCGGTATCAATTACGACAACATCACTTCTTATGCCCGCACGGGTGTAGACTATATATCAAGTGGGGCTATCATACACCACGCCGTAAGTATGGATCTGAGTTTAAAAGCACTATTTTAAAGATGAAGAAGCACCTGGTATTTATAGTAAATCCAAAGTCGGGAGTAGAAAGAGAAAAAGAGATACAGACCGGTATAGATCAGCGGCTGGATAAGGAAAAATATAGCTACGAGATACAGCACACAGAGTATATGAAGCACGGGATAGTGCTTGCCGAAAAGGCGGCAAAAGCCGGTGCATATGCCGTAGTAGCTGTTGGTGGCGATGGTTCTGTAAACGACATTGTTACCGGCCTGCATGGCACAACTACCAAGCTGGCCATAATACCCAAAGGCTCTGGCAACGGTATGGCCCGTACCATGAAGATACCACTCAATGTACTTTCGGCAATAGACGTCATCAATAACGGAAAGACAGAGAACATAGATATTGCATTTGCTAATTCGCAATTGTTCATCAGCAATGCCGGTGTAGCTTTTGATGCCCTCATCTCCAAGAAATTTGCCAAGAGCGTTAAACGCGGACTCATGGTATACAGCTGGCTGGTTACCCGCCACATGTGGGCCTACAAAGAGTGGGAGTGGGATATAACCATAGATGGCAAGAAGCTGAGTGAGAAAGCTTTTATGATAAACGTGGCCAATGGCCAGCAATTTGGCTATAACTTTAAAATAGCCCCGCAGGCCAGCTATACCGATGGCTTGCTCGATGTCATCATCATCCGTAAGTTCCCCAAAATATTAGGCGGCATGTTGGTACTCCGCGCCATGAATGGCACCATCACTGGCAGCCCATTCGTAAAGCACTACCGCGCCAAAGAAGTGACCATCACCAACCCCGGCCTGCGCCTGATGCAGACCGATGGTGACGCTCACGTATGCAACGACAAAATAAACTTTCGTATAGAGCAGGGTGCACAACAGGTACTGGTACCATAGTATGTGGTGGAACGCAAAAAAGAAGTGCATATCTATTCTTGTTTGCGCCATCCTTTTCTTTTCCTGCAAGCAGGTACATCATGATGTTACTCGTGGTTTTTACTACTGGAAAACAGTATACAAGCCCACAACTTCAGAAATGTACATGCTGCACCAGTTGCATTGCAGCCGCATGTACATACGGTTCTTTGATGTGGACTGGGACACAAAGAACAATACTGCAATGCCTGTAGCCACAGTGCGTATGCCACAGCAAAAGAATACAGCACTCGCGTATGTACCTGTCATTTTCATTACTCAGAATGCACTAAAAAATATCAGCGATAGCAGTATACATGCACTGGCACTAAATATAGCCGAACTAACACAACAACTTTGTAGCGCCTCCGGTGTATATCCACCAGAGATACAGGTAGACTGTGATTGGATAGGGAGCATGCGCGAAAAGTATTTCCTCCTGCTGCAGCAGCTAAAGCTCCAACCCTATTTCAGGAACAAGGCACTATCGTGTACCATACGCATGCACCAGGTAAAGTATGTGCAGCAGAGTGGCGTACCACCTGTTGATAAAGGTTTGCTGATGTGCTACAATATGGGCGACCTGAAGAAGTATGACACACGCAATTCCATACTGGATGTGGAGGAAGCAAAAGCATACCTGGGGAAACTAAACAGCTATCCTTTACCACTTGATGTGGCGCTGCCATTATTCAGGTGGTGCCTGCTGTTCAGGGAGGGTAGATTTAAGGGTATACTGCGCGATATACAGCCGGAAGAGATAGGTAGCAACAGCTTATTTTCCCGGCAGCAGACTAATGTATATCGCTGTACCAGGGATACTTTATACAAAGGGTATTTTTTAAAAGAGGGAGATATGCTGCGTACAGAGGCGCCGTCGGCTGCTGCATTAACGGCAATGGCCGCATATACTGCCAACCGCATAAGAAATAAGGAAATGAATGTGGTATTCTTTGACTGCGATAGTATAATTTTAAGTAAATATTCTACTGATGAACTGGAGAAAGTTTTTAGTGCTTATAAGTAGTTGTTTTGTTATTGCGGCAGGTATCGTTATAGCATGTGCCGACTCTACCGACCCATACGATGAATACCCATCTTTCTTTTTCAACAACATAAATAAAGACCCGGCATATCAACCGTTCTATTTTACCACACTACTGCCCTACTATACAGAAGGATGGTACGACCGCGACCCGAAAGATGAGGTGATACCCGACCAGAATGTGGAAGCATGGTATAACTATACCGGCCGTAAAGCATCGCGTGCCGACATTGATAGCTTTGTGTACAAATATCCACTGTCTGGTCTTTTAGCGATGAGTACCGGAGCCTCTATTGGCATACCCAAAGAGGTGATGGAGAACAGCTTTACAAAATGGTTATTGGCAAATAAAGACAAGGATGCGAGCACCTACTTGCTATACGCTAAAAAATGTGAGCCCGAGACACAGGCGTTGAATGACCATTATGACGCCACAACAGGGAAATGGGTAACACCCCATCACGATATGAATATCAATGCCGGGTTGCGGAAACAAGGCTTAGATGCAATTAAAGGTGTGCAAAATAATTTCCTGAGAACACGCTACATATACCAGGTACTGCGCCTTGCATTTTACGGTGGTGATAATACCACCACATTGCGGTTATACAAAGATCTTTTGTCGAATGGTACCGATACGTCCGTTATAGCGCTGCGTTGCAAGGGGTTATTGGCTGGTGCACTCTTCAAAACAGGAAAAACAACTGAGGCTGCGTACATCTATAGCAAGTTATTTGACCAAAGCGACGAAATGAAGCTAAATGCCTACGTCAGTTTCAACTGGGCTACTAAGGGAAATATTGATACCGTGCTGCAAATGTGTAAGACCGACCACGAGCGCAGCGTACTGTACTTGATGAAAGGATTGTACGAATACAGCGGAGACGAAACACAAGGCCTCCAGATCATGGAAAATGCATACCATTACGACCCCTCCATACGCGGTCTGGACATAGTGATGACCCGGGAAATAAATAAGGCGGAACAACGATACCTGGCTGCTGGTTTTGATACCCATTTATACAGTGCATATGAAATTACAACTGACGATGAGGCTACACTTAAGGAGCGTAAAAAGCTTCGGGTAGCGTACGTTGAATACCTGAAGCGCCTGAATGAGTTTGCGCTAAAAGTGGCTGCAGGTAAAACTAATGCGAATAATGCGTACTGGCACCTGAGTAGCGCCTACCTCTATTTTATACAGGGCGATGAGCCCAACTGCAAAAAATATCTGGACATTGCGCAGCATGAAAAAATGACTGACATGGAGCGTGATGTGCATGATGTGATAGCAACACTGTATACCGTTCGACTAACCAATACTATAACAGCCACAACTGAAACGGAACTACTCCCTTATTTAAAATGGATAGAGCAGCGTACGCAAACCAACGATCGCTTCAATAAAGTATATAGGGACCTTATGACCTCTGTGCTATCCTCTGCTTACCTGAAACAAGGGGATACCATCAAGGCTATATATTGTCTTTCCCGTGGTGTTGATACAGGAGGCAAGCCAGATAATTATGAAGATGGCTTCGGAAGCACTGCCGGAACCTTGTTGGAACATATGGATGCAACAAAGCTGGAGGCAGTGCAGGCCTTTGTAAATAAAAAAGATAAAACGCCCTACGAAAAATGGCTTGTCAACAATACACAATATAACGTGGCTACCTTACAGGAGCTGGAAGGCACCAAGTACATACGCCTGCATCAGTTCGGCAAAGCCGCAGAGATACTGGCCAACGTACCTGGCAATGTACTGAACAAAAGAATGCTGCCCGATGTGCTGGTAAGTCACCTGAACGATGTACAGGAGTGGAGTACCTCTGATTCTGACAACCAATACAACAAGCTGACCTTCGCCCGCAAAATGGATGAGCTGGAAAAGAAAATGGCAAAAGACCCCAAAGACAGCCGGGCTGCGTATCAATACGCTAATGCGCTTTACAACATTACTTACTATGGCAAAGCATGGGCTGCTGTAAAGTATTATAGGGGAGGCACGGAGAACGAGGCCTATCGCATATCCAAAGAGCGTAAGGAGCTATCGTCAATTGACCAGGAGTATTATAACGCTCACCTGCCTGAGAAATACTACCTGCAGGCTTTTAACAACAGTACAGACCCGGAGGTAAAAGCTCGCTGCCTGTTCCTGGCAGCCAAGTGCTGGCAAAAGAACTGCCCGGAACCCAAACACACCGATAAATACTATTACTGGGACCACGAAAATTACTACAGCAATTCGCTTAAAAACCCCTACTATAAGCAAATAAAGGACGGTTACAGCAAAACCAAATTTTACAATACGGCTAAAAATACTTGCTCGTATCTGGGAGATTATTTGCGAAAAGGTTAGGTTACTCTTGGCTATGTTTCCAACGCTTATGGCTCCACAACCAGTTCTCAGGCTGCTCGCGTAGTTGCGCTTCCATAAAGGCTACAAAGGCTTTGGTCACAGTGCCGCTTTCCAGTTGCGATGCATCGTCGGTAAGTAAGGTCATGTGTGCCTGGTAGTGGCCGCGCTTTATCCTTTTGATACCAAAGAATACTACAGCAGCTTTGGCCCGGGTAGCCAATTGTTCCGGCCCCTTAAAGAAAGGTGCAGGCCTGTGCATAAAGGGGAGCCATACCGCGCTCTTTATATTCGATGGATTTTGGTCTGCAATGAGGCCCACTATATAGCGTACCCCTTCCAGCCGCTGAAAGCCTTTTTTTGCCTTCATAGATATCATCCACCCGCCGCCACGTGCACGTATGCGCAGCATCAACCGGTCGAAGCCTTTGTTGGCCACAGGCTGGTACACACCGGCAAACTGTTGTTGCGTATTATATTGGCAGGCCACATTGCCCCACTCCCAGTTAAAGTTGTGCCCCAGCAGTATATAGGTGTTCTTTTCTTCTTTGCACAGTTGTTGCAATACCTCCCAGTTGCAGGGCAATCGCTTGTTCAGTTGTTCAGGAGTTATGGTCAGCAGCTTCAGGGTCTCCATCCACTGGTCGCAAAAGTGGTGGTAAAAAGCTTTCATGATCCGCTCTATCTCTTCCTCGCTCTTCTCCGGAAATGCGTGGCGCATGTTGTCGCGCACTACCTCCTTGCGGTACCCCACCACATAGTAAAGCAACCCATAGATCATGTCCGACAAAAAGTACAGGCATCGTAAGGGCAGTAGCGACAGTGGGTACAGTATGGCAAGCAGCAGATAGTACATACCTATTCGGTATTAAAGATTATTCTTCACCAGACGATAATTCTGCAAACCCATTGTCTGTACCCGTCAGGTTGTATATCTGCTGTATTTCGCCCAGTATTTTTTCAAAGTTTATTTCCAGGTCCTTCAGTATGCCCGTATGCAGGTCGAACACCCAGCCATGCACTATAGGGTAGCCATTGGCCACATAGCTCTTTTGCACGGCAGCGGTCTTTATTACATTGGTGGCTTGTTCTACTACATTTAGCTCTACCAGGCGGGCGTAGCGCTCCTGCTCATTAGTTATGGCGTTCAGTTCTTCCTTATGCAGGCGATATACATCGCGTATATTCCTTAGCCACGGGTTCAGCAGACCCATATCCTTAGGTTCCATGGCAGCTTTTACACCGCCGCAGTTATAGTGCCCGCAAACTATTATGTGCTTCACCTTCAGGTATGCTACACTGTAGAGTATCACGCTCATCACGTTCAGGTCGCTGTTGTTCACCAGGTTGGCTATATTGCGGTGCACAAAGAGGTCGCCGGGTTCCAGTCCCATGATCTCGTTCGCAGGCACGCGGCTGTCTGAGCAGCCTATATACAGGTAGTCTGGTTGCTGGTCGGCAGCCAGCTTCTCAAAAAAATCAGGGTCATTGCCCTTCATTTTCTCCACCCACGCCTTATTCCTTTCAAATATCTCTTCGTAAGTAGCCATAGTATACTGCTATTTGTGGGCGCAAAATTAAAGCAAAAATCGTGGCTGGCATCCATAATAAAATAAGCATTCTTTATCGCTGGTTATCCATTATTTTCGCGTTTGTAAAAAACCGCAGTATATGAAACTGGTTACCTACGTAAGCAACGGCGAGCAAAAACTGGCCTTTTGCATCAACGATACACTATACATCACTACCGATGCTAACCCTGCACTGCCCGGCAACATGAAGGCCCTGCTGGACAACTGGGAGCTGGAAATTGGTGCCATGCACACTACCGACGAAGCTATAAAGAACGGCAGCAACAAAGCACAGGGTATACCGTATGCATCGGCACACATAGTAGCGCCGGTACCACACCCTACATCGTGCCGCGATGGTTATGCCTTTAGGCAGCATGTGGCAGCGGCCCGCCGCAACCGCAAGGTAGATATGATAGCCGAGTTCGACCAGTACCCTATATTCTATTTTACCAACCACAATGCCATACAAGGCCCTGGTCCTATCCCCGTTATGCCAGACCATATGCAGAAGCTGGATTTTGAACTGGAAGTTGCTGTGGTGCTGTGCAAGAAAGGCCGCAACATAAAGGCAGAAGAAGCAGATCAATACATAGGCGGCTACATGATAATGAATGACATGAGCGCTCGCACGCTACAGATGGAAGAAATGCTGCTGAACCTGGGCCCTGCGAAGGGTAAGGATTTCAGTACAGTGATAGGCCCTATGCTGGTAACGCCTGATGAGCTGGAGCAATACCGCGTACCTGCAAAGCCCAACCATGCAGGCGCAGCGTACAACCTCAAAATGACCTGCAAGGTGAACGGTAAAGAAGTAAGCGCAGGTAACATGGCCGATATGGACTGGACCTTTGCCGAGATAATAGAGCGCTGCGCCTATGGTGTAGACGTGCTCCCCGGCGATGTGATAGGTAGTGGTACGGTAGGTACCGGCTGCTTCCTGGAGCTGAATGGCACCGGCCTGCTCAACGACCCTGCTTATAAACCACAATGGTTGCAAGATGGCGATGTGGTAGAAATGAATATAGATGGCCTGGGTACCCTCACCAACACAATAGCGCTTGAAAAAACGGACTGGAGTATACTGAAGCTAAAGAAAATGCCATAGCACTTAGTGCAGCCTGTACTTCAACTGCACCTGCATATAGCTGCGGTTGATATAGTTGCTGCTTGTAAATAAATTATTAGCGCCTATGCGGTAAGACACCCCACCTTTCAGGCGGTTGTTTACCGCATAGTCTGTTTTTAGCAGTACTCCCATGTCCAGCGTAGGGGCTATCACTGTTTTGTCTTTATATACAATTGTTGCATCATTATCCTGAAGCAGGCGCTGCACATCCGCCCCGGCGGCAACGGTCACTTTTTTAAAGATGTCATACCCCGCTACGGGTGCGAACTGCAGATAGTTGAGCGGCGATGTAGTATAACTGACCTTGGTACTGTATTGTGGATTGCCTGTAATGTTGGTAGGTGGCCCTGTACTATTGCCGGTCGCCATAGCAATGGTACTGTTGTTATTTATATATGCCACCGTTACTTCTATGCCCAGTCTCTTTCCCAGTTTCCTATCCACGGTAGCGCCCAGTGCATAGCCTGTGTTCAGTGTTCCATAGTTAACACCACCTGCAAGGTTGATGTGTATCTTTTTCTTTTCCGGTTCCGGAGCTATGATGTGTGGATCAGGCAAGCCGGTCACCGGCATTTCTACTGGCTTGTGCCCAGTTACCACAACGCCTTTCCCTGGTGTATGTCTACGTGGAGTATCTGCAACGGCCTCGTTGACATTTACTATCTGCGTGCCTGTAGCAGTGCTGTTTTGCACTATTGCAGCTTGTGTGTTGTTCGCTTTTGGCCTTGTTTGTGCGGCAGTCCGCTGGTCGTTCCGTACGGCAGCAACTATATTGTTTTTAGGGGTTGGGCTTGTAAAAGTATCTGATAGAACTATAGGGGCTGGCAAACGAGTAATAGTTGTTTTATTTAAAAGATTATGCGCCACAGCAGGCACATCCTTTTTAGAAAAGAAAAGGGTGCATAGAATCAAAATAGCAACAGAAGCTGCTACACCCGGCAGGGTATAGGCAAGCAGCACGGCACGTTTCTTCCGCCTTGCTGCATCAAGCTTTGCGGTAAGGTCTTCCCAGTCGCCCGGGTCGTATGTAAATGCGGCCTGGTTCAGCTTTTCAGCTATCCGCCGGTCAAATTCATTTGCGCTCATACATTTCGTTTCCTTTCATTATCAATTGCTGCAGTACGCTCCTGGCGTGGTGCACATGCCAGTGGCTGGTACCGGTGCTCATTTTCAGCAGGGCAGCTATTTCGTTGTGTGTATAGCCTTCAAAAGCAAATAGGTTAAATACAGTGCGGGTCACAGGGGGCAGGGCCTGCAGCATGGCTATCAGCTCATTGGCATTCATGTTACTTACTGCTTCGTTAAGTATCACCGTCCCTTCTTTCTCTTCCATTACATCCTTATGTATGGTCTGCGCCGCTTTTTTAAATTCGCCGCTTTTCAGGTACTCCAGGCAGGTGTTCACCATTATTTTCCGCATCCACCCTTCAAAAGAACCTTCGTTCCTAAACTTGCTTACAGACATGAATATGCGAACGAACCCATCATTCAGCAACTGCTTCGCGTTTTGTACATCCTTCGCATAGCGCATGCATATGGCAAGGAACATATTGTAGTACTTTTTGTACAAGTACTCTTCATATATCCTGTCCTTCTTCAGGCAACCCTCTATTATTTCCTGCTCGGCATATTCAGCCATCCGTATCCATTAGCCTTCCCCTAAAATTAGTTTAATGATGCACACGCTCCAAAGCATTTGCCACCTGCACAGCATACTGGTACACTGCTGTGGGTGTGGTAGCCATTGCATCTATATTCCATTTTGTTGTGTCATTTCCGTTTATGGCCGCTACATAGTATATAGGTTGGTCGGCACATGCAGCACAGATATAGTTGTTGTTGGGGTGATCTTTCAGATAAGCGGGCAAACTGTCTATCAGCGGTTTTAGCAGCGTGTAGTTGCTATCTGCCAGAGGAGCAGCAAAAAATGTAGGGGCCATTAACGTAGAGTCTTCAAATGCCTGTCCATTCCTTACCAGATAGTAATAGCTGCACCCCGTCGAACAAAAGCCACCATATACGCCAAATATGTACGCATTTGCTTTGAATGCTGGGGCAGATGTCTTTTTGCAGGCAGTTAATGCCACAATAGCCAGCAGGCTTATTGTTACTATATATTTCATGGTCTTCCGCATTTATGCTTGTTATATAGAAGGATTTTATTACGCCAAACTTGGGTAATGAGCAAAATAAATTTACTCCTGTCGCCCATTAATGTATGTTACGCAGGCTATCCCAGGCAGCCTGCACTTGGGTAGCATACACACGTATGTCAGCAGGCAGTTTAGTGGTGTCCATATTTATATTCCAGGTAGTGGTGTCGCTTTCTCTCACAGTTGCTATATACAGCATCGTAGCTGGCACATTTGGCGTAGCGCCTATTATCGTGTTCGGGTGCGCCAGCAGGTAAGGCGGGAAATTAGTGATCAGTGGCCTTACTATATTATAAGCAGTGTCGTGCAGGGGCATAGTAGTAGAGAACAGATCATGTGCTACGGGCATAGGGTAAAAATATTTCGCTTCCCTATACACTTTGGTACTATCCTTAAAATAAAAAGTATACAGCGGTATATTGTTCGACAGGTGTGGATAGTCGTACTCGCCGAACACAAAGTTATTGGTCAGTGAAATAGGTACAGGTATGGCATCATCGCCAAAAGGTCTTATCGATGTTGTTTTCTTGGTACAAGACGTAACTGTAATTGCTAACAAGCAGATAGTGATCAGGTTTTTCATGATTAAGCTCTTTTTCGTTCATTAATATAGAAGGTAACAACAGTATTAATCTTGGGTAAGTGAAGGAATATTTATAAATATTGCGGCATTTTTTATCTTATGCCCAGGGTGTTTTCCACTTGCCACACGTACTGTTTTATTTCCTTTGGTACCATGCTGGTATCCTGGTTTATGTTCCATTTTATGGTGTCGCCATTTACCAATGCTTCCAGGTGTATATAGGCACACATATTGCCGCCGATCGTGATGTCTGTAACATGGTTCAGCAAGTACGTTGGGAAATTGTCCTGTAGCAGTTTTGCTTTTGCATATACGCTATCGGGCAGTGGCACGGTGTAGTAATGTATGGGAGGCAGTATATAAATGCTATCTCTAAAAACATGGTCGTTGTGTATCAAATAGTACTCCCCTTCTGGCATTGGAGGCATAGCACAGGGTAGTGCCCAGCCATACACGAACCATTGCGTGCTGGACACCGGTCGGGTATGGTCTTTTTTACAAGACATTGCTGTTGCACACATAAGCAAGCATATCACCATTACCTTTTTCATGCTATTGGGATCGTTTTGTAGATAGAAGGAGATAAGTGTGCTATGCTTGGGTACTTAGAAAAATTTTTTACAAATAGGCCAAATGCAAAAAGCCTTCCGTGGATTATCGGAAGGCTTTTTGAATATAAATAGATGGAGTTTATTTTTTACCAGGGCCTTTTATAGCCGGGTTCACTTTGCCTCTTTCGGCCTGTGCTTTTTGTATCTGTTCCATGCGTGCCGCCCATTTAGATGGGGCTACAGGTTTGTTCTTGTTGGCCTGCAGTTCTGCATGTATCGCCTTCTCGTTTATGAAGTATTTCTGTATCACGAACTGTTGGGTGATACTGATAAGGTTAGAGAAGGTGTAGTAGAAGGTAAGGGCCGAAGCTATGTTGTTGAACATAGGTAACAGTACTATCGGGAAGATGAAAGGCAGGTACTTCATCATCGGGTTGTTAGGGTCTTGCACCGTCATGTTGCGGTTATACAGCGCCAGGAAAAGGCTCGATGCCGTCATGGTCAGCGTGAACAAGCTGATGTGGTCGCCATAAAAAGGAATGGTGAACGGCAGCTTGTAAATGCTGTCATATACCGAAAGGTCATGCGCCCACAGGAAAGGTTTCTGCCTGAACTCTATGAACGATGGGAACATGTAGTACATGGCGAACAATATAGGCATCTGCACCAGCGATGGCAGGCAACCGCCCAGCGGGCTCACACCTACAGATTTGAACAATTTCATTTGCTCTACGCTGAATTTCTGCTGGTCGTCGCCGCATTGTGCACGCAGCGCATCCAGTTCTGGTTTCATTACCCTCATTTTTGCGGCAGAGAGGTAGCTCTTGTAGGTAAAAAAAGAAAGTACCAGGCGTATCATCACTATCATCACCATAATGATGACACCATAGTTGCTGATGAAGCTGGCCAGGAAGTAGAACAGCGGTATCAGCGCCCACTTGTTTATGTATTTTACAAATGCCATTACACCATAGCCCAATGGCACCATCTCATCCAGGTCCATTTTGTAGGCGCGCAGTGTGTGGTAGTCGTTGGGGCCTATGTACCATTGCAGGGCCACGGTCTGCACGTTGCCGCCTTTCAGGGGCACGTCCAGCACTTCATGGTTGGCCGCAACAACGTTAGTATCAGTTGTGGGCACGTTGGCCAGTATGCTCGCCTTGGTAAAGCCGTCTTTTGCTATCAGGGCAGAGCTAAAGTATTGTTTGCGGAAACCCGTCCACTGTATAGGGCTCTCATCTACTGTTTTTCTAAAATCAGGTTTTATGGTAAAGTAGTCATTGTTGCCATTGGTATTCCTGTAGTAGAACTGGGTGGACATACGCTCAGTAGCTACATTCTTCTCGCTATGCAGCCCTTCTATGTTCCAGTTCATCACCATGGTCGATGCTGGCATACCTGTCAGGGTTATGTTGCACGCCATCATGTAGTCATCGGCAGGTAGTGTATATATTATATCCACCTTTTTACCGTTGCCCATGTCGGCACTAAAGTCTATTGTCTTATCACCATTAGCTTCTGTGCGGGTAACCGGGGTAAAGTACAGGTCCGATGTTGCTACCGAATTGTTGTTTACCGGCAGTATGGCATTCAGCATATTGCCCTTGCCGTTGAACAGGTATTGGGGTTGGCCGTAGTAGGTCTTATACCCTTTTATCTGTGCACTCACCGGGTATGCACCCTTCGTGGTAAATGCAAGCGCCAGCTTCTTGTTCTCCAGCATCACAGTTTGCTCAGCACCGTTATAGGCTGCAGGCAGTGTTTTACGCATACTGTCGTTCGCAGCGTTCGCTACTGCTGTTGGCTTTACAGCCTTGGCGGTATCTATCACCTGGTGCGGGTGAGACTTGGCATAAACTATAGAATCTGCGGTCTTTTGCTCGTAAAACTTTTCCTGCTCGTGCTTGTTATACAAGAAGTAGGTAACCACCAATGCAATCAATAATGTAAATCCAATAACTGAATTACGATCCATGTAAATTTAAAATAAGGGTGCAAAGGTAGCTCATTTATTTTCATACATTATGACTTATACTTTTCATAATATTTATTTTGCATAAAACTCTTTACATTTGTCATCCCTACTCTGCCAACCGGAAACAATTACATACTGATTATTTTTGATCGGACATACGCGCTCCGTGCGCTGTGTTTAAAAAATGTAGCATATGTTGAGGAGAAAAATTAAAAACAATATCAAGTCGTCTTTCTTTCCAGCCGAGTCTTTGAGCATGCTGGCCAACGACATGCACATCATTGGCGATGTGGAGGCTACCCACGATATGCGTATAGATTGCCATATAGATGGCAACGTGCGCTGCAAGGCAAAAGTAGTGATAGGCCCCGCAGCTATACTGAATGGCGACCTGTATGCTGAGAATGCCGATATATTTGGCACAGTGAAAGGCGATCTTTATATCTCAGGGTTGTTATCGCTTCGCTCTAAATGTCATATCAATGGAGACCTCACCGTGGGCCGCCTGGATATAGAACCCGATGCGGGCTTTAATGGCAAATGCACCATGAAGGGCGAAACAGCCACGGCTACATCTGCAAAAGTGGTCCCCACTGCCAACCTGAAACTGCAGGAACAGTATTAAAAAAAGTTACTCCGAAAAATAATTCAGTTCTTCTTCCAGGTTCAGGAAAGGGTGCCTGCTCTGCAGGTTCGTTATCCGTGCCACATAGTCGGCTTTGAACTTGCGGTGCGCCTCCGTTTGCGGGAACCGTGGGCGGT
>CBDIBP010000049.1:0-36123 GCA_965276955.1 Flavipsychrobacter sp.
ACCGTTATTCATAAAGCTAAGTTGGCCGAACCATCCCTTTGACGGATAAAATACTGTATCGCGGGAATCGTATATTATTTGCAAACCCGCTCCTGATGTTACGCTGCCTTTTCCGCCGGGTATAGCACCAGATGCTAACTCCCCGCCTGCTTGCGTTTGGTTTATGTTATAGTGCTCGTATTGGTAACCCAAACCTGCATATACATGTGGAAGTATGAGTTTGGTAGCGTTTATTTTTATCCTGGGATATTTAACTTCATATAGTTCTTTAGGCACATCGTGGGTGCCGAGGCAGAAAAAAAAAGTAGCTGTAAACATAGTATCCAGCCTCCCCGTACACATAATAGTTATTATTATCGTAAAATGTTTGAAATTGTGTATACAGCAGTACCTGTTTATTCTGCGTATAGGCGGCGCCAACAAAGACATTTGATGGCTTTGTGTTCAGGGAGTCTTTAGGAAAACGAAAAGTAGCAGATCCAGCCACTCCAAATACGAATCGTGTTTCAGGAGCATAATAAATGACCGGGAACGGAAAAGCATAAAAACGTTTTACCTTATCAAGCACTTGCCCCTGCACCAAAATGGTACATAACAAAATAGTGAGGGTAAAAATAACTTTTAGCCGCATAACATTACATTGTTAAATACGTTTAAAAATGTAGTTTAGTTTGATTGTATATAGATCAAGCCAGTTTGTTTTCATAACTGGTGGTGCCCTCGCAGACCAAATGAATGCCAATGATACATACACCGGAAATAACTAAAATAATACAACCATTTATAGTGGCTGTTATTTTTATTGCCGTTTATATAGCGGAACATATTTGGCCACAACGACGTGACCTCATAGATCACGTTCATGACCTCAAAAACTTACTTGTGGGTATTGCCGATGTTATTATAATTGGCACTGGCCGATACTTGATGCAGAAATTCTTAACTACAGCCGCCAGTCATCATTTTGGGATTGCTGTATTATCGTATTCAACCATACGGTAGCTATGCACCTAATGCCTACCAAATTTGAATTTATAACTATTAGAGTTACACGGCATAGTCGTCTGGAATCGAACCAAAAACCATTGAAAATCAATGCATTACAATTATATAATAAGTAATTTTAAATAGTAAAACCCGCTCTGAGAGCGTGTTTTACATTATTTGTAGATTCGAACCAAATTTATTGAAAATCAGCAGCATAAGAAATTTAAAATAAAGCATAACAAATGAAACCCGCTCTGAGAGCGGGTTTCATGTTACGTGTGACCCGGATTGGATTCGAACCAATGACCCTCAGCTTAGAAGGCTGATGCTCTATCCAGCTGAGCTACCGGGCCATACTGGACGTCAAAAAATTGTTACGCTTGTATGTAACGGGTGCAAAAGTATAGAAAATACGCTAAAATCCAGCACTCACTTTGCCGGTTGGTTGCCCGATGGGGCTTCCCCGTCTTTCAGGTTTTGTATAGATATTATATCCTGCTGGTAGGCCCAGTGGTCAGTATCCCATTTAAACCCGTCATATGAGCCGCTGGGCACAAAGGTATACTTGCGGTTGGGATCGTTCACCTGGCTTACCAGTTTGTCAAATATCACCATCTGGCGTTCCTCATCCCAGTTCAGCGATGCCTGCACTTCTTTTTTATATTCCAGTACGAACCTGTTTATGCGCCTATAGGGCAGCCCGTTGGCTTTTACATTGAATATCTGTGCGCCAAATACTGGCCCCTCCGCGGTCATCACCATCGGATCCATAAATTTCTTGTTGCTTATAGGGCTGCTGCTATTCACCCCGAACATGGTATATACTCTTTGCCCGTCCACCTCGTGCAATATAATGCGGTAGTATAGTGCCCCCAGCCACTTGCCTCCCATCAGTACACTGTCCTCAGCACCTTTCTTCATTTCCTCGCTGTAGTCTACTAATGGATATAGTTTTAATGTAGGGGCATTCATTTGTATGGCGCCGTAGTACCTGCGGGTATTGTCAGTAGGTGCTATATCCCAGTTAAAAATGCGGAAGGCGTTGTCTTCAGGTATAGTGATGTTTATTTTCTCTTTTAGTTTGTCAAACCCATACAGGTAAGACTTTTCTATTTTCAGCGTGCGCACCAGTTGCTTCACAAAGCGCTGACAGTAGTCGAACCGGGTATCAGGTATAAATGCATTATATACAGAGTCTATTGTCAGCAGCATAGAGTCCTCCATTACATGAAAGCGCTCCATATTCTCAGGGCTTATGGCTGCGCTGCTCCCAACTTCGGTTTGCGCAGCAGCATTGCCAGCAAAGCCAAGCATCAAAGCGCAACATATCCTTGTTGCTATTTTTTTAAAACCGGCTTTATTCTCTCGTTTCAAGCTTATACTATTTTTATAGTGAACGCTACAAGATATAAAAGTACGTTTTTACCATAAAACATTTTATTTTCGATGCTTAAATTAAGGTGCTATCATGCATATTATACAGCAGGTACTTTTCATTTTGTGTTCAGGCATTGCCGTTTATTTCTTTGCTGAAAAAGTAGCAGAGATACGCCGCAATATCGACCTGGGCCGCGATGAAGAAATAAAGGACAACCCATCAGCACGGTGGCGCAATATGGTATTATTAGCCCTGGGGCAGAAGAAAATGTTCAAAAGGCCCATTCCGGCATTCCTGCATCTGGCAGTATATGTAGGGTTCGTCATCATCAACATAGAAATATTAGAGATATTTCTCGATGGCATATTAGGCAAGCACCGGCTGTTCGCACTATATATTGGTGGGCTCTACCCTATCCTTATTGGCTTTTTCGAGATATTGGCAGTGCTGGTACTTACCGCCTGTGTTATCTTCCTTATCCGCAGAAACATTCTCAAGTTGCGCCGCCTCAACATGCCCGAGCTCAATGGCTGGCCTAAGAGCGATGCCAATATCATCCTTACCATCGAGATCGTGCTCATGACCTTGTTTCTCACCATGAACACCGTAGACCTCGTGTTGCAGAGCCGCGGCGTTGAGCACTATACGCAAACGTCCCCATTCTGGATCACAGGCAATTTCACATGGCTATATAATGGGTTATCCACCGCCACACTTATGGGCATAGAGCGCACCTGCTGGTGGTTGCACATACTGGGCATTTTTGTGTTCCTTAACTACCTGCCGTTCTCCAAACATCTGCACATCCTCTTGGCCTTTCCTAATGCTTACTATGGCAAGCTGGTACCTCAAGGCGAGGTAAAGAACATGCCCGAGATACAGAATGAGGTATTGTACATGATGGAACCCGAGAAAGCCCCGTCCGCTACGGATGCACCAGCAGAACATCACCGCTTTGGTGCAAAAGATGTTACAGACCTGAGCTGGAAAAACCTCCTCGATGCTTATTCCTGCACCGAGTGTGGCCGCTGCACAGCGGTGTGCCCTGCAAACCTAACGGGCAAGAAGCTGTCGCCACGTAAAATAATGATGGATACCCGCGACCGTATGGAGGAAATGGGTAAGAACATAGACGCAAACAAAACCTTCCAGGACGATGGCAAGTCTTTGCTCAACGATTACATCACCACCGAAGAATTGCGTGCTTGTACCACCTGCCAGGCTTGTGTAGAGGCCTGCCCGGTATCTATCGATCCGTTGTCCATCATCATGCAGCTGCGCCGAAACCTTGTAATGGAAGACAGCAATGCACCACAGGAGTGGAACATGATGTTTGGCAATATAGAGAACAACATGGCACCGTGGAAGTTTAGCCCTGATGACCGGGATAAATGGGTAGAGGAATTAGCGGCAGAGGCATAATGAATATTTGAGTGCCAATACATAGTAGTTCCGCATTGTAGTGCGGATATCATTTGAAAAATGTTGGCTGAGGCCAAACAAAAAAACTGGATCATGCAGGTAAAGTCAATGGCAGAATATGCCGCAAGTGGAGAAACTCCGGAAGTATTATTTTGGGTGGGTTGTGCTGGTAGCTTCGATCAGCGGGCGCAAAAAGTGACCAAAGCATTCGCTACCATACTTGATAAGGTAGGTATAAAGTTCGCGATACTGGGCAAGGAAGAAAGCTGTACCGGCGATCCTGCACGTCGTGCCGGCAATGAGTTCCTGTTCCAGATGATGGCATATAACAATATTCACCTGCTTAACGGTTATGGTATAAAAAAAGTGGTCACCATTTGCCCGCATTGCTTCAATATATTCAAGAACGAGTATCCTGCACTGGGTGGCAATTACGAGGTCATGCACCACACTACCTTCCTGCAGCAATTGATAAACGATGGTAAAGTGCGTATAAAAGAAGGTGGCGCATTTAAAGGCAAGAAGATCACCTATCACGATAGCTGCTACCTTGGCCGTGGCAACAATATATACGATGCCCCTCGCGAATTACTGGCCGGGCTGGATGTAGAGCTGGTAGAAATGAAACGCTGCCGCAGCAACGGCATGTGCTGTGGTGCCGGTGGCGCGCAAATGTTCAAAGAAGAGGAAGCTGGCACTACCCGTGTCAACTTTGACCGTGCCGAACAGGCCATGGAGACCGGCGCCAGCATTGTAGCCGTCAACTGCCCTTTCTGCACCACCATGCTCACAGATGGCATCAAAAACAAAGAAAAAGAAGATTCCGTAAAGGTCATGGATGTGGCGGAGATGATAGCAGCGTCAATGGCATAAGTTTCAATAATATCATATCAAAGAAACGGACAGTGCGGAGAGTATCTGTCCTGCCCGTTTTCATGTATAGCGATTTTCAAATATCTGCTCACTTGCTATTGACACTACCCCACCATTCTCCCTATCATCTCCTTTAGCAACTCTCTGTCATCGGCAGTGTTTTTTATACCAACTGCCATAGTGCTATACTTGCCTATCAGCATCAGGCAATACTCTACTCTTGCCAGCGGCCAGTTGCGCACTGCACCCATTATTTCTTTCAGCTTGCTGGGGTAAGTACCAAGTGCTGCCAGAGCTTCCTTCTCCGGTTTGCCTTGTAAAAAATTAGCCTGGTACAGCCTGTTGAAATGGCTATAAAAAGAGCCTATCACCAATGGCATAGGCGATGATTTAGGGTTAGCTATAAAGTAGGCCAGCATTCTATATAGCTTTTCATGGTCGCCACTGGTCAGTGCTTCCGGAAATTCAAAGATATTGTATTCCCGGCTGATGCCAATATACCTCTGTATCATGGCCGTGGTAAGCACATGCTCATCGGGCACATTTATTTTCACCTTGCCCAGTTCATTCACCACCTTTTGCAGGTCGTTACCCAGATAAGTAGCCAGTATTTGAGCTTCGCGCTCCCCTACTTCAAAGTTTATCTCCCGGCCGTAGTTCTGTATCCATTGCGGCATGTGCTCATCCCGCACTTTGTCCGATGTAAAGTAATGTCCTTTCTCCTTTGCATACTTGATCACCTTACTCCTGCCATCGGCTTTCTTGAACCTGTTCTCTATCAAAAAAATGGTCGATAGCGATGGATGCTCCAGGTATCCCGCCAGCTCGTTAAAACCTTTTAGCTGTGCGGCGTCCTTAAGTATCACCACCTGCTTATCTGCGAACATCGGGAACCGTCGACATGCATTCACCACATCGGCCCATTCCGTATCCTTACCATACAGTATGGTCATATTAAAATCCCGCTCAGATGGGGGCAGTATATTCTCAAATGCTTCAGTAATTATATCCAGGTAAAACGGCTCCTCCCCATCTATAAGATATACAGGTGCATACTGTTTGGTTTGCAGCGAGGCTAATATTTTCTTAAAGTCAGCGTTCATAATTATTCGGTCACAAATATCGGGTTGATCTCATCATTTATTCCCCTTAGTTTCAAAAACACCTTGGCGCTGGTCAGCACGTCCATCATACAATATTTCGCTATCCGCTGCAGATCTTTTTCCTTGTAGTACACCGTAGCCACCATGCTGCCATCAATGTCTTCCTTTGGTGAAGGTATGCCCAATACCTCTGCCAGCAATGCCAGCGATGTGTAGTGCTTATAGTCGCCAAATCTCCATAGTTCCAAGGTATCCAGGTGACTTACTTCCCAGGGTTTTTTCCCGTTCAGTTGCATACATGCCGGCAACCCCATTCCATTTATCAGCATTCGCCTGCAAAGGAATGGTATATCAAACTCTTTTATGTTGTGGCCGCAAAATTTAAGGTCCGTATAGTGGCTCGCAAATCGCTCAAGTACATAACAAAGATCATTTAACAATATTTTCTCATTGTCATTTACTATCGATTTCAGCCTCAATTTCCACCCTTCATCCTGTTTAAAAAGGCTCCCGAAACTCACACATACCACCTTTGCGAACTCAGAGAATATACCTGCTTTTTCGCTGAAAAGCTGCGCGGGTGTAGCATTCTCGTCAATGTCACTTTTCAGGAACTTGCATTTCTTTATCCAAGCTTTTTGCAATCCTTCTGTTAGCATATCAAAGTTCGGGAATAGAGGTACGGTCTCTATGTCAATAAAAAGGATATGCTTTAAGTGCTCCATATAAAAACCGGAATATTATATTTGTACCAATCAACCAAAATAACAAATTATGAGTCAGGAAATAAATTCCTCGCAAAGTACGCCAAATGGCACGCCCCGTAACAATACGGTGATCTACTGGGTCATCATTGCTATTTTGTTGGCAGCTTGCATTTATATGTTCGTTACCAAACAAAATATAACTGCGCAAAACGATAAGACGACTGTAGAGCTTTCTACGTCCGATTCATCACGCAAAGCTATAGAAAATGATTACAATGCAGCCCTGGGCCGCCTGGATCAGTTGACATCTAAAAATGCACAGATGGACAGCATGATCAACAATAAGGATGGTGAGATAGCAAAGCTGAAAGCAAATATCCATAGCATACTCAGCAACAGCAAAGCAACAGCATCAGAGCTTGCTAAAGCACGCGAAATGATGGAAACGCTGAAGGGTAAGGTCAAATCGTACGAAGAGCGTATTGCAGAACTGGAAGGCGAGAACAAACAACTGACCTCACAAAATGAGGTAGTTACTAAAGAGCGCGATTCTACTGTATCAAAGAACATTGCGCTTAAGCAATTGGGGTCAGTGCTGAATATCTCCAACGTACGTATGGAACCTTTGCATACCCGTAGGAATGGCAAAGAGAAAGAGACCACAAAGGCCCGCAAAGTAGACCTGATGCGCATCACTTTCGATATTATTGAGAACCGCATTGCAGAAAGTGGTATCAAAGAGATCGATGTACGCATCACCGGTCCAATGGGCACTGTGCTGAGCAATGCAGCATACGGCTCTGGTAATACTAAACTTGCCGATGGCACTAACCTTAACTACACGGTAATGAAACAAATACCGCTGCAGCAAAATATGCCGGTAAACAATTTAGCTATCGACTGGCACCAGGAAAGTCCATACCAGAGAGGCACTTATTTAATAGAGTTTTATAACGGCGGTTATAAGGTTGGTAGCGGTAGTGTTACCCTACGGTAATTGCATGGCTATCAATTACTAACAGGTTGAAAAATTGCTACATTATGTTGTTGGTAACAATAATATAATGTAGCTTTTCTTTTTTGTTAACCCATGTAGTTCTATTATTGCACTCGATTCTGAATATATATGGAAGGGCTACCAGCTAAAATATTGATTGTTGACGACGAACCGGATATTGTTGAATTTATAAGCTACAACCTTAAAAGTAAGGGGTACCTTATTTCTACTGCAAAAGATGGTATGGAGGCTATTAAGAAAGCAAAAGAATTCAAACCAGACCTTATTTTGCTTGATATCATGATGCCGGTGAAGGATGGCATGGAAACTATTCGCGAACTCAGGAAAATGACTGATTTTGACGATACGGCCATCATCTTCCTTACCGCGCTTAGTGATGAAAAATATGAGATCGAAGGCCTCAAGATAGGTGCCGACGATTACATATCCAAACCCATCAAGCCTGAGTTGCTGGCCACGCGCATAGGTACGGCCTTACGTCGTTATCGCAAAGATGAGGACCAGGAGCAGAAGCAAAACTTTGGCGATCTGGAAATAAATAAGACCAAATTTACTGTCACATACAAAGAGCAGGAGATCCTTTTGGCGAAGAAAGAGTTCGAGCTGCTGTCTTTACTGGCATCAAAGCCTGGCAGGGTGTTTTTGCGCAATGAGATACTGCAACGCGTTTGGGGCACAGATGTTATAGTGGGCGACCGCACCATCGATGTACACATACGCAAAATAAGGCAGAAGATAGGTATCGATCTTATAACGACCGTTAAGGGTGTAGGTTATAAATTTGAAATGGCGTAGATTAGTACTATGTCAGTTCTTGATTCCAAAAACCTAACGCCGCGACTACTTTCTTCCATTACGGCATTGATCATTTCTTCGGCCAATGTCATATTAAGCTTGTTCATACCCCAGTTGGCCTGGTACATGCCACTGGTTGTGTTCATAGTTACATTTGTTATTACCTATACCATTTATTATTATACCCTGCAGCGTTTTATATACAGGAAGATAAAGCTGATCTACAAATTCATCTACCAGACAAAAGCCACCAAGAAAGAAGAATTTTTTTACAATAGCATCTTACCACAAAAGTCTATTGAAGAGGTGAGCCAGGATGTGCAGAAATGGACATCGCAGAAAAAAGATGAGGTGGAGACCCTCCGGGAAATAGAAAAGTTCCGTAAAGAGTTCCTCATGAATTTGGCCCATGAGCTACGCACGCCTATATTTTCGGTACAAGGCTATGTAGATACGTTACTCGGTGGTGCACTTGAAGACGAGACCGTTAACAGGAAATTTCTCTCCAATGCCAATAAAAGCATCGATCGTCTGGTACGCCTGGTAGATGACCTTGATGAAATATCTAAATTAGAGTCCGGCAAGATACCTCTTATACAAGAAGGCTTTGTTATGCAAGACCTCATCAAAGATGTGTATGAGGAATTTTCGCTAAAGGCCAAAGAAAAGAACATACACCTTATCCTGAAAAAAGGTACCGAACGCCCTATTGAAGTGGGTGCCGATAAGCAGAAATTGAAACAGGTGTTGGTAAACCTTATTGAGAACGCACTAAAGTATGGCAATGAGAACGGCACTATAGCTGCTGGCTGCTACGAGATGGATGAGAAGCATGTATACGTGGAGATATCTGATGATGGCCCGGGCATAGCAGAGGAGCATCTTCCACGCATTTTCGAACGCTTTTATCGTGCAGATCGTAGCCGCAGCAGGGCCATCGGTGGCACAGGTCTTGGTTTAGCCATTGTAAAGCATATTATCGAGGCCCATGGGCAAAGTGTCACTGTTCGCAGCAAGTTAGGCGTTGGCTCATCTTTTGGTTTTACGCTCGAAAAACATAAAGAATAATTAACCTCTTTAAATTACTGCAAAAACTGGCGCAATCGTATGCACTGCTCCTTTTTTACTACATTTGCGCAGTATTTATCCAAGCTATTTATATCATGTCCGCACAGAAGATAACTATGGGCTCCAATGGCCTGCTTCATGTTCCAGATAACCCAATTATACCATTTATAGAAGGCGACGGCATAGGCCCCGATGTTTGGGCGGCCAGCAAAGCCGTTATGGATGCTGCTGTTGAAAAATGCTATCAGGGTAACCGTAAAATAGAATGGAAAGAAATGCTTGCCGGTGAAAAAGCATTTAACCAAACAGGCCAGTGGCTTCCTGCCGAAACACTGGAAGTGGCACGCGAGTGTATCGTTTCCATAAAAGGACCGCTTACTACACCTGTTGGCGGTGGTATTCGTTCGCTCAATGTAGCCCTGCGTCAGGAGCTCGACCTGTATGCTTGCGTGCGCCCGGTACGTTGGTTCAAAGGGGTACCATCGCCTGTGGTACATCCTGAGAATGTAGATATGGTCATCTTCCGCGAGAACACTGAGGACATCTATGCCGGTATCGAGTTTTATTACGATACCCCTGAAGCAAAAAAACTACTGCATTTCCTTACAGACGAATTGCATGTCAATAAGATCCGCTTCCCAGAAACCTCTTCATTTGGTATCAAACCTGTTTCTAAAGAAGGGTCTGAGCGGCTGGTACGCGCTGCCATTTTATACGCTATCGCTCACAACCTGCCTTCTGTTGCCATTGTGCACAAGGGCAATATCATGAAATTCACGGAGGGTAGTTTTAAAATATGGGGATACGAGCTTGCTGAAAAAGAATTTGGCGATAAAGTATTCACGTGGCCCCAATGGGAGAAAATAAAAGAAGCACAAGGTGAAACCGAAGCAAATGCTGCTATGAAACAGGCAGTAGCAGCGGGAAAGATCATTATTAAAGATGTTATTGCAGACAACTTTCTGCAGCAGTTGCTTTTAGCTCCGCAAGATTATTCTGTGGTGGCAACGCTTAACCTTAATGGCGACTATATATCAGACGCTGCTGCGGCTTCTGTTGGTGGTATAGGCATTGCCCCGGGCGCTAATATCAACTACCTCACCGGCCATGCCGTTTTTGAAGCCACTCACGGCACTGCACCCCGCTTTGCAAATACAGATACTATGAACCCTTCATCATTACTCCTCAGTGGCTGCATGATGTTGCAATACATAGGCTGGGATGAAGCTGCCAGCAGCATAGAACGCTCTTTAGGGAACACCATTAAACGCAAACGCGTCACCATCGACTTCTATAATCTGATGCACGATGCTACGCTACTTAAAACCAGCGAATTCGCGCTTGAATTGATCAAGAACCTTCAATAAGGATAACGACAATGAAGATAAATCCATATATAGACCATACGGTATTAAAACCCACTACAAGGACCGGTGATGTAACGCGGCTCTGTACCGAAGCGGCTACAAATGGATTTGCCTCAGTATGCGTGCCCCCACCTTATGTAAATCTGGCGGTCGATCTGCTCAAGATAACCCCGGTATTGATCGGTACTGTCATAGGGTTCCCTTTTGGCTATAATACAACTGAAGCCAAGCTCATAGAGATACAGGACGCTTTGGCGAACGGCGCCCATGAGTTTGATATAGTGCACAACCTTACCATGCTCAAGAACAAGGACTGGTATGCAATGCAAAGCGAGATAGCCGTTTGCACACAGCTGGTACACAAGCATGGTGCAGTGGTGAAGATAATAGTAGAAAGCGGTATACTAACTGATGAAGAGATCATAAAATGTTGTGAACTATACAGCCCTTTGAAGATCAATTTTATGAAAACGTCTACTGGTTACTCCTCTATGGGCGCAACCGTACATGCCGTGAAACTCATGCGGGAGCATTTACCTGCAAATATTGCCATAAAAGCTTCAGGAGGTATTCGTAACTTTGCTTTTGCTAAAGAACTAATAGATGCCGGAGCTACAAGGATCGGTTGTTCTGCCAGCTTGCAGATAGTAAAAGAAAGTAATGAATAGATTTTTAGGCATATTTTTTGTTGCAATGCTGTTGTTCCCTGTGGCAAACAGCTATGCACAAATAAAAGTAATGGATGACACACCGCCCATGCAGGGCATGCAGTTGCATGCAGATCCCCGCCTGGCTATATTGCTAAAGAAGCATGTATCTACTGGCGGTGCCGGAATTATAAGTTCTGGCAGGGGTTACCGGGTGCAGATATATAGTGGTAACGATCGCAACAAGGCTACAGCCGCCAAAATAGATTTCATGCGCCGCTTCCCCGATGTACATACTTACATGACCTACGTCTCGCCGCAGTTCAGAGTTAAAGTGGGCGATTTCCGCACTCGTGCCGAAGCCTATAAAATGTACGAACAGGTGAGCACTATATTCGATCCGTCTATGATAGTACCAGACTACATAGTAATTAATTCAGCTAAAAATGATTGACCGTATACAAGAGAAGGCCGCCTCGTATTTTAGTGAGATACAGAGCATACGCCATACCATACATGCGCATCCCGAATTATCTTTTGAAGAATACAAAACAGCCGACCTCATTTCTGAAAAGCTTACAGAATGGGGAATAAAACATAAAAAGGGCATAGTAGGTACCGGCATCGTAGCCTGGGTAGAAGGGAAGAACCCTGCCAAGCGCTGCATAGCACTTCGTTCCGAGCTGGATGCACTGCCTATACAGGAAATAAGCGATGCAGAATACGCCTCTAAAAATGCTGGCCTCATGCATGCTTGTGGTCATGATGTGCACACATCTTGCCTGCTGGGTGCTGCAAAGATATTGCAAGACCTTCGTGATGATTGGGAAGGCACCATCATGCTCATATTCCAGCCGGGGGAGGAAAAAAATCCAGGCGGCGCCAGCCTTATGATAGCTGCCGGCGTACTGGAAGACCCAAAACCAGAGGCCATTTTTGCTTTGCACGTATACCCGCACCTGCCATCAGGTACTGTAGGCTTTAGGGCTGGTCAGTACATGGCCAGTGCCGATGAAATATATATTACGGTAGAAGGCAAAGGTGGCCATGCTGCCCTGCCCCACCAAACAGTCGATCCTATTGCTATCGCGGCCCAGCTCATCACCACCTTGCAGCAGGTAGTATCGCGCAAAAGCAACCCGCTGATACCTTCCGTACTCACATTTGGTAAAATAGCCGGTGGCCATACTACCAATGTTATTCCCGACAAGGTAGAACTTGAAGGCACCTTTCGTACCATGGATGAAACATGGCGGTACAAAGCACATGAATGGATAAAGGAAATTGTAGAGCACACCTGCGCAGCACTGGGCGCTACTGCCAAAATGGAAATATCTGTTGGCTACCCTTCCTTGTTCAATCACCCGCAACTTACTGCCAGTGCCGAAGGCTGGTCTAAAGAATACCTCGGTGCAGACCACGTAAAAGTGCTCGACCTTCGTATGACAGCGGACGACTTTAGCTACTACTCACAATATATGCCCAGCTGCTACTTCCGTCTCGGTACCAGCCAGAATAATGAGAAGTACACCATACCGGTCCACAACGCTAAGTTCGATATAGATGAGAATGCACTAAAAGTTGGTATGGGCCTCATGTCTTGGCTCGCTATCAACGCCATTACCCAAAATAAGTAGCGATAAATTCCCTTCCTTTTTAAGGAGGGATTACCTCCAGGTCGAATGGTTACACTCGGGTTGGATGCGGCCTACTTCGCTGCATTCCTCTTCACCGCCACTACCCCCTCTTTAAATCCAGCATCCTCATGCAAACTCGTGAACGCTGGTTCGCTTAGCAATTGCGATACATCACTATACCCCTTACTACCTGCTTCTTTAAGAGAAGCGATAGCGTGTTGGGTATCCCGTTTCTTCATAAAGTATTTAGCGGTGAGATAAGGCTGGTCAGCATTCTCAGGGTCGGCCCTCTTAAATATGCTTAGGTAAGTAATTGCATGTTCAAGGTCATTGGTCTCGATCGCGTGGTCACTATTTAAATAGCTGATAAGCCCAATAAAGTTTAATGTGCGCTCGTTCATTTGTGCCACTTGTGGCTGCTTAGCGCTATGTATGTTCTTATTAAGCTCAGCAATTTTAGCGTCCCACCATTTTTCATCATGCGTTGTGTATTCCTGGGCTATTTCCTGTTGTTTTTGCGCTTCTGTTTGTTGCAGTTGTTGTTGCAAGCTAAAGGTCTTTTTATAAGATTCACTATTGTTAAGATCGGTAAGTTGCTTGTTATAACCACTTACATCTATCCATCCATTTAGCGTTTTTACTGCTCCGGTCAGTAGCGCCTGTTGTGCTACTGCGTCGTCTTCGGTTCTTGCAGCAGCAATAAGTTGGTCATAGTTATTTTTCAATACTTGCACCAGTGTATCATTTTTGGGCTGCAATTGTTCCTTCATGGCATTCACCTGCATCCACAGCCATGCAGTATTGAAAGTGGCAGCAGGTGGCCAGGCATGCTTACCATTGAAAACAAGCAATTGATGCGAAAAATTATTTTGTTCCAGCACCACCTCAAGTTGCTGCATTTCGGCCAGGTTAAAATCCTGGTTGCCTACCAACCCAAAATGATCGAACTTGCTTTGTGGCGGTATGCCCCTTGGGAAACCGGCACCACAGCTGATGACGCCAGCCACACTGCCATTTTGCAAAGCTATAGAACTGGCTACCCGTGCACCGCCCGAAAAACCGGCAGTATAAATACGCCTTTCATCAATATGGATACGCGACCACACATCATTCATGAGTGTCTTTACATCCTTGTTCGCATCTGCCCACTGTATACCATTCTTCGATGCATTCGACCCCACCAGTACAAAACCATACTTTTCAGCAAGGTCTTTATACATGCCTAACGGCAAAGCACCATGGCCATGCGGATCAAAAAAGTACATACAAGGGAATGCCTTACCTACCGTATAATACGATGGCAGATAAAATGCAAAACTCTGGCTCCCATCCTTGCATATCATACTGTCCACCACCCTGCCTTTGGGCAAGGAGGCATCATAGACCAGTGTGGCAGCAGGTGGAGTAGCTATAGATGGATCACTTGAGCCTGTAGATGTTGTTCCATCTCCCCCATTACAGGAAAGCAAAATGGTAAGCGTCGGCACAAGTAACAGGAACGCCATCTTTTTCACAGAAAGTAGTTGGTGGGTCATGCATACAAATATTGTCGCAAATGTAAAAAATAGTGTTCAGTAGTGGCAATTATTATACTGGCATTCATTTGTTACACATGCTTTTGCCGTTACGCCATGTACTGGCACAAAATTTACACTCCTACAGAAAATGATCTTTTATGCGCACTTACAACAATGGCCCCAATTTACAGACCATTTGCTTGGCAGCAGTGGCGGGCATGCGTACCATGGCAGCGCCTGCTATACTCAGTTACATGCTCAGCCGCAATAGCAACAATCTGTTGCGTCACACCCGGTACAACGTCATACAAACAAAAGGTTTTGCTACATTCTTTAAAGTAGCTGCTATTGCAGAAATAGCAGGCGATAAAAACCCACTGGCACCCAACAGGATAGAATTTGTTGGCGTGGCCGCACGCGGATTATCCGGCGCTTTAGTAGGTAGCTCAGTTTACAAACAAAACAACCGTAAGCCGGCAGTGGGCGCTATATTAGGCGCCACAGTAGCTATTGCAGCCACATATGCTTGCTTCTACCTGCGTAAGACGATCAAAGAAAGATACAACATAGCAGACCCTATACTGGGTGCTGTTGAAGATTGCATAGCCATTGCAACAGGTATCGCGGCCATCTCCTAAAATATTTATAAACAGAAACACCCGATCGCTGATCGGGTGTTTCTGTTTATAATAAGACCTTAGTATCTACCAGCCCAGCAGGTAAGCAAATATCAACGGCGCTACTATTGTAGCATCGCTCTCTACTATGAATTTTGGAGTGTGTATATCCAGCTTACCCCAGGTTATCTTCTCATTAGGTACCGCACCGCTGTAAGATCCATAAGAGGTAGTGCTGTCACTTATCTGGCAGAAATAGCTCCAGAACGGTACATCATGCCATTCCAGATCCTGGTACATCATAGGCACCACGCATATCGGGAAGTCACCCGCTATGCCACCACCTATCTGGAAGAAGCCTACCCCCTTACCGGCGCTGTTAGCACGGTACCAATCTGTAAGCCACATCATGTATTCTATACCACTCTTCATGGTACTTGGTTTCAGTTCTCCTTTTATGCAATAAGAAGCAAAGATGTTACCCATTGTACTGTCTTCCCATCCTGGTACTATTATCGGCAGGTTCTTTTCAGCAGCAGCTATCATCCAGCTATGCTTAGGGTCTATTTCGTAGTTTTCCTGCATCACACCGCTCAGCAGCAGTTTGTACATGAATTCGTGGGGAAAATAACGCTCACCTGCATCTTCAGCATCCTTCCATATCTTGTATATGTGCTTCTGTATTCTGCGGAAAGCTTCTTCTTCAGGTATGCAGGTATCGGTCACACGGTTATAGCCTTGCTCCAGTAGTTCAAATTCTTCTGCCGGGCTCAGGTCGCGGTAGTTAGGTACACGCTTGTAATGCGTATGCGCAACCAGGTTCATTACATCTTCTTCCAGGTTGGCACCTGTGCAGCTTATTATCTGCACCTTGTCCTGCCGTATCATTTCGGCAAGCGATATACCCAATTCTGCAGTGCTCATGGCACCCGCCAACGATATCAGCATTTTACCATTTTCCAGCAGGTGGGTCTCATACCCTTTTGCGGCATCAATAAGTGCCGCGGCATTAAAATGGCGGTAATGGTGCTGAATAAACTGCGAAACAGGACCTTTGTTCATTGTATGATGTTTTAGAAATGTGTGTGTTCTTCAAAAATATAGAGACGCAACCGGGTGCGTCTCTATAGTATGTTATTTTTAAACTAAATGATTATTCAGCTACTGCGCCACTGGCCACAAATTTCTTGGCCCATTCTGTGGTTATAGATTTTGGGCGCTCCAGCGGGAAGCCCAGGGCCCTGTCCCAGCAAAGGCTGGCCAGTACACCCAGTGCACGGCTCACACCGAACAATACAGTGTAGAACTCTTCTTCTACCAGGCCATAGTGCTTCAGCAATGCACCAGAGTGTGCATCCACGTTAGGCCATGGGTTCTTTATCTTACCTGTGCTTTCCAGTATTGGCGGTGCTACTTCATATATGTTCCATACAGTTTTCACAGTAGCATCATCAGGGCAGTGCAGTTTTGCAAATTCCATTTGCGCTGTAAAACGCGGATCGGTTTTGCGCAGTACAGCATGGCCATAGCCTGGCACTACCTTCCCTTCGGTAAGCGTTTTGTGTATGTAATCTGCTATCTGCTCCTTCGTAGGTTGGTCAGATCCCAGTTCTTTACACATCTCTTCTATCCAGCGTATCACTTCCTGGTTAGCAAGGCCATGCAGCGGACCCGCAAGGCCAGCCATGCCGGCAGCAAATGACAGGAAAGGATCACTTAGTGCAGAGCCTACGAGGTGCGTAGCGTGTGCAGACACATTGCCGCCTTCATGGTCGCTGTGTATGGTCATGTACAAACGCATCAGTTCTTTAAAACTTTCGTCCTCAAAACCAAGCATATGTGCAAAGTTCGATGACCAGTCCAGCATACCATCTGGCTGTATGTGCTCACCATTTTTATACTTACGGCGATATATGTATGCAGCTACACGGGGCAGACGGGCTATCAGGTTCATAGTGTCCTCATATACATAAGACCAGTGTTCCTTCTTGCTCATGCCATCCATATAAGCCTTAGCAAATTTCGATTCTGTTTGCAGTGCCAGTATCGCAGCTATGAACTGCGTCATAGGGTGCGCAGATACTGGTAGCGCTTCTATTACATCGAACACATAATTAGGTACATGAGAGCGGCGTGCCCATGTTTCAGATATATGTGCCACTTCTTCTTCGTTAGGTAACTCCCCTACCAGCATCAGGTAGAACAACCCTTCAGGTAATGGTTCCTGTCCATCCTCTGCTTTAGGTAATTTTTCACGCAATTCAGGGATAGAAAAGCCACGGAAACGGATACCTTCGTTAGAATCAAGTAATGAAGTTTCTGTAACCAGCCCAGTGATACCGCGCATGCCTTGATATACCTGTGCCAGTGTTACATCTCCTACTACTTTGTTACCGTGCTGCTCAATGATGCTTTTTATTTGTTTGTTCTGTTCATCGGCATTCGCCTTAAAACGGTCTTTTACGTAGCCCATAAAATTGTGTGATATTAAAACAGTTCGAAAGAGTTATTAACGGGCACAAAGGTAGTAGATCACAAATTATCTTAACTACAAAATATCAAATTATTCACAGATAATTTTGCTCGTCTTCTCTGTAAGCATATCCTCTCAAAAAATACAAACCTGTTGGTATCTATAATCACCGCATTTGTTGTTCAATTGTTAATGAGATACTTATTTGTTACGTAAAACCACATGTTTGTTAACAAATAGAGTTAAAAATAACAAATAGAAAAATAACTATTCGTAGAAATTTAAAAATAATAATTTTTTAATAAAACAGATATTACAATACACATAATTATATTTTTTTCTGTAAAAATGATACTCGCCATCAAACAAATAAAATAATAATTGAAACTAATTAAAAATAATATTTTAATGAGTTGTTAATGAACAATCTTTTTTGGAATTTGCATCGTAATTGCATACCAAGGTAAAACTAAGGATCGTATGAAGAGGAAAAATTTACTCATTATCATTTTTAGCATAATGACCATTTTAAAGATCTGTAACAGCAATGCACAGACGGTCAGGCCAATACTCAACATTACCGGAAGCAACAACTGTACGGGCGGCACCTTTACTATTACAAGCACGCAAACTCCCGAACAGATAACATGGAAGAAAAATAATATCACAGTACAAACAAGCTATGCAGGGTTTGCCAACGGCACTTTAGCTGCTGGCGATGCAAGTGGCAACAACGGCACAGCACAGAACCTGCTCGATAACCCATTCGGGCTTTTCGTGGATAACAGTGGCAATATATATATAGCCGACCAGGTGAACAACAGGATACAGAAGTGGGCGCCAGGTGCTACCACTGGTGTCACTGTTGCTGGCTCGCCAATAGGTACTTCCGGCACGGCCGATAGCCTGCTCTATAGCCCCACTGGTGTATATGTAGACAACAGTGGCAACATATACGTAGCCGATTTCGCTAATAGCCGCATACAAATGTTTCGCCCTGGTGTACGCGCAGCTGTTACTGTCGCAGGGTCTGCATCCGGTACATCCGGCAGTGCTGATAGCCTGCTTGATTACCCCATTGCAGTATTTTTAGATGGCAGTGGCAACCTCTTCGTTTCTGATTATGATAATAACCGCGTGCAGAAATTTGCACCAGGCAGCAAAACAGGTGTTACCGTTGCTAACGGTACTGCAACCAGTCAGCTGGCAAATCCATCGGGCCTGTACATAGACAATAACAACAACCTCTTTGTTGCCGACAATGGCAATAACCGTATACTGAAGTTTGTACCCGGCAATACACTGGGCACCACAGTGGCCGGTGATAGCGATAAGATCTTCGGCTCCGATGCCTCCCACCTCATAGCTCCCGATGCTATATATGTGGATGGCACAGGCAATCTCTACATTGCTGATGTGGGCAACAACCGTATACAGCGCTGGGCGCCAGGTGCTACAAGCGGGGCCACCATTGCCGGCTATGCCCACGACCTGCAAAAACCACAAGGCATCTATATGAGCAATGGCCAGCTGTATGTATCAGATGCGGGCAACGAGCGTATACTGCAATACAGCAGCTCCCTACCATTAAGCTTTACTGGCGATGGTCCGGGTAACTACACAGCCACTGTTACTACTTATTCAGGTGCTACTAATACTATATCCGGCGGCACTACTTGGACAGGCGCTGTTAGCAGCGACTGGCACACCGCAGGCAACTGGTGCAGCAATAGCGTACCCACCGCCAATGATGATGTGCATATACCTTTCACCGCAAACAAGCCGGTACTTACTACAGATAGCGCAGCTGTACACAGCCTTATTACAGACAGTGCGGCTAATATCGTTATAGACAGCACACAGCTTAAAGTAACTGGCCCCATCGTTACCCTCAATGGAAATGTAACAGGCAATGGCTTGTTACTACTCAGCAGCATCGATACACAGAACATACACGGCAAGGACACTATAGCCAATCTGAAACTCAGCAACACCAACGGCGCTACCATATCCCTTGCCGATACTATCAATATAAAGAACAACTATTACCCGGCTCATGGCATCCTTAATGTATCTGGTGGCCTGGTAATGCTTTCAGATTCTAACGGTACCGCTGCCATAGGCGCTGGTACTGGCAGTGCGTATATCAATGGTCCCGTTACTGTTCAGCAATACATACATGGTGGCCGCCGCGCTTTCCGTTTCCTGGGCCATCCGTTCAGCGAGACCATCTCATTGTCACAGGTTACACGCTCTCTTGATATCACTGGCAATGGCGGCAATACCAATGGCTTCACTACTACAGAGACCAACAATCCTTCTGCTTTCTGGTACAATCCCCTCACCGGTAACGGCAGCGATACAGACGACTATACCGGCTGGATACCTGTGACCACCATTGCTGATAGCGGTATCAACGCATGGGCGCCTATCGAAGGCATCCGGGTTATGGTACGTGGTGCTAAAGGCGAAGGCCTGCTGGGCCAGGACTATACACCATCTGCTACTACAATGGTATTGAATGGACACCTTAACCAGGGCACTAAAACAGTGAAGCTGATACCCAACAGCAACAAGGGTTACAACTTCCTCAGCAACCCCTACCCATCACCTATCGACCTTAGCCAATTGGTGACCGACGATTCTGTAGGCGCCAACTACTGGGTTTGGGATCCTAACGAGCAATTGCAGGGTGCGTACATATCATTGCCATTCACACAATCATATGTATTGCCTGCCTACAGCAGCTTCTTTGTTACCACCCGCGATAGTGTGCACAACACTGTTACCTTCAACGAAGCATGCAAAACGAACGCTCCCGTTACTGGCAATCTGTTCAAGACCACGAAGACCACTGCTACTGATAATATGATACAGCTGCATGTGCTCAGCCCCGGCAACGCACATTCATGGGACAGGTTGCGCCTCTATTTCAATGCTGCTGCGCAAAGCGGTGTAGACAACCTGGATGCACACAAACTGTACAACCCCGACCTTAACTTCTACACCTTTGCTGCCGACCAAACAAAGCTGGCCGTTGATGCCCGCCCCTATGTAGATGGCCAGGTGATAAAGCTGGGATTGGCTACCAGCCAGCAAGGCATATACAGCATCAAGGCCGATGCTTTTGTAGCCCCCGCAGGCAGCCATTTCTACCTGAATGACAAGTACCTGAATGAGGTGCACGAACTGTATGCCAACTACGAATACACCTTCCAGGTGACCGGCGATGTAAAGTCACAGGGCGATGACCGTTTCGAGCTGAACCTGTCGGCGAGTATGAAGCAGAGCGGCTCACTGCATGTATATATAGTGCCCAACCCTGCAAGCGACCATGCTACCATCACTTACGAGAATATAACACCAGCAAGCACTACCCTGCGCATCACCAACATGCTGGGCCAGGAAGTATATGTGCAAGACCTGGGTGTACAACAGAACGGCAATGTGACCGTACCAGTAAAATATCTGCCTTCTGGCATATACCTGGTAAGCATGCAGAGCGGTAACCAGGTAATAACACAGCAACTGGTGAAAAGATAAGAGAACGCGAATACAAGTGGCAAGGCCCTTACAATAAAGGATAAGAGAAGAAACAATACTACTGCACTTTTTGGAGAGAGGAAGTGCAGTGACCAAAGAGAGAAAAAACATAAAGGATAAAGAGAAAATTTTTAAACCATTTAAACAATAAAGGATATGAGAACTTTACTAATGACCGGAGTTTTATTGTTGCTCATCTTAGTGAGCGTGCCTAAAAATGCTATTGCCGGGCCTGGTTTTGGTGGTGGTGTAAGCGATGCCGGCCACGGTGGTGGTGGCGGTGCTGCCCCGGTAGATGGTGGACTAAGCTTCCTGGTGATAGCGGGTGTAGGCTATGGCGTTAAAAAAATGAAGGCCGCAAAAGACCGCAAAAAGAACGAAGACCAAACAACTACCGAGTTGTTTAAATAGCCGGGGATAAGAGAGAGCAACCGGTTATACCACCTCCTTGACCAGGGGGTGGTTTTTTTGTGCCTCTCAATGCCGTTCAAGATCTATGGATAATTTTCGTTGTGATGATGCGGATAACATTTTTAAGAAGCGGCTGGTTATTCGGTGGTGGGGCTGTGGCGCAATAGTGATCAAATTTCCTGTTTTTACCGATGGTGGAAATTTTGATGGCGGTGTTGGTGTTTGCTGTAATTGACTGTGGGTAAGGGTTTGGGTGGGGGTGGCTGGTGGAATTACCGATGGTGGTGGGAAATTTGGAGTGGTGGTTCGGGTGGCATGTTCCTGTGGCTGTGGTGTGCCGAAGCGTGCTTCGAGTTCCTGCTTTATGGCTTCTATTTCTTCTTCATTGGTCATGGGTGGGGGTGCGCCGTAGGCAAAATCGTTAGGGTAACGCTCTGTGTCTTTCCGGGCTTTGAAGTAGCCTTCTGCGTATAGCTGCAGTTTCTGCTTGAACTCTTCATCTGGGCCGATGTACTTGGCAAAGTCGGCCATGACCTGCATGTTCATGCCGGTGGATGCATAGTCTTTGAGCTTGACAATACAGTTGACCAGCTTGCGGAGGGTCTCCATTTCCTGTTGTGTGGGGAAACGGTTGGTGACCGGACGCTGACCTATCCCGGTTTGCAGCTCAACGACCATGTGGGAGAAGTTGTCGACCATTATAGCTGGTGCTGCGAGGGATGCGGTACGCAGCTCGTCCCAGGCGCCTTTTTTGATCCATAGGTAAAGGGTCTTTGTGGTGATCCCGACCTCGTCGGCTATTTCTTTCTGAGATTTGTGGGTTACCGAAGTAAAGGTCTTTTGCTTGTTGGTTTTGGGTGGTTTTCATGTATTGTGGGTTTATATAGTTAATGCGGCAATGCGATAATACGGTAATGCGGTAATGGTAATTGCGAGGGTTTTTAGGTTAAAGTTGGGTGGGATATTTGGAATTATTTACGGCAAAAAGCATGGTACTGCAGTAAGTGCGGTAGCTTACCTAAGTTACACAGTGGGATGCTTTTTTGTTTGCAGGCTGGGTAAGGGTTTGAGGGTGTTGGGGTAAAATTTTTGAAATAGTACCTACGGACGTTCGGACTTGGCCGATTCTCAATTGCTTTGGGGCTGGAGTGAATGGCAGCTTTAGTTTTTCAAATGCCAGTTGCAAACTGGCTGGACTGTGTTTGACACAGGTCGCCCTGCGGAAGATGTGCGCCAGTTGGATACTATGAGGAGGTGAATTTTCCAAAAACCACATCCACATACGTAACGTCAACATATGATGCCAGAGGCAGCAGATTCTTTTTTTGCCATCGTCCTACGTGAGGGATGCAAGCGAGAATGTACTGCACCAGCAGTGCTTAAAATTTTTATCCCTTTCGTATAATTTTGTATTTATTAAACTTTATGCGTAATATCACATTAATAAAACAATATCAATCATTTACTTCTCGATGATGAAAACTATTACGTTGATATTTTTCGCCTTTATGGTTTTAATATCATTTTCCTGTAAGAAAACTAGTAGCCAATATTCGCATTGGAAAATAAACAGCGACAGTTTTACTTCTACGAACATTGCTGTTCAGGTAGGGAATGGACAGTCTGAAATGCGGAGTGATGGAAGTAATTATTATGATTTTGTATTTGATGGTAGTGGAATGCTATTGGATGAAGCTTTGATTGGGATTCCATCTGCTGGTTACGATGTTAGTGTCCTTTTCGTTAACAACGGTATCTCCTATTCAATCCCTACAACTCCAAATCAGAGTCTGATCAAAAAAATAATAAATAATAAAACATATTTTTATTTGCCACCTACCTGGTTCTATGGTCAAAGTAAATCTGATAGTGCATTAATTACTGGCATGTTCTAAGGGAATAGATGTAAACGTTCCATCTTCGCCCACAGTGGTATGTGTTGCAACTTTGGGCGGTGGCTCTTCAGCAGGGTATTACGGGCATTTTAACTTAAGTGCACAACCCCCATTATCAACCAACCTAACTTATTATTCAAGTACAAGCTATAATTGGAGTATTGATTATGGTCCAAATTTATCATTACACCACCAGGTTGCTGGACAGTACGCATCAACACCAGATTTTTTATGTAGTAGAGGTGTAAGCTATCCAATTAGTTGGACAGTAACGATAACTAATGCGTGCGGAAGTACAGTTAAATCTGGTAGCACAGCTAAAGTGTTTTTTCACAAAGGCGTGCAATCGGGAAATAATTCGGATAACTCTGACTCTACATCATATCCAGTGGATAGTACAGTCTTTTATTTTAACGCCATCATTCCTGATAGCGCCTCGCAAATGCTATATGACAGTACTGTTTATAATCGTGTTTCACAAACATTTATTAGCGATACTACAGATACAGTAGCGATAAGTTCTACTATTGAGAAAATTAGATTTGAAGAACTTGGACCTTACATTGTATTTGATACAGTTGCGGAAAGGCAATATTCGAACCTTGGAACATCACATTTAACAATGCAAGATATCACCTCAATTTATCCTAATCCAACAAATGGTGAATTGACTATTAATTTGAGTTCAAAATATGGGGCTACGCAACCAGTAATAGTCACGGTAAATGACATTGAAGGTAAAGCAGTAACTACAAAGGAATTTAACCATATATCACAAAGCCTAATAAATCTTAACATTTCGAGTCTTCCAGCTGCAATCTATTACTTAAGGATAGCACAAGGAGATCATAGTGAATACAAAAAGGTCATAAAAGAAAATTCCAAATAATATCCTTTCTCCTTTATTATTAGCGGGGCTGTCTTCAATACAATTGACGGCCTCGCTAATTTATTTTCTGTAAAAGCCTATTACGTTCGGCGAATCATTTAATGCATTGTTTTTTATATTTTAGACAATACCTAAGCACGAGAGAACGACAAGCTATATCGCAAGCCAAGGCCTCATTCTTGCGCCAAGTGTATAATAGTCACAGAGAATACTTCAGTGTGGGATTGCATCTATTTCAATATTACCTATTGGCTCTCTTCGCTGAAGAAGCTGCTCGAAAGACTCGTGTGTTGGGTGGCTATTTAATGTCCCCTAAAATGAAAAGCCCCCAAAACCTCTGTCCGACAGTGCTTGGGGAATCTTTTATGTACCGGGGTACGCAGTATATACTACAAATTCTATGCCAGTTCGTTCTCGGTGTCTATGCCTTCCATGGCTTCATCGCGGTCGGTGTTCCACTCTACGATAAAGTTGTTGCGGCCCTCGCCCATCAGTATGGTCATATATTTTTGCTGTATCAGCTCCAGCATGGCCAGGAAGGTGAATATGGCATGTATGCGGTTCTCGCAGGTGACGAACAGGCCCTCGAAGCTTACGCGGCTCTGCTCCTTCATGTAGGTGCGCAGGTAGGCGCGCTGGCCCTCCAGGCTATAGTTGTACTTTACCACCACGTGCTGGGGCTTGTTGGTGCGCTCGGCCAGGCGTTTCATCACCTTTTCGTAGGTCTGCATCAGCTTGTATACGGTCACGGTCTGTATCTCGGTGCCTTCGGCATATTCCTCGCCCAGCAGTTCCATTTCGCGGCGGGCATTGCCCCTTTTCTGCTGCATCAGGCGGTCGGCCTCCAGCAGCGCCATTTCGGCAGCGGCCTCTTTAAAGCGTTTGTATTCCAGTATCTTATCTACCAGCTCATTACGCGGGTCTATATCATTGCCCTGGGCATCCTTTTCGCGGCGCGGCAGCAACATCTTGGCCTTTATGCGCATGAGGGTGGAGATGAACAATATGAACTCGCTGGCCAGCTCTATATTCAGCGACTGCAGGGAGTGTATATAGTCAAGAAAATCGTTGGTGAGGCCGGTGATGGGTATGTTGTATATATCCAGCTCGTCGCGCTCTATAAAGAACAGCAGCAGGTCAAAAGGCCCTTCGAACTGGGGTAATTTTATTTGGTATGAAGACATTAATATTTTATTTGATCATGCGCACAACTGTAAAGATAATAAACCTACCGGGGTTTATATTTCGAATCTTCCAGGAACTTCTGCGCATCGGTATTGGTGGCCAGTAGCTGCTGCAGGGTCATATCGGGGTGCTGTTTCATGTAGGATGATACTATCTTGTAGCCCAGCCAGGTGCCTATATTGCCGGGGCTTTCTGCGGGCATACCGGTAGAGTTGGGTCCATCGTTCACATAGCGCAGTGTGCGCTCGAACTCTTTGGCATAGAACAGGTTTGCTGATGCAAAAAAGTTGAAGATCATCGGTTCGCTATTGTTGCACCAGTCCAGCTGGGCCTGGGTGTAGCCATACAGCGTACTATCTGGCGTATGGGGCAGCACGTGGTGCAGGAAGTATTGCTCCTTACCCTTTTGTATCATCATATCCAGCAGGGTATGCTCCTCTGCCAAAAAGGGATGCTGGTTCTGGTATACGGTAGAGAAAACGGCTACCGGTATGTAAGCACGGCGCAGATGGGTGTTCAGATAATCGGGCAGGCCTACCGAGCGGTAGAACGGATATTGAGCACCCAGGAACATATCGAGCCCCACGCCTACTATCTCCCTGCCAAATGTGAAAGCCCCCCAGTTGTTGAGGCCCGATACCAGATATATTACCTTGGGTACACTATAGTCCGGGTAGTAATACTTTACATACTGGAAGCCCTTTTGCAGCTCGGCATCCACATCTTTGGTGTTAGGATAGTACTTGCCCACCGTATCAAAAAGACCACGATAATCTTTATTGGTGAGGAACAACCGAAAACCCAGCCTGATACCGGCAGTAGTATCGGCATAGTTGCCCATTATCTTAAAACCCATAAGAGTATCAAGGTAGAAGTTCAGGAAATCGGGGTACTTGCTGTGCAGCTGCACCAATCCTGCACCTATATGGTTGGTGTCCAGTGCGGCAAGGTCTTTTTCGAGGTTCTGGGTTTGCAGGTCCACCTTTATTGCAGATACATCGGGGGCCTTATCGCCACCACAACTAGCCAGCAAAAAACCAAGGGAAAATAGAAGGGCCATGCCTGCGGCAGCAGTTGATCGTTGAAGCACACGTAACATTCTGAACATCAGGGAAGAATATTTATAATAGTCTGCAAAAATAATGGCTGGGGGCCACTTCGTGCACTATTTTTGAAATACATTTACGCTACAATATTCCCACATGAAAAAAATGGTCTTTATCCTGTTCCTGGCCCTGCAAAGCATGGTTGCCCATGCCCAGCAGGAGTATTATGAAAATGGTGCACCACTACCAGCCCGGATAAATGTGAACAAGATCCATTTTGGCATTTATATAGCGCCCGATATTTCGTGGATGCACCCTACCAGCACCAAGAGCGATGATGGCAATTATTATGTGAACAGCAAGGGCGGCAAGGCCGGCTACATGTGGGGATTAATGATGGACTATTATTTTGCACCCAATTACGCAATAGCAACGGGTTTCGATATCAATAGCAGCGGCGGCAGGATAACAACGGCTTACAACCCTAACCTGGTATCGACCAGCACTGCCAATTCGGTTCTCAATACAGACTTTGACTACAAACTGCAGTACCTGGAGATACCGTTCGCGCTGAAATTACGTTCAGATCCTATTAATAACGACGGGTTAAAGATATATGGACAGATAGGGCTTACGGCTGCTATCAACATCAGCAGGAAGGCCAGCTATACGGTAGACTATAATGATGCCGGCGGCAATTACAGAACGTTGCAGGGTGATAATGAAAAGCTCACCGGCTCACTTGCAGTAGCCCCTATAATTCTACAGCTGAATTTGGGCGCAGGTATAGAGTACCCGCTTACGCCCAAGCTGCACTTCTACTCAGGGCTCTTCTTCAACAATGGTTTCCTGCCCAATACGGTGAGCCCTAAGAACTACGATATGGGATATGCAGGCACATTTACCGATGGGTATGTGCGGCTCAATAGCTTATCGCTGCGGGTGGGGCTTTTCTTTTAGGGATAACAAAATACTGTTCAATAACTTTGCTGTGTATCATAATATCAAGACAGCATTTTCATGAAGATCTTCCTTTCCCAGCAAAACTATCACATAGGCAATTTTGAGGCGAATACTGCCAAGATCATTGCAGACATACGCAAGGCTAAAGAACAGGGCGGCGACCTTATAGTATTTTCAGAACTGGCGGTGTGTGGCTACCCTCCGCGTGATTTCCTGGAGTTCGAAGATTTTATTATTGAGTGCTTAAGCTCTATTGATAAGATACGCGAGGAAGCAGATACTATAGGGGTGCTGGTGGGTGCGCCCGCGCGCAACCCCAGGCCCGAAGGCAAGGACCTTTATAACAGTGTATACCTGCTGCACGAAAAAGAGATCAAAGGTGTAGTGCACAAAACCCTACTGCCTACGTACGATATATTTGACGAGTACCGGTATTTTGAACCAGGGTACGAATGGAACGTGCTGCATTTTAAAGGCAAGAAATTGGCGGTCACAGTTTGCGAAGATATATGGAACATCAGCGACAACCCGCTGTACCGCATAAGCCCTATGGACATGCTCATGGAGCTGCAGCCCGATATGATGATAAACCTAAGTGCCTCGCCATTCGACTACCTGCATGCCAACGGGCGTAAAAGTATTGTTAAGCAGAACGTACGCAAGTACAAGCTGCCCATGATCTACTGCAACACCACAGGATCGCAAACAGAGATCGTATTTGATGGAGGCTCGGTTGTGATGGATGCGCAGGAACGCATGGTAGCAGAACTCCCCTACTTTGAAGAGGCGTTGCAGTATGTAACGCTGCTGGAGGATGGGACCTTTGCAGGAACGACCAGTGAGGAGCACATCCCTTTGGTACAAGCCATACCTACACATTTTGATGCCAGTATAGCCACAGCAGAGATACACCAGGCGCTAATAACTGGGATAAAAGATTACTTCAGGAAAATGGGATTCAAGAAAGCTATTGTTGCATCTTCAGGCGGTATAGACAGTGCGGTAGTACTGGCGCTCGCTTGCGAGGCATTTGGGGCTCATAATGTGCAGGCATTGCTGCTACCTTCACAATACTCTACCGGGCATTCTGTGACCGATGCTCAACAACTTTCCGAGAATCTGGGCAATCCTTATCACATGTTGCCTATAAAAGATGTTTTTGATACTTACCTGCATACGTTGCAACCGGTGTTCAAAGACATGCCATTCAATGTGGCTGAAGAGAATCTTCAATCGAGAATAAGAGGTGCAATGGTAATGGCACTCTCAAATAAATTCGGGTCGATATTGCTGAACACTTCAAATAAAAGCGAGCTGGCAACAGGCTATGGCACCCTCTATGGCGATATGGCCGGAGGATTGGGCGTACTGGGCGACCTGTATAAGATGCAAGTGTATGCTATGGCCAACTATATCAACCGCGAGAAAGAGATCATACCTCAAAATATAATTACCAAAGCCCCAAGTGCAGAATTGCGTCCCGACCAGAAGGATAGTGACAGCCTGCCTGAATATGACGTGCTGGATGCTATACTCTACCAATACATAGAGCGCAGGCAAGGCCCCAAAGAGATAATAGCTATGGGCAATGATGCCACATTAGTACACCGTATATTGAAATTGGTAAACATCAACGAGTACAAGCGGAACCAATTTTGCCCTATCATACGTGTATCGCCAAAGGCTTTTGGTGTGGGTAGGCGTATGCCAATAGTAGGCAAGTATCTCTCTTGATATAATAATATCTCACTAACACAATATAAAAGAATGGTCCCGCAATTTGCGGGACCATTCTTTTATAAACCATTTTGAAACTTATGTTTAGCGCAGCAACGTGATGTTACCCTGCTTGCTTATCTTCTTGCCTTTGTAAGTGGTAGCCTCTACTGTGTATACATACACACCCATCGGTTGTGGCTGGCCGTTCAACTGACCATCCCATCCCTCATTGATGTCTGTTGTCTGGAATACTTCTACACCCCAACGATTGTATACATGGAAGCTGTTGAGCGTAGCATTACCCAGGTGCAATACCTTAAGCAGTGCATTAGGACCTGTGCCAGGCGCAAATGCATTTGGCAATGCGATGTATGAATCAGGCGCCACATTCACGTCTATCGAATCTATTGCTGTACAACCAAATTCTGTTGTGCCTGTTGCTTTGTATCGGGTACTTACTGGTGGTTTAGCCGTAGGGTTAGAAATAGTAGTACTACTTAACCCTAGTGGTGGGAACCAACTGAAGTAAGTACAATTGGTCAGTGGGTTCAATTGTACTGAGTCACCAGGATATAAGGTTACAGAATCCGGTAACGATACTACCGCTGCAGGATGCAGGGTGATGTATACAGATGCAGTATCCCTGCAATTGCTGCTGTCCACACCATATACATAGTAGCGTACGTTACCCGTTGGGTATAGTACCGGTGTAGCGCTGCCCGTATCGGATATGTTGAAATTAGGGTGCCAGTAGAAATGTGCAAGGGAATCTCCCGTTACTCCTATCATTACGCTATCGTGCGGACATATCGCTGTATCGTCCGTCACCTTCAGGAACGAATGCTTCAGTACGGTTATCGATACACTGTCAGAACCTTTACAACCTGCTGAGGTCGTAGCTGTCAGCACATATGTGGTCGAGTACAGGCCGGAGAATATCACATTGATATTGGAATCCACATTGATAGATGAATCCGGTGTCCATACGTAAGTGTAAGCATATGCAGGCGATACAGAACCATTCAGGTGTACGGTATCTCCATTACAAATAGCTCTATCTGCACCAGCTACTACTACCGGTACTGGCTGTACCTGTATGTAGAAACTTTGTACACTGTCGCGGCAACCTGGGTAGCGGGCTGTTTCCACATACCTTGTAGACGTATCAGGCGTGATGGTAGGAGCAATTATCGTAGAAGAGGAAAGACCCGTAGTTGGCGTCCATGAATAATTATATGCATCTCCTGTAGCATTCACTTGTACAAAAGCGCCTTTACAGATGGCTGTATCTTTATTGGCCAGCTTAAAGCCTTGTAGCACACGTACATTCAAAGTATCATGTACTGTACAATGTCCGAAATCGGTAGAGGCCACTGTTATTATATATTGTGTTGTAGCAGTAGGGTTAACAATGATAGGGTTGGCGATGGACGGATTGTTCAGAAAGGTAGCTGGCGACCAGTTCACCGTATAATTATTATTAACTGCCGTAATATTCACATTCAATTGCAATGAATTATTAACGCAGGTAGTAGTATCTGTTGAAGTAACATGTATAGCTGGTACCACTGTTACGGTAACGGTATCCTTGTTCTTACAGAACAGGTCACTATTGGCAGAAACAGTATATTGGGTGGTGACCGTAGGTGTTGCTATTGGATTAGTACACGACGTGCAACTTAGTGAACTCAATGGCGAACCACCCGGCAATACCCCCCAGGTGAAGCCACTACCACCTACCGCGGTCAAATTAGCAGAACCGCCAAGGCATATAGTAGTATCATTGAGGATAGCAGTTTGTGGGAATATGAAGAGCGGTATGGTGTATATTTGTTGTAACACATATCCACCAGACGAAGGATTACATGATGAATCTTTCACCAATATGGTAAATATCTTGGCACCGGTATCTGTTGGTGATGGTGTCCACGAAAAGCAGCCTTTTATGGAATCTTGCGGGCCGCTATAAGTAACTGTGGCGCTCGGAGTAACGGAACTGGAATTATCGCTGACCCTCAAAACTGCTGTAGGATTGGCACTGTTAGCATTGTAGCAGAATGATAATGGGCTTAATGTACAAGCATATATAGTACCACTTACCGGGTCTAATGTACCACCAATCAATGTATTATTAGATATACCAAAATCAGGAGACTCGTTACTGCACTGCACAATTACCAACTGGATATCACGCTCCACAGTACCTATCGCTACGGCTACGCCATTTATTTTCCTGTATTCGGTCACCTTTACCGCAATAACAGCACGTTGTAATGCTGTAGGTATAAAGTACATAGAACCAGTATTGGCATTGAACTGGAAAGTGTACTGGCAAATGAGCGGATTATTGAAAAGGTTATAATTATCTGTATCACCTGGGGTATTGGATGGTGACACGAATGGTACAGCTGTTGGATTGGCATTGGCACCACAGTTCCCTGTCAGCGGGTTAATGATCTGGAAGTGCAGGGAATCATTGTCAATATCATACGCACCATTATTATAAGTATAAGGTTGGTATATACATGTATACGGTACAGGTAATGTAGAAAAGTTAGGAGAAGTGTCGCCTTGTGCGTCCAGATTATCCAACGTAGCAGAAACATATAAGGATTGCGACCCTGGATTATACAGATTGGTAATAGCCGCGTTACGCGCATTGTTACTGGACTCAAAGATCCATTTATTACATCGCTTGGGTAGCGTGACCGTAGTGGTGTACCACCATACCCGATAGCCAGGTAATGTGCCCGCCGGCTGGGCACAAGTAGAGCTGAAGCCCGGGCAGAGATAAGAAATATCATCGCCATTATTCAGGTTACGTGGGTTAGGCGCAGGCAACAAACCTGTTATTTGCGTAAGGTTAAGCGTAGGTTGCTGGATATTGTCGCATGTATTGTGCCAACAAACCGTAACTGATGACGGTGCATCTATACCCTGGCAATCGCGATAGAATTTATAATACAACCGGTAAGTAGAGTCGCTTACCCACTCATACAGCAATTCAGCACCGGCGCAATGCGATGCTTGTGCCTTTTTGGGCATTAAGCTTAGTAACGTGAAACAAACCAGGATGTAGGAGGCGAATTTTTTCATTCTTGTTTAGAATTTAACTGTAACAAATATAATTAATAACCTGAAAAAATAATAATTAACACAAAATTTCAATAAAACAAACTAACAATTAATATCATAGACAACTCTACAATAAATAAGGTTGGGTAATTTTGATCAATTGCGAAAAATTAAACAATTATTTCATGTTATTTTCAATTTGCAGCCCACCCAATAAAAGTTATATTTGCGCACATCTGTAAAAATAGCTACACGTAACTTTTCAATTCTTATTATGTTCATAGCCAACCTTCCTATATATAAGAAGCTCACCCAAAAACGTTCTCAAAAATTTGCAGACTATTTGTCTAAACTTATACCTGACCATTCATCCGTCCTTGATTTTGGATGTGGTAATATGTACACGGCTATTGAGCTACTGAAAACGGTACCTAACTTAAAAATAACCGGCCTGGACGTAGTTAAAGACCAAAACCTGGATGATAAGATGCTGGCAGACAAGCGTTTGTCTTTCAAGCTACTGACCACTAAAGAAGTTCCATTCCCTGACAATACATTTGATGTTGTGGTAGCATTGGCAACCATGCACCATACTGTAGATCCTGAATACTACCTAAGTGAACTGAAACGTATCATAAAGCCCACCGGTGCCATTATATTAATAGAAGAGATGTATATACATCTGCTGGACAAGGTTTGGATATCATCGCAAGACTGGTTACTGAATAAAATGAAAGCTGGTGTACCAGTACCTCTCAATTTCCGGTCGCACAAGCACTACCTGGCAGAGTTTAAAAAACAGGGCCTGAAAATAGAACTGGAAGATGGCATACGGTCTTCTGTTACCTACATGCATGTATATGTATACAAGCTTACAAAAGCCTAAGTATCAATAACATTAATTTCAGAATAAGTTAATTTTAAGATAACCTACGCATTGAAATGTGGCTATTACTTTTGCGGCACACATCATTTCACGTAAAAAGGTCTTAAAATGAAAAAACTTCTCTACTCGTTACTGCTTGTATCTGCGGTAAATGTAGCACATGCACAGTCTGACGCTATAATGGGCGCAGGTAGCTCTTTCGACAATCCGTTGTTCTCTAAGATGTTCTCGGAGTACGATAAGAAAACAGGTGTAAGAGTTAACTACCAGTCTATAGGCTCAGGCGGTGGCATCAAGAATCTGACAGAGAAAATAGTTGATTTTGGTGCATCTGATGCTCCGTTGAACGACGAGCAAACAACCAAAATAGGCGCTCCAGTATTACACATACCGGTTACAGCCGGCGCAGTTGCTATTAGCTACAACCTGCCTGGCGTTAAAGCTTCTCTGAACCTTACCGGCAATGTACTTGCTGAAATATTCCTGGGCAACATCACAAAATGGAATGATGCTAAGATCGTTGCATTGAACAAAGGTGTGAAACTTCCTGACATGCCGATAGTGGTATTGCACCGTGCTGAAGGATCAGGTACTACTAACATATTTACCAATTTTCTTTCAAGTGTAAGTGATACATGGAGAACCAAGGTAGGTAAAGGTGGTGCTGTGAACTGGCCGACCGGTCTTGCTGGTAAGGGCACTGAAGGCGTTGCTGGTCTTATAACCCAAACACCGGGTGGTATTGGTTATATAGAACTTGCTTATGCTATACAAAACAAAATAGCTTACGCTGCAATAGAAAATAAGAACCACAAATTCATAACTCCAAGCCTGGCTTCTACAACTGCTGCTGCAAACGTGATCATCCCTGCTGATGGCAAATGCTGGTTGACCAATACTGAAGCTAAGGATGGTTACCCGATCGCCAGTTTTTCATGGGTGATCATCTATAAAGAACAAAACTATAACAACCGCACTGCTGTTGCTTCTAAACAAATGGTGACTTTGTTGTGGTGGATGATACACGACGGACAAAAATTCAGCACAGCACTCAACTATGCTCCACTGCCTTCAAGAGCAGTAAAAGTTGGTGAAGCTATACTGAAGTCTGCAACTTTCAATGGTAAAGCTATACTGTAAATTATCTTCGTTTTTTACAAAAAAGGGGACCGTAGTTACGGTCCCCTTTTTTGTTTTTGATAAGTCTCATAAAAATATACCTTTGCAATCCGAAATGCATGGATAGCATTAGCAACCGGGCTGTGTAGTACAATGGATAGTATAAGAGTTTCCGAAGCTCCAGATCTAGGTTCGATTCCTGGCATAGCCACATACATAAGAATGGGAGTGCAGAGCAAGAGCGATGCCTCCCATTCTCTTTTGTCATCCGGCCCGACCTCAGCCTATATCTCCAAAATTTGAGAACTGGAACTGGCACCTTCTCCTCATCAAATAGCTAAGCAATTGAGATTGATAGCCCATACGGTCCCGTACCGTAACCCATATTACAAAAGCCTTTGTGTGGTAACACAAAGGCTTTTGTAATAAAATAGGATCTAAGGAATATTACCTTATAAGTACCGCAGTGCCCTTTATTACTTTTTGTATACCCTCTTTTGTAGCGCCGGTAAGCACGTAGAAATACGTATCCATAGGTGCAAGTGTGCCACTTATGGTGCCATCCCAGCCATGACTCTCTGCAGCTGTAGCATCGCTATACCATACTCTTTCTCCCCAGCGGTTGAACACACTGAATTCCTGTATCACAAAACCGCAATAAGGCATGGGGCGCAATACATCGTTCTTGCCATCGCCATTAGGCGTAAATGCAGAAGGCACAAAAGCCCTTGATATATCTGGTACTTGTACGGTGATGCTGTCTTTGTTCACGCAATGGTTGGCATCGGTACCCGTTACTACATAAGTAACTGTTTCGGTAGGTACTGCAAAAGGGCTTTGCGCCAGTGGGTCTGTAACATACTGAGCGGGGAACCAAACATAGGACTGCGCGCCCGTAACGTGCAGTTGCAGCGTTGGCGTATTGCAGGTAGCCACACCATCAGTAGGTGATGCTACTACTACCGGAAGCGGCCATATATTCACGGTAACAGTATCGTGAAAAACACAGCCATCATTAGAGTGAACGGTAACATAGTATGTAGTAGTGTCAGCAGGCGATGCTGTAGGGCTTTGTGCTGTAGTATCACTTAAACCAGCAGCAGGCGTCCAGCTATAAGTATTACCCTGGCCTACCCATAACTGGGCCGTGTTGCCTTTACACACAGCAGTATCGGCGCTTACGGGTAAACGGGGCGTAAAGTTATTCACAAAAATAATATCTGTAAATGTATCTACACAAATGTGGTCTGTTACTACAAGGCTTACCAGGTAATAATTTTGGCTTGGATATACATGGGGTTGTGCCGTACCGCTTGCCGTACTGTGGTCGCCAAAGCTCCAGTTGTATTGCGTACTGGCTGCATATACATTATCCCTGTTAATGGCAGTGAGTGTTACCGAGCCATTCTGGCAAGGTTGCTGGTCGAAAGCTATACTATCGTTGAAATTGGGGACAGCTACATAAACACTGGCAGTGCTCTTGCATACCAGCCGGAATGAAATATCATCTATAGCAAAGTCATTTCCATCAAGCGCCGTTTGCTGATCGTTGATGCAAATGGTGATAACGGTAGCTGTGTCGCTATACCAAATTGCGTGAAACTCTGTCCACACGCCATTGATAGCGCCCAGGTGAAGCGGAGAATCAATAAGTACCCCATTTATCTTGAACTGCAGGACAGCAGGATTATTAGATGTGCAGGAAGCTGCCCAGGCAGAGAAATCATAGTAAGTACCCGGGGTAACAAGAACGGTCTGGCACCAGATATCCACATTCTGAGCA